>CP049016.1:2618764-3273455 GCA_004376055.2 Nitrospirales bacterium LBB_01
GCTTTCTCCTGAGCCCCAGATGCAAATTTAGTATAGCATAATGTCGTATTATACACAGGACGGAGTAACAGGATGTTATATAAAACAGAAAATTATGTAGGTTGTATTGACTACATTTACAGAACCGGATTTTCCGGCTGGGCATATAACAAGAAGACTCCTGATACTGCTGTCGACATTGAAATCTATGATGTAACAACTCAAACCCATATTGCCACTATAACGGCAGACATATACAGAAAAGACCTTGAAGAGGCAGGCATTGGCAATGGCTGCCATGCGTTTAAATTTGATTTTCCGGCAAGTATGGCAGATGGTAAAGACCACACGATAACTGCAAAGATATTTAATACAGATTTTTCTCTGAGTGCCAGTTTTTTCACGATCAATATTCCTGTAGAAATTCAGTATGATGGCTATATTGAGAGCTTTAACAAAACGGGATTCTCAGGGTGGGCATATAACAAAAAAAGTCCCGATACTCCGGTTGATATTGAAATTTATGACGAGACAACCCAAACACATATTACCACAATAGCAGCAGACACGTATAGAAAAGACCTTGAGGAATCAGGCTTTGGAAACGGTCGTCATGCGTTTAGGTTTGAGTTTCCACAGCACATATCAGATGGCAAAGAGCACTCTATAACTGCAAAGATTTCTAATACCGATTTCTTACTGAATACAGCTGTTGTTACACTCAATATCCCTGTTGAAAATTATTTTGACGGCTGTATAGAAGGGTTTGACAAAACGGGATTTTCAGGGTGGGCATATAACAAAAAAAGTCCTGATACCCCGGTGAATATTGAAATTTATGATGAGACGACACAAACTAATATTGCCACAATATCGGCAGACATATATAGAAAAGACCTTGAAGAGTCAGGTATAGGAAACGGCTGCCATGCGTTTCATTTCTATTTTCCTGAGTATATGGCAGATAACAAAACTCACACGATTTCCGTAAAGATTAATAATACTGATTACTTTTTAAAGAACAGTCCTTTTAGTATTGGCCTGAATATTGATATTGAGTTTATATCAGCTGACATCACTGATAACTGTAATCTGAGATGTCCTTTTTGTTCAGTCAATCGTAAAGGGTTACTTAATACCGGAGTTATGACAACAGAAACTTTTACAAAAATAATATCGTTTCTGCCATACCTGCCAGCTGGTTCATTTTATTTGTCATGCCTTCATGAGCCTACACTGCACCCTGAGCTGGCAGAATTTCTGGAACTAATACCACCAGAGCTTCGTGACAGGGTTTTGTTTACTACAAACCTGGCTGCCAACCTCTCTGATGACATTCTTTTCGCCATGAGTAAAAGCGGCATTCATCATATTAACATTTTAGTGGATACGCTAAATCCGTCTCTGTATCCTAAATTAAGAAAAGGCGGCATTTATGATAGATTCATTAGTAATCTGGAGCGTTTAACATCGTTTTGCTCTCAGCAACATCGTGCCCCTAAACTTCACTTTATAACGGTTGCGCTAAAATCAAATATCAGTGAAATACCGGACATTGTAACTCAATGTGCTAAAAAGTACTCAGGCGTGTTTCATGAAATCAGGTATCCCTTCAATGTATCCAACATAGACAGTCAGTGGCAAAAAGAAAATTTCATAACAGATGATGCAGATTGGGATATTTTTGATAAATCATTGAAAGACACCGGAGTAAGCTATGTTTTATGCCGCCCGCCTGAAAACTATTATGACAAAGTTGTTTCGTCAGCAGATTGTTATGAAGCAAGGCAGCATCAGACGCTTATGCTGCCGCCAGCTAAACCCATACAGTTGAGGATTGATTACAAAGGTATTATCAGGATTCTAAGCAGAGAAGAGGATTTTCATGTGAATGTTAATTTAGTGGATAACCCGGTAAGGCTAATCAGCACTTTCTTCTGAGTACTTATAAAACTGGTGGAGCTGATCGGGATCGAACCGACGACCTCTTGAATGCCATTCAAGCGCTCTCCCAACTGAGCTACAGCCCCATTAACTCATTAAACATTACGAGTATAACTCCTTTACAACATTCTTGTCAACTTAAATCACTTTTTTCACATAATAAGCATTATTGTTAAAGCATGTCTTACAGAGGGGTTTACCGTCTTTTTCTATATGTCTTAGGTCCTGAACAAATTCACCGCACTGTGAGCACTCAAGCCTTTTAAGCGGTCTACCGGGCATATCCTCAGGCGCTATGGTTACCGAGACGTCCATTGAGTCAAACAGCTCCTCATCTTTCATAATCATATAAGCCTGAAGTTGAGCCTTATGAATATCGGTCTCGTTCGGGAAATACTCCACTGATTTAAAACGGGCATCCTCTCTTGCCAACACTCTTACGGCACATCCGGTTTTTAAATTAACAAATGTCGCAGCCATCTTACCGTAGTCCATAAACTTAAGAGTCCGTTTACCAAGAGTAGCGCCCGTTACGGACTGTATAGCATCAGTAGCACAGCGGTCTATCTCTACATACACGAGGAAATCTTTCCTTTCTGTACCACGGGGGTCATCTATCCCAACGGAGTTTAGCCCTAACACTGACATCCGCACACCGAGCACTTGACCGGGACACAGATGTCCGTGAATTCTTACCGATTCCTCTAATAGTGCTTCAAAATTATATGACATTTATACCCTGATAATTTTCCCAGTAGAGATAGAATAATATGCTCCCAGCACGTTAACTTTCCCTTCTTTAAGCTCCTTAGCAACAACAGGGCTTTTAGTGGAAATCTCTCTGGTTACATTTCTTACATTTTCAATAATGGCGTTATAGAGAACGTCTCCGCCGGCTTTTGTATTTTTCTTAGCAGTATGAACTGCAGGCAGGATTTTATCCACAATTGAGCCGATATTGCCATGCACTTTGCCCTTTGCTTCAAGAGTTGCCTTTACCGCTCCACAACTTTCGTGGCCAACAACTACAACGATTGGGCTATGCAGATGTTCAACGGCATATTCAATGCTCCCCAGTGCTATCTTATCTACTACGTTTCCTGCGGTGCGTATCACAAATATCTCCCCCAAATCCTCATCAAAGACAATTTCAGGGTCCACCCGTGAATCCGAACATGTCACTATGACGGCAAACGGGTGCTGACCTTTAGAAAGTTCGCTTAGTTTAGCGGAGCTTGAGTCACGCTGTTTAAACTCTCCTTTGGTAAACCTTTCGTTACCCTCCATCAGCTTCTTTACCTCAGCTTCAAAATCCTTATCTGCAAAAACCAGTTTTGGAATAGAAGCGCTAAAAGCCACTGCTGCAACAGCTAATTTAATAAAATCTCTTCTTTCCATGTAATCCTCCTGTTTTAAGTGTACAATATCAGGTTAGCTTATTTATTCTCGCCGGCGATAATAACGAGGGCATTTATGATTGCGGCAGCAACAGGAGAACCCCCTTTTTTGCCCAGACAGGTGATAAATGGGTAGTTTTTTTGCGAAAGCATATCTTTTGATTCCTCTGCCTTTACAAAACCAACTGGTACACCAATAACCAGTGCTGGTGAAAATCCCCCGGCATCTATAATCTCCATAGTTTTTATAAGAGCCGTTGGCGCATTGCCAATAGCAATTATGCCTATGTTTGAAGCCGTACCCTCAGACAAAATCATCTGAAAGGCCGCCTCTGCCCTGGTTAATGAAAACCTCAATGCAGTCTGTTCCACATCCTCATCTGAAATTCTGCAAACTACATTGCAGCCAAACTTAGCAAGCGCTTTTTTGTTTACACCGGCAGCCACCATCTTGACATCAACCACTATGTCCAATCCCCGTCTTATTGCCTCAACACCGCACTTTACAGCATCAGGGTGGAATCTGATTGTATCTTCAAACTGAAAATCCCCTGTAGCATGGATTATTCGTTTCACTATCGGCAAATGAAAACTGTCAAAATCCTTTTTCATTTCTTTTCCAATAAGGTTAAAACTGTCTTTCTCTATTAAAGGTCCTTTTTTCATCGCTTACCACCTTAGTTATTTAAAAAACCGTGAAACCTCCGATATTAAATTCGCAACGTCAAACTTTATAAGGTAGCCCTCAGCACCAACTACCTTAGCCTTTTCCTTGTTCTCAGCTCCGCTTAACGACGTGTTCACTATGATTGGTATTTTCTGTAACAATGGGTTAGTCTTAACGTTTTTTGTAAAAGTAAGCCCATCCATCTCCGGCATTTCAACATCGGAAATTATTAGATTAATAAAGGTCTCTATAGGTTGATCTCCTATTTTTTTCTGAAAATCAAAAAGAAGCTGGAGAGCCTGCTTGCCGTCCACTGCCTCCATTATAGTAAGGCCTATGTTTTCAAGGGTGTCTTTTAGAATTCGCCGTGCTACCGACGAGTCATCAACAATTAAAACATTACCGCTTAGTTTTTTCTTATCTGTTTTCCTCACATCATCCATAGATATTCCAGGTTTTGGCACCAATGCCCCGATGTCCTGTATAACGCTTTCAAGGTCCAAAATTAGAAGCAGCCCCTCACCCTCTTCAATCTTTGTGACTCCGGTTATTTTACCGCCGTGCTTAGATTGCAAAAGCTGAGGTGGCGGTTTTATCATATCCCACTTAATACGCCTGATTCTTTCCACGTCATGCACTATCATTCCAACCGTTGTGCCAAGCATCTCAAGCACTATCACTTTTGGCCGTATTTCAATGTCCGGCAAAACCAGCTTCATCCACCGCCCCAGGTCCACTATTGGAATAACCTCCCCTCTGACCTCAGCCATAGAATCAGCGTAATCAGGCGTATCTGGCACTGTCGTTACAGAAGGCATTGGAATTATTTCCCGCACTTTTGCTACATTAACTCCATATATCCTCGTTTCCATATGTCCGGTATCACGTTTTGTAAACATTTTGAAAACAACCAACTCCATCTCATTTGTGCCTACCTTTAGAACCTCAGGCAATGCACCGATCCCATGCGCCATCAGGCACCTCCTTGCTTACTAAGCTCCTCTGTCACAACCATAATACGTTATAACATTCTGATTAAATTGTCAAATGCTTAAAAATTATTCCGGTATTCTGCCAAAAAAATAAGCGGCGACAGCGCCAAAGGAGGCAGGAATTAGCCATGCAGAGAGCACAGCCGGCAGTATGCCGGAATATCCAAGGGATATTGACATGGCAAAAAATATCCAGTATATCAGGCTTATGGCGATGGAAAGCCCCACATTAATTATGTTGCCTCCCATCTTAAATCGTGCTGATATGGATAGACCCAACAGCACCATAACCATGCAGGTAAACGGATACGACAACTTAGAGTTTAAGTCAACAAGCACCCGTTGGTTGTTATAACCTGCGGCTTTCAATCTGAGGTTATATCTGTATAAATCCAAAAAGTGCATTTCATCGGAGATCATAACGCTTTCGTCATAGATATTAGTTGTTTTAAAGTCTTTAAAATGCAAATCTTTGACTTTTGAAGCAGTCATCGCAAGAAGGTCATATTTCAATGCCTCATCCATAACCCACTGGTTATCTTTATAGTAGCAGCGTTTAGCTTTTATGATTTCAACCAGTTTACTGCCAGAAGCTATAAAAACGCTGACATCTGTCAGCGATTTATCCTCAGGATGATATAGGGCAGCGTTTATGATCATATCCTTTTTTTCCATAAACCATACATCCTCGGTCTTATACATTAAGCGTTGTTTTTTGTTTTTAATTTTGAAAAGCAGATTGTTTGCATAGAGATTAAACTTGGCTGCAACAAACTCATCAACGGCAAAATCAACGAACGAAACAAGCAGAGCCAGCATAATGATAGGCAAAAACAGCTTCTTTAACCGTCCTCCTGAGGCTTTAACTGCAACGAGTTCGCCGATTTTAGAGGCCTGGCCAAAGACAATAAGCACGGCCATCAGAACAGCCATGGGGAGGAGATATTTTAAGTATCTTGGCAGCACGTAAACCCAGTAGAGTGCAAAATCATTGAAACCGGGCGAAAATTTGATCAGTTTATCAAGTTTGTCTATAACCTCAAACATTGCAATCAGACAGGAGAGCCCAAGCGAGACTATAAAAATAACCGTGACGGTCTCTTTTATATATTGCCGGAGGAGGATTTTCATCGTCTGGTGGCCTTGATAAAGAAGATAGAAGTGAAAATCAGAAGAGCTGTAAGAGGGAGCCATCCGCTGACATAATGTGGTAGTTTTCCAGTTCTGGCAAGTTTTTCAAAGTAAATAAGACTGCTGTAATAGAGCAGAAAAACTACCATAGCAAGGCTTAGCTCTCCCAGTCTGCCTGTTTTTTTAGAGAGGAGGGAGATTGAGGGAGCAAGAGCACTAAGAATAAGCACTATCAGAGGAAGTGCCAGTCTTCTGTGGAATTCCAAAAAAACCTGTACCCTTTCATCTCCTTTTGTCTCTTTAGCTCTACTAAGTACTTCAAATGGGGTCAGTTCGCTTATCTGAGAGTTGACCTGATGGGTCATAGTTAGTATCATGTTGTAATTGTCAAAGGTTATTTTAGTTATATCGGTTTGATCAGGAAGATAAATCTCTCCCTCTTTAAGGTTGAAACCTATTTTAGTGCCTCCGTAAACAGATATCTTCCCTTCTTTTGCAAATATAGTTCCCGGCCGCGTTGGATCTCTCTTATCGTAAATAAATATCTCGTTAAGCGTGTCTTCAGTAGGTTTCTTTTTTACCAGAATAACAACGTCTTTAAACAGCGAATAAAAGTTTCCCTCCCTGATAGCACGAGGAGATTTTGTAGTAATCAGCTCTGTGATTTTGATGCGAAGCTCTTTGGCTGTTTCAGGGCCCAGGTAAAAACTGTTAAAAATACTTAAAATGAAACACAGAATGCCTAATGCAAATACTGGTCTTGAGATAGATACAAAGGACATGCCGGAGGAGCGTAAAATGGTAAGTTCATTGTCAGATGTAAGCCGTCCGTAAGTAAACAATACCGCTGACATTAAAGACATTGGGATAGTCAGTAAAAATAGCTGCGGCTGAATCAGCACTATAATGCCTGCAAAATCCAATAGTGTGGCTCCTACGCCTGATAGCAGGATACTGAACTTCAGGATCCTCTCCATCATTAGTACCATGTTAAATGCAAGCAGGCTTAAAACAAAGTTATTGAAAAGCTCTCTAACTATGTATTTCTCTATGAGTTTTACTTTAAGTTCCACAACTATGCTATATTAGCAAAATTGCAGCAAAAAAAACGTCATTGTAATAACGCAAGTTGGGTGGTATCGTAAATGTTAAATTATGCTTATTGATTTAAGAGCAGTGGTTTTGACGATTACTTATTCTCAATCGCTTTTAGCAGTTCCTCGGTTTTCATGTTGCCACGGTATTGTCTGCCATCCGGTAAAATGACTGTAGGAGTGCCGGTTATGCCAAGTTTGTTCCCAAGTTTTATATTATCATCCACTGCTTTTGTGCTGCAGTTTTCCTCCGGTATTTCTTTTTTTTCTGCTGCATCGTCAAGGAGTTTCATAGACTTCGTACACATTATGGAGACTGCCTTTTTGTAGGAGTCCGGATGAATTTCCGTAAGAGGAAACAGCATGATGTAAAAAGCAATATCATCTCTTTCAGCAACAACCTGTTTTAAATCTCCGTGAAGTTTCTGACAAAATGGACAGTCAGGGTCGGTAAACACAATTATTTTGTACTTAGCTTTTTTACTCCCAAGCACAATTGCATTCTTTGTCGGTATGGATTTATAATCAAATTTCTTTAGCTCACCCATTCGCTTATCGGTAAGGTTTTCTTTAGTTTTTAACTTAAGAATATTTCCCAGTATTACGTTTCCTTTTGAGTAATCAAGATACACCACGCCGTCTTTCTGATGCCCCTCCTTATCCTCAGCCTTTATGGTTATCTCCCACAAACCCTTAGATGGCGCTACTTGAATCTTTTTTACAGTGATGGCAGGCCCAAGCTGCTTAAGAATGTCTGTAGCCTCCTCCTCGGTTAACGTGTGACACGCCGCACAATTTGTATCGCACCCGCTCATTCCCTCGGCTGAAGCAATGTAATAAAACATCACTGCCGTCAAAAGCAAACTCAGCAACACCAATTTTTTCATTACGTTTTATACCACAAAGCCGGATATTTAGTCAATGTTACCAGTCAAAAAATTTTTTATCGTACAGGATTTATTTGATTTTACTTAGAAATACCGGCTATACTTAAAGACAGGATTTGCAAAGGAACACAGTGTAATGTAATAAATAATCAGGGAAAGGGTGATTTGTGGAACTAAATGATAAAGAAACAAAGTTTATAAACCGTTTGATTAGGAGAAAAATCTACTTTCTTATCTTTAGTGTATCAAGCAGCTTGATGGGAGTTTCGCTTCTGATTTACCATTTAATCAACAAAAACTTAAACGGGCCCACGTTTGTACTGGTTGTATTTATACTGCTTTCTGGCAGACAAAATCTAAGGCAATATAGAATATCGCAGCTGTTGGCTAAAGTTAAACCTCTCATATTTGTCAACAATCAGGAGCAGTAAGGCATGTCCGGGATGTTGTCAAGCACTGACGGATCAATTTCCAGCAGCCACTGTAAGATTGAGATGACGGCAAACCAGATTTACACAGCGATAGATCCGGCTATTGTTGAAAATTTGTGGCGGTAGGACACTATGCCGCTCTTGCATTGGCTCACACGCGATGACGATATTAAAGCCACTACGCGCACCCCTTACCGCTTGTTAGAGGAGGTGCGTGAGTTTTCGCACGGCGACCGCAACACCGGCAATATGCTGATTCAAGGCGACAACCTCGATGCGCTGAAAGCCTTGCTTCCCTATTATGCCGGAAAGGTGAAGTGCATTTTTATAGACCCGCCTTACAACACAAAAAGCGCGTTCGAGCATTACGATGACAACCTTGAACATACAAAATGGCTTGCCATGATGTATCCGCGTCTTGAAATGTTGCGCAGTCTATTATCAGAGGACGGGAGCATGTGGGTAACGATTGACGACAACGAGGCTCATTACCTAAAAGTGATTATGGATGAGATTTTTGGACGGGCAAACTTTGTTAATCAAATTAGCGCAAAAATGAAACAAACTGCAGGCGCAAGCGGTGGTGGCGAAGATAAGAAACTAAAGAAAAATATTGAATATCTTCTTGTGTATGCAAAAAATTATAATGGTTCAGGAGGGTTTAAGAAGTTTAATGATGTTTATGATGAAGAAGACTTATTTGAGCTAATTGATGAAATGCGGGATGAAGGTAAAAGTTGGAAATATACGCGGGTTCTAAAAAGTTTGGGTACTAAGGAATTTGTTTCTAACATCACAGATGGTGCAGGAGAACCTATAAAAATCTTTCGGCATAACGGTGTCGTTATGGAGCCAATTACTTATATTATGAATGCAGAAGGGATTTCAGAGAGAGATTGCTATATAAAATATTTCGACAAAATCTTCCGCGATACAAACGCTCAAAGCTCGATCAGAACTAGAGTTATGGAGGCTGTAGCTGGGCATGGCGATTTTTTCAGCATCGAATATATGCCACGATCTGGAAAAAATAAGGGAAGAACAACCAGACTCTATTACAAAGGCCAGAAATGCGATCTTATTGCATGGTTAAGCGACGTTGCAGTTAAGAAAGGTTCAAGGCTCCTGAAATTAGAAAAAACAGGTACATATTGGGAAGGCTTCCCACTGAACAATTTAACAAATGAAGGCGGTGTTCAATTTCCACAGAGCAAAAAACCAGAAGCTTTAATACATAAAGTAATAGAACTATCGACCCAACTAAATGATCTTGTCTTAGATTCTTTTGGTGGTTCTGGAACCACAGGTGCGGTTGCCCATAAAATGGGGCGGCGCTGGATCATGGTCGAGCTGGGCGAGCATTCCCATACGCATATAATCCCTCGCCTTAAAAAAGTAATTGCAGGTGAGGATAGCGGAGGTATTACCGAAGCCGTGGGATGGAAAGGCGGAGGCGGTTTTCGCTTCTATCGTTTGGGCGTTCCTGTGTTTGATGAAAGCGGCCATGTTTCTAAAGGGATAACATTCGCTCCTTTGGCTGCGCATATTTGGTTTATCGAAACCGGCATCCCTTTTTCTGGTCGCGCGGATGCCACTTTCCTGGGAAGCCATGAGGGCGTCGGTTATTATCTGCTTTATAACGGCATTTTGGGCGACAAACGACCCAACGGCGGCAATGTCTTGACAGCGAAAATGCTGTCCAGCTTACCGCCACATAACGGAGCAAAAGTCATTTTCGGAGAGGGCTGCCGCTTGAGCGCGGAACGATTGAACCGTGAAGGCATAACGTTTCGACAGATTCCCTATGAGATAAGGGCAAGATAGGAGAAAAGACTTATGGAATTAAAAGACTTTCAGCGCACCGCTTTGGATACTTTAGCAGTGTATCTTGAGCGTGCCCGTATGTCCGGCGATCCGGAACAGTCGTTTATTCGTACATTGCGGGAGCGCAAGCCTGATGAGCTGCCCCCGCCCTATCGTACAATTGCGAAACTTGAAGGCGTTCCCAACGTTTGCCTGCGCCTGCCGACAGGTGGAGGAAAAACCTTGCTGGCCGCACCACCATAGCCGTTGCAGGTAGGACGTATCTTGAGCGGGATTATCCAGTTGTGTTGTGGCTTGTGCCGACTAGCACAATCCGCACACATACAGCGGAGGCGTTGAAAAAACCATATCATCCCTACCGCGCAGCTATAGAAGACGCTTTTGCCGGGCGCGTGTCTGTATTCGATATTAGTGAGATTGATCAAATCAGGCCGCAAGATTTGACCGAGCGTGTCGCCGTTATTGTCGCTACGATTCAGACCTTACGCACAAGCAACCCCGATGGACGCAGAGCTTACGCCCATTCGGAAAACTTTGAACCGCACTTCGCACAGATACCCCCTAATACGACAGGGCTTGAACGTGACGAAAAAGGCAATATCAAGTTTTCCTTTGTCAACCTTATGGCATATCACCGTCCTTTAGTTATTGTGGACGAAGCGCACAAGGCAGGCACCAAACTCTCTTTCGATATGTTGGCTGCTTTGCGCCCATCTTGTATTGTTGAATTTACAGCTACGCCAAACACCGACCCGCAAAATGGGAGCAACGTATTGTTTAGGGCTTCCGCTGTCGATGTGAAGGCAGCGCAGATGATAAAACTTCCAATCATCCTTACCGAGCATCCCGACTGGCGCTCCGCCGTGCATGACGCTATAGAAAGACGCGCTCAACTGGCTGAAACTGCGAAAACCGACCCGCTCTGTATTCGTCCATTGACACTTTTTCAAGCTCAGGACAAAGGGCAGGAGGCGACCGTTGAAGTCCTGAAAAATCACCTTATCGAAAACGAAAATATAGCGCCGGAGAGAATCGCCGTTGCAACCGGTGAGCAGCGTGAACTGGATGCGATCAATTTATTTGACCCGGCTTGCCACGTTGACTTTATCATCACCGTGGAGGCGCTGAAAGAAGGATGGGATTGTTCGTTCGCTTATGTTCTGTGCTCTGTTGCAAACATCAGCAGCGCAATAGATATAGAGCAGCTTTTAGGGCGCGTATTGCGTATGCCCTACGCGCAGAACCGCCCGAACTCAGCCTTAAATCGTGCTTACGCCCATGTCAATGCGCTCTTTGGCGAAGGTGCGCGCGCCCTCACTGATACGCTTGTACAAAAAATGGGCTTTGAACCAGACGAAGCCGCCGCCATGCTTCAACAGCGGCAACCCGGTTTGCCTGGATTCGGAACAAATGGCGATCTATTTAACCGCACCCCTGTTTTCCTCGAAACTGTGGACAGCGTACCGGATCTTACCGGCCTTGCCCAAGATGTGGCCGAGCGTGTGCAGGTGGAAACGCGACCGGATGGAACCGTTACTGTTACCGTGCAGGGCGAGATTACCGACGAGTTGGAAGAGTGCCTTGTTGCCGCTGCGGCTCCCGACCGGCGCGATGCCTTGCGCGCTTCTGTTGGCCGTCACCGCGTTACGTACCGCAACAGCATTGCCCCCGTTGCACGCGGTGAGAAATTTGCAGTGCCGCGCCTGTTTTTGAACATTCAAGGCAAACTGGAATTTGTCGAAGAAGACTTGATCCTTGACCTTGGCGGCTGGACTTTGAACACCTGTGCGGCGGAATTATCACCGGTGGAATTTTCCATAATAGAAACTGCAGAGCGTTGGGAGGTGGACTTAAAAGGTGAAAAAGTGGAATATAGGCACCTCGACCAAAACGTCCAGCTTGAGATTGGCACGCTAAAGCTGGACACGACGGACTTGCAGCTTTCCCGTTGGCTTGACAACCAATGCCGCCAGCCAGACATTACTCAGCCCGTGCTTTTAGAATTTTGCAGAAAACTGGTTGCCTACCTCATTGAGCGGCGCGGCATCCCGTTACAGGACTTGTTGCGCTTCAAATATCAGCTTGCCAAGGTTACACAGCAAAAAAAAGCGGATTACCGCAAACAGGCTTACGCTGTCGACTATCAAACATTTTTGTTTGCTCCCGAGGCGTCCGTTGAAACAAGTTTTGCCTACGGCTTCGCTTTCGAAAACCGCGACTATCCTGCAGCGTGGTCTTATCATGGCCGGTATCAATTCAAGAACCATTTTTTCGGCAGCGTAGGCGAGCTAAAAAGCGATGGAGAAGAATTTGAATGCGCTAAGTTAATAGACAACCACCCACAAGTGAAATACTGGATTCGCAATCTGTCAGGCCGTTCGCAAACGTCATTTTGGCTGCCGACATCAACCGATCGCTTTTATCCCGATTTTGTCGCTGTACTCAAAGACGGGCGGATTTTGGTTATAGAATATAAGGGCGCGTTTCTTGCCGACACCCAGGATACTAAGGAAAAGCGCAACATTGGCGAGCTTTGGGCGGCAAAGAGCGGCGGCAAGAGCCTGTTTCTTATGGCAGAGAAAAAGAACGCCCAAGGGCAAGGACTTGAAGAACAAATCGCTTGTGCGATAGCGTGAGCGGTTGAGGTTTTGTGCTTGCAGATCAAGGTTACAGCTCGGAACTCCTCAAAGAAATGCCAGATGCCCCATACTCTACGGTTTCTTTGTAAAACAAGCAATACAAAACCACAGTGTATGTATGTATGTACATATTCGCTTATCTCCCAATTATGTAAAATTTCATTAAATTTGATTTTACATGGAAACACAGGCTATACTTAAAGGCAGGGTTTATACGGCAAAACTGTTTGTTATGTAAATATCGGAGATTATAAATATGTCAGGCATCAAGGTAGAAATACTTGAGGGGTTTCAAAAAGGCAAACGATTTGTCTTTAGCGATTTTTATGAAATAGTTGTTGGCCGCTCTAAGAATGCCAATCTGCAATTGGTAACCACAGACGGCTCAATTTCCAGAAGCCACTGCAAACTTGAGATGACGGAAAACCAATGTGTACTGTCCGATTTGGAAAGCAAAAACGGCACACTGGTCAACGGCAAGAAAATATCCAAACAGGTACTAAATTCCAGAGACGAAATAAAAATAGGGGATGTTCTTTTACGTCTGACATTTGAAAAAACAGGCAGCACCCCTGTGTTATGCAGACTGTGCGGGGTTGAAATAATTAAATTCATCAGTTACGACGATGATGAGACAGACGCAGGAGACGCTCTCTGTGAGGAATGTCAGACAAACGAGGTTGAGACCTCTGAAAAGATTGACTTCTTTCCAAAGCCCCCAGATGATAAATCATCCGAAAACTGCAGCCGATGTTCTAAAGACATCTCAGACCTTGCCGGCTCTGACGGTATGACTCCATTTTTCCCCCTTGCTGTGTATCTATGCCGTGATTGCACCAGCCGCATGGAGGACAAGTCTCAGCATTTCGACTATGAGGACTTTTATGCAACCATAGGAGAGCTGGGACGTGGCGGAATGGGTGTTGTCTATAAAGCGGTGCAACGCAGTACAGGCAGAGTGTGCGCAATAAAAAAGATTCACCCCTCAACTTTGGATGACCCCCGCCGGTTAAAACTCTTTGAGCGTGAGATGGCAGTTCAGTCTGAGGTCACACACCCTAACCTCGTTGCCATTACCGACAAGGGCGCCTTTGGCTCAACATACTACTTTGTTACTGAGTTTATGCCGGGCGGAGATGTGTTAAATCTTATGAAAAACTCTGCCCGTAAAACTATCTCCGTTAAGAATGCCTGTGCAATAACGGTTCAAATCCTTAAAGGGCTTAACGCTCTCCATAGCAGAGGGTTTATTCACAGAGATATTAAACCCTCAAATATTTTACTATATAGCCTAAATCAGGAACAATCACCGGCAGCAAAAATATGTGATTACGGGCTTGCGAAGTCTTTTGAAAACGTGGGAGACTCGTTCTTTGATATAACCAGAACTCACGGCGGTTTTGCCGGCTCTCTCATGTACATGTCTCCGGAGCTTATCAAAAACTACAAGTATTCAAAGCCCCCGGTTGATGTATATGCAACAGCGGTTACACTCTATTTTATGCTGACAGGCAAATACACCGTAGATATTCCTGATGAGCTCAAAAATAAACCTATAACAGGAGAGAGTAAACTTATCAGACATCCGATAGACATTGTCTTAGAGGAGCCGCCGATACCAATACTGAAGCGCAGGTCTGATATTCCACCTGCGTTAGCTGAGGTAATAGATAAAGCCGTTACAAAGGACATTGAGGTAAGCTATCAGAGCGCCAATACGCTGTGTCTTTTGATAGACAATATTATGGAACACGAGGGTTGGAGATGATTCAAATTCTAATTAAATCGCCTAACTTTGTTGGCTTCGTTATACTTCTGAATTAAAATTTGATTAACATTAGGAGGTAAAATGAAAAAAATACTTAAATCGTTGCTGCTGTTGTCGGTTGTATTTTTGCTGCTGTCAGCTTGTGAAAAACAAGATAAAGAACCGGGAGTTGCAGATAAAGTTCAGGAGATGGCCAAATCACGAAAGGACGCACTTGACAACTCTAAGGTGGTGGCACAGAAAACTGAGCTTGCAAACCTCAAAGCAGCCATCAACGCATATAACGCCGCTGAGGGCAGATTTCCAAAGGATCTGACAGAATTGGAACAGTTTTCCGGCTCAGCCATAGATAAAGGGGTTTACAACTATGACCCTCAATCTGGCGCACTGTCACTGAAGTAATTAAAATGCTTATTGAGTTAACTCCTGTAAATTTTTTTCAGTCAGCAAATGATACATTTAAAAGGACTGGATTCCCGCTCGTAGGCGGGAATGACAAAGGGGGACAATTTCTTTTTTTTGTCATTCCTTTTTTTCTTGTCATTCCTGCGAAAGCAGGAATCCATTTTTTTGTTTGCGGAGCTAACTGCATAGGCAATATAAGTAATGTTGAAACACAGATTATGGTTATATCTGTGTCCATCTGTGTTTAAATTTTTTTTAAGTTCCTTATGAGGAGAGCTTCTAAATGGCGACACTGACCACAATATCACTCAAAGAGAAAGGGCTTTGGTCTAAAAACGATGTCATAGACAATCGTTACGATGTCAGGGGTCTTGCTCGCGGTGGCATGGGCGAGGTGTATTTTGTCTATGACCGTGAAATAGGCAGGATGATGGCGGTTAAGACTCCGCTTCCCTCGGTGCTTAAAAACGAGGAGGGTCTTAAACGTTTTTATCGTGAAGCTGAGGCGTGGATAAGTCTGGGGATTCACCCCAATATCTGCTCTGCTTACTATGTTCAGGTGATGGAGGGAATCCCTCGTCTTTTTGTTGAATACGTGGATGGCGGTGCTATGGACAAGTGGCTCAAAGAGGGACGCTTTTCAACGCTTATCGAAAAACTTGATATAGCAATTCAAATAGCAGCCGGAATGGATCACACTCATTCTCTAATTTGGACAGACGAGGACGGAGTAGCTCAAACCGGTCTGGTTCACAGAGACCTTAAGCCGGCTAACATTCTTATGAGCAGATACGGGATGTCATTAATCACAGATTTTGGGCTTGTAGGACTTGGCAGTTGGGGAAATGATGAGACGTTAGCCGTATCAGAAAAAAACAAGAGTATGATAGAACTTGTGTCAAATCAAGCAGCAGACAATGATGACACCTCTAACCCGTGGCAGACTATGACAATAGGGGGAGTTCCATTTGGCACTCCTCAGTACATGGCTCCTGAGCAGTTTGAAAATGCTCACACTGCCGGAATCCCTGCTGATATTTATGCTTACGGCTGCATTCTTTACGAGCTATTTTGCGGGCGCAGACCGTTTTTGCTTACAGAAGAGCAAAGACATGCGGTGATTTTTTATCAACTAATGCTTTGGCAAAAAATGCACACAGGCGAGCCACCCCCGGTGCCCCAAGACTTAAGCCCAAATCTGGACGATGAGCTTTCCTCCCTCATGGTGGAGTGTCTTTCCAAAACTCCGATGGGCAGACCCGATAGTTTTAAAGAAATCGCAAGCCGTCTTACGTCAATATACAGCCGTCTAATGGGTACTCCGTATCCACGCCCTGAGGCGAAGTCTGATGACCTTAAGGCCGACTCCCTAAATAATCAGGGAGTCTCATACGCAACAATTAATCAGCTGCACCGAGCAGAAAGCAGTTGGAAAGAAGCGCTCACCGCTGAGCCTGAGCACGTTGAGGCCGCATTTAACCTTACCATGCTAAAGTGTAAAACCGGAGAGCTGACAGAGGATGCCGCAGTGTCTGAGATGCGGGACTTTTTGCAAAGAATTCAACACACCGGAGCAGGAAAGTTTTTATTGGGGAAACTTCATCTTTTTTATGCCGATGAGCATAATGCCCTCAATCTAATAAACGAGGTAATCACTGAGGGTAAGGAATCGGCTGAGGCGCTAAAATTACAGGCTCTATCTATAGCTAACCGTGAAATTACAAAGCAGGACACGATGTCACTTAAGAAAGCCGCTGAGAGTTTTAAGTGGTTTTTAGACAGCGGCAAAGAAGATCCGATAACGGCGGTAGGTTACTGCTACTGCCTTAGAGAACTTCAAGAGGACTACGCCGCACTCTATGACTCCATGAGAGGGCGTTTTATAGAACTCCCTGACTCTCTTGATGATGCCGCAAATCAGTATCTGCCAGGGTTTTCAGTGCAAAGGACATATTTTGACGAATTCCGAGCGCCATGCTCACTATCGGTATCAGGTGACGGGCAGCATATCTATGCCGGAATGAGTGACGGTCACATAAATGTTTATGATATAGCGTCAGAGACTCCGGTAAGTGTGTTTAAACTGAGTTACGGCAAAGTCACAGCTATAGATATAAATCCTAAAGGGGAGAGTATAGCCTCTGGGCATGAGGACGGTTCAGTGCACATTCTTAATGCCTCTGATGGAAGCGAAATATGGGCTTTAAAAAAACACACAAAAGCTGTGTCGGCAATTAAGTTTCTGGCTTCAAAAAATTACGTTATATCAGCCTCATCAGACGGCACAATTTTAGTGTGTGATATTAATACTGGGAAAAGCGCAGGAGCATTTAAAACAGAGGGAAAACCGGTAACAGCACTTACTCTCTCCCCTGATTTAAAACAGGTTTATACCGCCCACAAGGGGGCGCCGCCGTGTGTGTGGGAAACTAAAAACGGAAAACCTATTCGCACATTTTCGGGTCATAGCAGAGGAGCTGTCTCTATTGCTCTAAGCAGCAACGGTAAACTTGCCGTAACCGCAGGATCAGGACAATCGCAGGTGATTTTATGGGACGCCGTGTCAGGAAAAAACATTCACACATTCTCTGGTCACACAAGCCCTGTAGCTTATGTGGGAATTAGCGCTGATGGCAAGTTTTTACTCTCCGCTGACGAAACAAATCTCAGGGTGTGGGATATAAAAAGCAAACTTACACACAATGTTTTTAAATACAGGGGGCCGCTTAAATGCGCCGCTCTGGGGTTAGCTGAAAATAAGCTTACAATTGCACACGGCAACGAGATAATGGTGCTGAATTTTCATGCCCGGTACTCTTTGTCATATACACTGGTAACTCCTGCCTCAATCCGTGAAGAGGAGATACGATACGAGTTTTCTAAAAGACTTTCCGGAGCGGCTCAAAAAATCAGTCAATCAGAATTTACTGAGGCACTAAATTTAATAGAGGGCGCAAGGAGTCTGACAGGTTTCGAACAACACCCTGCAGCAATAGAGCTCTTAACCTCAATCCCACAAATGTATAGTAAACATTTTCTAAAATCCGGATTTAAAGTCAGAGAGTATCTGCATCATACCGATTCTGTAAACGCTGTTGTATTAACCTCTGATGACAAATATCTGATAACAGGCAGTGACGATGGCAAAGTGATAAGAGCTGACACTTCCTCCCCCTCATCTGAGTTGACAGAAATTGCAGGACTTGGGTCAGTAAAAACGCTTGCAATAGATTACACGTCACACACTATGTGCTTTGGCAGTGCTGATGGGAAAATTCAAACGTGGGATTTAGATAAAAGTGAGCGTCTGAGCGATTTAAAAGTCCCTGTGGGATCAGTAACAACGGTAGCATTAACCTCTGACGGCAGATACGCTTTTTCGGCATCCCCGGAAAGAACCATCCGCCTGTTTGATGCGATACACGGCAGATACTATGGCAGATTTGAAGAAAGCGCCGATGAGATAACATCCATTGCGCTGCATAACGAGGAAAGAACGCTAATCTCAGGCACAGTGAAAGGACTCATCATGTTTTGGGACAGTGTAACGGGTAAATCGTTGGCAAGCGTTGAGGGACACACGGGATCTGCAAACTCAATATCATTCAGTACTGACGGACAACAATTTCTTACCGGAGGTCAGGATGGTTATGTTTGTGTTTGGGGCACAAATACTATGAGACGAGTTAAACGTCACAGGGTGTCAAATAAAGGAGTGTTAAGCGCCGTGTTTCATCCGGATGGGAAATGCTTTGCAGTGGGAACATCAGATGAGACAATAAACATCCACAGTGTTGAAAGCGGTGAGCTTTTGGTAACCCTTTCTGGACACACCGATGGTGTAAACGCTCTGGTGTTTAGCGCAAATGGCTGGTACTTGTACTCTGGCGGCAAAGATGCTGCTGTAATACAGTGGTTTCTTGACTGGGAACTCTCGGAGGAGCCGGATATTAAAACTGAACAGCCGCTTAAGCAGTTGGGAGCAGCCTCCGGCAAATCGCCGATAATGCGCCCGTCTCTCATTCAAGAGGAGATAGCGAAAAAGCCGACCGCCTCAGAAATACAAAATAGGGCAGAAGTGAAAAAAAATAAATTTTTGTCAGTCGCCTTAGCTATTTTGGTGGTAGTTCTCGTTGGAGCTTACTACGTATATCAGAGCACGGTTACAAAATATAACTCAGCCGAGATTAACAAAAAAACAGAAGAGGACAGTTATTTTGCTTTAGTGGCAGAGTCTTTAAAATCACTTGATAAACCTGCCTCAGGGTGCAAAGCATCTGAATTTGACTCATACAGGGAAAGCTATATCGTATTCATAAAAAAGAGCCGTGCATCGGTTCAAGCGGCATATCCAAAGAGTATTGAAAACATCACCTGTCTTTTATCCCATCGCAAAGATGCTGCAACGGTAAAATCACTGATTTCAGAGATGGTCAAAGCCGCCGACCCTGCCGATTCACAAGCATTAGAGTATCTGTTGGCTTATATGGGAAACGATATGCTTGTACCACTTTCGGGCTTGTTACACGATGAGCAATTTGTAAAAGGAAACCCTGAGGGAGCAAACCGGATTGTTCATGTGCTGTCAGCTATTGCAACCGATGAGACTGTTAATGAGCTTATTAAACTAATGTCGGAAACGCCGACACTCACTGGCATAATATCGCCGTTTTTGGGTAAAATCATATCATCCGGCAAAATAGAACCCGCAAATGCGCTGGCTCTCATTGAAAATTTACTAAATAACTCTGACTACAAAGTAAGAAAGGATGCAGTGGCTGCGCTTAAATATTTTAAAGGCTCAAAAGCAAAAGACCTTCTTGCCAAAGGCTTATCGGATTCAAACAGCGAGGTTACAGATGAGGCGAAGAAACTTCTTTAACATCCTACAAAATCAAACAAAACTTTGTTAAACTCATCGGGCGTCTCCACCATCGGGCTGTGACCGCAGTTAGGGAGGGTTACAAAAGTGCAGTTTTTAATGGCTTGAGCAGTTTTCATGCTCCCATTCATAGTTACAAATCTGTCATGCTGACCTTGTATAAACAGGGTTTGACACAAAATCATACCAATGCGCTCAGACCAGTCGGATTCAAACATGGCTTTAGAGTGCGCAATATACGTCTTATCCGGTATGGCCTTTGCCTGCGTTACGATTTCCTCAAAAAACTCTGTATCTTTAAGTTGTGGCACAACATTTCGTATTGATTTTCTAAATACGTGCTCACGCTGTCTAAGCTGTCTGAGTTTGTCCTCTCCGTAGCTGTAAAACGCCTGAAACCCGTGCATCGGGATGGAATTTACCAGCACCAATTTCTCCACACGCTCAGGATAATTTAAAGCTGTCAGCTGAGCTATGCCGCCTCCCATAGAATGCCCTACAAGAGTTACCCGTTTTAATCCCAAAGCATTCAGAAAATTATTAATAAGTGAAGCTAAATACTCAAGTGTTATGACAGCGTTGGTCTCTTTGGTTTTGCCGCAGCCGGGAAGATCCACTGCATAGCCCTCACACGGTGCTTTAATCTCTGACAAGGTCTTTTTCCACCACAGCGATGAGGCAAGGTTACCGTGTATAAACACTATTTTTTTGTCCCCAGAGCCAGCCCTTATAAAATGCAGGTCAGCCATGCAAAAATCACGGGACGGTTACTAATAAGTTATCTATCAAACGGGTAGAGCCTATTTTCACAGCTATGGCAAGTGTAACGGTTTTGCCGCTATAAGACGCTGCATCTTGCTCTGAAATATCATCAAGCGTCTCTGAGTCATACACGGAGCCGTACTGAATCTCACTAATGTGTGCTGAGGATTTTAGTATCTGCTGTATAAGTGTGGCGGCATCAGTAAATTTTAGCAACTGCCCTCCACTTATCAGCGATCCGGCCTCACAAAGTGCCCTGTAAAGTATGGGAGCATCGTGTCTTTGGTCAGCACTTAAATATGCGTTTCTTGAGCTCATTGCAAGACCGTCCTGTTCTCTAACAGTTTCACAAAATCTGAGACTTACCGGCATGTTCAAATCGGCTGCCATTTTTCTTATGACAACGCACTGCTGATAGTCCTTGAGTCCGAAATAGGCGCGCTCTGGCATTATGGTGTTGAAAAGCTTTGCTACCACTGTTGCAACGCCTGTGAAGTGCCCTGCTCTGTAAGCACCGCATAGCTTGCCGGAAATCCCCCTCACCTCAATAAATGTCGCAAACCCATCACCATACATATCTGAGGCTTGTGGTAAAAATAGAGCGTCTATGTCCGTCTGCTCAAGTTTCTTAAAATCGCCGTCAAAATCACGCGGATATTTTTCAAAATCCTCACCCGCTGAAAACTGAGCCGGATTAACGAATATGCTTACCACAGTTAGGTCATTTTCCTGTTTTGAGGCTTCTATGAGGCTGATGTGCCCTCTGTGAAGAGCTCCCATTGTGGGTACAAACCCAATGGTCTTACCCTCTGAGTGTTTTTTCTGTGACCACTGCTGCATTGCAGAAGGACTCTTTAGCGTTTCAAGCAACGTGTCTATTTTACGTCCTGTGCCGCATTAATCTTACTTTTGCTGCCCACTATGACCAATTGATAGTTAGTGTCGGTCAGATACTTAAGTGCAACGCGTTTCACGTCCTCTTTAGTTATGTTGTTAATGAAGCTTATGTAGCGCTTATCGTAGTCAAGTCCAAGAGCGTAGAACTCGGTCAGCGCCATAAATGTCACAAGCTTATCGGTTGTGTCAAGGCGTCTGGGAAAGCTGCCGGTCAGATATGACTTTGCGTCATTGAGTTCGTCATCTGTCACAGGGGTTTCTTTCATTGTCTTTATTTGCTTTAATATCTCAGTGATGGCAGTGTTTGCGTATTCATTTTTTGTCTGAATACTGACCATAAAAAACCCGCCATACTTATAAGCAAAAGAATGTGAGTGCACATCATAGGCAAGCCCCATATCGTCCCTTATGGTTTTAACCATCCTTGAGGCAAACCCGCCGCCGCCTAAAATATAGTTCATCACATCAATTGCGTAGTAGTCGGGATTGTCACGCTTTATGCCGGCTCCGCCAAGTATTATATTAGACTGGGTTATATCTCTGTCTATAACTGTTATTTTCTTCTTGTTATGATAATTTTCTGCCTTTATTTTGCCGCGCTCTTTGATAGGTTTCCCTTTCCAATTACCCATGTGCTTAGTTATCAACGCTGCAATCTCATCGTACGTAATATCACCGGCTACAGCAATAATGCTGTTTGATGGAACATAGTGTTCCTGGTGGAATTTAACGATATCCGGCCGTTTTATAGCATTGATAGTCTCAGGAGTGCCGGTTGAGAGCCGGCCGTAAGGACTGTTGCCAAAAACCTCTGACATAAACGCCTTATTGGCCACAAAATGAGGGGAATCCTCATTTTGTCTCAAAGCGCCCAGAATCAACTCCTTCTTCTGGGTTAGCTCTGTGTCGGAAAATGCAGGATGTAACATGCAATCGGCAAAGATTTCAAATGCTCTGTTGAAATCTTTTTTAAGAGCCGAGAGTCTTATTGAAGTGTAGTCAGCCTCAGAGTTTACCTCTAAAGAGGCGCCCATAAACTCTATCTCCTCTATGATTTCCTTAGATGAGTGCCCCTTAGTGCCCTCAAGCAGCATCTCTGCTACAAGGTGCGATAGCCCCGCCTTAGCTGCAGACTCGTCCAGCTTTGAGGCTGCAACAATCATCTCAAGTTTCACTATGGGAAGATTATGCCTCTCTGACACTATAACCCTTAATCCATTCGGTAACACCTCACGCCGCCCCTCCACTGCCTCTAAAACGCCCGGTATTAAAGCCCCTATAAATAGAACTATAAGCGCTGCTGCTATGCAGTATATGTTAAATGTTTGTTTTCTAATTTTCATACCATGCCTCTCCTCATAAAAAAATATCACTCTGGTATCAGAACTCCAACAGTTCTGTTTGCAGGCACAAAGTATTTCTTTGCTACCCTCATAACGTCATCTGCGGTGACTTTGCGAATCTCCTTAAGGTACGCCTCCTTAAGTTGCCGGTTTCCGAGCATTTCGTACATACCAAGAATTTCAGCCTGAAAGAAAATCGAGTCCTGTCCCATTACAAAGGTAGATTCAACCATGTTTTTTGCCTTCTGTAGTTCACGCTCTGAGAGCGGCTCATTTTTTAGTTTTTCAAGTTCTGTGTTCAATGCCTTCTCAAATTTTTCAATGTCCTCCATGTTTTTGGTGGTACCTCCCACATAAAACAGGTATGGGTCAATGTACAGGCCGCTGTATGAGGCAAAGGCATTGAAGGCAATTCGCTGCTCTTTTACCAGATTGCGGTAAAGCCGTCCGCTTTTTCCTGAAAGCGCTATGGTTAATACATCCACAGCGTAGCTGTCCTTATCTGGCACAGAAGGCACGTGGTAAGCCATAATAAGATACGGCAATTTGGCCTGTTTCTTAAGAACTATGCGTTTTTCCTCTGTCTGAGCAGGTTCTGTTACAGTTACAGGCTCTTTGACAGGCCCTTGTTTGATTTTCCCAAAGTGTTTATTAAGTTTCTCCATAATTTTATCAGAGTCAACATCGCCGGCAATTATTATAACCGCATTGTCCGGACTGTAGTATGTCTTATAGTAGCGATACAGCTCATCGCGAGAGATATTTTCAATGTCACGCATCCATCCTATTACAGGATTGCCGTAAGGGTGCCGTGTAAAGGCCTTAGCGGTAAGCTCCTCTACAAGCAAATCCTGCGGGTCGTCGTCGGTTCTCAGTCTGCGCTCCTCCATGACCACCTTTCGCTCCGAATTGACGGCCTCCTCCCGCAAAGCCAGGTTAGACATCCTGTCAGCCTCCATCTCTATAGAAATGTCTATCCTGTCTGAGGCCACCGTTTGATAGTACATGGTATAGTTTTGTGTTGTAAAGGCGTTGTCTATGCCTCCGTTTTTCTGTATCAGGTTTGAGAATACCTTAGAGCCGTAATTTTTGGTTCCCTTAAACATCATATGCTCAAGGAAATGACTGATACCGGTCTTTCCTGCTTTTTCGTTTCTTGATCCAACCCTGTACCACACCTGAAAGGTTGCTATCGGGCTTCTATGATCCTCAATGATTATCACCTTTAGGCCGTTTGAAAGTATATAAGTTTTTGCATTGTCTGTGGCGTCTATGTCTTTGATGTAACTGTATATGTCACGGTTTTCATCTAAGCCTGCACACGAAAAGAGCGGCAACATAAAAAGGAGCCCTGTTATAAAAATAAAAAATCTGCTGCGAGGGTTAAATTTATTCAATTTGCGGAACAGTTTCATCAATCACCTCCTGGTTTTTTATCAATTCGATCTTAACTTTTGCAACCCTTGTGTGAACAACCTCAACAACTGTGAGTTTCATATCGGGCAGCTCTATTGTTTCACCACTTTTGGGGATTTTCTGAAGTGTGGTCAATACAAATCCTGCAAGTGTGTCATATTGGGGGGACTCGGGAAGTTCTATTTCATAGTCATCTTTTAAGTCTCTTATGTTAATTGACGCATAGACAATGTAGGTGCTGTTGCCTAACTCTATGACAGGCTGTTCTGTGTCGTGTTCGTCTCTGATTTCTCCAACAATTTCCTCAAGCAGATCCTCAATTGTGACAATTCCAGTTACCAATCCATGCTCATTAACAGCGATAGCCATGTGCATGCGTTTTCTTCTCATATCTGCCAGAAGTGTGCTTATCATAAGAGTTTCGGGCACATAAAATGGCGGTCTCAGTAATTTTCTAAGGTTAATCTCACGATGTTTTGAAAGCATATTGCAGACGTCTTTAGTGTGAATAATGCCAAGAATGTTATTTATCTCTTTGCTATAGACGGGGTATCGTGAGTACTGTTCTTCATAGATTCTGAAAAGGACGTCTGTGAGCGGATCGTCAAGCGACAGCGCCACTACCTGACCTGTAGGCACCATAACCTCCTTGACAGATATATCGGTAAACTCAAAAACACTATGTATAAGTTCTTGTTCAGCCAGATCAAAAATTCCCCTTTCTTTACCCTCCTTTATAAGAAGCTTAATCTCCTCATGGGATATTAACGCTCTGTCCATGAAGGCAGTTTTGCCAAATGGTTTTAGGAGGAGGTTGGTGCTGGCGGCAAGAATGTTAACCACAATTGCGCTTAGTTTAGAAAATGTAGCAATAGGCTTAGCCAAAAAGAGAGCAACTTTTTCAGGAAACATAAGGGCAATGGATTTAGGAACCAGCTCGCCTAAAATAAGAGTCAGATAGGACGTCGCACAGATTACCATACCGATAGACAAGGGTTCCGCCCACCCTGATATAATCTGAACAGGCACGCCGGCAATTACAGGTTTTAGGGCCTTGATGGCTAACACGCCGCCTAAGGCTGAGGCCACAGCACCTCCTATTGTAACGCCCACCTGAACTGTTGCCAGAAATCTGTTAGGATTTTCAATGAGAGTGAGCAACGTCTTTGCTGAGCCGCTCCCCTCCTTAGCGTAAGCCTCTATCCTTGCCTTGCGAGAGGTGACTACCGCTATCTCAGCGCTTGCAAAAAAGCCGCTGAACACTATAAACACTAAAACTAATAATATTTCTATCCACATATAAGGATTAAAATCACGCTCCCCGGTACAACAACCGCTTTTGTCAGTTAGCTACAAACACAGCGCGCAGTGTCAAATTGTTTCTGTCTGAGTGCTGAGGTCACTGCACTCTATCGTTAGATTAAAGTCAGTCAAACCGTCTCCGGCACATGCCATGAGTGAGCATCCACAAGGCTATTATAAACTTATGTTAAAAAAAAATCCATAAATTTTTAATGACAATGCTGCAACAAGCAGGATAACTTAGAAAATACTAAAAAAAATGATATTTTTTTAAATAAAATATTTTATAATGCTATGGGAGTGCGGGTTAAAGTATATCCCTTTATAAGGGAGAGGAATTAGGATTAGAAGTAATAAAGAGGGATTGTAAATGCTGATAAGATGTTGGGGGTCAAGAGGCTCGATACCGGTTTCAGGTAAAGAATACTTGAAATATGGGGGAGATACGACCTGCATAGAAATTATGACAGAAAGCGGCGACAGATTAATAATTGATACTGGGTCGGGAATCAGGGAACTGGGCAAAAAATTGATTGAAGAAAACCAAACGAGATTTCATATCTTTTTTACCCATTTTCACTGGGATCATATTATGGGATTTCCCTTCTTCAGGCCGATTTATAAAGAGGGCACACAAATTGACTTCTACGGCTGTGTGTTTACTCATGAAACTATAGAAGAGATGATTTCAAAAACGATGGTGTCGCCGAATTTCCCTGTTAATTTCAATGAGGTTAAGGCTGAGTTTAAATATACTGATCTTTGTAGCGGCACTTTTCAAATAAATTCAATGACTGTAACCCCTATTCATCTCAGCCATCCAAACCAAGGACTTGGCTATAAATTTCAGGAAAACGGTAAAACTTTTGTATTCATAACAGATAATGAGCTGCGATATAAACACCCCGGCGGGTTAGACTATACGGACTACGTGGAATTTTCAAAAGGAGCGGACTTGCTCTACCATGACTCGGAGTACACCGAGGAGGAGTATCCGGAAAAAATAACCTGGGGGCACTCCATATACACAGATTCTCTTAAACTTGCCTTAGAGGCTGACGTAAAAACCTTCGGCCTGTTTCACCATAATCAAAACAGAACTGACGATGAGATAGATGCTATGGTTGAAAACTGCCGGACACAAATAAAGTCAAATAATGTTTCTACCACATGCTTTGCCGTGGAAAAAGGCAGTGTTGTAGAGCTGTAAGAACATTCAGTAGGGTTTTACCCACATCTTTACAAAGAAATTATTATTTATCCGCACGTGTTATAATAGAGGCGTATGAACTACCTGCCAGAACGAAGCGCTCTAACTGGAGACTGCACTGTCAGGGATGAAGCGATGGATTTTGGAGGCATCCGAGCAAGTGAGGGTGTAAATTCAATCCATGCGTATCCAGCGATGTTTCATCCTCGTCTGGTAAGGCAGCTTATTGAAAGTTACTCTCAGAGGGGCGATTATGTCTTAGACCCATTTATGGGCTCAGGCGTCTCAGCTGTTGAAGCCTCCGTGTCAGATCGTAACTATGTGGGATTTGATATAAACCCTTTGGCAATTTTAATTGCGAAGGTTAGAACTACCCCTATAAAAAAAGAAATTTTAATGAATATGCTTCTAAGAATTATTAGACAGTACGATAAAATCACCCCAAACCCTCCAGTATTTCCAAATATCAACTTCTGGTTTTCAAAAGAGAGAATTCTGTCTATTTCTAAGATAATCACTTCTATAGAAAATATTGGTAATGATGACGTACAAAGATTTTATAAAATAACATTATCTGAAACTATCAGAGCAGTATCTCAAACAAAACCCAATGAATTTAAACTGGTTAGACGTAAAAATCCCTGCAATTTTGAAACCCTTGAATTATTCTCAACTAAATCAATGAAAAATATAAAATCTCTTGATGACTATTATGCGATAAATAGGATTTATCATAGACCAAATATCCAGTTAGTAAATACACTAACAGATGATATTCCTTTAGAGGACAACAGCATTTCACTTCTAATCACATCTCCGCCTTATGGTGATTCACAAACAACGGTAGCTTATGGGCAGTTTTCAAGGTTGTCGCTTCAATGGCTAAACCTTCCACATGATGCAGACAAAAAATCACTGGGCTGTAAACCAATTGCAATAAATAATGACGTCACATCTCAAACTCTATACTCTGTAGTAAATATTATTTCAAAGCAGGATTCAAAAAGGGCAATGCACGTTTTTTCATTTTATTATGATTTGTTTCAATGTGTGAAAAAACTTGTTCCAAAAATAAAGATAGACGGTTACATAGTGTTTGTAGTTGGCAACCGGACAGTTAAGGGCACTCAGTTGCCGACTGATGTTATATGTGCAGAGATGTTTGAATCGCTTGGGTTTAATCGTATAGAAACACGAGTGCGCTTAATCGGAAACAAAAGAATGCCGCATGAAAATTCCCCTACAAATATAATCGGAGAAAAAGCACCTACTATGAAATATGAATATATCGTAGTTTGCAAGAGAATTAAGTGACATTTATAGAAATAATAAGCAGATTAAAAAGACTAAAAGAGCAAGGTTTTATTCCCTCTTTACGGCGTGGTTCAACAGGCATAGGTTACACATTAGAGGCAAAGCTCGGACTAAATGAGACAAATATTTCTGTTCCAGACCTTGGCGGTAGAGTTGAGTTAAAAGCAACAAGGAGAAATTCATCATCGTTAATAACATTGTTTACCTTTAATAGGGGTGTCTGGCAAATACCTCAAAAGATAGTTGTAGAAAAGTTTGGCTATATAGAGGAAAATGGACGAAGGGCTCTTTACAGCACTGTTTGGTCAAAAACACAAAATGCTCAAGGTTTATCAATTCAGGTTGATAGAGATAATCATAAGCTAAACTTAGTGCATAACGGAAATAATTTAATCGCTTCTTGGGATATTTACATTCTTGTAAGCAAACTCATAAGCAAATTGGGCAAAGTGTTATTTGTTAGCGCTGATACCAGAGTTACTGAAAATAATATCGAGGAGTTTCATTTTAATGAGGCATATCTTTTAATAGAGCCAACTGCAAAGGGTTTTATAAAAGCACTTGAGGATTCTACTGTTTGTGTTGATATAAGAATGCACCTTAAAGAAAGTAGTAATGTTAGAAATCATGGGACAGCAATTCGTATTAAGGAGAGCGATATTCCAAGTCTTTTTGAAAAAAAACAAACAGGCTTAATTTAGCTCTAATGTTTTTCAGGTATTGTAGGAATATACGAATAGGCGCTCTACCTCTATATACCTCACTTAGACCTTTCCTGTTGATAAAGAAACGGGTTTCTTGTTAAAATCATGAGTTAAATGGAAAACAGCGCAAGTAATATAAGGCCATGTGCTTTAATAACCGGCAGTTCCCGTGGCATAGGGCGGGCAATAGCCGTGCGGTTTGCTAAATGTGGCACTGACGTTGCCGTTAACTATTCCCGTGAGGGCGGAAAGTCCGAGAGTGCCGCAAAAGCACTCGTTGAGGAATTTAAATCGCTGGGAGTTAACGCTGTTTCAATAAAAGCTGATATTTCAAAAAAAGACGAGGTTAAATACCTGATTGCTGAGACCATCAGCAACTTAGGCCGTCTTGACTATCTTATTTTAAACGCCGCAAAGGCTCCGTTTAAACCGATTGAGAAACTCTTTGAACGGGAGCTTACCGATCTTGTCAGAACTAACTATATGGGCAATATATTTTGTGTTCAAGAAGCACTGCCGCACTTAGAGGCAGCCGGAGGGAAAATAGTATTCATATCAAGTCTTGGCAGCAAGTACTACAATGCAAGCTACCCGCTTGGCAGCATGAAGGCGGCTATGGAGGCCGTTGTCAGGGATTTATCGGAGACACTTTCCAAAAGAGGAATATCCGTCAATGCCGTCTCAGGCGGAATTGTGAAAACCGATTCATTTAAGGTTTTAAGACAGTACGTTGAGGGACTTGACGTGATGCCGGAGTCGTTTTTTGTAACACCTGATGAATTAGCCGACGTCGTGTATTTTCTGTGCAGCGACCAAAGCCGCGGTATATCGGGGCAGACAATTGTGGTTGACCGCGGCATGAGCAACAGTCTATTTAGAAACTTTACAAAATAACATTTAAATATACGCACAAAAGGAGACGACCTGATGAAACAAAACCTGATACCCTTTGAACGGGTTATAGAGGAGATGAAAACGGCAATATCGGACACTCTGACAATAGACAAAGACAAAATCACGCCGGACAGCTCTTTGATAAAAGACCTTGGGGCCGAATCACTGGACTTTCTTGACATCAATTACCGTCTTGAGCAGGCCTTTGGAATCAAGATGGCCCGCCACTTCATCATAGAGCACATAGAGGAAATGTTTGGAGAGGGTACGGCTGTTGATTCAAACGGTCAACTGACGGAAACTGCCGTTAAACTTATGAAGATACGTCTTTCTGCCGGAAAGGAGGCAGGGGAGAGTTTTGATGAGCTTATACCAGGAATGGATATGGACGCTCTTCCTGCGATGGTGACCGTAAAGTCTATGTCAATGGCGGTTATGGATATTTTGGATTCACTGCCACAAAAGTGCCCTGCCTGTGGAGCGTCAAGCTGGAAAACCGATGACGGCACACACGTAATTTGCGGCGGCTGTAGCGCTGAAGCGCCATACGAAAACGGCGATGACTTAATTAAAAACTGGCTTGAAAAGACCCAGAAAGACCATAATATTATCAAATCCTGAAATGAATTTAGAGCACAAAAAGCGCCGGGTAGTTGTTACAGGCTTTGGTATGGTAACTCCGCTTGGAGTAACAGCAGATGAGACATTTGAAAATGCGCGTTTAGGGCGCTCCGGCATAAGAGAGATTACCAACTTTGACACAAAGGGGCTGCCCTGTACGGTTGGCGGTGAGGTTAATGGCTCATGGGACATAAACATTAAAGCTGTCAACAGTGAAATAGATGTTAAACGCCTTGAAAAATATGTGACAAGGGGCTCAAGGTTTATGATAGGGGCTACTGATGAGGCACTTAAGAGAGCTAAGTTAAGTGCCAAAACCATACCGGAGACAGCAGGAGTAGCTCTTGGTTTTCACGGCGAGAATCCTGTGGTTAGCGACATGGTATTTCTACACAGGTTTTATGACGGAAAAGGCGGATGGGACATTGAGGGGCTTAGGAACAAAGGGGGATACTCTTACTTTAACTTCTTTAGGCGAAAGTCAGATGTGGGTTCAACACTTCTGTCTGCGCTTTTTAACTGTAAGGGGCCTAATCTTGCCATAGCAAGCGCATGTGCGGCAGGCTCTCAAGCAATTGGCGAGGCGTGTGCGCTTATAAAGTCCGGCGATACCGATGTGATGATAGCCGGCGGGTGTGAGTCTTCGCTTAATTTTACCGGATTTATCGGTTTTGTGCTTATAAAGGCATTGGTTGAGAAATATTCGTCACCGGATGCTGCCTCACGTCCGTTTGACAGAAAGAGAAATGGCTTTGTTATGTCTGAGGGCGCTGGGGCTGTAATTTTAGAAGAGCTTAGTCATGCTAAAAGACGCGGCGCTGACATTTATGCTGAAATCAAAGGTTATGGCTCCTCTGCCGACGCCTACAGAATTACCGATATGCACCCAAAGGGAGAGGGCGCTGTAATTGCCATGCGAGCCGCCCTTGAGGATGCCTCACTTACCCCCTCAGATATTGGATATATAAACGCTCACGGCACATCCACACTTCAAAACGATGCCACAGAAACTATGGCAATTAAAGAGGTATTTGGCTCCCTTGCTGACACTGTTCCGATAAGTTCTAATAAATCTATGCTTGGACATACAATAGCCGCAGCAGGAGCTATTGAGTGTATTCTTAGTATCATGGGTATCAATAGTTCAACGATTCTTCCTACAATTAACTATGAATTTCCAGACCCCAAGTGCAGCCTTAACTACGTTCCCAATGCTGCCATTGAGCGGCAGCATAGATTTGTGCTTTCCAACTCCTTTGGCTTTGGCGGTCAAAACGCCTGTCTTTGTATCGGCGCTGTTGATTAACTAATACCAACTGCAATCTAAGTTATAATAATACCAAGTAGCAATCTAATAAGTATGAATGTTATACAACCTCAGAAGTAATAAAGGAGGAAGTAATGATAAAAAAGATACAAGTATTAGAACATCTAAGCGAGGCAGAGATAAAAGCACTTCTTGAACCGTTTATAGAGAGAGCCCTTACCGGTAATATAGCTACAGCAAAAGAAATTAAGAAAGCTTTTGAACATAGTATTCATAAAACAACAATCTATAGGATTCTCAAGAGGAATGGGTGGAGAAAAATAGTACCAAGACCATTTCATGTTGAAGCAAAGAGAGATGAACAGGAGGAATTTAAACAAAATTTAGAGACGATGTTGTTTTGCAGGGCAGAAACCCAGCAGATAAGCGTCCGGTGATAGTGATGTCACAGGATGAGGGACCGTATAAATAATGCACGTAGAGCATGGTCTCCACCTGGCGTACGACCAAAAGCACCACGTCAAATCGTCAGAGAATTTCTATATGTTTTTGCTGCAATATGTCCGGCATTAGGGAAAATGACAGCCCTTATTCTGCCATACGCTAATACAGAAACAATGAATATTTTTCTTCGACAGGTTTCTATAGATTTTCAAGTTTATTTCATGATCATCGTTGTTGATCAAGCAGCATGGCATCTGTCTAAAAAGCTTGTTGTGCCGGAAAATATAAGACTTATACCACAACCTGCACATTCACCGGAACTGAACCCGACAGAACATCTTTGAGAAGAGGTGAGAGAAAAATATCTCCATAATATCGCTTTTGAATCCATCGACAAACTTGAATATACACTTTGCATGGCTCTTAATGACATATATAACGACACTGACAGGCTAACTTCTATGACCAACTTCCCTTATCTTAAATTACCTCTATCACTGCTACTTGGTATCACTTATCGTTGCGCTAGCAACAGGCTCTTAGCCAGTCCACTTCTACTTGTAACTTCCCTATTTGACTATATAGACGCTCTCGCTCCAACTCATATGCCGCCTGAGTATTCTCTTGCACCCCATTAAATAACGTAGAAGCCCCTTCTACTAAATGCTTTTTCCACTCATTCACTTGGTTGACGTGGATATCAAATTCCTGCGCTATCTCGTACGTTGACCTTTGAGCGCTTCTATTGCTACCGTACTCTTTGCCAAACTTCCGTCTGTTCTTCATTTTCTCCTCCCAATGATTACTACCAGTTCTATCTTAACGGATTGTCTCATATTTGGGATCCACTATATTTACAGGGGAGTCCACTTTAGGGGAGTGTCATCCTGCGAAGGCAGTAATCCAGTTTTTCTATTAGCGGAGTTAACTGCATAGGCAGTTAAATTAATTTATAAGAGGATAGAATATCTTTTAGTTTATCTCTGTTTGGCTTAGACATCTCACAGAGCGGAAGTCTGAATTCCTCCGCAATCATGCCCATCATGGCAAGCGCCGTCTTAACCGGTATGGGATTTGTTTCAATAAACATAGCGGCATTAAGAATATCCAATTTGTAATGTATAGCTCTGGCCTCGTCAATTTTTCCGGCAGCCGTCAACGCACACATCTGTGCCATATCTTTTGGCATAACATTGGCAGTTACCGATATAACGCCAGAGCCGCCCAACAACATAAGCGGAAATGTGGTAAAGTCATCGCCGGATATTACGGCTATCTTGTCGCCGCAAAGGCGTATCACTTCACTGACTTGTTTCATATCGCCTGTGGCCTCTTTTATAGCCACAATGTTTTTGATTTCGGCAAGGCGTGCCACAGTCTGAGGCAGCATATTCAGTGCGGTTCTACCGGGAACATTATATAAAACTATGGGAATATCAACAGCCTCAGCCACGGCTTTGTAGTGGCGGTATAAGCCCTCTTGAGTGGGTTTGTTGTAGTATGGGCAGACGAGCAATGAAGCGTCAGCGCCAAGCTTTTGGGCTTCTTTTGTCATCTTGATTGTCTCTTCTGTAGCATTAGCTCCCGTGCCAGCTATTATTGGAACCTTTTTATTTGCCGCTTCAATTGCTACCTGTATGACCCGGTAGTGCTCGTCATATTCTAAAGTGGCGGACTCTCCGGTTGTCCCGCATGGAACGATTGCTGATGTCCCTTCTTTTATATGCCACTGAATTAAATCTCCATACGCTTTCTCGTCAAATTTACCGTTTTTAAACGGCGTCACTATAGCTACAATTGAGCCTTTAAACATGGTTTTCATCCTCCTGCTATTTATCATTAGATTTCATAAGTTTCAATATCAATTTCGCCGGTAAACACGGTTACTGCCGGGCCTGTCATATATATACGATTATTTTTTTCATTCCACATTATGTCAAGATCGCCGCCTCTGAGATGAACAAGTACTTTCCTGTCTGTTAATCCCTTAAAGGCTGCTGCTGCAACCGATGCACATGCTCCAGTGCCGCATGCAAGCGTCTCACCGGCTCCGCGTTCCCACACTCGCATTTTTATCTCATCTTTGTTTAGCACTTCTATAAATTCAACATTGGTTCTCTTTGGAAAAAACTTGTTGGTCTCTATTAAACTGCCAACTTGCTCAACCGGATAGGAGTCAACATTATCCACAAAAATAACGGCGTGCTGATTGCCCATTGATACACAGGTTATATTAAACTCTCTGCCGTCAACATTAAGCGGATAGTCAACAACTCTGCCGTCCATGTTAACAGGGATTTTCCTGCCTTCAAACTCAGGCGCTCCCATGTCAACCATTACAAGCTGCCCTGCTTTGTGTGGTTTAATAACTCCTGCAAGAGTTTCTATGTTCAGCTTTTCACTATAGTACAATCCGGTATCCCAAATATATTTTGCGAGACATCTGATCCCGTTTCCGCACATCTCAATCTCTGAGCCGTCAGCATTAAAAATCAGCATAGAGAAGTCAGCGCCATCTGCCTTAGAAAGAAGAAGGATTTGGTCGCACCCTATGCCAAAGTGTCTGTCGCTAAGTTTCTTCGATAGTTTAGGCCAATCTATATCCTTAAGACGCTTGTCTTGTATCAAATCAAATAGCACGAAATCGTTACCGAGTCCGTGCATTTTAGTAAATTTAACTTTCATGCGCTCTGCGTTATTTCAAAAAGTCCGGGATTTTCTCGCCTCGGACAAGGTCTTCATAGGTTTCCCTTTGGCGGATAAGGTAGTGTTCTGTGCCGCTTACAAGCACCTCGGCTGCGCGCGGTCTGCTGTTATAGTTAGAACTCATAGAGGAGCCGTAAGCTCCTGCGCTCATAATAGCGGCAAGCTCACCAGGTTCAAAACTTTGAATATCTCTGTCTTTACCGACAAAGTCACTGGATTCGCATATTGGGCCTACAATATCTGCAAACACGTTCTTTCGTTTGGTTTTTTTGACCGGCATAATGTGGTGATAAGCGCCGTACATGGCAGGCCGCATAAGGTCGTTCATGCCGGAGTCCACTATTATAAAGTCCCTATCAGAGCCTTTTTTCACGTATAATACTTTTGAAAGCAGTATGCCGGCGTTTCCGACCAGCGCCCGCCCGGGCTCCATGATGATGGTAATATCGCGTCCTGCCACTATAGGAATCACTTTCTTTGCAAGCTCTTCAGGATGCGGCGGCACCTCGTCCAGATACTGAATGCCAAGTCCGCCCCCGATGTCAAGATATTTTATGCCTATCCCCACAGCTTTCAGTTGGTCAATAAGCGCAACAATACGGTTTAGAGCGTCAAGAAACGGCGTAATATTTATAATCTGGGAGCCGATGTGTTTGTGAATTCCTACGACCTCTATATTTTTAAGTTTTGACGCTTGTTTGTAAAACTCAAGCGCTCCTTCATAAGGAATTCCGAACTTGTTTTTCTTTAATCCGGTTGAAATATAGGGGTGCGTTTGAGGGTTAATATCGGGATTAATTCTAAGGGCCACACGAGCGCATTTTCCCAAATTAGCGGCAACCTTGTTAATAGCGGCAAGCTCCTGCTCTGATTCTACATTGAACATCAGGATGTTTTCGTTTAAGGCATAAGCGATTTCGTCCTCTTTTTTACCAACGCCCGCATATACGATTTTCTCAGAGGAAATCCCTGCGGCTTTTGCGCGATACAGCTCGCCGCCTGAGACAATATCGGCCCCTCCGCCTTCATTGGCAAACAGTTTAAGAATTGAGGCATTAGAGTTAGCCTTAATGGCAAAACATATTATATGAGGAAAATCCTTAAAAGACGTGTCGTATGCTTTAAAATGTCTTAGCAGTGTTTTATGACTATAAACGTACAGGGGAGTGCCGTAGGTCTCAGCCAACGTCTCAAGTGGTACGTCCTCAGCATACAGCCGGTTGTTTTTGTATTCAAAGTAGTGCAATTGTCATCCCTCGCTTTCTATCACTATCGTATTGAAAACATCCCTCTTAGGGTATAATATAGAATATTTCCGCTAAAAGGGCAAGTGTAAAAAAGATTTTTTAAATTCCAGCCTCAGATTTGGAATCCAGCCACTTCTCTCCATTATTAGATATTACCTTTTTGGAGGTTACTTGGTATAAACTGCCTAACCTCCCTCCTCCATGCCCCAATCTAAATAGCAGATTTCTTTTCCTCTATGAGATCAAGAATGGAGTTAAATGCCTCGACAAACAGGCGCACACCGTCCTCTTCAAGCATAGCGGTAACAACATCGAGGTTAATATTTAAATCGCTCATATCGTCAAGAATATCTGAGGCATCATCAAGTCCTTGGTCAACAGTTCGCTGCACTGTGCCGTGGTCTTTAAAGGCAATCACCGTTTCATGCGGCATGGTGTTAATGGTTTGAGGGCCAATCAGTGAATCAACATACAGGGTGTCGCTGTAAGCCGGGTTCTTTGTGCTTGTGCTTGCCCAAAGTAGCCTCTGAACACGGGCGCCGCGCTGTTTTAGCGCTAAAAAACGTTCCGTTGAAAACAACGCTACCATTGACTGATAAGCGCTCTTAGCGTACGCAACCGATGCTTTTCCTTTAAGGGATTCTATCCAATCCTTTTCATCAGGATTTGTGGTAGCATTTATGCGGGCGTCAAATATTTTATCAATAGCGGTGTCTATCCGGCTTATGAAAAAACTTGCAACCGATGCGGTGTCAGCTATGCTGCCTCCTCTTTTTAGCGCCTCCTCAAGTCCCTCTATGTATGCCATAACAGCGTCCTCATATCGCTTTACAGAAAAAAGCAGTGTCACATTTACATTGACGCCTTGAGCTGTAAGCTCTCTTACCGCTTCAACTCCCTCTTTTGTTGCCGGTACCTTTATCATTATGTTAGGCCTGTTAATGCGTTTAAATAAGTCCAGCGCCTCAGAAATAGTAGTCTGCACATCGCTGGCAAAGTTTGGGTCAACCTCTATGCTTACGTAACCATCCACCCCCTTAGTGGCCTCATACACCGGATACATCACAGCGGCGGCATCAACGATGTCTTTAATCTCAAGCCCATAAAACACCTCCTTCGGAGTAACTTCTGGTGTTTTGAATAGCTCTGCCATCTGTTTGTCATACTCTTTGCCGTTTTTTATGGATTTATAAAAGATACTCGGATTTGACGTGATTCCTAAAAGACCGTCATTGTCTATCATGCTTTTTAACTGCCCTGAACTTATAAACTCCCTGCTTATGTTATCATACCAGAAACTCTGACCGGCTTTTTTCAATTCTATAAGCGGATTTTCCTTTGACATTAACACACCCCCACGGTTTTCTTTACTGCTTTTTTAACATAAAACAACAGATTATTTCAATGACTTAATGGTTTTAATGCGGGCTAAAATTAAGACAACTCCATAGCCTCCCAAAATGGAAATAACCGGCATCACCGGATGCCTGAACCTGCCATACCCCGTTACTCCGCCCGAAAGTAACAAAAAATACGCTAACACCAAAAACATAAAGAAGCAGGCGGGGTCTGTCTTTTTTATATTTACCGATGCTATTACCATAAAAAAATAGTATAAGACCATCAACAGACCGAAGCACACGTTAATAGTAAGCAAAAAAGGCGTTTGACTCAGCGCTTCTTTAAACACTTGAAGGATAGAGGAGTCAAGTGTGCCGCTAAAAATATCCGTCCTTCCTTTATAGCTTAACAGTTGTGCGTATTCGGTTGCCCCCGGGGAAAGTAAAACTGTTGCAATCCCTTTTATATAGATTGGAACAAAGACATTGATGTTTCCCTTTATGGTGTTGAGTGCCTCTTTTTGCATATAGGCAAGGCTGCCAACAAATCCAAGCTCTTTGACTATTTGTTTGAATTTTCTTTCCTCAGTATCCTGTACTTGATAAAATGAGAGTTTTTCCTTTTTTGCTATGATTGATACCCTGTGGTAGAAATAGAGATTGAAATCAGAGACTGACGAAAACTTGCTATAGCCGGTTTCTTTAAAGTTTCTCATCTGCCACACGCCTGTCAGAGAAATTGAAATTAGAAGAATGGCTGCTGTATATATAAATAAGCGTTTCTTTTTCAACCGGGTTTTCAAAAAAAACAAATATGCGCCCAAAAATATAACCGTAGCTGTAGAAAGATAGAGCGCCACTGGTCTTATGTATGAACACATTGCAGCAAAAATACCGGCTGCTAAAGCGTATCGCATAGAGGGAGTTTTCAGAAGTTTTACAACATAAAAAATAAAACACATCAGAGCGAAAGTAAACAGAGTTTCCGTAAGCAAAATCAATGAATACACAATGGACAGCTGCTCAAAAGCATACAGTAATGAGGCAGCACGGGCGGTAGTGTCATCTTTAAAGATAACTAAAGCGGTCTTATAGACAAGATACACTGTCAGTGAACTAAGCACAATTTGAATCAGCGCTGTTACAATTTCAACATGACAGAACAGAAGTCCGGGGATAAGAAAAACCGGATAAGCCGGAGTTCTAAATACCTCAGGTGTGGAGCCATTAGTGAATGAACCGGTTGAGAGCAATTCCCTTGCCAACACCAGGTAGGGGGGAGTATCGGAGCGTGTAAAAACAACTGGCGAGTCTGCTTTCAAATAACAAACCAAGAAAAAACCAAGACGCAAAAAAAACGAAACCATTACTATACGCCATGGGTTAGCGTTTTTTAATAAACTTTCTATGGGCTTATTCAATTAACCGAAGAGGTTGTACCAAATTATACAATATATAGCCTTAATGCCGTCTTTCCAGTTGATTTTTTTACCCTCAGCATAGGTGCGTCCGTAATATGAAATTGGAACTTCATATATTTTCAGGTCCCTTTTAGCAATCTTAGAGGTAAATTCAGGTTCAAATCCAAAGCGGTTTTCTACAAGCTCAATGCCGTTAAGGACTTCTTTGCGAAAGACCTTATAGCAGGTTTCCATGTCCGTCAGGTTAATGTTTGTAAGCATGTTTGAAAGCATGGTAAGAATTCTGTTTCCTATATAGTGCCAGTAGTAGAGCACTCTGTGCGGGCCTCCCAAAAACCTTGAACCATAAACAACATCCGCCACACCCTGCTCAATTGGACTGAGAAGTTTTTGGTATTCGTTTGGGTCATATTCCATGTCGGCATCCTGAATTATTATTACTTCTCCTGTTGCAGCAGCAAACCCGGTGCGAAGAGCGGCGCCCTTTCCAAAATTCCGACTGTGATACATTACCTTTAAGTACCCCTTTTTATTTTCAGCCTGTTGTAAATATTCCCTTGAACCGTCAGTTGAATAATCATCCACTATGATTATTTCTCTTTCATTATTTCCGATGGGAGCATTTTCAACTCGTCTTATTATCTCCTCTATCGTGTTTCTTTCGTTAAATATCGGTATTACTATTGATACCTTCAATCCACCAGCCTCCTTAAACTGTACGCTCACTCGTACTATGCTCTGGTAATTATAATAAATTAACTCTGTAAAAGGTCAACAATTCTTTAGTCTACAGAGTTATTTATTTTTGGCGCAGGATACCTCATAACATAGAGATAAAACTTTTCACTTAACACTATGCTTTGTGTAAAATATTTGATTGGAGTCAGCCTGTAGCGTCTGATATCCTGAAAACTTATCGGTTTATTAAACACAAGCAGCACATCGGTTTTAACGGTATTTCTATACATTAATGTTGCCCTCAGTGCATTTTCGTTGATATTTGATTGAGATCTCCACACGGTGAAAGTGCCTGTTTTATTAGGTATAGGATAGTAAAATGGTCTGTCCAGATATGCTGATACACCGCTTGCAGCAAAATCCCAGAAACCCGAAACCGGCATGTTTTGCCAATTGTTTTTTTTGATAAACTCCGCAGTCTCGTGAGCTTCCGAAAAAGGATAGATGTAATCAAGACTGTTGGCTATTAATGCGCCAATTACACCTGCTGAAAATATTAGAGTTAAAAACCGGTTTTTGTTTCTTTCAAAAAAGTTAAAAAATACGTTATATGAAGGTTTTGTGAATTCTCCCATAGGGTAATAGCTGCACATCCAGAGAGCCGCCACAGAGGCAAAATAATAGTGCCCTCTGTGCCTAAGCGACCCCTCATAAAAAATATAACCAAAAGCAGTAATTCCGGCTATTGCAACCATATAGTAAAAAGCGGCAACTTTCCTTCTGAAAACAATGCAAAGTGTAAACAGGAACAATCCTAACGCTGCAAACAGCCTTATAACATAGCGCAGCTCTTTTGGTACTGGTAAATAACTTAGAATATTCGTCTCCCAAAAGTTCAGCTCTACTCTGGGTATTGGGATAAACACATTCCATATTTCTGAAATCTGATCCTCTATTCTTGATGGTATATCAGAGGTGATAATGACCGAATGATACCAGTATGAGTCGGACGGCGGCTTCATTTGAATTATTGAAAGAAAAAGTCCTGCCGTAAAAATTGCAATTGCCGCATAAAACCGCCATGACCGATAAATAGTGAAATTCTTTGTGAGCAGTGGTTCAAAGAATAATGTGATTGCAAGCGCTATTGAGAGCACTGTTGAAAGCGCATTACATTGACACATTAAAAACAAAATTATAGAAAGAAGAGTATAATTTCTGTTTTTAAAATCTTTACCAAAATATGCACAAAAAAGGAAAAGAAACAAGATTCCTACAACATAATTTCTGCTAATTGTCGCATATTCAAAAAATGGGAAATATCCAAACACAAAGAGTCCCTTTAGTAGTTTGTTAAAAGGGGCAAATCTTAAAAAGATAAACGCTGAGGCTGTGGCAATAACAAGATGAACCATCTGCATAGCAATGGGATTTCTTGAGATTTTGGTTATCGGGTATAAAATTAAATGCCAGAGCATGGGATGCCCCTGATAGCGCATGTTGTCAATAAGCCCGTGCAATGAGCTGGCATCTCTGGCTATCATCCATGCCTCAAGCTCATCCCGCCACATCTCGTGATGCAGCAAGTTAAACAGAGTCAGAACGGAAAAAACAAGGGTTAAGGTGTATGCAAATTTTAAATCGTTGTCAGAATTTTCCATGTCTTTAATTAATAGGTCGCATTTACTAATATGGTATCATATAGAGGAAAAACTTTTCACTCTCTACTATACTTACTGTAAAATTCTTAAGTGGAACTATCCCGTTACTTTTAACTAACTCATCCGGCAACGGCCTTTCATTAACAATAAATAAAACATCCGATTTAACAAAATCTCTATACTTGCTAACCTGCATAAGTATATCTGTCTTGTCCCATTTGTATTTCCACACTGAGAAAGTCCCAATTGTATCAATTAGTGGATAATAAAAAGCTCTGTCAAGATATGCCGACACACCGCTTGCCGCATAAAACCAGTGACCGGCAATCGGCATATTTTGCCAGCTATTTTGTTTTATATAATCTGCTGTTTGCTTAGATGCTGAGAAAGGGTACATGAAACCAATGGTGTTTGCCGTTAGTGCTGCAAGGACTCCTAATGAAAAGATTGCTGTTAAAAAACGATTCTTATTTCTCTCAAAAAACCTGAAAAACGCACTGATAGAAGTTTTTGGTGCGGAATAATAATTGTGCAGCCACAGAGCTGTGACAAAGGCAAAGTAAGTGTGGCCCCAGTGGCGTAAGTAGCCCCCGTAAAAAACGCCTCCAAATGTAATAATTCCAAAAGTGCTTATAATAAAATAAAAAGTTGGGATTTTCTTTCTAATCAATATGAAAATGGAAAACAGAAGTATCCCTGACGATAAAGTTAGCCTTAGAGCATGTCGCATTTCTACTGGCAGATAATCAAGAAAATTCGTGTTCCAAAAGTGTAGTTGAATGCGTGGCACAGGCACAAATGCACTCCAGAGCACTGACATCTGATCAACAATCTTTCCCGGTATATTCCGTGGATTAATGACTGGATGGTATAAGCTGGCATCAGCCGGAGGGTTCATTTGAAGTACAGATAACATCAGACCTGCCGCAAAAATCAAAATTGATGTGTAAAACCGCCATGAGCGATAAAAAATGAAATCCTTTAACAGAAGGGGTTCAAGAAAAATGGTGATTGCAAGTGCTATTGCTAAAATGACTGCAAGAACATTACTCTGGCACATCAAAAACAAAATTATCGAAAGAAATACGTAATTTCTATTCTTAAAATCTTTACCAAAATATGCACAAAAAATAAAAAGAAATAAAATCCCAATAGCGTAGTCTCTGCTTATAACGGCATATTCAAAAAATGAAAAATATCCGAATATAAACAGTCCCTTTAAACGGTTATTGAAAGGAGCAAACTTTAAAAAAACAAACGCTGATGCTGTGGCAATAAGAAGATGCACTATTTTCATAGCTGCGGGATTCGTTGTTACATGTTTAACAAGGTAAAGAATAACAAACCACAGGGATGGATGTCCTTCATATTTGATATTTTGAAAAAGCTCCGAAAAGGAATTACTTGACGCAGCAATCATCCACGCTTGAAGCTCATCCCGCCACATTGCGTGATGCAGGATGAGAATCAGTGTCAGGATGAAAAAGACAGAGGTTAAAATATATGCAAATTTTGTATCTTTGCCCACTTTAGTCTTGTACTTTATCAAAGGCACTTATGCCAACGATAATCGGCTACTACTCTGAGTTGTAGAAATTGTACTTTATTTCATGTGATATGGTGGTCTCAGGGCCGTGCCCTGGAAATACCCTTGTCTGAGGCGGTAATACCATTAGCCGCTTAAAGGACTTTTTTAAATCCAGCGCATTGCCTCCAGGAAGGTCTGTTCGTCCCACTGAGCCCTCAAACAACGTATCGCCAGTTATGACAATTCCCTCGCCGTAAAGACAGATTCCACCCCACGTGTGCCCTGGTGTATGAATCACTTCAAAACTGTAACTGCCAACTGTTATCTTATCACCCTCAGAGAGAAACTCATCGGGCTTTGGCATATTGTCCATCTCGTGACCCCAAAACGCTGCCATCTCTTTAGCCGATTCGTATATGGTACGATCATCGGTATGGATTAAAAGAAGGGGGTTAAGGGCTTCCTTTATCTCAGGAATCCCCCCTATGTGGTCAAAATGCGTGTGCGTACAAACAACACTCTTTAAGTTCAGTGATTTTTCTGTTACATAATCAATAATTCTGTCAGGCTCATCACCTGGGTCTATCACTATGGCCTCTTTGGTGTCATCATCCGAGACAACATAACAGTTGACCTGCAAAGGGCCTACGATGAAACACTTAAGTAATAATCCCATATCTCAGCCCCCAGCCCCGAAACGATGTAATCCCAAACACAATCCCTTAGTTATGCCATCCCTTTAGAAGAACAACTTCTGGTTCATAAGCACACCAAGGGACAGTAAAAAAGCATAAATACACAGTGACTCAATCATAGCAAGACCGATAATCAATGTGGTGGTTATCTTTCCAGAGGCTCCGGGATTCCTTGCAACACCGTCACAAGCTTTACTGAGACCCAGTCCCTGACCTATTCCTGTACCGAGCGCTGCAATTCCAAGCCCTATCAATGCTCCGATAGCTGCAAACGCTTTCACATTTGAACTTGATCCCTCGGCAGAACCGTCATTGGCATACAAAGCTGCCGCAGGAACCGCTACCACCATCATCACTACAAACAGTAACGCCATAAATCTCTTCATGTAAATCAACCTCCGCAATATTGTTTATTAATGTGACTCTTCAACCGCACCTGCAAAGTACAGCGTAGTTAACAAAACAAAAACAAAAGCCTGCACCACACTTACCAAAATGCCAAGCCCTAAAAACACTATGGGTATCACGGCAGGAGCCAGCAACCCTAACACTGACAGAATTATGTGCTTTGAGAGCATGTTCCCAAAAAGCCTGACTGAAAGCGTTACAGGACGCGCTAAATGCCCGATAAACTCTATTATAAACATCATAACCATAAGCGGCAGCGCATAAATGGAGCGTATGGGGCCCAAAAAATGCTTAATGTAACTACCGCCGTGCTCTCTGAGTGCAAAGTAGTGGGTTGCCAAAAACACAGGGATTGCACACGATGCTGTCATATTTATGTCGCTGGTAGGCGCCTCAAAACCAGGTATCAAGCCCATTAAGTTACATGTCAGTATGTAAAGCCCAAGAGTTCCTATCATAGGAAACATTGAGTCAACCCAATGGTGATTTATGTTTTCTTTACAAAAATCATACAGTGCTTCAACAATCCCCTCAGCCACGTTCTGTGCGCCAACTGGCACCAACTTCAAAGACCCACGTACTGTAAATGCCACAGTTATCAGTATAACCATCGCTAACCACGAGTATGTAACAAAGGGCGGTACCCCTGGTATATGTATAAGTGCATGTGACTCCAATTTCACCCTCCTTTATAAAATAAAACTATCATACTCACTTGTCAGACTAAATGTCAAGAACCCGTAAACAAAATATTTAGAATTAACTTAATTGTAAATTCAGATTTAATACAATTGTAACATCAGATAATCTATAATATTTACCGACGGCTAAGTTTATGCTGGATTTACAGCAATTCAGTTGATTTGCAGAAACATCATAGAATATAATAGTGCCAGAGGTTAGTGAGCTGATGAGACAGGAATCTGATATAGAGGTCAAAGGATTAAATTTCTATTATTCTAACAGCGTCAAAGCGTTGAAAGATGTAACGTTTCCAATTTATAAAAACTCTGTGACGGCTCTGATAGGGCCCTCTGGGTGCGGTAAGACAACGCTATTGCGCTGTTTTAACCGAATGCACGATCTCTACCCAGGTTGTAGATATGAGGGGGAGATAGCTTTTAACGGAATAGACATTCTGTCCAAAGACATAGACCTGATAGATTTGCGGTGTCAGATAGGAATGGTGTTTCAAAAGCCAACGCCGTTTCCTATGTCAATTTTTGAAAACATAGCGTACGGATTGAAATTGCGTGGAATAAAGAAGAGAAACGAGATTGCAGAACACGTTGAATCAGCCCTGAGGCAGGCGGCGCTGTGGGATGAGGTAAAGGACAAGTTAAATGAAAGCGCATACGCAATCTCTGGCGGTCAGCAGCAGCGTCTTGTTATAGCGCGCTCTCTTGCGGTTAAGCCAAAAGTGCTGTTGTTTGATGAGCCTACAAGCGCACTTGACCCTATTTCAACCTCAAAAATAGAGGACCTTGCAATTTTATTAAAAAAAGAAGTTACAATTATCATAGTGACACACAACATGCAGCAAGCTGCAAGGATTTCTGATTACACAGGGTTTATGATGCTTGGAGACCTTATAGAATATAATAAGACAGACACAGTGTTTACAAACCCCTCAAATAAATTGACAGAGGATTATATAACGGGAAGGTTCGGATAATGCCAATACGGGATGATGAGTTAAAGACACTTAAAGAGATGATCCTTAAAATGGCTTCATTGGTGGAAAGCGCCATAAGGGATTCAGTACGTTCTTTGATAGAAAGTAATGCTGGTTTAGCACAAACCGTAATAGAAAACGACCACATAGTAAACGCACTTGATGTTAATATTGATGAGGAATGTATCCGGCTTATAGCCAGGCGTCAGCCTATGGGGAGAGACCTCCGGTTTTTAACAACAGGAATGAAAATAACTACAGACCTTGAGCGCATAGCCGACCATGCGGTAAATATAGCCGAGAAGTCTATCACACTTATGGAATCTCCTCAGATAATGAGTTACTCGGAAATATCTCGGATGAGGGAAATCACGCAGATGATGGTCAAAGACGCTATTGATTCTTTCGTAAATGAGGATAAAGCCCTCTCGGTAGCCGTAATTAATAGGGATGACGAGGTGGATGACCTCAACGATACGATTATTGACGGGCTGCTCTCTATAATGACCCGCAACCCCGACAGCATAATTCAGGCGTCACAGTTGATTTATATTTCCAGGAATTTGGAGCGAATAGCCGATCATTCAACAAACATAGCAGAGGTTGTAATTTACATGGTGGAGGGCAAAATAGTCCGCCACATGGGAGATATTACGCATCTAAAGACCTAAACTGGCGTGAGGTTTTAATTCATTGGAGGTTTGATGCATTTAAAGGAAAGAGAGTTTGCGGAGCTTAAGGGTAAAATCCAGAAAATGGGCATACTTGTTGAGGACGCCGTAAGAAACTCTGTTATATCCTTGCTTGAAAGAGATGTGGAACATGCCCAGAAGATTAAAGAGGGTGATGCTCTTATAAACACCTTTGACAATGAATTGGATGAGTATTGTATAAAACTCATAGCGCTCCGGCAGCCTGTAGCCAAAGACCTCCGGCTGATTACAACTGCGATGAAAATAACTACGGATTTAGAGCGGATAGCCGATAATGCTGCAAATATAGCTAATCGCACTATAGAACTTGCCGATGAGAGGTACATAGCCGTACACGTAAGTTTTCCTGTGCTGAGAGACATCACCTGCGGCATGGTCAGAGATTCGGTAGGCTCTTTTATAAAAGAGGAAACATCGCTTGCCTTTGACGTTATGTCACGTGACAAAGAGGTGGATGCAATAAATGAGAAAGTGCTCCACGACCTTATCACCATGATGTTACACGACTGTGACTCTGCTATCCCTGCCACAAAACTAAGTTATATTTCACGGTATCTTGAAAGAATCGGCGACCATGCTACAAACATTGCAGAGATGGTAATTTATATGACAGAAGGGGAAATGATTCGACATAGGGCTGATAAAGATGCTTTTAACATAAACGCCTTGAAACGCTGAGTTAATGTCCTCTGTGGTAGTGATAGGAGGGGGGCTTGCCGGCTCTGAGGCCGCATGGCAGGCAGCCCGGTTTGGCGTGCCGGTAACCTTGTACGAAATGAGGCCAGATATGCAAACAGAGGCTCACAGGACAGGGCTTCTGGGCGAGCTTGTATGCTCTAATTCTCTGCGCTCTGACCTCCCTGACACTGCCCACGGCCTGCTTAAACAGGAGCTTACCCTGCTTGGCTCTCTGATTATGGAGGCGGCAAGACAAACCTCCGTGCCTGCAGGTTCAGCTCTGGCTGTTGACAGAGCTCTGTTTGCTAAGTACATCACGGAGGCTATTGAATCAAATCCAAATATAGAGGTCATAAGACGGGAATGCAGAGACATATCAGAGTTCTGCTCAACTAGTTCTGACGGCTCTCCAATTGCCTATATTTTAGCCACAGGGCCTCTAACCTCTCAATCAATGTCAAATAGTCTGGCTCAGATTTTAGGCCGGGACTCGTTGTTTTTCTATGACGCTATAGCCCCTGTAATTGATGCCGAAACGATTGATTACTCAAAAGTGTTTAGTGCCTCGCGCTATGGCAAAGGCGGAGATGATTACATAAACTGCCCGATGGACACTGAGTGTTACCATACCTTTTATGAAGCTCTGGTCAGCGCCGATAAGGTAAGTGTCAGAGATTTTGAGGACAATAAAGTGTTTGAGGGTTGTATGCCGATAGAGGTTATGGCCTCACGCGGCATAGATACGCCGCGCTTTGGCCCTATGAAACCGGTTGGCCTCATTGACCCTGAAACTCAGAAGCAACCATATGCAGTGGTTCAACTTCGTACAGAAAATGCAGAAAAGACTGCCTATAACATGGTGGGGTTTCAAACCAGACTAAAGTACCCGGAGCAGCAGAGGATATTTAGAATGATACCGGGCCTGCAAAATGCCGAGTTTCTCCGCTTTGGCAGTGTTCACAGAAACACCTACATCAACTCCCCTGCGTGTCTAACCACAGAGCTTGCCATAAAAGGGCATGAGCATATACTTTTGGCCGGACAGATTACCGGAGTTGAAGGTTATATTGAATCAACTGCTATGGGACTTTTTGCAGGCGTCGCTGCGGCAAGGAAAGTCAGAGGGGTTTCTTTTGTTGCTCCTTCTGAAACAACGTCTGTCGGAGCTCTTATTAAATATGTGACGACAGAAAAGGCACATGGTGCTTTTCAGCCGTCTAATATAAACTTCAGCCTCTTTCCTCCTCCGGAGGTTAAGTGCAAAGACAAAAGCATCCGGCGGCAGCGAATTGTGGAACGAGCGCTTACGGAGATTGATGGGTTTATTAAAACAGCATATAGATGACTTTTTAAGATACATGTCAGTAGAGGTAAATGCCTCAGAGCATACGCTAAGGGCATACACTAAAGACCTTGAAGAGTTTTTAAAAATCACAGAAAAAAGTGACGCCGAAGACACAGACCTTTACGATATAAGGGGGTTTGTGGCATCCCAGAGCCGGGCAGGGCTTGCTAAGTCAACTGTAGCCAGAAGACTTGCCACTGTTAAGTCGTTCTATAAATACCTAAGAGCTCAGGCAGTTGTGACAAATAATCCAACAAGGCTTGTGCCGACGCCAAAGGCGCCCCGTCCGCTTCCAAAGTTTTTAAGCGTAGATGACATATTTAATATGATAGAGAAAACCTCCGGGATGGGATTTATCATGGCAAGAAACAGGGCGATTATTGAGCTTTTTTATTCAAGCGGGTTAAGAATCAGCGAGCTTACCGGCAGTAACATGGAGGACATAAACCTAAATCAGGGACTTATAAAGGTTATGGGTAAGGGGAAAAAGGAGCGTATTGTGCCGGTTGGAGAGCCCGCGGTTAAGGCTATGAAGATTTATCTGATAGAACGTTTGCTGATTAAAAAGACAAAAGCAGATGTTACAAAAAAAGGCACTTCTAAGAAAATCACAGAGGATGACGCAGGGGCACTCTTTTTAAACTCAGGAGGCAAAAGACTTACGGTGAGGCATATCAGACGGGTAGTGGTAAAATTTGCCCGTCTTATAGGTATTCAGGGAAAGATGGGGCCGCACACGTTAAGGCACACCTTTGCAACACACCTGCTTCACGGTGGTGCTGATCTTAGGGTAATTCAGGAGCTTCTTGGTCACTCCTCGCTTTCCACCACACAGCGCTACACACATCTGGACATTGAACACCTCATGGATACATACGACAAAAGCCATCCGCTGGCTAAGTAAAAAGACTCTTAATTCATCGTGTTTTCTAAACTTTTTTAATAATAGCAAGCGAAAGATAAGCGGCATCAAAGTCTGGAGCGGATTCAAGCAAATCTATAGTGTTCTCACCCTCAAGTCCTACTCTTTGAATCAGATATGCCTCATCGGGTGCAGATTCTCTTATGGCTTCAATCAGCGCATTCAGTTTCTTGTGGACTTTCATAAATATGGTGGTAGAGTGATTTTTTATGCGCTCGGCATTAACGTCTGCTTTTGCGCTGAGTTCATAAATTCCAATATTGTCTCCTTTACTGGCAAGTGAAATTCCTAAAAGCGCAGAGGACGCATTTACTGAGCTAATTCCTGGAATATGCTTTATCGCAACTCCAATGTTTTTTAGTTTATCGGTCAGGTAGTTTGATGTGCTAAACAGTGTGGGGTCTCCCATTGATACATAAGCGACTGTCTTACCGGAATCAAGAAGGGATTTAATAGTCTCGGCAAGCTCAGTGTATCGCTTTACCAATTCCTCTTTTTTGTTATTCATCGGGAAAAAGTACATCTGGATTTTTTCATCCGATACATAGTGAGATATAATGTCTTTAGCGACACTTCGCCCAAGCTCATCCGATTGCGGCACAATTACCACATCGGACTGCTCTAAAATCCGCATGGCTTTAATTGTAATAAGCTCAGGGTCACCGGGCCCAAGCCCAAGAGAATACACCACGTTTTTATCCATAATTTTAAGTTTAACTCTCCACTTTTTTTAATGCGGCTATTGCCGTAAGAAAGAATACCACAGAGTATGCAAAAAGCAAAAGTATGTACAGTGGATTAATCACGCCTCCTGTCAAAGACGCCCGTATTACCTTAACTGAATAGGTAAGTGGCAGCAAATGGACTATTGCTTTAAAAAACACTGGGAGCCTGTCAACCGGATAAAACGTGCCGCAGAGAAAAATCATAGGCGTTATTACAAAGTTATTAACCAGCGCCTGCCCAGCGTGGTCTTTTACAACCATCGAGGTGGTTACGGCAAGTGAGGAAAATAAAAACGTGTGCAACAAAAGTGCCGGTATGAAGGCGGCGTTAAATTGCAGCTTAACGTTAAAGACAATTGCAAAGGCAAAAATCATTAACCCGCTAATTACCCCTCGCATTACTCCAAAAACCGCCTCACCCAGCACGATTTCAAAGTGAGAGACGGGTGCTGTCAGGTATTGTTCAAACGTGTGAAAGTAAAACCTTGAAATGTTTAGCTCCCCTGAGATGGCATAACTTTGATTAAGGCTGCTCATTGTGATTAACCCGGGAATTAGAAACGACATATAGGACAAATCTCCAACTACAATAGCATTCCCCATCCCCCAGCCAAAGGCGATTAAGTAAAGAAGCGGCGACAGCGATTGCGAAAGGAGCTGCTTTTTTAACCGCTTCCTAAAAATGGAAAGCTCCCTGTAGAGCACCGCATAAAAACCGTTAAACATTAATTTTCCTTCCGGTTATCTGCAAAAACACGTCCTCAAGTGTGCTCTCCCGAATTTTGCAGGCATAGGAGCAGCTTTTAATAGCCTCCATCGCATCCTCTTTGTGTTCAAAAAACTCCTCCACGATTTTTTCCTCTTTGAAAGTCTCCAGCACAAACTTTCCGGTTGCGGCTTTAAGTTCATTCGGAGTGCCTTGTGCTATTATCAATCCCTTGTCTATTATAAGCACCCGAGCGCAGAGTTTTTCCGCCTCCTCTATGTAGTGGGTGGTTAGAAGTATTGTGGTGTTCTTTGTTTGATTTATTTTAACGATAAACTCCCAGATAGTGCGTCTAATCTGAGGGTCAAGGCCAATCGTTGGCTCATCAAGGAATATGATTTGTGGCTCATGGAGCAGTGCGCGCAAAATAACAAGCCGTCTCATCATCCCGCCTGAAAATGTCTTGACCGCCTTGTCTTTCATATCTATAAGGCCTGCAAATGTCAGGTATTTCTCAATCTTCTCTGCACGCTCACGTTTAGGAATGCCATGAAGCAGGCAGTGCAGATAGAGGTTTTCATAAGCTGTCAAGTCTCTGTCCAGATTGTTTTGCTGAGGGACAACTCCGATGATTGCCTTTAAGCGTTTTGAGTTACTAAAGAAATCATCACCGTAGTAGCTTACCTCGCCAGATGAGGGTTTAATAAGCCCTGTTAGGATTTTAATAATCGTGGTTTTACCGGCGCCATTAGGCCCTAAAAGGCCTACAAATTCGCCCTTAAAAAAACTAAAATCCACGCCCGCCACAGCGGCTTTTTTCCCGCCATAGTTTTTCGTAAGATTGCGTACCGATAATAAAACGCTGTCATCCATTATCCAGTTTAATCTTAGTTCTAAAAAAAAGACAACCGTGCGTGAAGTAGGTTAAGAAATAGGTTAAGAAGGGGAAGGACTCTGTCCTTCCCCTTAGACCCCATCCTGCACGGGGAATGATTCCCCGTGACCCCCGGTTTGTTAGCAACGATTGGGTGGTTTAATTTAGTGCTGGTTGATTTGCCTGTAGATAGAATATTTTTCAACCGGCGTTCCGCCGCTTAAAAAGTTTCAATTGCGAGTTTCACCCGCAAAAAGGGATGAAAAAATTTAAAGAGATTTATAAATATTTCTTCTATAAACAATATTCTGTACAAATTGCTCTGGTAAAAATAAATTCTGCTCAGAAACGTTTCCTTTTACTTCAAATCTGAAATTAGAGGTACAAAAAAGGAAACACTGTGAAACAATCTGCATGATTGCTCCAACGCGGAAATATTACCGTTTTAATGCAATTTAGTAAAATATCTAATCGGTTTTACCCGATTTACACTGAGCCATAATACCGAATAAAAAGAAATCATTATTTTTTATCATTATACCATAAAATAGTCTTCTTTTTTACTTTTCTCCATGAAACATGATAGTTAACATAATTTATAGTACCAGTCACAGCTAAAGGTCCAATAAATTTTGTAACAACGTCATATAACCACTTATAAATATCATCTATAGGCTGACGTATTGTTAAAGCGTATGAAAGAGCAATGAGTATCATCGTCAAAACTGTACAAATTACCCATGTGTAATGTTCAATTTTAATACTATTGCGAAAGAATTCGCGCCTGTCCTTTTTTTCAGGTAATATACTACCTTTTTCAACCTCTATATCATGTTCTGTTTCAAGAAGTACTACCTCCTTGTTTATAAATACAATATCTTTTTCATTTTTCGTACATTTCTCATAGACTATCTCAATAATGTTCTCCGTTGCAGTTTTTAATAAAACAATATTTGCGTTAAACATTCTAATTATCCATGTTTCCATTTCAAAGCCTATCAATCCATGAGAATGAGTGGGCTTATGATAAATGAGGAATTTTGCGCCTAATGATACAACATGTCTATCTTTTTCAACAATTTTACTCAAAACACTATTAAAATTTTCTAAATCCTCAAGATCATGTGTAGATATGGCTTTTTTTGTATCTGCCTTGGTTAGCAATTCTTTTACTCTAACAGGTGATAATCCTTTATCAGTAAGAAAGTCATAAAAAAAATTATCACTCATTTTGTTACTAATCACCCTAACTCTACTACGCATAGCAACCTCCCTAAATATTATGCTTATATAGGATACAGAACTAAGCAATATCTATGCCAACTTTATTTTTTTTGTAACACAATAATTTGTATAGGTTTTATCTTGTACATACTTCACAGGTGTGTGATTAGCGCCATACATTGTGTGAAATATACCACATTGAGATCCCCTGCATTTTTTTTAAGATCAAGTCTGACAAAGAGACAAAAATCTTCTCATCTTTTCATCTGTTTTTGCGGGCGTAGGTCGCAATTGAAACTTTTTAATTGGCAGAATGCCGGTTGAAAAATTCTTTAATCACAACACATAGCACTTATCAAAGGGCGAGATTGCCACGTCGCTATCGCTCCTCGCAATGACAGCTTGTGATTATCGTCGCCAACAAACATGGGGTTAAGGGGACAAGTCCCCTTACGGGAGGGTTTAAGGGAGGGCAGCGTCCTCCCTTACTTTCTTTGGTTCTTTCTTAGAATCCTTCGTTATCCAGCGATTGAATTTATCAATATAAATATAAAACACAGGAGTAATATATAGCGTCATAAACTGAGAGAAGAATAAGCCGCCGACAACGCATATGCCAAGCGGTTGGCGTGCTTCACCTCCGGCGCCTATTCCAAGAGCTATAGGCAAAGTGCCAAAAAGAGCCGCCATTGTTGTCATCATAATTGGTCTAAATCTAATTTGGCAGGCTTTAAAAATTGAGTCTTCGGCGGAAAGCCCTTCATTTCTCTCGGCATCCAGAGCAAAATCAACCATCATGATTCCGTTTTTCTTTACAATTCCTATAAGCATAATCATTCCGACGTATGCGTACATATCAAGCTCCTTACCAAAAATCCACAAGGCAAACAGTGCGCCAAAGCCGGCAAGCGGAAGCGCTGTGAGAATTGTAAGAGGATGAAAGAAACTCTCGTAGAGCATCCCCAAAACCAAATAGATAATCACAACGGTAACTATCAGCAAAAAACCCATGCTTGCAAATGACTGCTTAAACGCTTGTGCCGAGCCTTGAAAACCTGTGGTAATAGTGGCAGGCAGTGTGTCACGGGAGAGTTTGTTGATGTCCTCCATTGCAGTTCCTATTGAGTAGCCTGGTTTTAGGTTAAACGATATGGTAGCAGCCGGTATCTGCCCTATGTGATTAATACTTAGCGGGGAGACGCTATGACGAATCTGCGCCACAGTTGAAAGCGGGATTAGTTTACCGGTTGAGGACTTAATATAGAGCATAGAGAGCAGCTCAGGGGATTCCGCAAAGCCGGGAGCAAGCTCAAGTATCACATAGTATTGGTTAGCGGCGGTGTACATGGTAGAAACCTGCCTGTCGCTATAGGCGCTATAGAAAGCGTCCTGAATCTGCTTAACTGTAAGCCCAAGCGAGGAGGCCTTGTCACGGTCTATGATGATTTCAATAGTTGGCTTTCTCATCTGTAGGTCAGAGCGGACATCGGTAAGCGCCGGCAATTTTCTCAGGCTTTCCTCCATCTGAGTGCCATATTTAAAAAGCTCGTCAATGTCTGTGGTTTGCAGGGTGTATTGCCATTGAGCGCTGCTAATCCTGGCTCCAATCGTTATAAGCGGCGGGTTTACCAATGAAACGATAAGACCGGGAATTTGATTGAGTTTTGGTCTTAAACGATTGATAATCTCATCAACCGAGCTTTTTCGTTCCGCCTTGTCTTTAAGGCCGCAAAAAAGGATGCCGCTTGTGTCACCGGGAAAACCCGCTGCTGAGGCGCCGCTTGCCTCCTTTATGTCAGGGTCTTCTAAAATCCGTTTGATAACCTCCTTCTGATGCATTACCATGTTCTCAAAAGAGATACTGTCTGAGGCTATGGAAAATACTCTGAAAAAGTTCTGATCCTGAGTCGGAATAAATCCCTTTGGTACTGCCCGTGCCAAATAAACCGTTCCAATAACTATAAACACTAAAAATATGACAACATACTTGCGATGATAAATGACCCACTTTAAGGTGTGAGAATAAAAGTTAAGCATCCACTTAAAAACCGACTCTGAGGACTCATAGAAGCGGCCATGAGTGTGTGACACTGTGCCCATAAAGTGCGCTCCCATAACAGGAGTAAGTGTCAGTGAGACAAGCCCGGAAAACAAAATGGCAGATGTGATGCACACTGAAAACTCCCTGAAAAGCCGCCCAATAATTCCTCCCATAAACATAATAGGGATAAAAACCACAACCAGAGAAAGCGTCATAGAAAGAACCGTAAATCCGATTTCTTTTGAGCCGTTAAGGGCGGCAGTCATCGGGTCTTCACCCATTTCCCTACGTCTTACGATGTTTTCAAGCACAACAATAGCATCATCAACCACAAACCCGACGGCAAGCGTAAGCGACATCAAAGACAAATTATTCAGCGTATAGCCCATTAAATCCATGACGGCAAAGGTTCCAATAAGTGAAAGAGGAACACTTAGGGCCGGAATAAGAGTCGGCCTCACCGCTCTTATAAAAAGAAAGATAACTATGATAACCAGAATAACTGTAAGAATCAGTGTGAACTGAACATCGTTAATGGATTCTTTGATAAACAGCGACTGGTCATAGAAAATCGCCATATCCATAGCACCCGGCATAGAGGCCTTGAGCATCGGCATCAGAGATTTGATTTCCTTAGCAAGCGCTACTGTGTTAGTTCCTGGCTGTCTGCTTACCAAAAGAAAAATGCCGCGTTTAGCCTGTCCTTTAGTAAAAAACCATGCTCTCTGCTTTTTATACTCAACGCCGTCAATTGCTTTGCCAATGTCTTTAATCCTGACCGGATAGCCGTTTTGATATGTGACAATTAGGTTGTTGTACCCTTCGGCGTCAAAAATCTGTCCGTAAGGTTTAAGCATAAAGCCGGTGTTAGTGCCCTGAAGTTCACCGCCCGGCATGTTTACATTACCGGATGACAGAGTGTCCTGCACCTCATTGATTCCAATACCCTTATTAGCTAGCACACGTGGATTAACCTGCACTCTGACAGCGAATCGTTGAGTGCCGACAACACGCACCTGCGCCACACCATTAATTGTAGAAAGGTGAGGGGTGAGGATGTTTTCGGCATAATCGTTAATGGCGGTAATAGGCAGTGTGTCTGAGACTAGTCCCAGAAAAATAATCGGCATATCACCCGGATTAACCTTTTTGTATGTGGGGGGATTGGGCATATTTCCGGGGAGCACTCCCATTGCGGCAGAAATCGCTGCGTTAACATCCTGAGCAGCATCGTCAATGTTTCTATCCAGTGAAAACTGAAGATTGATTGTGGTTTTCCCCTGAACGCTTGATGAGACCATTGAATCAACGCCGGAGATGCCTGCAAACTGTTTTTCCAACGGCATGGCTACAGTGGAAGCCATAGTTTCGCTGTTGGCGCCAGGGAGAGCGGCGCTTACCTCAATTGTAGGAAAGTCAACGTTAGGCAGGTTATTAATAGGGAGTTTTCTGTAGCTGATTATACCAAAAAATAAAATCCCCGCCATAAACAAAATGGTCATGATAGGGCGTCTTATCCAGAGTTCTGAAAGATTCATACCAAGCTACATTCTATCGTCTAACTTTGTTGGCGTGCGTCTAAAGCTCCTCAACGTACTCTCCCCTAAAGGGGAATCCCCTGTAAGGGGAGGTCGCTTTCTCCTTGCCGCCTCGTTATACTTCTGACTGCAACTTGGTATCACAGTTGAGGGCCTTTGGCAGGAGCAGGGGACACTGTTGGAGCCACTACCGGCACATCATTAATTTTTACAGTTAAGCCGTTTTTAAGCTTTATATGACCGTCTGTTACGACAGTCTCACCTGGCGCTATGCCTGTGGTAATAACTGTCTCATCCCTTTGCACTCTGTCAACAACCACAGTTCTTAGCTCTGCCGTCATATCGGGCTTAACGACAAAAGCGTAATTACCCTTTAGCCCTGCTTGTACGACAGATGAGGGAACCACAACAGCGTTGGATTGAATTGTTAGGTAAACGATAACATTAACAAACTGCCCGGGCCACAGAAAACTGTCCTTGTTCTCATACTCGGCCTTAAGCTCAATCATCCCAGAGCTTTGGTCAACCGCGTTGCTTATAAAGGTGAGCTTCCCTTCAAGCGGTGTGTTTTCATACTTTGGCGGATATGAGAGGACTTTGAGGCTGCCGACATCACTATAGCGTTTGATTTCGTTAAGATATTTTTCAGGCACTGAAAATCTGACCAATATAGGCTGTATTTGGTTAATTGTTACAACTTTGGTTTTATTTTCCTCAACAATAGAGCCTTCTTTCAGTATAAGCCCTCCTGTTTTACCCTCTATCGGAGAACGTACGGAGCAGTAGCCAAGATTAAGCCTTGCTTGTTTAACCTGTGCCTCATCTGACTTAACCAATTCCTCCTGAGCCTTGAAGCTGCTTGTGTTTTTATCGTATTCGGAGCGTGAGACGGCGCCTTTTTCAAGCAGGAATGAATACCTTTGAGCCTCTTCTTTGGCATACGTTAGATTTGCTCTGTCTTTAGCGAGGACGGCCTCAGCCTGTGAGAGTTTTTCTTTATAAGGCTCAGGGTCAATAGTGATAAGCAAGTTGCCTTTTTTAACATATTGCCCTTCTTTGAAATGAATTTTCAGGATTTTACCGGGAACTTGCGGAATTATGGATACGGAATTAAACGCTTCAACTGTGCCAAAAGCGGTAATCTCAACCGGCATAGATTTAGCAATTGCTTTTTGCACAGTTACAGGCACAGGAGGCGGCCCCTTAGGAGCCATTGCCGCCTTGTCACAGCTTGTAAGTGAGATAATTATTAGGACTAATAATCTAATATTTGCGTTTATTTTCATTTTAATTGTTAAAACCTTTTACTAATTAGGATTATAACGTTAATGGTGTAATGGCTGTCAATAGATAATAAAACTTACGGCCGTTCAACTTTAACAATCGTCCCGACACTGAGGTCAGTTATCACCATGTGTTTGTAAACATACGCTTTAACGGCGGTGGAAACTTGTGTGCACATAATGTTATAGGTGTATATTTCAAAAGGAAGCGGTCGTCCGCGCTCATCCTGGAATGTCTCATCGGTAGTTTTATTATACGGAGCCTCACATCGGCTGTTAGTTCTTACCGAATACGTATGAGCAAGTTTACGCTCATACTGTTTAAGAGTAAAGCCGTAGTCCATGTAGTGGAAATCGCTGTAGAGGACGTTTTTACCAGCCAAAAACTTATATCTTGACACAAACTGTTTTTCAATATTTCCGTACCTGTCATAAGAGAAAAAATCTGGAAGGAAATACACATTTTTCCCCTCGTTTAAGTAGCTCTCTATCTCTTTAGCAAATGCAAGAGCCTCGCTTTCTGACGGATCTATCGGATGCACCACACAGGTAAGCCCTTTAAAGTACCGAGCAAACACGCAGTCGTCAACACCGGAAACTACAGAGTTATTTTTATCAATATTTAGGTTCTTATAAATGGAGGCGACCGTGTTATATCGGCTGTGGAGATCAAGAGCAGGATAGGTTGACCCAAAAAGCGCTGCCGCCGTTGTCCCAAAAACAACATACAAGACTCCCGAGTCAATTTTTTTATTGAACTTAAAACTCGTTAGAAAATTCCTGACTGTATAGAGCATAGGTGGGAGACAGAGAAATGACGTCCACACATAGTGTCTGTATTTTACGACAGTTAGATTTGCTATGAAAATAGAAAGAGCAGCAAACTGGATGCAAAATAATATGTAAATTAACTTTTCCTTTTTGGTTTTAGCAAAAAAAGGCGCCATCAGCATAACAAACTGCAAGTAAAACAAAAGCGAACCGACTCCGTGTTTCCACGAGGTTAATCCAATAGGAAGCATATATGAAAACACCCCCATAAACTGCCCGTCATAAGGGGATGCCGTTTTATGGAAAAGGTCTATATAGTGGCGGCTGTCTATAGCAAATGACACAATCAGAGAAAGTGACAGAGCTGTCAGGATGTTTTTAATGCCTGTTTTAATGTTTTCCTTACTCAGCAGTTTTTTGTATGATTGTTCAAACTCTGCACCCATTACGTATAAATATGAAAAATAAAAGGGGACAAATATAATTGGCATGTCTTTGGAAACCAGCGCTAAACCAAAACAAAGCCCAGAGAGAGGTCTTAAAAACGACGGTCTGTCTTTTGAAGCCATTAGAAATGCCGCAAAAAGAAACATAAACGCAGTGAAGTCTTCTTTTACGTGAGTTACTGTTATTATGCTTGCTGGAATAAAGAAAAAAAGAAGAGCTGCAAGGAATCCCTCATTAAAACCAAATATCCGCCGTATCCAAAAAAAGTAAAACAGTAAAGCCAAAAGAGCCGTAATGGCAGTTGTAACAGGAAGCGTCTTTGCTCCAATAAACACAGACAGCGGTATTAAAATATATGAACTTAAACATCTTGCGCCAAAAAAACACTCAAATCGTGAAGTGTCCTTAAAGACGTCAACAGTTTTCATATAAAGAACCGAATCAAAATGGTATGGCTCTTTAAGTGTGTATTTATAAAGAACTATAGAAAAAATGAAAAACATAACCAGTAGAGCAATTTTTTTCAAATTATCTGTCATTAATTATTCATCCGCAATTATCGCTTAATGTATCCACGATAGGATAACACAAATTATTAAAACAATGACAAAAATCTCACCATCTGCTATAATGGCAAAGCCGTACTTTATGGCCTACATAATGCTTTTTCTATATCAGCAAAAGGTGGACAATGCCGGGATACAGGACAATAGTCAGAGACCATGTAATTCTTATGAAGCCCGGCATAGTTGTGCTTGTTTTAGTCACAGCACTAAACGGGATGTATATGGCACAGAGGGGGTTCCCTACTTTTCTGCTGATACTGCCCACTATGCTTGGAATAGGGCTTTCGGCTGCCGGTTCTGCGGTTTTAAATAACTTCTTCGATAAAGACATAGACTCTCTAATGCCGCGTACGATGGTTAGAGCAATCCCTCAAGGACGGATTTATCCTACATCGGCGCTTATATTTGGTCTTTCGCTTATAACGGCTGCTATAGCGATTTTTTTGCTTTATGTGAATACTCTTTCTGCGGTGCTCACGTTTATAAGCGCATTTATATACGTTATCCCTTACACGGTGTTAATGAAACGTCGTACTCACCTTGTCACTCATGTAGGGAGCATCACAGGAGCGCTGCCCCCTGTTATTGGCTACACCGCCGTTAAAGGACACGTGGATGTTGAGGCATTTGTGCTGTTTGCCATTATGTTTATTTGGCAGCATCCCCATTTTTGGGCATATGCCCTTAAGTACAAAGAGGATTACTCACGCGCTGGGATTCCTATTTTGCCAATATCAAAGGGTATTATGAAAACCAAAACATCCACCCTTATTTATACCATCATACTGCTGCCCTTTAGTGTGATGCCGTATTTTTTGGCAATGGCCGGCATCTTCTATCTCATCACAAGCATCGTGCTTGGAGTTATATATATAGCGTTTGCTGTTAAATTTTACTTATCAGAAAAAGAAAGCGATAGAGCACTGTTTGTTTACTCGCTTATTTATATAACAATAATATTCATAGTGCTTGTTATGGATATGATTAAGTTATAAAGAATTGTGCTCAAAAATATAAATAACTGGATTCCTGCTTTCGCAGGAATGACAGAGAAAGATTAAGCCCATTTGTCATTCCCGCCTACGAGCGGGAATCCAGTCCTTTTCCTCACCATTATATTACTTTTGAGAAACTGCTTGGTATAAGTAGGTTTATATGTGTCTCCAGCTTTCAGCTATTATCTTATAGTCGCCGGGGCAGCCCTGCAACACCAACGTTTTAATACCCGTGTCTGAAACCGTGTCAGAGGCATACTCCTGTATGAAAGTCACTTCTATACGCCTTCCAGAAAGAATTTTGAACCTTACATCCTTTACGTGTACCTTTAAACTTCTTGAAGCCTTAAACAAGCTCTTCTTGTGAGCTTTCCACTGTTTTATATTCATACCGTCCGATGAAAAGACTGATGAGTAATGGCTTATATACTTTTCTATATCTTTTGCAGCCCATGCCGCTCTCCATTTGGATACAATATGGGATACATGTTTTGAAACAATCGTATCAACATCCATTTTATTGAATTCCTCAGCTACCACCTTATACTCATCACCGCGCTCACCTCCGCCTGTCAGATACAGAAGCTTTGTGCCGTATGAAAGCACATTATCTGCACAATAGAGCTGATTAAACTTATACATTATAGCGCTTGAATTCTCTGTAAAAATGTTTAAATCGGAGGTTACCACTTTCCTGTTAGGGTATATCTTCATAAGCTTCTTTTTTTCAGCTAAATACTGTTGGGCAGTGCCGCCGCTTGCTTCTCCTTTAAACTTTGTATCAAAAAAGCTCGCAAACCCCTCATAGTCGCCCTTTTCCCAACTGGTTATAAACTTTTTGAATATATCCATGTATTTCTTTTTCTTTTTCATGTACTCATCTTTATTAAGGAAATGAAGATGTTCGGAGATAATTACCGGAGTGCCCAGCAGCAGAAAGGTTTTCAACTGCTCGAAATCCTTGTTTTGAAGTGCTACACAGCCTTTAGTCTTGTTGTCATTTCTCTCCTCACCCATGCCGTGTATCCAGATGCCATGCCCTGTGCGTCCCATGTTTCTATCGACTATGTTGGGATAGTTCAGCGTTAACGCTCCGTCACCAAACACTTTGCGATCCAGCTTATCAGGCGGAATATACTTTGTTATGAAATAGAACCCCTCAGGGGTTTTCAAATCCCCCTCTCTTACCTTTGAGCCATTGTTTTCACCTGTTATTACCTTGTAGTCTTGTACAATGTACGGAACTGTATCTTTAACTGTTACCGAATAAAGAGTGCCTGTGTCTTTATCCACAAGTATCACGTTAAAATTATTATTGTTATCGGTAAAAACATTTCCTGACAGGGAGTCTATATGCGATTTCTGCTTAGCCGTCTCGGCATATAAATTACCGCAAAGAAACGCTGCCGCCACTGCAACATAGAACAATGAATACTTTATTTTTCGGAGTGTCAAAATAAAAATCCCCTTACATAAATTGATAATGTTACCAACGTGACAAAACCGATTATTGCCGCAAAAAAAGAAACACTTATTGCATCGTCTATTTTTGTCAAATCAGCCGTCTTCTTAGCATTTCCAATGACAGGTTTCTCAACCATCATGCCTCCGTAGGTGGAGGTACCCCCAAGGGCAATTGAAAGCGCACCTGCTATCGCAGCCTCCGGCCTCCCAGCATTTGGGCTTGTGTGCTTATCTCCGTCTCTTAGCAATATCATCATACTCTTACGAACTGACAGCCGCCGCAGTTTAGCCGCCCGGCTCTCTGTATCCCCATCAATTATACAAATTAGCGGATACAGTACCATAATTAAGAACTTTAATGCAACAGTGCCAAAAATTATAAAAAAGGCAGTCAATCGGGCAGGAATATAATTTGCCGCATCATCCAGTTTTGCCCCAAATTTTCCAAAATGTTGATACCTGTCATTTTTATATCCAACCATAGAGTCAATTGTGTTTATCGCCTTATAGGCAAACGCTAAAGGCAGTCCGCCGATTGCAAAATAAAACATCGGGGCAATCACACCGTCAGAGAGATTTTCCGAAAGGCTTTCTATTGCAGCTCTCACTATCCCCTCAGACTCTAGCCGTTCAGTATCGCGCCCCACTATTAAGCTCAAGGCCTTTCGCGCTCCCACTGTATCTTCTGCCTTTAACTGCTGCAATATCAGGCATACAGAATCTCTAAGCCCTTTGTATGCCAATGAAAATGAACCGATAACTCCGATAACTATATCTGAAAGTGCAAATCTGCCGCCGGCTATAAAGATATTACCCAAAAAAATATTCATGTAGTAGGAGATTAAATAAAAAATCCCGAAAGTTATTAAAACAACAAATATAACCATAACTGCTCCATAAAAAAACTCAGCGTGATTTGATTTTGTGAATTTACGGAGAGTTTTCTCTGAGCGGTCAATTAGAAAACCTATCGCTCGTATCGGATGCGGAATCCAGCGCGGGTCGCCAATCAGCAAATCAACGACAACTGCTGTCAGAAGTTGAAGCGGTATGCCTGTAAGATGTGTTAAGTTCATAAAGGGTTAACTTCTCCAGCTAAAAAACTCTCAGGGAGTATCTGTTATTTTATTTGTCATTCCCGACCCCGATCGGGAATCCAGTCTTTTTATACTTTTTAAGGTACATGGATTCCTGCCTTCGCAGGAATGACACTCCCCTAAAGTGGATTCCCCTGTAAAGGATGAGATTGCGACGCTACGCTTGTAATGACGGCAGTGCGTTGTTATCAATGACAGCACTATTTTGTTGTCTGATGACAGACCTGGCTTGTTATCACTGTGTTTTTTCATTCGTCATTATGAGGAGCGAGAGCGACGTAATAATCTCCTCTTTTGAGAAATGCTCTCCTTTAACAAAAAAAAGGGAGGAGGCATGTTTCCCCCGCCCCCTCCCAAAGAGTGTACCAAAATTTACCTCAACAGTGCAAGCACGTTCTGCGGGGCCGAATTGGCCTGCGACAGAACAGATATGCCGGCCTGTTGCAAAATCATGGACTTCGTAAGGTTAGCCGTTTCAGAAGCAAAATCGGCATCCATTATTCTTGACCTTGAAGCTTGTGTTGTCTGTATTACGTTGCTTATGTTGTTAATGGCAGCTTCAAATTGATTTGACTTAGCTCCCATGTCTGCCTTTGCAGAACTTACAGTGTTCAGAGCCTCATCAATAACGGCGATAGCGTTTGAAGCGTTATTTACAAGACTGGTGACGCCGCTACTAAGATCGGTTTGATTTATCATAAACGCTGCAAATCCACTGTACTGGATATGACCAGTTGCCATTACAGCAAACGGTGAAGTTGCTGTTGTAGGTTGAGTGTAAGTCCAGTTTGGCGGCGCTCCTATCCCATCTTGATAAGTGGCAGGTGGAGCTGCTGCATAGGTAAAATTACCTGTGCTGAATGTCTGAGTGGATGGGTTAGTTGAACTAATGGTGTGAATGTCTTTTAAAAACATCTTTACACCATCTTTGAGGCCATCGGGGCTGTTCATAAATGTTTTGCCGCCTAAGGCGTCTGTGTTCAGTGAGGTAACAGTTACCCTTACCATTGCATCGCTTGCTGCATAGCTTGTGCCGATACTTTTGTCAAAACCACCGGCAAGCAGTCGTGTCCCGTTAAACTTGGTTTGCTCAGAAATTCGCCCTATTTCCTCTACGAGTGAGTTCACCTCTTTTTGCATGTAAGCAACATCGGTTACACCATACTGACCGCTCATTGCCTGCACGCCAAGCTCACGGATTCTCTGAAGGTTATTGGTTATCTCATTCATTGCACCCTCAGCCGTTTGAACCATCGAAAGACCGTCGTTTGCGTTTCTTACACCAACTGTCAAACCTCTTGTTTGAGAATCCATTGATGTTGCAATTGCAAGTCCTGCTGCGTCGTCTGCTGCCGAGTTTACACGCAAGCCCGACGATAATCTTTGCATAGCTGACGATAGCGGATTTTGGGTTTTCCTTAAGTTGTTTTGTGCATTAATAGACATTATATTTGTGTTTATTACAAATGCCATGATAAACCTCCTTGTGTCATTTTCCTCAATAGCGTCCAGCTATTATTTTAGTTCTGTATAAGCGTACCTCGTAAGGTACGCTGCCAAGAGCCCTATTCTACACTTCAGTCACCTCCTGATATTTCAGTATCTCAAACTATTGGGTATTCTAACCCACTTTTGTAAACCTCCTTATTACCTTATTTTCTTATTTCAATAGTGCAAGCACATTCTGCGGTGACGAATTGGCCTGCGACAGAACCGATATGCCAGCCTGTTGTAAAATCATAGACTTGGTAAGGTTTGCCGTCTCGGTAGCAAAGTCGGCATCCATTATTCTTGACCTTGAAGCTTGTGTTGTCTGTATTACGTTACTAATGTTATTAATAGCAGCTTCAAACTGATTTGACTTAGCTCCCATGTCAGCCTTTGCAGAATTTACAGTGTTCAGAGCCTCATCAATAACGGCGATAGCGTTTGAAGCGTTATTTACAAGACTGGTGACGCCGGTATTAATATCGGTTTGATTTATCATAAACGCTGCAAATCCACTGTACTGGATATGACCAGTCGCCATTACAGCAAACGGTGATGTTGCTGTTGTAGGGTGATTGTAAGTCCAGTTTGGCGGCGCTCCTTTACCATCCAGATAAGTACCGGCAGGCGCTGCTGCATAGGTAAAATTACCTGTGCTGAATGTCTGAGTGGATGGGTTAGTTGAACTAATGGTGTGAATGTCTTTTAAAAACATTTTAACACCATCTTTGAGACCGTCAGGGCTATTCATAAATGTTTTGCCGCCTAAGGTGTCTGTGTTCAGTGAGGTAACAGTTACCCTTACCATTGCATCGCTTGCTGCATAGCTTGTGCCGATACTTTTGTCAAAACCACCGGCAAGCAGCCGCACTCCGTTAAATTTGGTTTGCTCAGAAATTCGCCCTATTTCCTCTACGAGTGAGTTCACCTCTTTTTGCATGTAAGCAACATCGGTTACACCATACTGACCACTCATTGCCTGCACGCCAAGCTCACGGACTCTCTGAAGGTTATTGGTTATCTCATTCATTGCGCCCTCAGCCGTTTGAACCATAGAGAGACCGTCGTTTGCGTTTCTTACGCCAACTGTCAAACCTCTTGTTTGAGAATCCATTGATGTTGCAATTGCAAGTCCTGCTGCGTCGTCTGCTGCCGAGTTTACCCTCAAGCCTGACGATAATCTTTGCATAGCAGTCGCTAAAGGGCTCTGGGTTTTCCTTAGATTGTTTTGTGCATTGATAGACATTATGTTTGTGTTTATTACAAAAGCCATGGTAAACCTCCGTGTATCTCAATTTAGTCTAATAGCATCCGGCTATTAGTTTACATAAACTAATTTTAACCACTACTGTCACGCCGCTGTCGCTTAATTCATTAATCATTAATAAATTAAGACAACACTATGAGCTAAGTATCGTTAATGGTTTGGGGTAAGGGAGTTATTCTTGCAGTGAGTTTTGTCATGTCAACCTCCTTGTAATGTTACAGTCTCTGACAGCATCCGGCTGTCGTTTTAAATCTATAAACTCTGTTACTAACGCATTCTTTGCTACTTCTTGCAGCCTCTTTGCTGCTTTAGTAAACTTATCGGCAGTATTTTAGAAAAACTTAATACCGTGTGAAAAAACTCTCTTAAAACTACTATAATACTTACCAATGGTTCTATATACTGTTTAATAAGGAGGGCAGCATGGCGGCTAAACGCACGGAAACAGACACTATGGGAGGGATTGAGGTTGATGCTGACAGATATTGGGGAGCTCAAACCGAGCGCTCTCTGAGGTTTTTTTCTATTGGGACAGAAAAAATGCCTGTAGAAGTCATCCGTGCTTTTGGAGTATTGAAAAAAGCGGCAGCCCTTGCCAATAGCGACCTTGAACAGCTTTCCGCCTCTAAGGCAGAGCTGATTGCTAAAGCTGCCGATGAGATTATAGAGGGCAAACTTGACAGCCATTTTCCGCTCTCCGTCTGGCAGACAGGAAGCGGCACTCAGACCAACATGAATGTTAACGAGGTGATAGCAAACAGGTCTATAGAGTCAGCTGGCGGCACTATGGGCACAAAAACCCCTGTGCATCCCAACGATGACGTCAATAAATCACAATCCTCTAACGATGCGTTTCCAACAGCTATGCACATAGCGGCAGCCACCAGTTTGATGAGGGGGCTGATGCCTTCAGTCAGCGCGCTGAGAGATGGCTTAAAAACGAAATCCGATGAGTTTGCAAACATCATAAAAATCGGACGCACTCATCTGCAAGACGCCGTACCGCTTACTTTGGGGCAGGAATTTTCAGGGTATGTTGCACAGCTCAATTTCTGCATAACTGAGATAGAAAACGTTATCCCTCACATGTATGAATTAGCCATAGGCGGCACTGCTGTGGGAACCGGCCTCAATGCGCATCCTGAGTTTGCAGAGCGTGCCTCAGCGTATATTTCTGAGCTAACGGGTTTCCCATTTAAGCCGGCGCAAAACAAATTTGCCGCTTTAAGCTCACACGAGCCGATACTGTCGGTCTCCGGTGCGCTTAAGACACTGAGCGCAGCACTAATGAAAATTGCAAACGATATCAGATGGCTTTCATCAGGGCCTCGTTCTGGGATTGGTGAGCTGACCTTGCCAGCTAACGAACCAGGCTCCTCCATTATGCCCGGCAAGGTAAACCCTACTCAGTGTGAGGCGCTTACGATGGTCTGCGCTCAAGTGATGGGAAACGATGTAACCATAGCATTTGCCGGCTCTCAGGGCAATTTTGAACTAAACGTCTATAAACCGGTGATTATCTATAATTTGTTACAGAGCATCAATCTGCTTACTGATTCCTGCCGGTCTTTTAACGAAAACCTTGTCAGCGGCATAAAAGCCAATGAAGACACTATTGCAACACATGTGAGAAATTCTCTTATGCTTGTAACGGCGCTAAATCCAGTTGTGGGGTACGATAATGCCGCAAAAATCGCTAAATATGCCCATGAAAATGGAACTACTCTCAAAGAAGCAAGCGTTAAACTTGGGCTTCTAACCGAGGAGGAATTTGACAGGCATGTAAACCCGGCGAAGATGATTTCTAACTCAGTTTGAAATACAAGGCGGAGATTAGGTAAAAGATTTTGGAAAAAAATATAATCCATCATTTTTATGAAAAATTCTTACTGGGTTTAATACCGCTGATACTTATTTCTGTAATCGGCACTATAGGGTACTGGTATATAGGAAATAAAAGCTATTCATTTTTAGATTGTTTTTATATGACGTTTTCAACCATAGCCACAATCGGTTTTGGAGAGATAATAGATATGTCCGATAAGCCGCACGGCAGACTGTTTACGATTTTTGTGGCTTTTGCAGGGATTGGAACAATGAGCTATTTACTTTCAAACTTTACAGCCTTTATCATAGAGGGAGACCTGAAGGAGGCATTCTGGATACGTAAAATGGAAAACAAGATAAAAAAGCTGACAGATCACTATATCATATGCGGCTCAGAGGGTAACGGCCTTTATATTGCCGGTGAATTAACTGAAACCAAAAGACCGTCGGTTTTGATAGACATAGATATTAAAAAAATAGAGAAAGTGCTGGAGACTTGCCCTGATCAGCTCTACTTGCAGGGGGATGCCACAGACAATAACGTGCTGCTTCATGCCGGTGTAGAACGCGCAAGGGGACTGTTTGCCGCAGCCGGAGACGATAATGTTGACCTTGTGATATGTCTTAGTGCCAGACAATTAAACCCAGCTCTGAGAATAGTAGCCCGCTGTCGTCAGTTAAAAAACATCACTAAAATGGAAAAAGCAGGCGCTGACGTAGTCGTTTCCACTCACCACATAGGCGGCATGAGGATGTCCTCTGAGATGTTCAGACCTGCCGTTGTCTCATTTCTTGATGAAATGCTCAGGGATAAATCTAAAAACCTCCGCATTGAAGAATTCACGCTGCCGGAGAATTTTACGCCTAAAAAGTTATCCGATATTAATTTCAAAAACTATCCCAATCTCCTGCTCCTTGCAGTAAAAAACAAAACCTCATGGACTTATAATCCCAACAAAGAGGATTTTATTGTAAATCCCTCGGATATTTTTATTTTTATGACCACACCGCAACAAAGAATTGACCTCCGAGATGAACTGAAAGATTTATAAGCAGCCGATATGCCCCTTTGTGAGTTAAAAATGATTGAGAAAAAATATCACGTTGGGGAGATGACTGTGGAGGCTCTGAGGGGTATCACTCTGACAATAGAAAAGGGGGATTTTACAGCTATAACTGGTGTTTCGGGCTCTGGGAAAACCACGCTTTTAAATATAATCGGCTGTCTTGACGTTCCTACCGCAGGCAGTTATAAGCTTAACGGCACCGATGTTTCTCTCTACGATGACGATGCTCTTTCTGCCATACGGAATAAGTTAATAGGCTTTGTGTTCCAGCATTTTTATCTGCTGCCCTATATAACAGCAATAGAAAACGTGCTGTTACCGGTGCTCTATACTGAAACACCTGTGGATAATCAAAGAGAACGAGCACATGATGCGCTTACCAAAGTGGGACTTGCCGACAGGTCAGACTTTAAACCCGGGCAGCTCTCCGGCGGTCAGCAGCAGCGGGTTGCTATAGCCCGTGCACTTATAAATGACCCATCCCTCATAATATGCGATGAGCCTACAGGTCAGCTTGACTCTAAGACCGCCTCCGAGGTCATGCAAACCCTTGTTGACTTAAACGCCGCTGGTAAAACAATTCTGGTTGTAACTCACGATGCCGCTGTGGCTAAAATCGCTAAAAAAGCCTACAGCATACGAGACGGTCTTATCTGTGAGGGATGATAAGGTTTGTTATAATACCAAGTAACTTCCTAAAAGGTAATATAATAATGGAGAAAAAGGACTGGATTCCCGCTCGTAGGCGGGAATGACAAAGAAGAAAAGGCGGGAATGACCTCCCCTAAAGGTGATTCCCCTATGACGCCCTCTCTCTGTCATTCCGTTTTTTACTGTCATTCCTTATTTTCTTGTCATTCCTGCGAAGGCAGGAATCCAGTTTTTTATTTATATCTTTGAACGCAACTCGGTATAAATCTCAAAAGCCGTAATGGTTGCCGTCATTACAAGTATATCCTGCAAGATTGCGTCTTGGATTTGTAGTGCCCTGAAAACAAGACATTCCTAATGATTCGCAAGTTACAGAGTTCCCGGTTATTTCTATTTTAAGCCCATATGAGATACTACTACCGCTTGTATCAGAAGCTATATTGACCAAGGTTGAGCCTGATTGAATAGTTTGACCGGTGAAAGTTAATAGCACTGATTGTTTGCCGGATACATAAATATTTGTTGAATTAGCAGTCTGAGAGGGCGATGTGGATGAGTTATTGGACATCACTGTGAAAGCTGCTGTGGCAGTGCTTGTTGTGGTGTTTGAAAGCCAGCAGTAGGAAACTGCATTGGTATGCGTACTTAAAAAAGGCAAATTATATGTAGCTCCTGCCTTTGCATCTATGTGCCATAATGCAAAAATAATTAAGGTTTGAGCAATAATTATAAGAATTTTTAACATAATAAGCCTCCTGATTTATTAAAAATCGTAATGGTTTTTGTTGTCATTACAGGTATATCCTTTAAGGTTTCGTCTGGGGCTGGTAGTGCCCTGAAAACAAGACATCCCTATTGATTCACATGTAGCATTAGTGCCAATTGTTGTTAAGAGCATTTTAAGGCCATAAGATATACCACTACCGCTTATATCACCGGATAAATCAACTGAATTTGAACCTGATATAATGCTCTGACCGTCGAAAGTCAGCATTGCTGTTTTTTTGCCAGCTATAAAAATGTTTGTTGAATTAGCAGTTTGAGACGGCGATGAGGAGGAGTTGCTTGACATAACAGAAAATGTCGCAGTAGCTGTTTCCGTCAGAGTGTTTGAGACCCAACAGTAAGTGACTACATTGGAATTTGTATTTAAAAAAGGTATGTTATACGTAACCGAGGATCCGGCATTATTTGCTGAGGATGAGTTAAGATATGTGGAAAGCCCATAATAATTGTATGAATGTGCAAACCTGCCGTAAATAGCAAGTCTGGTAGAGCTGCTGCAGGAGTTAGAGGTATCACTGCCGTACAATTGACCGACAATTTTACCGGATGACTTTAGCATAAGAGGTGAGCCTGATGACCCATTTTCAACTATCCCTGAGGTGAAATTTATTGTTACGAAACCCGCATTATTTATACCGCTCCACGAAATAGAAGTTGAGTAAACAGAGCCTTCAGAAATTCTTTCATAACTGCCCTTTGGATAATGAATACCATCCACTGTTTCACCAATATCGTTAGTGGTCCAGCCAAGATAATATGTGCCTGAGGGGGGGCTCTCATGAAGCTTAAGGAGCGTAAAGTCAGTGCCAGAAGAGGCAGATATACCTGCAATATAATCAGAGCCTTCAACATAAGATGCGTTTGAAATACTTGGTGCTGAACCGTTACACGAGCTGGTTCTGTAACCAAAATAGGCAACAAGAGTGTTGGCCACTGTGTCGGTAGAAATACAGTGGTTGGCTGTGAGAAACCAGTTTGTGTTGGAGGCTGCCGTGTCGGCTATCATAGCCCCTGAGCAAAGGTAGCCCCCGTCGCTTTTTTCAAAGTAAATCAAAGCCACTGCGTTTTTATAATTGGCAGCCGTTGAAGATGAGCAATTTACGTCAACATTACACGACAGCTCCGATGAGTTTGTACCCGTACTTAGAGGATTAATAAAACCATAACTTATTTTATCAATAATGAGCTCTGATGTGTCAGCTCCATCCCCCACTACCTCTATGAACAGAACCTCTCCAGCTACCGGAGGCCCCCAAAAGCCATCCACCTTGTCTTTGGAGCTGTTGTCTGCCATCGGCCCTCGGGCTGAGGACTGTCCATCTGTGCCATAGATAAAAACTTTGGTATTTGCCGGAATGCTCTTAAAGTGCGGCCTGATAAACACAGCATCCTTAGCATATATGGCTGCTCGTTTAGAGCTTAGACCGCCAGTTGTTTGTAATTGTCTCATGTATGGCGTAAACATGGACTTGCCGGCTTCAGGTATCTCAATATGGGTGGAAACCTGGTACTGTTTAGTGCTAATAGAGGATTCGGATTTCAGTTTATTCACCTTATCTGTTGGAATGGATATTGTTAACGTTTCAGAGGGCAGTCTTTGCATATCAAAATTAAGCGTTTGAATGTAAGGGTCAACTTTTTTAGCAGGTGCGGTAACCAGCCTGCTTGGTGAGACACTTATAGCCCCGGCATACGCCGCCTGTAATAAAAGAAGCGCTGTTAAAAGCGCTGTCAATTGGCAGTTTCTGCTAAATATTGTATGCCTAAGCCTCACATTCCTGCTTCGGCAAAACATACAAAAAACTTTAGCGGGTTTCTACAACAACTGCCGAGGACTGACCGCCAACGCCATAACTTACAGAAAGGAACGAGTTCTTTCCTCCCGGTGCGTTCATATGCTCATTGGAAATCAGTATTTTTTTATCATTTCCTGAGTCAACAAAAGTTTTGTCTAAAGAGGAGAAATTGGGCGTTGCCGGAATTATTCTCTCCTCCTGCGCTTTAATGCCTATGATTATTTCCCCGATGTCGCTTGCAGCGCCCATGTGTCCGGTGTAGGGCTTCATACCGCAAACGTGGATAGGATTGTTGTCTATAATTGAAAGGATTGAACGGATTTCTGAGGCGTCGCCTTTTTGGGTGCCGCTTCCGTGTGGGCTTATAAATGAAAGAGTGGACACATCTGTGTTGTACTGCTTAAGGGCAGTAAGCATACATTTCTCTATAACCCTCTCTGGAACACTTATAGCGGGAGCATCGGATAGCTCCACAAAGTTTCCGATCCCTCTGATAAACCCGTAAATTTTAGCGCCGCGGCTTTTGGCAAGATCAGAGCGCTCAAGCAATATAGCGGCACCGCCCTCGCCCGCAATAAAACCGTCCCGTTTTCTGTCAAACGGTCTAAATGATGCCGCACCACTGCTACAACCAGACAGCAGCCCAAGTCCCTCCATCTCATACATTGGCACAGGGGAAAGCCAGCTGCCGCATCCTACAGCTAAGGCAATGTCAGCCCGCCCTTGATTAATGCTTCGCAGTGCAAGCTCAAGCGCCTGCCCACCGCATGGTGATAAACTTGACAGTGTTGTGTTTGGCCCCTTAAAATCCAACACGGCAGAAAGCACACTAAAAAGATTATTTGATATGGATTCCAGCAGAAAAAAGGGACTTACCTTATCCAGCGCCGATTTGTTTAGTTTTTCATAGTCTATCACATTACCTTGAAGAGCCGCCTTTGTGGCAGGATACATGAAATCATACCCTACTTTTGTGAAATCACCGGTTGCAATATATAGTGCGCGGCGCCCGGGTGCAATTCCAGAGGAACAGCTCTCACAAGTTACGCCGGCATCTTTAACGGCATTTAGTGCAGCACTTAAGCCTAATGTTGAGCCGCGGTTTAAAAACCTCATCTGGCCGGCAAGTTTCCCTGGTATTTCAAAATCATAACTTAAATTCTCAACAACCCCCTGATACTTATATATTCCGCTTGTGCCTGCAATTTCTCTGATACCGGTTTGTTTGTCCTTAACGGCACGTATGTGCTCATCAGCACCTTTTCCGATAGATGAGATTATTCCAAGTCCGGTTATTGCCACCTCTTTCAATTAAACATCCCCACTCAAAGTTGAAAATCTCTTTTTAGAACCTTATACATGTGTTCTATATCGGCGGGAGTTTCAAGCTGGTCTAATCCAATAGTGACTCCGGAAAACACGGCAATCACTTTCTTTTTTCCTGCAACATTTCCCATTGCAGAGAAAGTCAATTTCCCATCGTCATCCTTGTTTGTCAGTGTTACCTCAAGTTCTACTTGGTCACCGGCAAGGGCAAAACTATAAAACTTTGCCTTTTCTATCTGCTCCGGTAAAAACCACTCTTTAAACTCTGACGTTACACAAGTTAACCAGCCTGCCAGCTGAACAAGCGATTCAATAAGCATAACGCCGGGCATCACAGGGTTTTTAGGGAAATGAAACTCCAAAAAATCCTCTGACATTGCAACATTTTTAATGCCTTTAATTGATTTACCGGGGCTTACTTCAACAATTCTGTCAATCAATAAAAATCGCATCATTCCTCTGTTAACGTAACCATAGAGACGGCATAATCGCCGCTATGGCTAATGGATACGTTAAAACCGTTAATGTTCTTTCTTTTACAAACGCTCATTACAAACCCATGCAGAGTGATTTCCGGTTTCCCAGAGGGTTTGTTTTTTATCTCAACCTGCTTTAAAACACCGAATGCGGAACTGCCCGTAAACCCTATTCCAAGCGCTTTCAAACACGCCTCTTTAGCTGCAAACCGTCCGGCAAGTCTGTCAGCAGACCTTCTGTATTCCTTTGAGGAGGCAATTTCATTAGCTGTAAAAATATCATCCATAGCAGCGGCATGTCTAACGCAAAACTCCGTAAACTTTGGAATGTTTACAATATCTATGCCCTGATGCAGCACCATTTATGACACACTCATGCCGCCGTCAACGGCTATTATCTGTCCGGTTATGTATGAGGCAGCGGCTGAAGCTAAGAATGTTACAATTCCTGCAACATCGGAGGGTGCACCGAATCTGCCCATAGGAATTGTATTAAGTATCTGCTCGCCAGCCCGCTTTCTTACTCTGACACTCATATCGGTTTCAATCATGCCGGGTAAGATTGCATTTACTGTTATCCCCTTAGGCGCAAGTTCCACGGCACATGCTTTTGTAAACGATATAACACCGCCCTTAGATGCCGCATAATTAGTCTGCCCGCGTGAGCATTTTATTGCCGATACGCTTGATATATTTATGATTGCCCCGCTGTGCTTTCCCATCATTACTTCTGAGGCAAACTTTGTGCAGTAAAATGTGCCCTTAAGGTTTACATCCAGCACCTTATCCCAGTCAGCAGGCTCCATTGCCATAAGCAAGGTATCTTTAATAATCCCTGCGTTGTTAACCAAAATATCGGGGCCTTTGTGGGCTTTAGCAATCTCTTTGAACATGGCGGTGACCTCGGCATAGTTTGAGACGTCTGCCTTAATTATATCAGCCATCGGTGAAAGCTCATCTTTAAGAGTTATGGCGGCATCGGCGGATTTTGCGTAGTTAATGATGACAAACGCTCCGGCTTCTTTCAAAGCCTTGCAAATCTCCCGTCCTATTCCTCTAGCGCCACCCGTTACAAGAGCAGCTTTTCCACTTAAATCAGTTTTCATAAACACAGGTTATAGTAAACTATCCGCATACTTCTTTACAATGATGGAGGCGTTTTGCCCGCCAAAGCCAAAGGAATTTGATAGTGCTGCCCTCACTGTTTTTATACGTTTAACATTGGGCACATAATCAAGGTCGCACTTTGGGTCGGGGTTTGTAAGATTTATGGTGGGATGAATTTCGTTATGATGAGTGCTTAAGACAGTAAATATAAACTCGGGGCCCCCTGAGGCGGCAAGAAGGTGTCCTATCATAGACTTACTTGAACTAATGCAAATGTCTTTAGCGTGCTCACCAAAGACTCTTTTTATGGCAGTGGTTTCAGCGGTGTCGTTAAGCTTTGTGCTGGTGCCGTGAGCGTTTATATAGTCAATGGAATCAACTCTTAAGCCGGAATCTGTCAGTGCCGCGCGCATGGAGGCCTCAGCGCCTGAGCCATCAGGCTGTGGAGCAGTTACCTGAAAGGCATCCATAGAGGAGCCATATCCGGCTACCTCGCAGTAGATTTTAGCACCACGATTTAGAGCATGTTGAAGCTCTTCAAGAATGACAATTCCTGCGCCTTCTCCCATAACCAGTCCTGAGCGTTTCTTATCAAAGGGCCGGCACGCAAGCTCTGGCTTGTCAGTGGTTACAGATGCTGCCCCCAATAGCACAAAAAACACAAGCCCAATTGGGTTTATCATGGAATCTGCGCCGCCCGTTGCTATAACATCCTGCTCTCCGCGTTTAATCATACCGTACGCTGTGCCAATGGCTTGAGTAGCCGAGGCACAAGCGGTTGTAACTGTGGCATTTACGCCATTTAAGTTAAATTTCTTAGCTATAAGAGCTGCTGCACGGCTTGAGTTGTTTTTTAGCATTGACTCTTGATGAATCTCTTTTGTGAGCTGTAAATAGCCTTCATAATCAAACTTTTTATCGGCATTGACATGACAATAAATATCCTCAAGTCTATTTACCGGAGCGCCTGCGGCAAGTACCGTTCCAAATCGCCACCTTTTATCGGAAAATGGCACAAGGCAAGCATCCTCAAGCGCCCGCTTAGCTGCCCATAGTGCAAACAGAGTCCGTTTCTCTCCTGCTCTGTCAATGTCGTCATGAAACTCAGCCTCAATGCGGCTTAAATCAGTTTCCGAAACAGCTGCAACAGCCTGAACCGGCGAATTTTCAGCGCCCTTTAGAGTGAGTTTATGAACTCCTGAGACGCCGCTTAGAACCTTTTCCCAACTCCTGGCGACTTCAAGCCCCAAAGCAGTAGCAAGCCCTAGCCCTGTCACCACAACGCGTCTTTTTCCGTGAGTTTTCACAATGTTATTTTGGCACTTTACATTTTGTGTGGTCAAGAGGGTTTAAAAAGCAGTCAGTTTTTATCTTAAGAGAAATCTTAACCAATAATTTTTTCTGTGTTTTATGATATAATACTATGCTATATTATTAACAGGCGACAAGGGTATTTTCTTATTCTACCCTCTCAAAACGTGAAATGCCCAACACTTTTTCCTGTATGCTTTAGTTTTCTCAAAGTTATTTGATATAATACCATCAGTACATGGATTCAACAAACTAAGGTTTTTAATCGGAGACAATAATGATACACAAAATGACTATGATTTATTGGAAAACAGATAAATTCTGGCTGGGTAAAATTTTAGAGTATCCCGATATAATGACGCAAGGAGAGACTATAGCTGAGTTAGAAGAAAATATGAAAGACGCATACCGCTTAATGGTACTGGAGGATATCCCCGCTGATTTCAAGATAAAAGAAATTGCAGTTTGAAAAGAAAGGAACTTATCCACAGTCTCTCAGATGCAGGATGTATTTTTCTTAAACATGGAGCAAGGCATGATTTGTACATTAACCCTGTTACAGGGAAAAAACAAGCAGTTCCCAGACATAATGAAATTGATGACATATTAGCAAAACACATCAAAAAGTTTTTAGGTGTTTAGGTTATTTGCGACTTTCCACTAATTTCCCCGTGCTTAAATCCGCTGTAGTAGCAAAACCGCTGTATCAGCTCGTCTTTATCAACTTTATGAAAATGGCTGAAGAGAATTCTATCTATGCGGGCTATTTCCATACCGTCACAAAAAACCTGAGCGCACCCCATTGTATCATTTTTGGAGCCTGAGACAATTGTTCCCCGTATCTCAACACTGATTCCCGGGCGGATATTTACAGGCACCTTTGCGCCTTCAACCAACGTCATTATGGCTGAAAGGTTAAAATCATTAGAATATATAATCAGCCAGCCTAAAAGCTGAGCCATCGCCTCTACAAAAATAACACCCGGAATCACAGCCCTTTTAGAGAAGTGACCTCTTAGAAATTCCTCGGAAAGCGAAAAGGTTTTTATCCCTGATATCTCCTTACCCTTTTCAATGTTTAACACCCTGTCGTAGTATAAAAATCTCATGCGCACCTTTGCACAATAATTGTTGAGGCGTGCCCTTCGTAACTGAGGGAATTTATAAGGACAGTATTAACTTTAGCGTTAACCGGTTTACCGGTTACAAATTTAAACTTAATCCTGTCATCAAGAGGTGTAGAGTTAAGTGAAGGAGGCACTGTGCTGTGTTTAATCATACAATCGGCAAGAATTATGTTAATAGCCGGGGTTGCCGCAAAAGTATTGCCGATAGCGCCAGTAGTTGCCGTAACAAGTGTTTTTTCTGAGTGCGAAAACACGGCATTTATAGCTTCAATTTCGTTAGTGTCAGAATGTGTGCCATCGGCGTGAGCAATAACTACGTCCACATCTTCAGGAGTTATGCCGCTACGAGCAATAGCCACCTCCATAGAGTGAACTATGGCCTCAGTAGTTGGAAAGGAAAACCCGTTGTCTTCATAATCAAAAGCAAAACCCCAGCCCGTTATTGATGAGATAAAAGGTATACCTCGTTTTTTTGCTGCGTGATAAGGCTCAAGGGCAACGAATGCTCCAGCCTCGCCTAAAATAGAGCCGGCTCTTTTTTGTGAAAATGGGCGCAGTGCGTCTTCTGTGCTGTCTTTTGAGATAATCTCAAACACCCGGCCTTTTATTAAACTCTGCGGGTTAACCTTCTCTGACACTCCTCCAACTATAACTGCCGCAGATTTACAGTTAAGCACGGAGGAAATTCCCTCAGTTATGGCATAAACTGCCGATTCCCCATGAGGTGAACACACTGTGTTGTCTCCTCTTAAATTTAGCGTAATTGAGCCCTGACAAAAGGCAATGTTATTAAGCATAGCAAGAGGCCAAAGCGGATAAATCTCTCTGTAACCTTTCGTAAAGAAAGTGTCGTAATTAAACTCATTCTGCCATGACTTCAAAACGGCAGGCAGGAGGTCTGATGTCTCATAATCAACCATCCCAAGGCCTGCAAAAAACCCAATCCGGTTAGGTGGATATAAATCCTCTCCAAATCGCGCCGATTTATAAGCTGAAATAGCGCTTTCCATAAGGAGATACGAATGGGTGTTCATAATTCTTGCGTGTTTTTGAGAAATTCCGACAGACTCTGCATCAAGGCAGTGCGCCTGAGCAGACGGGGTCATACTTAGCCCTTCTTCATCATATCCGCGAGTTTTATGCACGCCGGACTTTCCGGCAATGAGAGCACTAAAGAGAGAATCGGCGGTGTTACCTAAGCAACAGGTGACACCGCAACCTGTTATCACAACAGAGTCAACCATATTTGGCTATCGGCTCAGATAAAGCGCACTTAGGGTACCGATCTCCACGGATGCGGGGGGTACCCTGAGTGAGGGACAACCCATAAAGGTACAGGAAACCACGGAACCCATACAATAGTCTCAACCATAACCGGAGATTCCTCCACCACAGGTACAGGGACAAACACGCTTGGCACCACATAAGGATGCCTGTGCAATGGATAGAGGGCAGGCGGAGCTGGCGGCAGCGGATACGGAGCCCAGTAACGCGGCGGCGGTGCGTCAGGGGGTGGATACGGAGGCGGAAATGCCTCAAGCAGTGTGCTAAATAACAAGGCAAACATGAGCGCTGCTGTTGCAAAGACAATGACCTTTTTTAACATCATCTCTGTACACCTCCTCTTCTATGAGCGTTAATTATATTTTAAACCTGTATGAACAAATAGTCAAGGCAGCGAATTGCCTCAACTAAAAACTATGTGAAAAGAAACTATAAAGACTCTCAGACTTTCGCAGAATTGACAAGAAAATAAAGAATGACAGAGAGAGGGTGTCGGGAATACAGTACTTTCTCTCTTCTATTACATTACCTTTTTGTAAGCTACATGGTATTAGTCAGTCACTTATTATAATTCATCTCGCTCATGTTATTTTTGCAACGGTCTCACTCGGTATAAATAGGTTTAATAATCACGTGACGATAGAAAATCCTCATCTGTTGAAAAAGCGATAAACCTTGTGATGTTTAAAAATTGTTTGTTATAAAAAACATTCTGGTCTATAATGTTAATATCCCTAAACAGAGGATGTCCTGTGGGGTACGGAAATATATCAGTCATCAGTGAGTCATATTTTGCAGGGCGGTCTATGAAAAAAAGATACGCATGTTTAACAGCCAGCGCCGTTTCATATTCCGTAAGTGGTTCTATATTGTAAATATCACATATTTTTTGCAGATACTCCGGCACTGAGTTGGAATCTATAGTAAAACCCTTGTTGGAATACCGTCCGGTTCCTGCTGTCAGCACCGGAATCCCAAAACACGGCAATTCCGCTCCAACTGTGCCCCGCACGGTGATGCCATAGTCTGCTGCCTTAAAAAATGAGTATGGATTTATGTCGGTGTCAGGATAGACAACTTTTATATTATCAGGGACATCACCAAGCGCCTCTTTGAGAGCCAGTATCTCACCATATTCACCGCTATAGGCTTGAAAACTGCGGCGATAAACATTAGCAGGGTGTAGTTTCAAAAGCCAGTTTACCTGATTGTTATCTCTGGCTGCCTCCACTGTCTTAACCAGCCACTCTGAAAAACCATTTGAAAAAATATCCTCGCCAAAAAAAAGATTTGCATCATCAAGAATGTGGGAAAAAATTATTGCTGTCTTTTTATTGGAATCCAAACCATATTTTTTTATTATTTCATCTTTGCTTAAGATAACTTTACTCTCAGCGAGTTTTTTATACTCAAACCACCGGCCGTTTAAATATCCGTCTTCAAAAATACTATAGACCATCTCTCTGTGGTCATTCGTGTCAGCGACAACCTCTTGCCATGTCTTTTCTGAGACAGAAAAAGGATGCACGCGGTGGTTTTTAACACTGTAGCGTTTTAACATAATAGAATTAGGCTCATGGCAGCTTGCCCACAGCACATAATCAATCCCTCTGTGTATTGCCTCATGAAACAACTCACAGTTTCCGATGTTACTCTTTTCAACACTTAAAACCTTTAACGGCTTCGTCTTATCAAGAATCCTCTCAACAGCATCAGCAGCCGTCAGGGAGTATTTTACGTTATTATAGATTTGAGTAAAAAATCCCTTATTACCACTGACGTCTCCTGTAGGAAGCGCACCGGCATAAGAGGCTAAAGCGTGAAGACCTATGGGAATGTTTTTGTATCTAACTTGTTTAATTTCTGAAATTGTCTTTATCGACATAATTTTATTTAGAATTTCCTGAGCTTGTGTGGGAAGTGTAAGCGACATGAAATCCTGCAAATACATCACCTCAGTGAAACCGTGAATTTGTTTGTGAATTATGTCTGAGATGTTTTTATTTTCATATTTAGTCAAAATAATTACTCTAAATCCAAGATTTTCTATAAATCTGCCTATTATAGACTCTACGTGCAAACTGTACGCCATGTACAACGGGCTGTTTATCAGTATGACAGAGCCGTTGGACGTATTAACTTGTGGTGTTCTGCATAGAAAAGGATATTTTTTTGAAAATTGATTGAAATATGTGTCAATTTCCCCTGCATATTTATCCATCGGGGTTTTCTTTAAGAAATTTTTAATCAGAAATTTGCTTTTAAATAAAAACGGATAGAGCATTTATAACTACACCTCCCAAACCGGGGGTCAAGGGGACTAGTCCCCTTGTGCAGGAAAGGGTTTAAGGGAAAGGACACAGAGTCCTTTCCCTTACTCAACTACTTAGCTGTTTTTTTGTGAGGCTTACCGTCTGCTCTTTTATGCAGCCATTCGGAAATGGCAGGGGCTAATTCTTTCTGGGATTTAGCTCCGACAAACACTCCAATATGACCGCCCTTAAACTCATACAGCTCCTTGTCAGTGCTGCTTACGAGGTCATTAAGCGGTTTTGTGGCAGCTGGAGGCACAATGTGGTCGCCGCTTGCGTAGATGTTTAAAAGAGGCATCGTTATCTTTTTAAGGTTAACGTCCTTGTCGCCTATCTTTAAGCCGCCAGCAGCAAGCTTGTTGCCCTGATACATGTCCTTAATAAACTGTCTGAGGCACTCTCCGGCCTGGTCCGGGCTGTCAAATATCCACTTTTCCATGCGCAGGAAATTAAGGAGTTTCTCTTTTTCTCCCACAACGTCCAGCATTCCAATGTATTTACCAACGTTTAGTGTAATTGGCATGAGCATTACAAATCCTGAATTAAGGAAATCTCCCGGCACCACACCATACGCATCAATTAAGGCGTCCGGGTTTATGTTCTTTGACCAGTTAAACAGTAGTCCCTTCTTTATGGAGAAATCTATCGGCGTCACAAGTGTAATCAGATTTTTAACCTTTTCTGGATATATGGCCGAAAACATCGTTGAAAATGTGCCGCCCTGACAGATACCCATCAGGTTAATCTTATCGTTATTTGACGTTTCTCTGATAAAATCAACAGCATCGCTCATATAGACATTTATGTAGTCGTCAAGGCCGATATATCTGTCCGCTTTGGTTGGATAGCCCCAGTCTATAATATAGAGGTCAAGACCACGGTCAAGCAAGTTCTTTACAATGCTTCTGTCTGGCTGCAAGTCAAGCATGTATTCCTTGTTGACCAGTGCGTACACGATAAGTACCGGGACACCGCAACTGGGCTTGTCTTTTCTTGTATAGTGGTATAGTTTCATCTTGTCCTGTTGGAAAACAAGCTCTTTTGGCGATACCCCTACGTCTATATTCTCAATGCCCATTATTGTCTCGGCCCCTTTAATCATTTTCTGTCCGAGATCAAATAGTTCTTTATTCATGTTTTTTTGGTCAAATGTCAAAAAAGGCGCCTTCATTATTATTCACCCTCCTTTGCAATTACAGTTTTAATATTGGCATTCTTTTCAAGTACTCGCAGCCTTTTCTTTAAGTCATAAATGGTCTTATACACGTCATCCATCTCTGAGCGAACGGGTATAGGCAGGTCGGCAAGGTTCATCTCTATGAGTTTGTGGTACTGTTTTCTGAACTCAAGTGCAGATTCAAGCAGTGAGCCCTGAACTGCTGAAAACTCCTCAGTGTTAAAGAGCTCAAAGTACTCGGCCTCGTTAATATCAGCCCATATTTTATAGAAATCGTTGTAGCCCTTAATTTCCTCGCCTGCTTTGATTTTTTGAGCCAGCGATTCCACAACCTTGCGCATGGCGGCCTCGCCTGCTACGTACATCTTGTGCTGAAACTGGGTGTTTTTTGCTATATAGACCGAGTAGAGATCCATAGTCCTAAGCATAAGCTCCATCTTCTCTCTGTCTTTACCCACCTGCGGGGTTTTAAATACTTTGCCGATGGTCTTTTCAAATGCGCTGTACATGTTGTGAAACATATTCATGCTGGCATTTGGGTCGGCGCCCGATGAGGCGTCAAGCGATATATTAAAATTCTTCTGTAACGACTCCATCCATGGATGGACAAAATTCTGTGCTGCAGCTCCCCATGTCTCTATCATTCCTGAGGCATTGCCAAAAAACTCTGTTGCAGACTCAGGCCCTGAAAAACCCAGAACCTTATTCAGCAACTCTTTATATTTGGCCGAATCCAAAAGATCCTTGATGTTTTCCGGATCAAAGGTATTTTCTTGAATAGCTTTAATCATCGGCATCCAGAACTCATAAAACTTCATATAAGAGTCAAACCCCCTGAATAGCTTTGATACAGTATCTTTGCCAAGACCGGATGGGTACATTTTCATCATATCATCAAATGAACCTCCGACAGTTTTAAGCCACGTGTTGTACATACCCATAGCATCATGGTGAGCATCTGTGGTTTGACCACTGCCGCCTGGGGTAAATGCCTTCTGCATATTAGTGCCTACGCTAAGCCAGCTGTTCATAAATTCCTTCTGTGCCTTTAGCAAGGCATCGAAGAAAAAAGAGCTATTTTCCATTGAGTTTGTCCTCCTCGCATTTTTTTGGGCGCTTGAGCGCCGCCTTTTTACTTTGTATCCTTTAATATTTCAAAAAATGACTTTGCCAATTCCGTGCTTACTGACAACTGTTTGTCTAATGCTGCTTTCCACGTCTCCTGAAAATTCCTGCTGCCCTCCTCAAACACCTTCAGATTCATCTTCTGAAGAACATCCCTAAGGAAAGCATTTTCCTTTTTGAGTTTATCGTTTTCCTCCACTACCTCATCGTACTTTTTACGGCTAATAAATCCTAACCCTGAGTAGAAATCCACCATCTTTTCGAATATATCAGCCCCGCCGCCAAACAGAGCGCTTTTATCAGATGAACCCATCCAGTATTTACGCGCTGATTCCATCCCGTCCTGCTGCATTCTTACTAGATAATCCGTAAAAGCCCCTTTAAATATAGGGTTGCTGTATAGCGCCATCAAATCCTTTATAAAGTGCTCGTTCATGGTTGCCTCCAGTGGCTGCCTTTTTCCAGCTCATAACGCTCTGCCGGATATTCTTTGTCTGTAACTAAATTACGATTCCTTAAAATCATTTACCTGTACATTGTAATTGTTTCTTTCAATATAAGTCAATAAAGGTGTAAAACACTACAAACAGTTGGCAACCATATCACCGACCTCGGATGTAGAAAACCCCATATTACCTGCGGCAAGACTTTTAAGCCGCTCTCCGGTAATGTGCATGACGGCGTTTTCAATGGTTTTAGCTGCCTCACTCTCACCCAGATACTCCAGCATCAGACCGCCGGCACAGATTGCGGCAAGCGGGTTTATAATGTTCTTTCCAGTATATTTTGGAGCCGACCCTCCAATGGGTTCAAACATGGAGGTACCCTCAGGGTTTATATTGCCCCCTGCAGCGATGCCCATACCGCCCTGAATCATAGCGCCAAGGTCTGTTATTATATCTCCAAACATGTTATCTGTTACAATAACGTCAAACCACTCCGGATTTTTAACAAACCACATAGTGATAGCATCCACGTGGGCATAGTCTGCTTTGATTGAGGGGTATTCTTTTGCTACCTCATAAAAAGCCCTCTCCCACAGGTCAAAGGCATACGTAAGCACGTTAGTTTTACCGCAGAGGGTTAATTTATTACCGATATTTCTCTTTTTGCAGTACTCAAATGCGTATCTGATACAGCGCTCAACGCCTTTTCTTGTGTTAATGGATTCCTGAACGGCAACCTCATCTGGTGTTCCTTTTTTGAAAAATCCGCCGGCACCGGCATAAAGCCCCTCAGTGTTTTCTCTTATGACGACAAAATCTATATCGGCAGGGGTTTTGTCCTTAAGTGGACACTCAACACCGGGAAAAAGTTTTACGGGTCTTAGGTTTATATACATATCAAGCTCAAAACGCAGGCGAAGTAAAATTCCTTTCTCTAAAATACCGGGTTTAACATCGGGATGTCCTATGGCGCCAAGAAGGAGCGTCTTAAATTTTCTTAACTCACCCACAGCGCTTTCTGGCAGCACCTCTCCGGTTTTAAGATACCTTGCGCCACCGAAGTCATACTCTACAAAGTTCAAGCTAAATCCGAAGCGTTGTGCGGCTGCTCTCAGCACTTTAACGCTTTCTCTGATAACCTCAGGCCCCGTCCCGTCACCAGCTATCACCCCTATATCATAGCTCTTTGGCATTAGCTCACTAACCCTCCTTTAGTATTTATAGCGTAAAACACAATTATGCTAACATTTATTTGTCTCTAAAAACTACTATAGTTGAAAAAAGCAAAAATATGTTATAATGAGATTTTAGAAGATATGTGGCGGCGTACCCAAGTGGCTAAGGGAGAGGTCTGCAAAACCTTTATGCGCCGGTTCGAATCCGGCCGCCGCCTTTAAGTAGTTAGTAAAAAATATTTAACCACGAAAATCACGAAATTTTTTAAAAACCCTATTTAGTGAGAGTCCCTTAGAAATCAGGTAAGATGCTTATATACTTAACTCAGGTACATGGTTTTATGCCAGTTAAAGAAACATTAAAAAGTACTGGATTCCCGCTCGGGGGCGGGAATGACAAAGGAGAGTGCGCTTCTTTGTCTTTCCTTTGTCATTCCTGCGAAGGCAGGAATCCAGTTTTTTCTCTGCGGAGCTAAGGGCATAAGCAATTCAGGTAAGATTTAGATTACTGCACGAAGCCGGTCAGAAAGCTCTCGTATTTTTGTGCTAAAGAGTCCCACATAAATTTAGAAGCATACGTGCGGCCTCGTTTTCCGAGAGTCTGTCGGAGTGATTGATCGCCAATCAGTTGGTCAAGTTTACTGGCGAGACTTTCATGGTCTTGCGACTTAAATGTCAGTCCAATGTCGTTTTCTCTGACATACAAAAGCTCTTCAACATCGCTTACTATAACCGGCTTTTCGCAAGCAGCCGCCTCTAAAATGCTAACCGGCTGGGATTCATGCCGAGAGGGCAGTACTACAATCATCGCCTCTTGCAGTAGCTTTATTTTCTCAGCCCCAGATACAAACCCTACGTATTGAATCCTCTGTCTGAGTTTTTGACTCTGTCTGGCTATTAAAAGCGAGGCATTATCAAACTCATACCCTGCAAGTTTTATTGTTATATCAGGATACTTATCAGCGATATCGTGAAATGCGCGCATTAAAATATCCAATCCCTTAGTATAAATATCAATACGGCTGAAGAAAAGTATGTATGGTTTTTCAACCGGCTCAACCTCCAGAAGCTCCTGATTTACACCGTTAGGGATAACTGTGCTTATAGCGTTTCCCATTGATACATTAGACATCACCTTGCGTCTTGTCACTTCAGAGACAAAAAGCAGCCGGTCGTAAAAACTCGGATAAACGTTCTCGACCCCGTACATGGGTATAGAGTAGAGCGGGCTGAATTTATTAAACGAGTGCTTTTCCATTATCCCCTGAACCTGAAGCACCACAGGAGTGGAGGTCAGAAATTTTGTAAAAAACGGCGTTGAGGGAAGAAAATTTTCCACTATTATATCGTAATTGCCGCCATTTTTCTTTACATAGCGCCCAGCCATAAACGTATAAGCAAGGACGCTCTTGGTGAGACTTCTATTTTCAATGCCGACAAAGACATGCTTTAGACCGTCTTTAACTCCGTCTTTTGCTCCCTTATATTTCATGCACAAGAGGGTTATCTCGTGTCTTTCGGTAATTCTGCCGTATATTTCGTATGCCCTTACCCCTGCCCCTCCAAACCCAAAAGGGCTGCCCTCACTTTCATATATTATCTGTAGTATCTTCAACTAATAAATACCATCCTGCATTATTTGCTAAACAAAAGATTAAGAAAAACTGCTATGATTTTAACACATCAGAAGGAAAACAAGCTATCTTTTTTATTGGGGTTATCCTATTATGCCTATCCGCTGATATCACCAGTCAGGGTAACCTTTTGGGTGTCTTATACTAAAATCTTTGCGGGGTCTGATACATAAAAAGGACACTTTATAAAGGACATATCCTTTGATTTACAGTACTCACTCAACTGGAAATCGCTCGGATAATAAACCGATGAAATCTTACTTTTAAGACACAATGCACCATCAAGGTGCGGGCACTGCATATGCATCTCCCTTTTTTTGGGTTGTAACAGTTCCAATTTCTCAAAAACCTCTGCTGCTAACTATCTGTAATTTCCAGTCAAATCCCAGGATGCCTTCAAAACCATCCACTCACATGTAACCATAACAAACCCTAAAACATAAAATATGTAGTTTCAACTACATTGTAGAAACTTATTTTGAAAAAAGAGAGAAATTATCAACCCACAGTTTACAAAATATTTTCAAGTATTTTAATATAGAACTGTGTGGACATTAGTTTCCTCGCAATAAGCTCTTCTCATTGGCAATCGTGCCGTGTGGACAGAGAGCTGTAAGGAGGTTAGCAGATGGGTTTTGTTTCAGGGTTAAAGTGTCGTGAGTGCGGTAGGGAATATCAGATAGATCCCATATATGTTTGTGAGTTTTGTTTTGGGCCTCTTGAGGCCGTGTATGACTATCCTAAAATAAAAAAAGCGTTAAATCGCAAAAAAATACTGCAAAGACCCACAAATCTGTGGCGATACAGGGAACTACTGCCTATTGACGGCGACCCGCAAGTCGGGCTTGACTCTGGGTTTACTCCGCTTGTTGAGGCTAAAAATTTGGGTAAAGCGCTGGGGCTAAAGTCCCTCTATATAAAAGACGATACTGTCGTTCATCCAACCCTCTCTTTTAAAGACAGAGTGGTTGCTGTGGCTCTCACTAAGGCAAAAGAGTTTGGATTTGACACCGTTGCCTGCGCCTCAACCGGAAATCTTGCTCATTCCGTATCAGCGCATGGCGCAAAGGCCGGATTTAAACGTTTTATATTTATCCCGGGCTCTCTTGAGGCAAGCAAAATTGTGGCGTCTCTGGTCTATGAGCCTAACCTGCTAGCGGTTGACGGTAACTACGACGACGTTAACAGGCTGTGCAGCGAAATTGCCAACAAATACAAATGGGCATTTGTCAATATAAACATAAGACCGTTTTATGCCGAGGGATCAAAAACTCTCGGGTTTGAAATCATAGAGCAGCTTAACTGGACTGCTCCCGATAACGTGATAGTACCGTGTGCCAGCGGCTCCCTTCTTACAAAGGTGTGGAAGAGTTTTAAGGAGTTTCATGAAATAGGAATTCTTAAAAAACTTGAGACTCGTGTGTTTGCCGCTCAAGCTGAGGGTTGCAGCCCAATAGTGACAGCCATTAATAACCACACAGACGCTATCAGACCGGTTAAACCCAACACGATAGCCAAATCACTGGCAATAGGCAATCCTGCGGATGGCTACTATGCGCTTAAAATTACACAGGAGACGCGCGGAGGCGGCGCCGCTGTGACCGATCAGGAAATCATAGACGGCATTAAACTTTTGGCTAAAACCGAAGGAATTTTTGCCGAAACCGCGGGCGGCGTAACTGTGGCAGCTGCTAAAAAACTTGCGGCACAAGGTGTTATCGGAAAAAATGAAACCACTGTAATATGTGTAACCGGTAACGGACTTAAGACCCAGGAGGCGTTAAACGGTCACATGGGAGCACCGCACCACATAGCTCCAAACATGAAAGCTTTTGAAGACGTGCTAAAGAAAATTCAAAAAATATAAATCTAAGGAGGTCGTATGGCTGTCAAAGTGAGAATCCCAACCCCGCTTCAGAGACTGACTGAGGGGAAAGATGTAGTGGAGGCAGGGGCTGGCACTGTCATAGGCATAGTAACGGAGCTTGACTCAAAGTATCCGGGGATAGCCGAGAGGATTTCCGAGGGCGGTAAAATTCGCCGCTTTGTCAACGTTTATGTTAATGAGGAAGACATTCGCTTTCTATCGGCAGAAGAGACGCAGGTCAAGGATGGGGATGAGATTTCTATCGTTCCAGCAATTGCCGGAGGATGCCCGACTGACCCAGAGGTTTAAGGTATGAAAAGACGTATAAAATTAACATTTCCCCCGGACCTGATAAAGGAGCCGGTCGTTTTTATGGTAGCCAGGCAGTTTGATATTACGCCAAACATCCGAAGGGCAAGGATTACCGATACTGTTGGTGAAATGGTCCTTGAGATAGACGGCACAGATGAACTTATTGATAAAGCAGTTGCAGCGCTCAGGGAAAAGGGTGTTGAAGTTGAGCTTGTAGAGGGAGACGTTTTACAGTAATCTCACGGAGGTTAAATGTCATCAAATGCAGACGGAGGTACTATGCCTGCAAAGTTACAGTGGAATGGACTAATAGATAAGTACAGGGAGTATCTGCCGGTTACCGAAAAAACCCCTGTCATTACGCTTAATGAGGGAAACACTCCCCTAATACCGGCAAGGAATCTTTGTAAGAAGATAGGTCTCAATGCCGACTTGTATTTTAAATTTGACGGCTTAAATCCTACAGGGTCGTTTAAAGACAGGGGGATGACTGTTGCAATATCTAAAGCCGTTGAGGAGGGCTGCCGCGCTGTTATATGTGCCTCTACCGGTAACACGTCAGCCTCGGCTGCCGCATTTGCTGCAAGGGCAGGACTGAGCGCCATCGTGATTATTCCAGAGGGGAAAATTGCTATGGGAAAACTTGCTCAAGCAATTATTCATGGCGCTGCTGTGCTTCAGATAAAGGGAAACTTTGACGACGCCCTTAATATAGTGAAAGATGTGGTTACCAAGTATCCGGTAACGCTGGTTAATTCGCTAAATCCATACAGGCTTGAAGGGCAAAAGACAGCGGCATTTGAGGTTTGCGACCAGATGTCGTGCGCTCCGCACTATCATGTTTTACCGGTTGGAAACGCAGGCAACATTACTGCTTACTGGAATGGCTACAATGAGTACAAAGCTAAAGGCAAGATACACTTGCTGCCAAAGATGGTTGGGTTTCAGGCGGCAGGGGCGGCTCCCATAGTGCTTGGTAAACCTATAGCAAAGCCGGAGACAGTTGCGTCGGCTATAAGAATCGGTAACCCTGCCAGTTGGAAACGCGCTGAGGCGGCAAGGGATGAGTCAGGCGGTCTTATTGATTCAGTTACGGATGAGGAAATTCTTGAAGCATATGCGCTTGTAGCCAAAGTTGAGGGAGTGTTTTGTGAACCTGCATCTGCTGCCACAATTGCTGGTGTTATAAAACTTACAAAGAAGGGTTATTTTGAAAAAGGTACATCCATTGTGTGCACCCTTACCGGAAATGGACTAAAAGACCCTGACACGGTGTTTAAGGTCGCCAAAGACCCGCTTCAAGTGTGGTCTGATATGGCGTCTGTTGAGGAATATATTGAAAAACTGTTATGATGATATACGAGTCGAAATTATATTGGAATACGATGTAAGAAATGGTTAACGAAAGAAAAACAGAGGGGATAGTTCGTTCTCACTTTGAAAAATTCAGAGACCATATTGAAATTGAAGAGCAAAGCTCGGATAATCCCAAAATAGACAAACTATTAAAGACAGCATCTAAAAAAGGAAGCGGCAAGGGATTTCCTGAATTTATAATTACACTAAAAGAAAACTCTGATTTGCTTATAGTTATTGAGTGTAAAGCTGATTTAACTAAACATGAAAGCCTAAATAGAGACCAATATTCTGAATATGCCGTTGACGGAGCATTGCTATATGCTTCTTATCTTTCAAAAGAATTTGATGTTTTAGCTATTGCAGTAAGTGGACAAACAATTCAACAGCTTAAAGTTTCTCATTTTTTGCAATTAAAAGGCAGTAAAAAAGCAATCCCTTTTTTTGGTGATAAATTGCTCTCAGCAAATGATTACTTAGATGGTTATTTGAAAAGCGATGAAAAATTAATTCAAGATTATAACATCCTCTTAGATTTCACAAAAAAGCTAAACGACACTTTGCACTCTCATAAAATTTCAGAGAAATATCGAAGTCTATTAATAAGCTGTATTCTGATAGCATTAGGAAATAAGCCATTTAGATCTTCTTATAACTTATATGGTGCAACAAATACTAAAGAATTAGCTGATACCCTTGTTGATACAGTAATTCGAGAATTAAAAAATGCTAACATTAAAAGCGATAATCTTGACAATTTAAAAATCCAGTTTGGTTTCATTAGAACAGATACATCTCTTTCTACAAAAAAAGACGTACTAAAAACACTAATTGAAGATATTGACAAAAACATTAATTCATTTATAAAAACCCATGAATATTTTGATGTTCTCGGTCAGTTATATATTGAGTTCCTCCGATATGCCAATAGTGACAAGGGATTAGGGATAGTCCTTACACCTCCTCATATTACAGAGTTATTTGCTGAATTAGCACAAGTAAATGACAATAGTATAGTTTACGATAACTGCACTGGAACAGGCGGTTTCTTAATTAGTGCAATGAAAAAAATGATTGAGGGTGTAAAAGGAGAAAGTGATACTATTGACAGAATAAAAAAAGAGCAGTTAATAGGCGTGGAATATGGCGCAGATATTTTTGCATTGGCTGTATCAAATATGTATATTCACCAGGATGGGAAAACCAACATTATAAATGGTGATTGCTTTGATGACACCATTATCAGAGAAATTCAAAACAGGAAACCAAATGTTGGATTATTAAACCCTCCATATAAAGCAGATAAGAAAAAAGACATCGATGAACTTGAATATGTTTTAAACAATATGAAATGCTTAGTTGATGGGGCTAAATGTATAAACATTGTACCAATGCAAAGCGCATTAGCACAAAGCGGTAAAGTATATGAACTAAAAATAAATCTGCTAAAACGTCATACCTTAGAAGCTGTTTTATCTATGCCGAATGAATTGTTTTTTAATTCAAATGTTGGAGTTGTCTCTTGTGTCATGATTTTTACGGCGCACAGACCCCACCCTAAAAATAAAGAGACTTATTTTGGCTATTACAAAGACGATGGGTTTGTAAAGCGAAAAAACCAAGGTAGAGTTGATGTTTATAGAAAATGGAAAGATATAAAAGAAAAATGGGTAACGTACTATATAAATAGAAAAACAGAACCAGGGTTTAGTGTCAATAGGGTTGTAACAGCACAGGATGAATGGTGTGCTGAGGCATATATGGAAACGGATTATAGCAACTTATCCAAGCAAGATTTTATAAGAACTATCAAAGAGTATGTTTTATTTAAGGAGTTATATCTAAACAACTATGAAACTGACAACAATTCATAAACTCTTCGATATAAAGTATGGGAACAGTTTTGAGCTAATCAATATGGAGCAATGCATGAAAAGTCCTAACTCAATAAATTTTGTATCAAGAACAGAAAAAAACAATGGCATTTCTGCTTTTGTTTCTAAAATTGACACCGTTGAGCCAAATCCACCTAATACAATTACAGTTGCTGTTGGCGGTTCAGTATTGGCAACTTTTTTACAACCAGAACAATACTATACAGGATTTCATGTGCTTGTTCTTAGTCCGAAAAAAGAAATGCAAACAAATGAATTATTGTTTTACACGATATGCATTAGAAAAAATAGGTATAAATATAACTATGGAAGGCAAGCAAATAAAACTCTAAAAGATATTTTAATTCCTGCAGAGATGCCAATAGAATTTAAGAGTATTTCACTTGATACAATTCAGATTCCTTCAGATAAAAGATTGCTTCAAAAACACATTGAATTTAATATCGTTAATTGGCAGTCATTCCAATTAAATAAATTATTTAAAATTCGCGGAACAAAAACTACTCCTTTATTGGAATTAATAGATTATGGCGCAGGTAAATATCCCTATGTAACAACACAAGCAACCAATAATGGGATAGAGGGCTTTTATGATTTCTATACTGAAAGTGGTAATGTTTTAACTGTTGACAGTGCAGTTTCAGGGTATTGTGCTTATCAGCCGCTGAAATTTTCAGCAAGCGACCATGTAGAAAAGCTAATCCCTGAATTTGAAATGAATAAATACATAGCGTTATTTTTAGTAGCAATCATTAACCGTGAACAATACAGATACAACTATGGGAGAAAGTGCAGTCAAACAAGAATGAGGGAGATAAGTATTAAATTACCTTCTAAAAACAATCAGCCGGATTTTGACTTTATGGAAAATTATATTAAAACATTACCATATTCAGGTTCATTGTGAATTTACTGAGGTTAAGTGCATAACCACATTATGAAATACATCGTTCTGATAGGTGACGGGATGGCAGACCGTCCGATTGACTCCATAGGCGGGCTTACGCCACTAATGAAAGCACACACGCCAAACATGGATATGCTTGCCGCACGAGGCACAGTTGGCGGCGTTCAAACCGTGCCTGCAAGTCTGCCGCCAGGCTCTGATGTCGCTAATTTAAGCATATTGGGTTATGACCCCACTCTTTACTACACAGGCAGAGCGCCATTTGAGGCACTAAGTATGGGTATTGATCTAAGTCCAACCGATGTTGCTTACCGCTGTAATTTGGTCACCTTAAAAGAAGCCGGTGGTGAGACCATTATGGAGGACTACAGCTCTGGTCACATTACAACTGAGGAGGGCAAAGCTCTCATTGAAGCGATGGCTAAAAGTGTCTCGTCGCAAAGTGATTTCAAATTTTATCCCGGCATAAGCTACCGTCATCTGATGGTTTGGAAAAACGGATTGACTGACATTGACTGCACACCGCCCCACGATATAACCGGTAAACCTATCGCAGACTTTTTGCCTAAAGGACATAAATCAGACGTTTTAAGAAACCTTATGACGGCATCACATGATGTACTCAAGGTGCACGCTGTAAATGTCTGCAGAGCTCGAGATGGCAAAAAACCCGCTACAAGTATCTGGCTATGGGGACAAGGAAAACGTCCTGCCGTGCCGTTATTTAAGGAAAAATATAAAATTGACGGAGCGCTCATTAGCGCAGTTGATTTAACACGCGGAATCGGGGTTGCGGCTGGTTTAAAGATAATTCAAGTGCCAGGCATTACAGGTTATCTGGATACCAATTACGAGGGCAAGGCAAGCTACGGAGTAGAGGCTCTTAATGACGCCGACTTTATCTATATCCATGTAGAGGCCCCCGATGAGGCCGGACACACCGGAAATCTTAATGATAAAATCCGTGCAATAGAGGATTTTGATAAATATATTGTAGGCGGCGTATTTAATAAACTTGTGGGCAGACATGATTTTAGGTTGTTAATTATGCCGGATCACGCAACTCCAATCTGTATAAAAACCCACAGCCGGGAGCCTGTGCCGTTTATTATCTATGACTCAACAAAGGAAATGAAAAGTCAGGTGAAATCATACGATGAAAATATAATTGCAGCCTCAGGGAGTATGACTATAACCTCTGGGCATACGCTTATGGATTACTTTATAAACAGTTAATGGAGAGACAATGTTAATAGTGCAAAAGTATGGGGGCACGTCGGTTGGCAGCAAAGAGCGAATCCAGGCTGTAGCCGAGCGTGCGGTTAGAACAAAGCGAGAGGGGCATGATGTTGTGCTTATTGTGTCAGCGATGTCGGGTGAGACTGATAGATTGATAAATCTGGCACAGGAGATAAACCCTAATCCCTCAACCCGTGATATGGATATGCTGCTCTCTAGCGGAGAGCGGATAAGCGCCGCTCTAACGGCTATAGCGATTGAAGCGCTTGGGGAGAGGTCAGTATCGCTTTCCGGCAGACAGACCGGGATTGTTACAACCAGTGAACACACGCGGGCAAAGATTGAAAAAGTAGATGCAATGCGAGTATTAGTGGCTCTGAAAGAGGGACGGATACCGGTAATCGCAGGATTTCAGGGGGTTACAAATGAGGGTGAGGATGTGACCACTCTTGGGCGCGGCGGCTCTGACCTTAGCGCCGTGGCAGTCAGCGCCGCTATCAAAGCCGATTTGTGTGAGATATACACCGATGTGGACGGGGTTTATACGACAGACCCAAACGTTGTTAAAAACGCTCGGAAACTTGTCAAAATCTCATATGATGAGATGCTTGAGCTGGCAAGTTTGGGAGCTAAGGTGCTTCAGACAAGGTCTGTGGAATATGCTAAGAAATACGATGTGCCGGTGGTGGTGCGGTCAAGTTTTAATGATGTGCCCGGCACCTTAGTGATAAAGGAGGACAGTGAGATGGAAAAAGTGGTGGTCAGTGGTGTGGCCTATGATAAAAATCAGGTAAAGCTAACGGTGCGCGGCGTTCCGGATAGACCGGGAATAGCGTCAACACTGTTTACAAGCATAGCAGATGCGGGTATCGTGGTTGATATGATAGTGCAAAACATTAGCACAGACAGCAAAGCCGCCGATATTTCCTTCACTGTGCCTAAAACTGACTCAAAAGCAGCACAGGCTATAACCGAGAAAGTAGCAGGAGAGCTTAAAGCGGAAGGGGTTGTCTTAAATGATAACATTTCTAAAATTTCGATAATAGGGGCCGGCATGAGAACCCACTCTGGGGCAGCCGCAAAAATGTTTCAAACCCTTTCTTCAAACAACATAAACATCATGATGATAAGCACATCTGAGATAAAAATATCCTGCGTGATAGATGCCAAATACACTGAGCTTGCCGTGCGAGAGCTGCACGATGCTTTTGAGCTAGCTATTGCGTAATACATTAAAAAAAACTAAAGACAAATTATTTCATTTAAATTATTCAAGTTGATACTATAGGTGCTAAACCTTATAGTATATTTATGTGTCTAAAGCTTCAGATGTATATATCAAATCAGAATTCAAAAAGCTCAAATGTCGCTTAAACCAGTGATGGTAATATTGATAGTGGGCAAATCAGTTGCAACGAAGAAAACATAAACCATGAATTTTAAGATTAAACAATCAGTATTCCTCTTGCTGACCTTCACGTCTGTGCTTCTTATAATAACCGGTATCTATAGTGGACCCCATTGTCAAGACCACTTTTTAGTGGACTTAAGGTATAGCCCTCTAAGAGGGTATTTAGTCTGTTAGTATAAGGGTAAGGGATAGGGTAATGCATCCTTACGCCGCCATCGCAAAATCAGAGCTTTTATAAACCTCGGCAGGTGTTTTGCCTCTAAGCGTAGAATGCGGACGCTCATTGTTATAAAAATCAAAATAGCTCCTTAGCGCTTTAATCAACTCATCAACAGTTTCATAATCTTTTATATAAACCTCCTCATACTTGACACTGCGCCACAGCCGCTCAATCATGATATTATCCATAGCCCGTCCTCTGCCATCCATACTTATCCGAATCCCATTGCTCTGAAGCACATTGATAAACGCTGCCCCTGTATACTGGCTGCCTTGATCTGTGTTGAATATCTCAGGACTGCCATAGAGCCTAAGGGCTCGCTCAAGGCTACTTACGCAAAAACCATCATCCATTGTCACTGACACCTCCCATGACAGCACATAGCGGCTATACCAGTCCATTACTGCTGTCAGATACACAAAGCCATGTCTCATTCGAATATACGTTATATCACTGCACCAGACTTGGTTGATGATAGTAATATCTAATAATCGCAGTAGATAAGGGTAAACTTTATGTTGCTTATTCCGTACTGTCGTTCTTTTTCTGGGTGCTATAGATACAAGACCCATCAACATCATCAAACGCTTTACTCGCTTGCGATTTACTTTATATCCTGCTCGGAAAAGAATGTAAACCATTGTGCGGCTTCCATACCATGGATGCATTGTGTACTGCTCATCTATTGCCCTCATCACCTTCAAATTCTCCTCGCTCTCCGGTACTGCCTGACGATAATAACTGGAGCGTGGAAGGCTTAGCAGGTTACACTGCTGACGAATACTCAATTCCTTATTTGCTGGCTCTATCATCGCTCGTTTCTCACTTACCGTTGCGCAAGTAACAGGCTCTTTTTTTTTAGCCAGTCCACTTCTACTTGCAACTTCCCTATTTGACTATATAACCGCTCTCGCTCTGATTCATATGCCGCCTGAGAATTTTCTTGCACTCCATTAAATAACGTTGACGCCCCTTCTACTAAATGCTTTTTCCATTCATTCACCTGGTTCACATGAATATCAAATTCCTGCGCTATCTCATTGGCTGTCCTCTGACCTTTGAGCGCTTCTATTGCTACTTTTGCTTTGTACTCTTTGCCAAACTTCCGTCTGTTTTTCATTTTATCCTCCCATTCATTACAACCAGCTCTATCTTAACTGATTGTCTCATATTTGGGATCCACTATAATCCTTGGGTTTAAGGAGATGAAAGCAATCAAGGACCGCTTTGAGTTCTCTTATGACAATGATGTTGTAATGTTGAGCGATTTAAAAAAGATGTCAGACCTCTATGTATTTGACCTGGTAAGTACAGTGCATAAAGTGCAAGCCAGTAAGGTTACATGGGAGGAGGGGATAAAGGCTGTAATGGAAGCACAACAAAAGTCAAATAGGCTCTGGAATTCTATTAAAGCTAACACGTTGACGGCTGAAGAATTGCAGCTCATAGCAGAGACAGAGCCTTTGGTTACCTCAGTAAACAACGTGTCTAATCAGTTGATTGATATCATGTCACAGAAAGATAAAACAGTACTTAAAACTTTTAGACACGATAATCTTTATTCTGCAGTAGATCCTCTTATACATAAACTTGCGGAACTTAGCGACGTCCAATTGAAACAAAGCAAAGAGCAATTGCAAAGTTCTAAAATATCATACATAAGAAGTAAAAATATACTGATGTTCGGCGTGCTGTCTGTATTGTTTTTATCTTTTTTTGGTACTGCGTACATAGTCGGCATTATTATTAAAAAAACTAAAGCAATAATAAAGAGAGAACGGGATCTTCAGGTTGAGGAGCTGCGAAACGCCATTATACTACTGGACACAACAGGTCATATTGCCAGAATTGGCGGTTGGACGCTGAACGTGGATACGATGAAAATATCATGGACAAGGGAGGTTTACGATATTCACGAAATAGATGTTATACAGCCGCTTGATTTCAACACGGCGCTTGAATTTTATCCGCCAGAGGTTCGTCCTGATTTAATTGCGCAACTGAATGAGTGTTTGACAACCGGTAAGAATATGGATATTGAACTGCCATTTATTACCACCAAAGGCAGCCGGCTTTGGATAAACATTCAAGCAAATGCTCAATACAAAAAAGGCAAAATAGTACGCCTGATTGGTTCGTTTCAGGATATAACCAGACACAAATATGTTGAAGACGAATTAAAGAGGTTAAATAATAATCTTAATGATATGGTAATTGCCGAAACTGAAAAAAGACTGAAACAAGAGCAAATGCTGATACAACAATCTAAGATGGCTTCCATGGGCGAGATGATTGGATTAATAGCGCACCAATGGAGACAGCCGCTAAATGCTGTTGGGATAACCATCCAGGATTTAGAAGATGCGTACAAATGCGGCGAGGTTAATGATAAATATATCGATAATGTAGTTGATACTACAATGAAACAAGTATATTTCATGTCAAAAACGGTAGATGATTTCAGAGATTTCTTTATTCCTTCAAAGGAGAAGGCATTATTTGATGTAAAGTTAAACATAGAAGAACTGCTGTCAATGTTTGGACATGTCTTTAGTAAGAGTAATATACATGTTTCCTTGCAAGTTGAAGAAGATACGTTTGCGTTTACTGATGGTTACCCTAACGAGCTTAAACAGGTTATACTCAATATCTTAAATAACTCTAGTGATGCGATTGTTTCAAAAAATTGCAGCAAGGTACAAGGTACTATAGAAATTGGTATAGGTAATAATGAAGACAAGTCAGAAGTTTTACTTTCAATAAAAGACAATGGCGGCGGGATTCCTGAAAATGTAATAGAGAGAATCTTTGAACCTTACTTTACAACTAAAGGAACTGACGGCACAGGTGTAGGGCTTTACATGTCAAAAACAATTATAGAGACAAATATGGGCGGTAGTTTGACAGTTAGAAATGTGGATGACGGTGCAGAGTTTGTAATTAGGCTCATCACGGCAGAAAGACAGAGTGAACAACAACAGTGTGTGTCTGCGAAAGTGGATTACAATTTTAGTAAAGAAGAAATCATGTATCTGTCAAGTTAAATATCGTTTTCTGCTCCCCATTATTAATATATTTTCAGGGAAACTCTGTAAAGCTGATTAATGTTAATATAGCGTCACTTATGATAAGTGAAACTAAGCACAGATTTTCGGCTCTGTATGTGAAAGAGTTCAGGCATTATTTCTTAGCGCAGGCAATATCGCTTTCCGGGACGTGGATACATCAGACGGCGGCCGGATGGCTTATGTACTCGCTGACAAAATCAGCGCTTTATCTTGGGCTACTTGGCATGTCGCTTTCCCTGCCGATTCTTTTATTTACCCTGATAGGGGGAGTGCTGGCCGACAGGTTTAAAAAAAGAGAGCTTCTTATACTGACTCAGGCTCTGTCAATTATCCCTGCTGCGATTCTTGCACTGCTGCTGGCTTTTAATATGATAAAAGTATGGGAAATCATAGCGGTCTCGTTTTTTCTTGGCACAATTAACTCCATAGACACTCCTGTAAGACAGTCATTTCTGATTGAAATAGCAGGGAAAAACAATATTTTAAATGCTGTTGCGCTGACCTCTACGATTTTTCATGCGGCACGGGCTGTGGGCCCAATAATTGCCGGATTTGCAATAAACCACTTTGGATTTTCAATATGTTTTACTTTAAATGCCGTTACCTTTCTGCCTGTTGTATATGTCCTCATACAAATGAAAATCACTTGTGACAACAAAAAATCCGCTCCACAAAGCCTGTTTAAAGAGTTTTCAGAGGGTTTGACGTATGTTATAAAGTCCCGGCGCATTGCCTTTATCATGGTAACAATAACGGTTTTTAGCCTTTTTTGCATACCGTATAGCCATTTTTTACCGCTTTTCATAGACAAGGTGTTTCACTCAAATGTTGTGGGGCTGGGTTACCTGATGTCGGCAACAGGCGTAGGCTCACTGTTTGCGGGCTTTATTATTGCGTACAACCGAGATATTAAAAACAAAAGAAAGTTCATGTCCATAACTGGTTTTCTGCTGCCGTTTTCGTTGTTTACATTTTGTTTTGTAAAAAACTTTACGGCTGCAATGTTTCTTTTAGCACTGACAGGCTTTAATTTAGTCTCATTTCTGGCTACAGCCAACAGTTACATTCAGCTTAAGGTATCTGACTCAATCAGGGGCAGGGTCATGAGCGTTTACACCCTGATGTTTCTTGGCATGGCTCCCCTTGGCGCAGCCCTGATTGGCTCTTTGGCACAACTCTGGAGTATAGAGAAAACCATTGCCGTCACAACAAGTATAAGTCTCTCCGGTTTTCTGATTTTTAGAAGAAAATGGGCTTAAGCCAGTTTAGCAACCTTTGAGGCCAACCGCGAAATCTTACGCGATGACGTATTTCTGTGAATAATCCCCTTAGAGGCTGCTTTGAAAAAAGCGCTCTCTGCCTCAATCAACTGCTTTTGAGCTTCATCTTTTTTGTTTGAAGCTATAGATTCCTGCACCTTCCTGGCAAGGGTACGAAGTCTGCTTACTGTCATCTTGTTAATAAGCTGACGCTTCAGCGCCTGCCTTGCTCTCTTTTTTACCGACTTACTTTTCTTGGGTCTTGATCTTGCTGCCATTTTAACTCCTTTTTATTTTAATACGTAAGTATATACCATCCCTCATCTGCTACACGGTGTCGCACGGACGATTAGAAAGATAATTCCACGTGTTGGCGTCTATCTCGTCTATATACTCAGACAGAAGAAAACGTGCGCCGCATTCCATGCAGCGTAGCTCCACCGATCGTCACCTAACTATCAGGTCTAATGTATTGCCGCAATCACGACACTTCATCATACCCTTTTTCCTTTCCACCGTTAAAGACCTCTTTTTATCAAACTCTCATACCTTAATCTATTATATATCAACACAGTGTATATTTAAAATGCAAGGGGAGTACTTATTTTAATAATTGTAAGGATATTTTGCATCCCGCCGTTTATTGTTTCTGTCCCGTATATTTCTTAATTGTTTGAATCAACTCTGAGGAGTTAATAGGTTTTGTTATATAGTCGTCCATTCCAACCTCCAAGCAGCGCTCCTTGTCTCCTTTTAGAGCATGTGCAGTCATTGCGATTATTGGGATTTTTCTGGTTGTTTCTAATCCTCTTAATATTTTTGTCGCTTCAAAGCCGTCCATTACCGGCATCTGCACATCCATAAGAATTAAATCAAACATCACCTCCGAAGCTAAATCAACAGCCTTTTGTCCATCCACCGCTTCAGTTACAATATACCCATGTTTTTTCAATATTGCTTTAGCAACCACCCTGTTTGTCTGGTTATCCTCAACCAGCAGTATACGCAAGGGCAACAGTTCAGTTTGAACCGGCGCTATGCTCATCTGCCTAATGTCTGTCTCAATTTTGTCTGATTGATTAGAAAATACCTTAGTAACTGCATCTATAATGTCCTTATATTTTATTGGTTTAACTATATGTCCGGAAACCCCTATCTCGGTACACTGTTCAAAATCCCCCTCTCTCTGGTTGGAGTTTAACATCATAACCACAGGAGAAGGGATTCCGGAATCTGCCTTTATGTGCTCCACCATTTTAAAACCACCGGTGCCGGATAACCTAACATCAACAAAGATAATATCATACGGCTTACCAGCAGACTTTGCAGCCTCCAGTCTCTTAAGCGTTTCATCAGCCCCAATCGCCTCGCATATCTCATTACATGTATCACCCAGAATGTCTTTAATTATGTTGCGGCAACTGGAGTAGTTGCAGGCTATCAGTATCTTTTTATCGTTTAAAATACACGTCGCAGGAGTTTTGTCTTCTTCGCTTACAGCAAAGCATGCCGTGAAATGAAATGTGCTCCCCTTACCCTCTGTGCTCTCTATCCATATTTTGCCGCCCATCAGTGTTACCAACTGTTTCGTTATGGTAAGCCCCAGTCCGGTTCCGCCGTATTTTCTTGTCATTGAGCCGTCAGCCTGAGAAAAGCTTTCAAATATGTGGTCAAATTTTGAAGCAGGTATTCCTATTCCGGTATCAATTACAGAAAAATGCAGCAATACGGATTTATCATCGGTATTAGCCGACGCCTTCTCAACCTCTATCAATATTTCACCTATTGTAGTAAATTTCATCGCATTGCCCACAAGATTAAGAAGAATCTGCCTGAGACGTGCAGGGTCGCCCTTTAGCTTTAACGGTACCACGGGCTTTATATGACTTGAGAGCTCCAGTCTCTTTTTATGCGCCTGAATTGAAAGCGGTTCACAGATGTTTTCCACTAACTCGCGGAGGTCAAATTCAGTTTCCTCAAGCTCCAGCTTACCGGCCTCAATTTTTGATAAGTCAAGTATGTCGTTTATAAGCGATAAGAGAGCATTGGCAGAATTTAGCACTGTTCCTATGTATTCCCTCTGCTGCTGTTGTAACTCCATGTCAAGAACAAGTTCACTTAGTCCGATAATTGCATTCATAGGGGTACGAATTTCATGGCTCATGTTGGCAAGAAACTCGCTTTTAGCGCTGTTTGCCTCCTCTGCCAATTCCTTTGCTTTGAGTAATTCATTCTCCATTTTCTTACGCTCTGTAATATCATGCGCCGATACCACAGCGCCCATTTTGTTGCCAACCGTATCTATTAACATTCTGCTTGTTGTTACCACTATGTGTGGAATGTTATCTTTAGTGACAATAACCATCTCAAAATCTGTAACATTTTCGCCTTGCAGTGCTCTAAACAGAGGGGTATCAGTCATTTGCACCTTAGTTTTTCCGTCAGGTAAATATAGAGTAAAGTAGTCTGCCCATTTATCAGGAGGTATCGGTTCAGCAGGTATTCCGTGCAGCTCCTTCATTGTTGTGTTAAATAACGTTATAACTCCACCGCTGTCACAAGCTAATATCCCATCTTCAACACAATCAAGCACTACTTTGATAAAGTGGTGTTGTTTTTCTAACTCTTTTTCAAATCTCTTACGCTCTGTAATATCATGTGTCGAGACTACTGCGCCCACTTTATTGCCATTCTTATCTATTAATAATCTGCCTGTTGCCACCATTGTGTGTGGTGTGCCATTTTTGGGAGCAATAACCATCTCAAAATCTGTAACATATTCACCTTGCAGCGCTCTAAACAGAGGATTATCAGTTTTCTGCATCTTAGTTTTACCGTCAGGTAAGTATAGGTCGTAATAGTTTGCCCATTCATCAGGAGGTATCGGCTCAGTAGGTAATCCGTGTATATTATGGAGTTTTTTGTTAAGTAACCTTATAACGCCGTCACTGTCACAAGCCACTATACCATCTTCAATACTATCAAGCACCGTTTCAATAAAATAGCGGTTTCTTTCTAACTCATACTCAGATTTCTTACGCTCCACTACCTCAAACAGCAGAAGTTCATTGGTATCGTTTAGCATCTGAGTTCTTTCTTCAACCCTCGCTTCTAACTCTTCATTTTTATCTTTCATTTCCTTTTCATACTGCTTGCGCCTTTTTATGTCTGCCATTATCATCACGTTGAATAGAACCAATAAAGATAAAACAATTATTATCAGAAATACGTACAAAACATCGTTTAGAACTTCTTTTCTGACCCCTGAAAGATCTACAAGCAAATATACATGCCAATTATCCTCCGGGTTTTGAATATCCTCCATAATGTACTCAACATCAGAGTATTTGTTATCAGAGTTATTTTTTTGACGAATTGTAACAATATTAAAAATATTTTTCTCAGTTGATTTAATTATGGGCAGAGGGAGCAACGCTTGGCTGCCATATTGCCTACTGTCTTTTATTTTTTGCAAAACTTGATCTGGCAACTTACTAATGGTGTGGTACAAGTATTTATTATCATTAGAAGCAAAAATAACACCATTGCTATCTGTAAGAAGCAATATTCCTTTGACTTCATGAGTTTTTGGTTCAAAAAACTTCAAATCAAATTTAATTACAATCACTCCTACTATATCTTTACCATCTTTCACAGGCTGCGCAGAATAATACCCAAGCTTACCGGTCATAATACCAAGGGCAACAAATGCATTTGGTTTTCCTTTGATGGCGCTCTGGAAGTATTCCCTGAAACTGTAATTCTTACCGATAAAACTTTCGCTGGACTTGTAGTTACTTGCTGACAGCGTGAGTCCATCTTTATTGATTAAATATGTTACAGCCGCTCCAATAGTAGAGTTAAACGTCAACAAGTATTCATTCATAGCAGCGATTTCTTTGGGCTGCTTAAAAAACCTAATAATTAAGGGATTTTCCGACATAAGTTGTTTTTGAACAGAGAAATCTTTTATATCACCCATCAAATAGTAATTGTACACATTTAAATAATTCATCACATCAATATGCAGCTTTTGCATTATTTTGTTATGCGACCAAAAGGCAGTAGTTATCAGCGCAATCAGGCAGATTACGATATATGAGGTCAAAATACGAGGGTGTTTGATAATTATTTCTTTTTTTATATCTTTTATGTAAGAAACCATAGTTTAAAACGTCCTGAAACGGGAGTATTTCACAAACAGTCTGATGACTTATGTTTTACCATAATCCTCATAGCAAGTCAAGATGATACGAGGTAAGTGACGATTTTGACAAATCTCTTTTATTTTCATTATAATCTGTCGTAGTACAGGATTTCAGCATCCCGGAACACGGTGAGAGTCCGTGGCAGTCCCTCTGCTGTAAATGGTGACGAGGGCTGCAGTTTTTAGCCACTGCTATGAAGTTAACCCATAGTGGGAAGGTTGTGCAGCCGACAGGTTATTAGCCATAAGCCAGAAGACCTGCTGAGATTTTAAGGTATTATCTATAGGAATCTGATGGTAAAGGGTTCCGGAGGACTTTAGTGTCCTTCGGAACCCTTTTTTTATTGGTTAAAATAAAATTTAAAAAGGAGATAACACAACATGGCACAAATTGAAAAAGCACAACAAGGCATAATCACAAATGAGGTTAGGGCGGTTGCAGTAAGTGAACGAGTTGATACTGAACTTATAATGCGGCGGTTGGCGTCGGGTAAAATAACAATCCCGTCAAACTCTAACAGAAAATCAAAAATTATCGGTATCGGTAAGGGGTTAAAAACCAAGGTTAACGCCTCAATCGGCACTTCAACCGACATTGTTAACCCTGAGATGGAGATAGAAAAAGCTCAGATTGCAGAAAAATTCGGCGCTGATACAATAATGGACTTAAGCGTGGGCGGCAACCTCACTGAAATCAGACAAGCAATAATGGATGCTGTAACACTGCCCTTAGGAACCGTCCCCATTTATGAGGCATTTGCCGTAGCGGCTGAAAGATACGGCTCGATTACAGAGATGCCGGAGGAGCTGCTGTGGGAGGTCATAGAAAGGCAGTGTGAGGAGGGCGTGGCCTTTATGGCGGTTCATTGCGGAATAAACAGACTGACATTGGAGGTGCTTAAAAAACAGCACTATCGGTATGGCGGATTGGTTTCAAAGGGAGGGGCGTGCATGGTGGCATGGATGCAGTACAATAACAAGGAAAATCCTTTATACGAGAAATTTGACCGAGTGGTCAGCATCCTGAGAAAGCATGACGTAGTTCTAAGTCTTGGCAATGGATTTAGAGCCGGAGCAATTCATGATGCAACGGACAGGGTTCAGATACAGGAGTTACTTATAAACTGTGAGTTTTCAGAAGTTGGAAGGGGGATGGGTTGTCAAACAATGGTAGAGGGACCAGGGCACATTCCAATCAATGAGATAGAGGCAAACATTATTCTGGCTAAAAAACTAAGCGGAGAAGCACCGTTTTATATGCTTGGGCCAATCACTACCGATATAGCACCCGGCTATGACCACATCACATCTGCCGTAGGAGCAGCGCTCTCATCGTCCTACGGAGTGGATTTCCTGTGTTACGTAACTCCTGCCGAGCATATTGGTTTGCCCTTTCCAGAGGATGTAAGAGAGGGTGTAATAGCAGCCAAAATAGCGGCTCACATTGGAGATATGATTAAACTGAGGGACACAGACAGAGATAAGAAAATCAGCAAGGCACGAAGGGATATGGACTGGCAAAGTCAGTTTGATTTGGCAATTGATCCACAAAGGGCAGTTGAGATAAGAAATAAAAGGGGAGCTGCCAACGAACACTCCTGCACAATGTGCGGAAAGTTCTGTGCTAACGATATGTTACAAGGAATGTTTGAAAAACATACCAAAGGAACAGATAAACACTGATTGTTCTTTGACAACTGAGTAAGACATCTTTATCGGTTGAAGGTTATGTGCCTGACTAAAATTGTGGGCAACTGTATATCTTGACAATTAGAGCTATACTGTTGTAAATTAGCTTTACCTTTAACTTTCTATAAAAAAAATCGGAGGATGTATTATGAGGAGAAAAGTTGTATTCCTAACTTTGGTGTTACTGTTAGTATCCTATTGCTTTGCTTTTGCAGGGGATGCTAATCGGCCATGGCCAGAGAGCATTGATGAGTATGTCGCAGCGGTTAAAAAGACAATTAATCTCATTGATATGGAAGCCTTTAAAAAAGTTGTGGAAAATAAGGGCGATGCAGTTATTCTTGATGTTAGAGAACCGGAGGAGTATGCTTCGGGACATGTTCCTGGCGCAATCAACATTCCACGTGGTCTTGCCGAATTTGCGATTTGGAAAAAGGTAGCAGGGTTTCCTGACAAAACAGATACATCAAAGAAGCTTTACATCTATTGCAAACTTAGTGGACGTGCAGCTCTTACCGCAAAAGCTCTTAAAGACGTTGGTTTTACAAACGTTACCTCTGTAAACATGAAAATGGATGACTGGGTAAAGGCAGGACATCCTGTAGAGCGCTAACAAAAGCAGTTGTGTTATAATTCTTTAAGTTGCGGGCATAGCCCGCATTGAAACTTTTTAAGCGGCGGGTATAACTCGCCGCTTGAAAAATTCTGAAATAGTGATTAATATGAAAAACATGTGCTGACTCAACAAAACATCGAAAAGATAGGGTCAAGGGAGCAAGCTCCCTTGTGGGAGAGGGTTTAAGGGAGAGGGCAAAGCCCTTTCCCTTTATTACTTAAAATTATTCCTTAAAATATGTTAAAGAAAAAACTATCAAGACGGACATTTCTTAAGACTGCTGGTGTGGCAGTAGCTGCAACGAGCGCTTTAAGCCAGCAGAGTTGTAAAAAACGCCCCAAGCAAAGCTCTAATAAATCCGAGATTAAGAAAATCGCTACACAGTGTCAGGGATGCGGCGCCAATCGCTGCGCTATTTATGTGTATGTCAAAAACGGGCGCATTTGGAAAGTAGAGGGCAATCCAAAATCTAATTATAATTTGGGGTCAGTGTGCCCAAGAGGACACGGCTATGTACACGGTCTTTATGATAAATACAGGATAAAGCAGCCGCTTAAAAGAACCGAAAACAACACTTTTGTGCCAATCTCCTGGGAGGATGCCTTCAAGGAGATTGCAATGAAGTTAAACTTAATAATTATGGACAATGGCCCGCAATCCGTCTTTTGGCTTCAGTACCCTATGGCAAACGCAGCCCTATCATTTAGATTTATGCACGCACTTGGCTCTCCTAACACCATATCGCACGGCTCTACGTGCTATGTGGCAAGAAATGCCGCTTTTAATGTAACCTACGGCGGACTGCCCTCAGGTGATATGAAGCACTCCCGCTACACTATAATTGTCGGCAGAAATCCCGCAGCCGGTATCAGATTATATCATCTGCATGACCTAATGTATGCCAAAAATAACGGCGCTAAGATTGTCGTCATTGACCCGCGTCACAGTGAAACCGCAGTGATTGCCAACGACTGGCTCCCGGTAAATCCTGGAACAGACCTTGCGTTACTTTTGGGCTTGATGCACGTGATTATTGATGAGAATCTTTATGACAAAGAATTTATAGAAAATTACACAGTTGGGTTTGATAAACTTGAGGAGATGATCGCCTCCTATCCGCCTAAGTGGGCTGAGAAAGTGTGTGACATCCCAAAGGAACTTATTTATAGCATAGCCCGTGAATTTGCGGCAAACAAGCCTCATGCACTTGTTCACAGGGGTTATCACGGTGGATACGGCGCAGGGTATGTAAACAGTTTTCAAACGGCACGGGCAATTGCAATAATTAATGCGCTTGCCGGGAATTTTGAGAGAGAAGGCGGTCTCTATATGCCTTTGAAACCAGAACTTGGAGAGCTTAAAGAGGGAGGGCACCCATCCCCTGAGTTTCCCACAGCGCCAAAAGCCGACGGCTCGGGGATTCCAGGAAGATATCCGCTTGGCTCATACTCCGATGGAATATCTCATGCCGTGCCTGAGCTTGCGATGAGCGGAGACCTTTCGGCAGGTTTCATTTATCACACAAATCCGCTCCGCACTAATCCCAATCCAAAACGGGTGATGAGCGGCTACAAAAAACTCAAACTTCTGGTTACGATTGACACTGTGATGTCAGAGACTGCATCTATATCAGACTATGTGCTGCCTGAGTCCTTTTTTCTTGAAAGAGATGATGCGGTTGATACAGTGCACTCCTTAAAAACCGGTCAAGTAAGCATAGTGCAGCAGGTGGTAAAGCCGATGTATGACACAAAGCCGCTTCTGGATATTCTTACCGGACTTTCCAAGTGGCTTGGTATAGAGAAATACTTTGCTTTCACGCAGGATGAGGCAAATGCTTTGCGGCTAAAGCCGTTTGGCATTACGCTTGATGAGTTGAAACGAGAGGGTGTTATGGATGTTGGAACTGCGTGGACAGAGGGATTTAAACCCCTAAAAACAAAATCGGAAAAAATTGAAATATACTCTGAAAAACTCGCCTCATTAAACATTGACCCGCTTCCGCACTGGATTGCCCCACTCACATCCCCTGACCCCAACGATAAACACTCTTTCAGACTCCTTCACGGCAAACAAGCAGTTCAAACTAACGTCATGACTTTTTATATTCCAGAGCTTCGTGAGCTAAGTCTTAGAGCAGATATGATTCGCCTTTGGATAAATCGCAGCAGAGCGGAATCACTTAATATTAAGGACGGCGACAATGTGCAGATTGAGTCTGATATTGGAAAAGGTGTGATGAAAGTGCGAGTCACTGAGGGACTTCATCCCTCCTGTGTGTGGATGCCAAGCGGTTATGGCGGATTTTCAAAATACTTGGACAACGCTTATGGCGTTGGGTTATCTTACAATGATTTTCTGCCTACGTATTTTGACCCTGTGGTGGGACACGTTATGGCAAATGAAATCATAGTGCGGATAAAGAAGGTTTAGTGTGAAAACTGAGAAAAAATGGGCAATGCTTATAGATTCCAGTAAGTGCATAGGATGTCATTCATGCACGGTTGCTTGCCAAAATCAAAACGATCTCCCTCCAAAGGAAATTTTTAATCGGATTGAGGAAAAAGAATACGGGAAATTCCCGAACTTTACCAGACGGTTTTTGCCTGTGCAGTGTCAGCACTGTGACAATCCGCCATGCGTAAGGGTGTGTCCGGTTGGAGCCTCCTATAAGCGCTCTGACGGCATTGTGATGGTTGACACGGAACAATGTATCGGCTGTAAGTACTGTGTGCTGTCATGTCCATATAATGTGCGGGTGGTTAGTGGGGAGTACGGCTTTGTGCATAAGTGTAATTTTTGCATAGACCTTGTTTTAAAGGGAGAGAAACCAGCTTGCGTTACGACATGTCCTATGGGAGTCAGGATATTTGGAGACCTTAACGACCCGGACAGTGCGCTTGTCAAAGCTCTTGTTAAAACCAATCATCTCCAATTGCTTAAAGAGCTAAATACAAAACCATCGGTTTATTACGTTATACGATGAAAGAGGAGTTTTTATGAAAAAAGGCATTATAACAGGAGTTTTCTTTACGGTGATAGTAGTGGTGTTTCTTGTTTTAACCGGTTATCATCCAAAGAGCAGTGGATTGCCTTCAAATGCTTCAACGTATGACGCTGCGCTTTGGAAAGAGACTAAAGATGTGCCGCTTAGTGTGGATAATTTAACAAAATTTAAGGATATGTCATTGGCTACCGGCACGGATGCGGCGCCTAAGATGGCACAAAGCTGAAGTTAGTCACGTTGACTCTCTTAGGTTAAGAGAGAAGGAAAACATGAACCATATATATTGGAATTACATAATAGCGTTTTATTTATTTACTGCTGGAATAAGCGCTGGGGCTGTGTTGGTTGGCTCAATTGCAAAATTTATAGACAGCGGCAAATATCGGCTGACTATAAAAACAGCCGCCCTTACTGCGCCATTTCCTATAATGGTCGGTATGCTTGGGCTTGTATATGATTTGGAAAAACCTATGTACTTTTGGCGGCTTTTTACTGTCTTTGAAATAACCTCAGTTATGTCTGTTGGCGCATGGATAATATTTCTTTTTTCTATTATCTGTGGTATTAATTTTATTGCTGAGTTACCTGATAAATATGACTTTTTAAAACTGAGGAATTTGTTTAAAAGTCCTTCAGTAAAAAATCTGTTAAATGTGTCAGGATTTGTTTTGGCCTTTTCTACTGCGACTTACACGGGGGTTCTATTGTGTTGTCTTTCAGCACGGCCTTTTTGGAATTCTCCGATGTTGCCTCTGATGTTTATGTTTTCAGCCGTCATAGACGGTATAGCAGTCATTCGTTTAATAGCACTGTTTTCAAAACCAGACGAGGTTAAGCAAAACAATCACCTGCTTCACATCATGGATATGGTGCTGGTGCCGTTTTTGGCTTTATCAATTATTTTATTTTTGTTTGGACTGTATAATTCAACCGATTATGCTCGGAGTTCAGTTTCTTTAGTGTTAAGCGGAGAGCTTAGGATTTCATTTTTTGCAGGTGTACTGTTAATCGGCATAATTGTTCCCGTTTTATTTGGGATTTATGAGTTTTTTAGCGGATACAAACTTAGCGTTAATCTGAAGATTGTTGTGTTGCTGTCAACACTAATTGGCGGCTATATGTTAAGGTATGTCGTTATATATGCGGGTCAGATAGCAGACGCTGTGTTTTAATTAGAGTAAATGCTTATTGAGTTAACTCCTGCAATTTTTTTTCAGTCAGCAAATGATACAGTTAAAAGGACTGGATTCCCGCTCGTAGGCGGGAATGACAAAGGGGGGTAATTTCTTTTTCTTGTCATTCCTTTTTTTCTTGTCATTCCTGCGAAAGCAGGAATCTATTTTTTTGTTTGCGGAGCTAACTGCATATGCAATTTAGAGTATCTTCATGCTTATATCCACGGCCTGTGCCGAGTGGGTGATAAACCCTGTAGAAATCACATCAACTCCGGTTTCTGCAATTGAGCGCACATTTTGAAGCGTCACATTGCCTGAGGCCTCTATTAAAATATTGTTGCCGGAGCTTCTGACAACTCCGACCGCCTCTTTCATTTGCTCTATATTCATATTGTCCAGCATCACAGCATCTACGCCGCAACTGAGAGCTTCATTGAGTTCTGAGAGGGTTTGCACTTCAACCTCTATTTTGGTAAGAAACGGGATATTCTTTTTTGCTCTGGCTACTGCCCTTGTAATTCCGCCACAGGCTTTAATATGATTGTCTTTAATCAACATGCCATCATAAAGCCCAAACCTGTGATTTGAGCCGCCGCCCACCGTTACCGCATACTTTTCCAACTGCCGCATGTTGGGAGTTGTCTTTCTTGTATCAAGAATTTTAACGCCAAGACCTTTGACCTCACCCACAAATTTTGAGGTCAATGTCGCTATCCCTGACAACCGCTGCAAAATGTTTAGGGCTACGCGTTCCCCTATAAGTAATGAGGCGGTTTTGCCGGTAAGTGAGGCAATTTTGCTGCCGCTTTGCACCACTGCGCCATCATATGCCAATATGCTCACGGTTACTCCCTGGTTGAGAGTGTCAAACACCTCTTTAAACATCATTATGCCGGCTAAGACCATTGTCTCTTTGGCAAACACCACGGCTTCTGATACGGAGGCATCATCAATCGTGCTGTTTGTGGTTATATCCCCATGCCCAATGTCCTCGGCTAAGGCATTTCTTATGAATTCCTTGATTTGTGGAGTTATCATTTTATTTCTTTAAGTTTACTGATGTTTTCCACTATCCGCTCTCTTTTTGAAAGATGCTCACTATACTTAAGTTTTTCCTTATCAACGACATCCTTTGGTGCTCGCTCTATGAAATCCTCATTTGAGAGTTTGATGTTTAATCCGTGTATGGCCATATCAACCTTTTTAAGCTCCGCATCAAGCCTCTTTGTCTCTGCGTCAATGTCAAACAGTCCGCTTAGTGGAACATATATTTCCATTTCAGTCTTTACCGAAGTAACCGAACCCTTTGGTTTTTGCACATTCTCACCTATTTCAAGGTTTTCCCCGCACTTAGTAAGCGCTGAGATATAATCTTTATGTTCTAACAAATTAATGAGCGCAGCATCCGAAAAAGTCCTGATTAAAGCAGAAATCCTCTTTGACGGCGAAATATTAAACTCCCCGCGGATACTTCTTATGCCGGTTATGGCGTTTATTACAAAATCCATCCGCTCTTGCGCCTCAGGGTCCTGTGTCAGCATGTCTGGATATGAAGTAAGCATTATGGTTTTTCCACTGTGGGGGTATGAATTCCAAATCTCTTCTGTCACAAAAGGCATAAAGGGGTGCAAAAGTCGCACAGAGGAGTCAAGTACATAAAGAAGACATTTAAGCGCAGCCTCACAATCACTTTTACTCTTTTCAAATGAGGTCTTAGAAAGCTCAATGTACCAATCGCAAAGCTCATACCACACAAACTGATATGCTGCGTTTGCTGCATCATTAAACCTATACTCATCAAGTCCCTTATTGACGTCAGTTGCGGCAACAGACAGTCTGCTTAGAATCCACCTATCAGGTATGCGCATCAATGCTCTGTCTGCCGTAAGCAGCTCTTTTTCAATCTCCTCTATTGTTAATCCCTTGTTAAATCCATACTTTTCTATGTTAAGAGTAATAAACCGTGAAGCATTCCAGAGCTTATTAATGAAGTGCTTATACCCCTCTACTCTTTCTGAGGAAAACCTGATGTCTCTGCCCTGAGCGGCAAATGCAGCCAGCGAAAATCTGAAAGAATCCGCCCCATACTCATCTATCATAATCAGGGGGTCAATCACGTTGCCCTTAGACTTACTCATCTTCTGCCCGCTTTCGTCTCTTATGAGCGCATGAATGTAAACATCGTTAAACGGGCGGTCTTTCATAAATTTTAAACCCATCATTATCATTCGTGCTACCCAAAAAAACAATATGTCAAATGCCGTGACAAGTACGCTTGTCGGGTAGTATTCACTGAGGTCTTTCGTTTTATCAGGCCAGCCCATAGTGGAAAAAGGCCAAAGCGCTGAGGAAAACCATGTGTCAAGGACATCAGGGTCACGGATAATGTCAACGCATCCGCACTGTGGGCAGCTTGTTGGATCACTGCTGCCGGAAAACGGCTTAACTGATATTCCTACTGTCAAAGTTCGCACATTTTGGATTATATCTGCGTGCTTAACTCCCGCCTCTGTCAGTTGCCTATATGTTCCCTCGTTAAGTCCCCTGAGTTTTTTTGAAAGCACTACAAAAATGGATTCACTGTTAGAGAATCCCTGATTGTCTGTGCACTTTGGACAGTACCAGACGGGTATCCTGTGGCCCCACCATATTTGTCTTGATATACACCAGTCTCTTATGTTTTCCATCCACGAGTAATAATTATTTTTCCACCCGTCAGGGATAATGCGGATATTCCCGTCTTTTACCGCAGCAATTGCGTCTTTTGCCATTTCAGAGACACTGACATACCACTGAGCGGTAGGGAGCGGCTCTATTATGGTCTTACATCTATAACAACTGGCTATTGAGTGGACATGTTTTTCTTCTTTTTGAATAAATCCTTTTTCCTTAAGGTCAGAGACGACAAGTTTTCTGCACTCGTATCTGTCAAGACCAGCGTATCTGCGTCCAGCATCGGCTGTCATTGAGCCGTCAAGCCCTATGACTGTTATAAAGGGCAGATTTGGCTTTTGCCGCTTTGCTATGGCCTCATCGTTAAAGTCATGTGATGGGGTTACCTTTACGGCACCCGTGCCAAAGGACTGATCAACCTCCGTATCGGTAACTATGGGAATAATGCGGTTGGTAAGCGGGAGTTTCAATTTCTTTCCCGCCAATTGCTGATACCTTACATCTAAGGGGTTAACGGCAACTGCGGTATCCCCAAGCATTGTTTCTGGGCGTGTGGTTGCAACCACTATATGACCGGAGCCGTCCTCAAGCGGGTATTTGATGTAGGTGAGTCTCCCCTCAAGTTCCTCGTGTTCGGTCTCAAGGTCTGAAAGCGCAGTGTAACAACGAGGACACCAATTGATTAATCTCAGCGCTCTGTATATAAGCCCTTCGTCAAACAACGAGACAAACACCTCACGCACAGCATTAGATAGTCCCTCATCAAGGGTGAACCGCTCTTTGGTCCAATCGCAGGAGGCGCCAATTTTTTTTAATTGGTGGATTATCTGTCCGCCATAACTATTTTTCCACTCCCATACTCTTTTAATGAACTCATCACGACCAAGAGTGTGGCGGGTTAAACCCTCGTTAGCAAGCATTTTTTCCACGACATTTTGAGTGGCTATGCCTGCGTGGTCGGTGCCAGGTACCCACAGCACCTTATACCCCTTCATACGTTTCCATCTGCAAAGCATGTCCTGCAGCGTTGCGTTTAGAGCGTGTCCCATGTGAAGAGTTCCAGTAACGTTAGGCGGTGGGATTACTATTGAAAATGACGGACGCTCACTGTCACACTCAGAGCTAAAGAGGTTATTTTTTAACCAAAAATTGTACCATTTATCTTCTATTTCTGAGGGAATATATCCCTTTGAAGGCTCTTTCTTCACATCTTCCATTTAGTATGATTCCTTTTGTATAAAATATTTATCACACACAGTAGAAACTTATTTTAAAAAGATTTTTTCCGCAGATTGTTTTCTTTCATCTGCGTCCATCTGCGTCATCTGCGGATTATTCTTTTATCAGTTGTAGTTAGAAAACTATATGTTACATGAATTCCGATTTTATCTGCTCTATTTCTATTTTTATCAGTTTTTCCGCCATCTGTGGAACTGTCTCCCATATTACCTTTTCTACCTCCTCTCTGAGTGTTGGGATGTTTTCCTCCAGAGTATTTTTAATGACACGTTCGGTTATTTCCTTTGTCATCTTAAACATCTCACTGACTGTGTTGGATAAAATCCCTTTTATGGTTGAGGATATTACCTGACTTATTATGGCGTCAAGATTAATCTGCCCTACAACGTCATTTATTTTCCTGTTTATAGCCTCAGAAACTCGATCATCAAGACCTATGCTTATATCTCTGAAATTTTCCTTAACATATAGATTGACCGATTCCTGAAATACGGAAAGAATACGACCCTCGTCAAAAAGCATATCAATCTTATGGTCAAGGCTTCTTTTAAGAATGCTGATTACATCAAAAGAGGTAAGGAGGACATCCCCCTGCGGTCTTAAACCGGCATCCATAGGAATTTCCCTGTATCTGTCCTCTTTAGGAGCATAGGAAACTGTGTCTTTAGTCTCAGAGTCTAATTGCTTATTTTTTTCAAAGAAGCTGCCGGTGAGTTCTTGCAAATCCTCCGAACTCTCCTCGCTGCTTAAGGATGTATCCACATTATCCAAAAACTCGGTTGCACCTATATCATCGATATCATCTCCTAAAATATCCTGGGTTGGGTCAGGGTCACCCTCTTTAAGGTCATCAAAAAGCGATGAGACAGAGTCATCGCCGTTGTATTTACCCTCTTTCGCTCCCTGAGTTATGTCCGCAGTGATGTCAAACTCATCAAAGGATAGCTCTTCAAGCTGTGACTCCTCCAGTTTTCTTGCATCGCCTTCAAAGGAGACGGTCTCCTCAACCATCGTTTCATTAAGCAGGGCCTCTATGTCGGCATCGCTCATCATAGATGTGTTATCAAGCTCCATAGGCTCATCCTGTATCTCACCCATAGAGTCCTCATTGTCGTCACCTGTCAGACTCTCCAGAACATCTTTAAGTTCCCGTGTGGTTAAATCATTATCCGTAAAATCCTGAAAATCGTCCTTTTCGTCATGTAGAGAATCCTCAAACACTGCCGTTTCCTCTACATGGGTCTCTTCAAACAGGCTGTCAATGTCTTTTTCGTCCATAATGGAGGTCTCACCAAGTTCAATAGGTTCCTCATCCTTTTGGGGGTCGTCCTGAGCGCCACTGTCCATATCTACAGCTGGAGCAGCGGCAGAGGGTTTTACGTAAGTATGTATCTTATTTAAGAACTCTTTGGAATCAAATGGTTTAAAGAGGTAATCATTAGCTCCAACCTCCTTAATCTTTTGTTCATTTAGGGCTTCAAATGCTCCAATAAGTAAAACAAAGGGCACATCTTTAAGAGCCTTATTAGCTTTTACCTGCTTACAGAGCTCGTAGCCGCCAAGCTTAGGAAGCTCTACATCGGCAAGAATAATGTCTGGAACGAATGACTTTAATTTGGAAAGAGCCTCCTCCCCGTCGTTTACAAAAACAACTTCATAATCCTCTTCAGAGAGAATCAGCTCAACCACTTTCAGAATGGTTACACTGTTATTTACCAACAAAAGCTTATTAGCCACCAGCCATTTCGTCCTTTAATCCGGCACTTGAGAGAGGCGCCATATTTTAATAAACGTTAAACACACGGTTTAACAGGAGGAAACACCTCATGTGCCGCCAAAACCGCCTGAGGGCATGGGATTATTTGCAAAACCTGATGAGCTGTCCGCACAACTAAAGGTGGAAATTTGTTTTTTCACGTTTTTAGAAGTACAAAATATACAAACAGCAGCATCTTCTCCCATCTTTTGAATCACCGAAAAAAGACTCTTACAGTCCTCACACACATATTCATATATCGGCATTTGTCGCTCCTTTTTTTGGTCTTTTCCTAAATGTTTTGCCTATATTAACATAAAATAATAGTTTTGTTAACTGTTTTACCGATAATTATTCCTCTATAATCTGCCCTTTCAGTCCCTCTGGGCTGTAAACGCATAAGGCGTCTTTGTTTCCACTGTCGGGATAAATCATACACCGATATGAGGCAGTCTTTCCGTAGTTTACCTTTATCTGTTCCCATCCATCTACGTAAAACTTGCATTCGTCATTAAAACATACGTACAAAAACGGGGTACACCAGCCAAGCCCATCACTTAAATTGAATGTGGGAGGCTCCATCTTGCTCATCTTCTGTCCACAGTAGGGGCACTGCGGCGCCTCAGTTAATTTCATCATTGTATCCGGCATATGCTTTCATATCTCCTTTAAAATACCAACGCACTAATCGTTGTCTGTCTTTCGTTTATATTTCTTCACTGCCCTGATGTCATCCTGTGGTACTCCTGGATAGATTTAATCCCAACCTTTTTGAATTTTAACATTTCCACGGCATTTGCTACAGCCCTTGCTGCTGAAATAGTAGTTGCGTAGGGAACCTTATAGGTGAGCGCCGATGTTCTTATTGATTGAGAGTCTTGTTTGGATTTTGAATCTGATATGGTGTTAATTATAAAGCTGATTTCTTTGCTCTTTATCAGATCAACTATGTGTGGTCGTAGTCCCTCATTTACTTTATTAACCGGCTCAGCCTCAATTCCGCGCTCCTGTAAAAATTCCGTAGTGCCCTTTGTAGCTGCAATTGAAAAACCGTTTTTAATGAAGGTGCGCGCAATTTCCACGCATGAGTGCTTGTCTTTATCCCGCACGCTTATAAAAATCTTACCCTCCACAGGGATCCTGTTATAAGCTGAGGCCTGAGATTTTGCATAGGCCAAACCAAAATCCACATCTATTCCCATGACCTCGCCGGTTGATTTCATCTCCGGGCCCAGTATCGTATCAACTCCAGGAAACCTACCAAATGGCAGCACCGATTCCTTTACCGCAATATGTCTGACTACCGGCTCCTTTGTGACACCCAACTCATCAAGAGTTCTTCCTGCCATTACCTTTGCTGCCAATTTAGCAATTGATACCCCTGTGGTTTTACTGACAAAGGGAACTGTGCGGCTTGCTCTGGGGTTTACCTCAAGTATATATATCTCACCCTCTTTTACGGCAAACTGCACGTTCATAAGCCCAATTACGTTAAGCTCAAGGGCCAACGATTTCGTTTGTTTTTTTATCTCATCCACTATGCTGTAGTGTAAAGAGTAGGGCGGCAGCGAACACGCCGAATCGCCTGAGTGAATCCCGGCCTCTTCAATGTGCTCCATCACTCCGCCTATTATGACCCTTATCCCGTCCGATATGGCGTCCACATCAACCTCTATAGCGTCCTCCAGATACTTATCTATCAACACCGGTTTTTCATGAGATACCTTAACTGCACGCCCCATGTAGTCATACAACGATTCGCTGTCATAGACAATTTCCATAGCGCGTCCGCCTAAGACATACGAGGGCCTTACCATAACCGGAAACCCGATCTCATCCGCCGTCTTTACCGCCTCCTCTACGGAGCGTGCTATGCCGCTTAACGGCTGCTTGAGATTTAGTTTATGCAGGAGGTCTTTAAATCTTGACCTGTCCTCGGCTCTGTCAATAGCATCGGGAGAAGTGCCCAGCACCTTGACTCCGGCTTTCTCAAGCGGCACGGCAAGTTTAAGCGGCGTCTGCCCTCCAAATTGCACTATCACTCCCTCCGGCTTTTCCACATCTATGATTGAAAGCACATCTTCAATAGTAAGAGGTTCAAAATATAAGCGGTCTGATGTGTCGTAGTCTGTGCTGACAGTTTCCGGGTTACAGTTTATCATGATGGTTTCATAGCCAAGCTCCTTAAGCGCATAAACCGCCTGCACACAGCAGTAGTCAAACTCTATTCCCTGACCAATTCTATTTGGGCCTGAGCCAAGAATCACAATCTTTTTCCGCTGTGTTGGATTAGCCTCACAAGCCGATACGGTTATTTTACCTTCTTCGGTTATTTTATAAAACGGTCTTTCGTAAGTTGAATAGAGATATGGTGTGCGTGCCTTAAACTCGGCTCCGCAGGTGTCAACGATTTTATATACAGGCACTATTCCCATCTGTTTTCTCAATGCTCTGACTGTGTCCTCATCTGTTTTCAGAAGCTCTGAAAGCCGTCTGTCTGAAAAGCCATACTCTTTTGCTTTTCTGAGCAGCCCGGAGTCTATATCAAGAGCTGCTTTAGCTATGGATTTTTCCAAATCTATAATTTCTTTAATATTATTTAAAAACCATGGATCCATTTTTGTTACGTCTCTTACCGCTTCAACCGTATAACCTCTTCTAAGAGCCTCACCGATAAACCAGAGTCTGTCGGAATTTGGCACCTTAAGTTTCAGCATGAGGGCTTTCTCACTTATGGTTTTATCAAGCTCTTCAAAGCCATAGGTGTCTGCTTCAAGGCTTCTTATCGCTTTTTGAAGTGATTCCTTAAAAGTCCTCCCAATTGCCATAACCTCACCGACCGATTTCATTGCTATGGTTAAAACAGGCTCAGCCTCTGGAAATTTCTCAAACGCAAAGCGCGGAATTTTTGTTACAACGTAATCTATGGTTGGCTCAAAAGAAGCAGGCGTTTCACGGGTTATATCATTGGGAATTTCATCAAGCCTTAATCCAACGGCAAGTTTTGCCGCGATTTTTGCTATCGGAAACCCGGTTGCTTTGCTGGCAAGCGCTGAGCTTCTTGACACTCTTGGGTTCATCTCAATGACAAGCATTCTGCCTGTTTCCGGACTCACTGCAAACTGAATATTGCTCCCTCCGGTATCAACCCCAATCTCACGGATAATTGCGATGGATGCGTCCCTCATCCTCTGATACTCTTTGTCGGTAAGGGTTTGAGCCGGAGCCACCGTTATGGAATCTCCGGTATGCACGCCCATTGGGTCAAAGTTTTCTATTGAGCAAATTATAACCACATTGTCGGCATTGTCTCGCATTACCTCAAGCTCATATTCTTTCCAGCCTATGACCGATTCCTCTATCAGCACCTGAGTGACAGGGCTAAGGTCAAGCGCATTTTTAAGAAGTGCGGCGTACTCTTCAAGGTTATATGCAACCCCGCCTCCGGTGCCTCCCAAAGTAAAGGCAGGACGCAAAATTGCTGGAAACCTCACATACTCTACCGCCCGCATCCCCTCCTCTACAGTTTTTACTGCAACACTGCGTGGAATTTCAAGCCCGATTCGTTCCATGGAGTGTTTAAACTGCTCTCTGTCTTCAGCCTTAACTATTGCTTCAAGCCCTGCCCCTATCAGTTTTATCCCGTATTTATCAATCACACCAAGCTCACACAGTTCCACAGTAAGATTGAGTGCCGTTTGCCCGCCCATCGTTGGCAACAGGGCATCGGGGCGTTCCTTTTCGATTATCATCTCAAGGATTTCACTGGTAAGCGGCTCGATGTAGGTTACATTGGCCATATCCGGGTCGGTCATTATGGTAGCTGGGTTAGAGTTTACTAAAACCACCTCGTATCCCTCTTCTCGTAATGCCTTACAAGCCTGAGTACCGGAATAATCAAACTCGCACGCCTGACCTATCACTATAGGCCCTGAGCCTATGATCAGAATTTTTTTAATATCGTCTCTTTTTGGCACGTTATTCCTCTTGTTCTATGTAATTCAATACGTTATCTGCTAATTCCTGAGCCTCTTTCTCACTGTTACTGCTGTATATTATTATGTTTTCAGGTGAGTCACCAATGTGTTCAAAAATACACTCTACACTATAAATATGCTCGGAAAGACCAAAGCCCGGTATCACTGTACCGTGGCCAAGCGCAATTTTTCTAACAAATTCAACCCCGTCAGGGTTAGACATCTTAAACTCCGTGTGTTTAATCGTGACACCGTGAAGACTGTTAAAAGGCTTTTCCAAAACATTGGTTTTAAATATCCCATTTTTGGTAAACTTTATTAATCCGACGTCTTTATCTATTAACACATTAAGAGCCGGTTCCTTAAAAAGCAGAACCCTTGACAGTGGAAATGAGATAATTACCAACACTAAAGCTATAACATAGTGGATAAGCGTCAGAGCGCCAACTCTGTATATTATAAACACGTATAACAGAGCAACCCCTCCTGAGACAAATGCCGCTGACATTTCAGCGTTAAATATCCCCACATGCAGCACACTGGTCTTTTCAGACTTAAAGGATTTGGAGATTATGAGCAGCCGCTTGCCCTCATGGTATATGTCATAGTTCTGCCCGCTATAATTATTATCTTTTAAAACTGAGACCTCCCTTGCTGGGTGAAACTATGTTGTGATTATAACAGCCCGACGTGTTTAAGAGCCTCTTTGATGGCGGGGTCTGTAAGGGATGCTTCTTTGAGAGCTTTTTCAAGCAATTCAGTCCGCTCTTCAACTTCTTTAGTTTTTCGTATGGCTGGGGCAAGCGCTGTACGTCTGTCCCATAATACAAATCCCATTAAAAGCCCCATACTGCCAAACAGCATTCCAAAGCCCCAAAGCATGAAAGTTGTCATCTGTTCGAACCTTTTATTCATGTCAGCTTTTAGGTCGTCAATCCTTTGGTTTGTGCTTCGCAGTCCATCATCAATCTTTTGGTTTGCAGCCTTAAGCCCCTCCTCGATCCTCTGGTTTGTAGCCTTAAGCCCCTCCTCAATACGAACCATTCGCTCCCTGTCCGCCTGCGTAAAGGATGACTCTGTTGCAAAGGCAGCGGTTGACAGACAGAGCAAAGAGAATACGGTTATCGCTATGAATTTCATATTTGATTGTAACATATTGAGCGTATTGCTCGCAATACCATTTCAAATCACCTCATAGTGCTGTTCGGTGATTTCTCTGAACTCCGGGGAGCATCTGTGCCAGTCAACAATATCCACCCTGAAAGATACCGGAGCGTCCTCAAGGTCTTCTTTTAGACGGATAAGCGTCATACGGTCAATCTTGTCAGATGCTTTTATCACAAGGTCTAAGTCTGAAAGCGCAGTGGCAGCTCTCGTCAGTCGTGAACCAAAGGCTCTTACCTCCGCCTCAGGTACATGTTTTGCCATGACGGCCTTGATTGTCAGAAGTTCCTCATTGGTAATATCAATCATTTCTTGCTTCAAGGGCAGTAAGCAGTTCGTTTGCTTTTTTATAGAAATCCACAGCGACGTTAAAAATCTCCTGAGCCGTTTCAGAATCATAACTGTGCGATGTGTTATTCCTTGCATCATGATAAGCCATCCACGAATCAATATCCGTAATCAGGCGATTTTCCCTTGCATATCGAAACAGCTCCCGACGCGTAAGTCCCTCCATATTAGCCTTGCCTACGTTAAGGCCCAGCCACCGCCTAACGAATTTCCATGACAATTCATACGTAAACTCAAAATTCTGGATGACCCCTGCCCTGATAACATCCCGTTCCGTCTCGGAAAACATCGCTGCCTTTTCGCCTCCTGCAAAATTAAGCGCTCTTTCCAATGACAACACCGCTTTCCTTAAACTGCTTAAATCCAACAACATCGAACATCTCGCCTGTTCAATAATACAAACCCTACTAAAAATAAAGACAACTCAAACAGTATTCCATAGCTCAAGAGCATGAAAAAGGACGAATCCACGACTGCCACAGTAACCGTTGACAGACAAAACAACTCAAACACGGTTATCGCTGCGAGCTTCATGTCTAAATTGTAACATATTGTGCATATTGTCCACAACACGTCGGACTGCCAATTGTAACTCAATTATATTGACAAGCTGGATACCTTAAATCTATACTTATGCCCATGACTTTTGAACAACTTGCTGCAATCGTAGAAAGGCTTCGCTCAAAAGACGGCTGCCCGTGGGATAAAGAGCAAACACCTGAAACCATTATTAATTTTCTGATAGAGGAGTCCTATGAAGTAGTTGACTCCATAGAGGAAAAAGACCATGCTAAGATTAAAGAGGAGCTTGGCGACCTGCTGTTTCAAATACTTTTCATTGCTCAAATAGGGAAAGAGGATGGGCATTTTACCATAGAGGATGTAATTGACGGCATAGGCACAAAGATGATTTCGCGGCATCCGCATGTGTTTGGCGACAAGGTTTGTGCCGACTCCGATGAGGTGCTAAAACAGTGGTATGACATCAAAAAAAGTGAAGGCAGACACGATGATTCCATATTAAACGGTGTGCCAAAATCGCTGCCATCGCTTTTGCGCGCTCATATGATTCAATCACGCGCTTCAAGAGTTGGGTTTGACTGGGCTGCAATCAACGATGTCTCAGAAAAACTGGATGAGGAAATCGCCGAATTTAAATCCGCTCTCACCGAAGCCGAATTGTCATCGGAAAGAGTTGAGGATGAGCTTGGCGATCTGCTCTTTACAATAGTCAACATTTCAAGGTTTTTAAAGCTTAATCCTGACGCCGCTTTACGAAAAACCACAAACCGGTTTATCCGGCGCTTTAACTACATTGAAGACAGAGCTAAGGCGCTTGGAAAATCACTTGATGATATGCCGCTGACTGAAATGGACAACCTTTGGGAGATGGCAAAAGGGTCGGGACTTTAACATGAAAACAGAAAGACTGCCAGAGTGGCTTAAAACAAACACATTTGAAGACCTCAGAGACACCAAAGTGCTGCTGAGAAAGAAAAGGCTAAGGACAGTATGTGAGGAGGCAAGATGCCCTAACAAGGGCTATTGTTTTAATAAGCCTACTGCCACGTTTATGATTTTAGGGGATAGCTGCACAAGAAACTGCGGGTTTTGCTCGGTCTCGCACACTGGGGCACAGCCTTTGGATGCCGATGAGCCGGAAAGAGTGGCAGAGGCAGCTTTTGAGATGCGATTAAAACACGTAGTAATAACCTCAGTCACACGAGATGATTTACCAGACGGAGGCGCCGCTCATTTTGCTAAAACGGTTCTTGCCGTAAGACAGCGGCTTCCTCAGTCGGTTATTGAAGTTCTGACTCCTGATTTTAAAGGAGACGTCGGCGCTCTAAAAATTGTAACAGACTCAGCACCTGACGTGTTTAATCACAACGTGGAAACTGTGCCCTCACTATATTCTATTGTCAGGCCAGAGGCTGACTATGAAATGTCGCTTACTGTGTTAAGAAACGCTCGTGAGCTTCTTAATGGCAGCCGCACAAAGTCCGGTTTGATGGTGGGTTTAGGCGAGAGGTTTGACGAGGTGATAGCAGTGCTCAAGGACTTACGGGCTGTTGGCTGCAATTATGTAACCATAGGTCAGTATCTGAGACCCAAAAAGTCAAATCTACCGGTTGTTCAATATGTGCATCCCGATATATTTTTAAAGTACAAGGAGGAGGCGCTGCTTTTAGGGTTTGAAGCCGTTGCCTCAGCTCCACTCGTTAGAAGCTCTATGGACGCTTTTGAGCTAAACGCAAAGCAACAGCTGCCAAGCTAATCGCACTATCACAGCCCCAATTGTATAACTCTATCGCTGCCTCACGACCGCTATTGGGAAATTCGGTACAGTGATGGGTATAGAGCCTACAGGGGTTTGCTCTCCGTTGGTCAGTTTTGTCACTGTTTCTGTTATGTGAACGTACATCATGCCTATAGTCACCCTGCCTGTTTTCTTAGTATCAGCTTCTCCTTTTATTCCATCAACTACAGCTTTTGTAAATGCACCGTTTTGCCACTCTGAGCTTTCCTGAGAAAGCTGTTTGCCGGTTGATGAGGCAAAAACAATTACTCCGTTTTCTGCACTCGTTAAATTGTTTATTATTCCATTTAGGTTAAAACTGAATCCCTTTGCTATTCCGGTTACGTTTCCAGCGTGGCATGTATCCATAAAAAGCACAATCTTGCCTGGCAATGTACCTAACGTACTTGTAATATCACTAAAAGCAACAGCAGTCGCTTTAAGTCTATAAGGGTCGGTATCTGTTGAGATGTAATAATATAAACCCTTTGTATCGTTGTCACCATGACCGGAAAGTAATATCATAACAGTATCATTAGGGGTTATTTTGCTGTTACTCAACCAGTCCAAGCCATCCATAATATGTTCTCTTGTAGCGTTATCATCTAAAACAAAATTGATATAAACTTTTCTATAAAGCTGCCCCTCTTGTTCTCTTACTGTTTCTACAAAGTCAGTAGCGTCTTTTACTGCATAATGTAAACTTGTTATGTTTTTATAGTTATTTATTCCAATAGCTAATATGTAGAGATTTGGTTTTGACTGTGGTACTTTAATATTCCCTGTCTGATTAACTGCAACCATAGCGGGAACGCTTGCGGCGTTTTTATTTTCAGCTATTACGGCAATATTGTTGCTGCCTTCAGTAATTGCGGTCGTTACTTCATAAACATTCGCTTTTTTTAGCGTTACTTCATTTTTAATTAAGCGCTTTACACCGTTTACTACAACTGTAACACCGATAACCGGAGCATCATCAGGAGTGCGAATCTCGTATTGAATCGTTACTTCTGAACCACCAATCTGAGTGCCGTCTTTGGGCGAAAGGATTCTAACAACCGGAGGCAGTGTTTCGGTAATGTCAACTGCTTTCTTTTTTATATTAGACTGCGCATTAGCCTGTTCTATTGCCTTATCCTCGTCAAGCGTATCGAGAACTGTTGAGACGATATCAGGTCTGTAATATGTATCGCGGAATTTTGATACGGGGAAGAAATCAGCTTCTTTGTCTTTGCCTCTGTTTACGTGCCAGCCTACTAAATCATCGCCGCCTACAGAGGCATCGTAATAACCTTTTGGAGTCCACAACACCCATCTCTTTCGGTCTTTGTGCGGGAAGAATGCCAAAAGCTCCTTACCGTTACTTACATTATACCAACGGATAGTTCCGTCTCCAAATGCCGCCACAGCTATTTTCCCATTTTGCGATACGTTTACATCCCATGCTATACTTGGTGTGGCAACTTCCCTCTTTTCCTTTCCGTCACTGTCAAATAGTCTTAACCACCATTCTGTGCCGAGTAAAAAACCGCTGTTGTCCGGTAATATCGCAAGGCTCCTTGACGTTTCGTACTGTTTTAGGTATAAGGCTGTTCCATTTAATTTTGGGTCAGTTTCATTAAGCCAGTCTATAATATTTAATTTATCAGATTTAAAAATCGGTTTAAACAGGTTCTCTTTTGAATTGGAAACATCTGACAATTCTCTTTCCATTAGTGAAAAGACTTTAGGAGATTTACACTGATTTTCATACCAAAACCTTATAGTCTTAGCATCTTTTGATATTTGAAACTCCTCTCTATTTCCTCTGTAATCTGCAATATTACTTTGTTTAAAAACAATCTTTTTATCATTTTTATCAAAAATGCCAAAGGCCGGGTCTTGAGAGCCAAAAACAATGCCGCCGTTTTTAAGCGGGATGATTTGCATTATGGTGTTAAAAGAATCAATTAATATGTCTTTATGTTGGCCTTTTCCAGCATTTGACCTTTTTCTGATATATTTTTGATAATTGGCAACTTGAAACGTTCCACCAGCATAGAGGTCGTTGCCGTCAAGTGAAAAGGAAACAGCATTTAAAATATTATTAGCGTCGGACGTAGCAGGAGAGTATTTATAAGAAAGGTCAGTGCCGGATAGTATTTCCACTTTGTTTGTATCAACAAACCCAACGGCTATCTTTGAGCCATCAGGTGAGAAAGCTACTGAGAAAGGTTGCTTGCCTCCCTGTGGCTTTTCCTTCTTGATTAGTTTAAAGTGTTTGTCATAAAGCCTGATATAGCCATCCCATGATGATGTAACAAGCCTGCCGTCTTTGGAAAAATCAGCACCTTAACTCTCGCCACCGTAATCACTGTCTGATGCAGCCTGTGAATAATCTGTGGTTTCATAAATCCGTATGCCTCCTTCTCCCAATGTTGCCACAAGAAACCTGCCGTCTTTAGAATATACAAGATGATGTATAACATTAGGCAGCCCTGTAATTTGCTTTATTAGTTTTCCTGTCTGCCGCTCAAATATGTAGATAGAATGAGAATGTTCCCCGTCACTACCAGTCCACCCGCTGCAGACAATAGTCTTACCATCAGGGGATATGGCAACCGAATATATCATACCTTCTTTGCCCTCGCCTATCGGAACTCTGAGCGTTTGCAGAAGTTTGCCAGATGAAATATCCCACACTTTTATAGTTTTGTCGTCTGAGGCGGTGACAAGATATTTATTTTCGGCGTCAACACCAATTCTATTAATCGGCGCAGTGTGCATTTCGGTATTGATACGGAGGATCGGCTCAGATGGCGGCTCAGCGGCAGAGGTTAGAGTGTTTAGTCCGAATGCTGTTATAAACGCAATGACGACAGCTATTAATTTTATGAAATATCTTTTACTTTTAGCTAACTTAACCATTTCCGCCCTCCCATAATCTTGCCACACTATATGACCTAAACGCCGTAACGCTTCAAGTAAAACACAACAGAAAATAGTTTGTCAACACACTATGAAACTTGACCACGGGAGGCGCATTTCAGCGGGAAAGAATATACGGCTTAGAATTTTAACTCCGGTAGATGGTCAACTGATGTCTTATAAGAAAAGACTGGATTCCCGCTCGGAGGCGGGAATGACAAAGGGTGTAGCCTCTTCTTCAGTCATTCCTAATGACAAAGGATGTGGGCTCTTCTTTAGTAATTCCTTTTCCTTTTGTCATTCCTGCGAAGGCAGGAATCCAGTTCCTTAATAACTAAGTCAACTATAATGGCAATAGTAATATTTTCTTCTAATACGATTGCCACGCTCTACTAAACTTGACAAAAGCACACTCTAAAATGTAGCATACACCCTAAGGGTTGACGTATAACTATATCGGAGGGTTAATAAAGGTTTATGAGTGAAAGAAAAGATGTGAGCGTTGATTTGATGCAGTTTTTGAGTTTTATAAAATCCTCTTTTTACGCTACCTTAGACAACATTTATGAAATTCACGAGCTAAGCGAAAAAGTGCTCCTTGAGATGACAAACTCAGGGAAGGTTATTCAGAATGAGGGAGAGAAAGTAATCCGGGAGTTTTTTGAAACTTCACGGAAAAGCAGAGATGAGTTTAAAAAAGCACTTGACGATGGTTTTAAAAAACTTGACGAGACTCTCAAGCCATAATCATAAATGAAAGAAGGATATTTTGGCATATACGGGGGCAGATATGTCCCCGAAACTCTGATACCAGCTCTTAGCGAACTTGAAGCGGCGTATAACAAATCAAAAGACAATGCCGATTTCCAGAGCGAATTAAAAGAGATTCAGAGCACATACGTTGGGAGGCCTACGCCTCTTTATTTTGCAAGGAGACTCACTAAGCAACTTGGCGGAGCTAAAATATATCTTAAACGTGAGGATTTGGCTCACACAGGAGCGCATAAGATAAACAATGCCGTTGGGCAGGCGCTGCTTGCTAAGAAAATGGGCAAGAAGCGTCTGATAGCCGAAACCGGAGCCGGTCAGCACGGTGTTGCAACAGCCACAGGTGCGGCACTGTTTGGATTAGACTGTGAAATTTACATGGGCTCTGAGGATATGGAACGGCAGTCGCTTAATGTATTCAGAATGCGGCTTCTCGGCGCCCGCGTTAAAGAGGTATCACTTGGTTCTAAAACCCTAAAAGATGCCATTAATGAGGCTCTAAGGGATTGGACAACCAATGTCAGAGAGACTCACTACGTGCTGGGAACCGTCTTTGGGCCGCACCCTTTTCCAGCCATGGTGCGCGATTTTCAATCGGTAATCGGCATTGAAGCAAAGGAGCAGATTCTTAAAGCCGAAGGGCGCCTTCCCGACTACCTGATAGCTTGTGTAGGCGGTGGCAGTAATGCGATGGGGCTTTTCAACGCTTTTTTAAAAGACAGAAAGAAAAAACACATGGAATTTATCGGCGTTGAGGCGGGCGGCTTAGGAATTGAGACAGGTAAACATGCAGCCCGTTTTTCAGGCGGCTCTGTGGGAGTGTTTCAGGGCTGTAAGAGCTATCTGTTACAAGATGATAATGGAAATGTCCTAAGCACACACTCTGTTTCAGCCGGACTTGATTACGCATCCGTAGGCCCAGAGCACGCCTATCTTCATGACACTGAAGCCGTGCAGTACTCCTTTGCGCTTGACACTGAGGCGCTTGCAGCGTTTGAGACTCTCTCCAAAGTGGAGGGTATTATACCGGCTCTTGAGTCCGCTCATGCTGTGGCTGAGGTCATTAAACTTGCTCCCACTTTGTCAAAAGACGCCGTCATTATCGTTAACTTATCAGGACGCGGTGATAAGGATGTTCAGCAGGTTGCAAAGATAAAAGGTATTGAACTAAAGTAAGACCGAGCAGCGCCACTTCCAGTATCATATTGTTATATTGCCTATTTTAGTAATTCTTTCATCTGCGAAAATCTGCGTCATCTGCGGATAGTCCTTTTGTCTTTTAATCATGTAGGGGCGAATAATTATTCGCCCCTACGAAAAACATCCACGCATCTCCTCCCTTGCACCCTACCCCTCTATCCCTGCACTCTTTAATGCCTGTGAAATTTCATAACTTACAGAACCACAGATTTCATGGTTTTTATGTATAATAGTTTATAAACAAACTAATGGCGGGGGTACTATGAATATAAGCATACCGGAAAGCAAAAGAGTGATGGATATGACGGCAAAAGACTTGAGGGAGATAATCCGAGATGTTGTTTATGAGCTGACAGACCCGGATTACGGTCTTACATTGACAACAGAGACAGAGGGCAAACTAAAAGATTCCCTAGAATCGAAAGAAAGGGTTTCTGTGGAAAAAGTAGCCGAAAGACTTGGGTTTAATTGGTGACATATACGCTTGAGTTTACGCCGCAAGGTGAAAAATCATTTAACGCATTAGACAGAGAAACCGGACAGAGAGTTTTAAATAAGCTTAAATGGTTTATAAACAATATAGATTCTGTAGCTCTTGTGCCGCATTACGGAACGCTTGAGGGATTATTCAAACTAAAAGTGGGAGACTATCGGGTCATTTACAATATTAACACTGAAAGGACAATCATAACGATACACTTGGTAGGACACAGAAAAGAAATATACAGATAATTGACAATCCACTCACCCCTCTATCCCTGCACTCTTTAACGCCTGTGACACATCATAAACTCTTTACTGAGTATTTACATTTGAGTTAAGATAACGTAATGGTTTATGATGGCAACATTTGGGGCGGTTAATGATAATATTTCATCCTCATGCAAAGGAGCGGTTAGTAGAGCGGGGAGCTACTGAACAAGAGGCGATTTTAACGGTTCAAAATGGCGAGATGTTTATAGCAAAGTTCGGGCGTACCGGTTTCAGGCGGAATTTTAATTTCGCAGGACTGTGGCGTGGTAAGTATTATGAGATTAAGCAGGTTGAGGTCTATGCCGTAAAAGATGATGGTAACTGGATAATCGTCACAATAATAACCCGTTATTTCTAATGACAAAGGAGCTTTTTTTATGAAAATAACCTATGATCCGCGATATAACATTGCGTATTTACGTCTGCATGAAGGTGTAGGGGGGGAGGAAAAGGCAGCTGGTGTGGAGACTATAAAAATGAGCGATGAAATTAACATTGATATGGCGCCTGATGGTACAATTTATGGCATAGAACTATTAAATGCCAATGAACAGCTTAATAAAGCGGACAAAGGGAAACTTCTTGTGGTTAATGAGGCAACGGGAAAGGAATCCGAGATTGCTATTTTTTAGGCGTTTGGTAATCTTGTAGATGGCCCCGCAACGTTTGCCCTACCCCTCAATCCCTGCGCGCTTTAACGCCTGTGAAATTTCATAACTCTTTAACGTCTTATTGATTTCTTTCACCTCGGTCAGGCACTGTGCCGATTCAGTTGGTTTGCCGGTTGCATCGTATAACATCGCAAGGTTAAAAAGGGTAGTTGCCTCCCCCTGTTTATCGCCAATCCCTCTCGTTATTTTTAAACTCTCAGTCAGATACTTTAGCGCGTTCTCATAATTGCCTTTGGCATAATATATCCCATAGATATTATTTAAGATTGTCCCTTCCCAATTTCTTTTGCCCTCTGCCCTCGCTATTTTCTCAATATCTAAATAAATCTTTAGTGCCCCGTCAAGATCGCCATATAATTGCAAAATTAAACCCATCCTGTTTAAAACATTTAAATCCGACTCCAACTTAAGCAAGTCGTAAACGGCTTTGCAATAATGGAACGCTGTTGCATACAACGAGCTGTTATAATAATAGCGAGACAATCTTGCACCGATTTCATTAATCTTATCCTTCACTCCGGCTTTGTGATAGTGATAGAATGCCTCCTCACGTTCTGTTAAACCACCGCCTGAATGCTTTACGAAATCGTCGTAATAATCACCGGCGATTTTATTGGAAAAGTTGACTTTAAGGGACTGGATTCCTGCCTTCGCAGGAATGACAGTGGAAGACGGAATAACTGAAGAGGACTGTGTTACTGAAGAGGACGCCCCCTCTTTGTCATTCCCGCCCCCGAGCGGGAATCCAGTCTTTTTCAATATATCCTCTTCTGCAATTGAGCCGTCATGCTCTTTCAACAAATCTTTGATTATCGGCGTTACGAAGTAGTATTTAACTACGTCTGTGTCGCTTGTCTTAACCGTTGAAATCTCAATGAGTGTCAGATTGCCCAGATGCAAAAGGGCAGCATCAAAGTTAATTAAACCATCATTCTCCGGCTGTGTTGTAAGCGCCTTCATCTGCACCGGAATCCTGAAATTAGACAGCAGATACAGCGCCCGCCTTTGATCAAAACTAACCAGTTTTAATAACTCATTAAACACAAGATTCAGCGCCATCTCAGACCTAACGTCTTTAACTTTGGCGGCTAAATCGGCTTTCATATCCTTAATCGTCTTTAACGATTCTTTAATTTCAAACTTCTTTGCTTTATATATCTCATTAAAGAATTCAAGCGCACGGAAATTCCCGCCCAAATTCTCATGTAGAAATCGCACCAAATCAACAAACTCTGCCTCTTGCTTGTCAAAAATCGTATCTAAATAGAATTTCTTGTTTAGTTCGTGGTGAATTTCAAACAATTCCAGATATTGGCACTTTTTCCAGTAATCGTTAAACCCAATGTTGTTTAAGTTGACCTCAATTAAATTCGCAAGCCCCGGAATCACATACCGACCAGTTAAAACCAACTGTACTATTTTTTCACTGCACAGATGTTTTATTGTCTCGTAAATATCATTATATTCCGGTAGAAACTCGCCGGTAGAAACATCCTGAAACGTCTCAAGATTGTCAAACACTAAAACGGGTTTGAAGTCTGGCGAGAACATTCTTAACATTGAATCAACCCGAAGTATTGCCTCAGGTATAGCTCTTGTTGAAATAGTCGCATTAAGCATTTTTTCAGAGCTGGTTTTTAACATGGCAGCTTCAATCACTTTTAAAATATCGTCAAACGAGCGTACTTTATCCGTGATAATTACCGGGACAGTTTTAGCTGGATTTTTTGTTATAGCCCGTTGAACCATATACTCAGCCATTGTGCTTTTGCCGACACCTCCCTGACCTTTTAAAAATATCGGTTTTTTACCAAAAAACGGCTCAAACACTTTCGCCTTCGTTTCTCTGCGCCCGACAAACATGAAGCCCGCCTTATGAGACATCGAGATTTGTTTTCCTTCGGTCACATACTGATACGTTGTTAATTCCAGAGGCGCAGGTGCGCTATCCCAATCAACGATATTTTCAATCTGCCGTGAGACGTATAAATTTGGAATCATCCATTGCTGTGTTGCATGGCTGCTCTTGAGGGCTTGCTGCTGCTCATAAACTTTTAGCCGATTTAATGCTGTTGAAAATGCCTCCGGTATAGACTGCCCGTTTGACAGCTCCGTATAGAGCGCTGCCGTAAACAATATTGCGTGCCTGTCTAACACCGACATCCCCATAGAGACGACAGCCGGAGTTTCAACGTTTAAGAGCTTACCGGTGACGCCGCTTAAAATCGCATCGGAGCCGCCCTGCGCGGTTTGACACGAGGACAGCACAACAAGCGGGATTTTGTAGCCGGAATTACTGTTGACCGCTTTTGCAAAATCGTCTTCATTTACGCGTTCACCTTTTAACGTGTAGTGATTCTCTAAGTGCAAAGAACCCTTGCCGTCTTTAAACACGCCGTGTCCGGAAAAGTGGAGGATATGGTATTGGTTGGCTTTGATTTTTGATTTCAGAGCCTCAATGGAGCCGTCATCGGTGTAGTCAATCTGCAGATGACCGGTTTTAAGCAGCGGTTCAAAGGCTTTTAGTATTTCGTATTCTTCGTCTTCTTGAGCAAGACGCGATTTATAACTTAAATCAATCGGAGAGGAAATCATAATCAGGATTTTTAACGGAGCTGCCTTCGGTGTAAAATCAGCGGATTTCTTGTTGTTTATTGCAGTCGGCGTTTTTAATATGTGCAAGGTTTCTATGTCGCCAAGCCGAGTGTTGGTATCGGATTCAACGGCAAGCGACCACGGGAGGTTTAGGATCTCGTTGTCGTTATCAAGCAGCCGCAGGACATGATGACTGCCTTTTGTAACTGCGTCTTTAAGAATGGTTTTGACATCGGAGTCGGCATTGATAATTTTGGACATTTCAATTTTCAGAGGTTCAATGATTTTATTGTCGGCGGTTCCATCTTTTTCCATCGCCTCGGTAAATTTTGAGCCGAGTTCTTTTAATTCTTTTTTCTTATCGTCAGGAATATTAAGTGTAACGTTTGTCCATTGCATAGCTCGTGTCCTCCATCCCGTAAATATACTATTGAAATTATAACTCAGACTGTGGTGGGGATTGCAAGGGGGCAGCCACAGTGGGCTGCCCCTACAAGACGTTGCAAAGGTCTGCGGCAATTCCAAACACTGTGGTGCAATCTACAAGGTTGCACCAACGCGGGGTTTTAATTCTTAAAAGATGCTATAATAAACAGATGGTAACAACATATCATGGGAGTGTGCGATGAATTACAGGTTAACAGCGTTTATAGAGAAAGAGGGCACAGGGTATGTCTCTTTGTGCCCGGAACTTGATGTTGTTAGTCAGGGGGAGAGCATTGAGTCTGCCCGTGCTAATCTGAAAGAGGCTCTCGAATTGTTTTTAGAAACTGCCTCAACTCAGGAAATTCAAGACCGCCTGCATAAAGAAGTTTACATTACTCACGTTGAGGTTGACGTTGCCGAAGAAACTGCGTGTTCATTCGGGTAAAAATGTCTGTGAGATTCTTTCAAAGCATGGTTTCGTAAAGATAAGACAAAAAGGAAGCCATGTGGTAATGCAAAAGAGCATTTACCAGAGCACAATCACAGTTGTTGTTCCAAACCATAGAGAGTTACAAGCTGGCACTCTGCAGTCTGTTATTCGTCAATCTGGAATACCCCGCAGTGAATTTGAGTAACACCCTGTGCGGCGGTTATATAGGTCTGCGTAAATAACTTGTATTTGAATGATGCTAATTCCATGCTATGGATAATTCCTGTTTTTTTGTGATAAACTACCGGTGGTTTAATTGATTAACTAACTAATATTTGGCAGGGGGTGTATCACAATGGCATACAAGAACGCTTCGGAGTGCTGGAAAGACATAATGTCGGACGTAAAGAAAAATGCAGGACTTCTTTCCGAAATTGAGAAAATTGCTAAAGAAAACACAGAGCCCACAAATGTTGTCTTTGGCACATCAGGTTGGCGCGGAGAGATAGGGTTTGATTATACGTACAATAACTTTAAGATAGTCACTACGGCAATCATAGAAATGTTTAAAGAACAGTCGCCTGATGTAATGAAAGCGCTTGGAGTCAAAGATTTTAACGAGGTCAAAACAAGAGGCGTGATAGTAGGGCATGACAACCGCTTTCTGGGCCCCGACTTTGCTAAAATTGCAATAGCTCTCCTAAGCAAAGAAGGCATCAAGACATACTACTCTGGTGAAACTACAACTCCTGAGTTTTCCGCCGCAATTGAGGAAACAGGAGCTGCGTGTTCCATAAATCTGACGCCGTCTCATAATCCCGCTCAGTGGGCAGGGTTTAAATTTAACCCCTCTGACGGAGGCCCCGCAGGCAGTGAGATTACTAAAGTTATTGAAAAATTTGCTAATTCTATGATGAGTCAAAAACGTACAATCCCAAACCCTGACAACACAGCATCTTTTGAGACAATTGACCCGATAGCGCTGTATGAAAAGTTTATAAACAAGCGGGGAACTCTCAACACTAAAGAGTTAAAGAAATTTATAGACGAAAACGACTGTCTTATCTGCATTGACCACGTTCACGGCTCAACTCGGACACGTCCTCAGAGGCTGTTAGGCCAATCGCCTAAGATAAAATATTTCAGAACCGAGGACGATTACCTCTTTGGAGGGATTGCTCCTGAGCCGTCCTCTGAAAACATGAAGAAGGTAACTGAGGCGCTGAGAAGCTCCAATGCAAAGTTTAAACTTGGCGTTATCATGGATCCCGACGGCGATAGGATACGATTTACCGATGGCACCACAGAGCTTCCCATGAACTATTTTGGAGCGCTTGCGTTTCACTTTTTCTATAAATACAAGGGATTCAAAGGCGTTGTGACAAAGTCCGTTGCAACAAGCAATTTTGTAAACGCTATAGCTGAAAAACTAGGGGCCGGTATAAAAGAGACCATGGTCGGGTTTAAAAATTTCAGACCCTATCTATTATCAACATCTTCAGAGCGCGCTATCATAGCGTTTGAGGAAAGCGATGGAATATCGGGCTACAACCATACGCTTGAGAAAGACTCCATATTCGGATTTCTGGTAGCTTTGGAGATGATGGCAAAAACCGGCAAAAATATCGGAGATTACTTTAAAGACGTGCAGGAAGAGTTTGGGTACTTTTATCCAGATAGATCCGGCATAGTGGTTGATCGCTCACTGGTGGGTAAGCCTCTTGTTGAGAAATTATCTAAAATTCGGGAAACCATGCAGCCAGGCTCTAAGGTTACATTTGGAGACGCTACTAAAACTATTAAAACTGTAATTACGGTTGACGGCACAAAAATCGTCTTTGATGACGACTCGTGGCTTCTGATAAGACCCTCGGGCACAGAGCCAAAGGTCAGATTTTATATTGAAACCCGCTCTGAGGCTGAAAAAGACGTAATGTTTAAAAAAGCCGGGGAGATTACCAAAAACGCTATTGCCTCTTAGAGATTATTGATTTAGGAGAGACTCAAAAAACGCTATAGTTTTGACAAGTCCCTCCTCAAGAGGGATTCCTGGCTCCCAGTTGAGTACCTTTTTAGCAAGTGTTATATCCGGCTGCCTTTGTGTGGGATCATCCGGGGGCAGCGGTTTATAGACAATTTCTGATTTTGAACCGGTAAGCTGGATGATTTTTTCAGCAAGTTCTAAAATTGTGAATTCTCCAGGGTTGCCAAGATTAACCGGGCCGGTAAAGTCATCAGGGGAGTTCATGAGTCTGACGAAACCGTCAACGAGGTCGTCAACGTAGCAGAAACTTCTTGTCTGGTTTCCTGCCCCATAGACAGTAATATCATCTCCTCTGAGAGCTTGCACGATAAAGTTACTTACCACACGTCCGTCGTTTTTGAGCATTCTGGGGCCGTATGTGTTAAATATCCTTGCAACTTTAATGTTTAGATTATGCTGTCTGTTATAGTCAAAAAATAGTGTTTCTGCGCAGCGTTTTCCCTCGTCATAACATGCCCTTATTCCAATAGTATTAACGTTTCCCCAATAGGACTCCGGCTGGGGATGAATTGTGGGGTCGCCATAGACCTCAGAGGTTGACGCCTGAAGGATTTTTATTTTAAGTCGCTTTGCTAACCCCAACATATTTATTGCGCCGTGCACTGACGTCTTAGTCGTCTGCACTGGATCAAACTGGTAATGCACAGGGGAGGCCGGACAGGCTAGATTATATATCTCATCCACCTCGACATAGATGGGAAAGCAGACGTCGTGTCTTAAAATCTCAAAAAAGTGATTACTCATCAGGTGGACTACGTTTTCTTTCCTGCCTGTGTAGAAGTTATCCAGACAAATTACCTCATTCCCTTCATTTAGCAGCCTCTCACACAGGTGAGAACCCAAAAAACCAGCCCCGCCTGTTACCATTATTCGCTTCATATTATTTAATCCTCTCGTTCTTTTTTATTAGTCTATACTTTAAGAAAGAAAAAATCAATGTTAGGAGTGTAAAAAATACTAATCTGTGAAAATCTGCGGGGAAATATTTATTTTTAATGCTTATTGACTTAACTCCGGCAGAGAGTTTTTCTATCAACAAATAATACATTTAAAGGACTGGATTCCCGCTCGTAGGCGGGAATGACAAGAGGGGGGCTTTCTTTTTTTTTGTCATTCCTGCGGAGGCAGGAATCCAATTTTTTATTAGCGGAGTTAACTGCATAGGCAATTATTTTTATAAGGATTGATGCACATTCAGCGCTATGGTAAACTTAGCGCCTTCTCCCTCATTTTCAGCAGATAGCCGCCCGTTCATGTTATTTTCTATTATCACTTTTGACATGTATAGTCCTATGCCTGTCCCCTCATTAGCGTCCTTAGTTGTAAAGTACGGCTCAAATAACCTCTCTATCGCATCTTCGCCAATTCCACCGCCGTTGTCTTTTATCTCTATCAGCGCCTTACCGTTTACCTCTGAAACTACAATCCGTATATCTCCTTTTAATTTCGGGGTTTCTTTGAGTCTGACGACTATCGCATCTTTAGAGTTGCTAATTATATTCATTACCACGTGCTTAAACTCATTGGGATAACCCAGCACAACTATCTCGTCATGAGTGCCTGACGGCATGTCTGTTATATTAACAATTGTGTCTTTCAGTTTACGGAAAAACTGTATTTTAATCACAAACTTTACTGACTGAACGGTCAAAAAGGTCAGAAGGTCCTTTATTGCCGTTACAATATCGAAAGGAACTTTCTCTTTGCTTGGTTTGAAAAAATTCCTGAAATCATCTATTGTGCGAGACATGAAGGTGATTTGTTCCATACATTTGTTGACGGAATCTGACATATTGGGGCTGTCAAGTTCTCCAAACCTATGAGCCTCCTCCATCTCCTGAACCATCAAACCAAGAGCATTAAGCGGCTGTCTCCACTGGTGTGCTATAGCGGCAAGCATCTCCCCCATTGCAGCCATTTTAGACTGTTGAATTAATAGCTGCTCTTTTTTCCTGCCTCTGTCTATCTCCTCTGTGACTCGTGTGTTGAGGTTTTGATTTAAATCCTCAAGTTCCTTGGTTTTCCAATTAAGTTTATTCTCTGCCTCTTTTCTTCCGCTTATATCAGTACACAGACCGATGTAGCCAGAAAAATCCTCATCTGGCAAGGTAAACGGCACTCCACGATTTAAAAACCAGATATATTCCCCATCATGTCTTCTCAGTCTGAATTCTAATTCAAAGGGTTTTGAGTGTTTAAAGGCATCTGCATAGACCTCCCTTGTTCTTTCAAAATCGTCGGGATGTAATGGTTCTTTTAAACACTCACCTAAGTTGTCATCAATCGGAATGCCGGTAAACTCCTGCCACTGCTTGTTTACGTAAGTGCAGCCTCCCTCCATATCGGACATCCAAACAAGGGATGGTATGCCGTCAGAGATCATCTTAAAATGCTTAACCGCTTCAAGCAGCGCATCTTCAGTCTTTTTTCTTATTGTTATATCCCTTATAACACCCACTGTTCCTATTGATTGAGGCAGCAGCGGCTTAATTATTCCTATCGTGCCGGCAAGCTCCCTTCTCATAGTTGAACAGTCCACGTCATAGACGCCAGAGCTGTTTACCTCAGCTATCATACGGTCGGCATTGGCGATGTCTGATTCACCATCGGATTTTTTTAGAATATAAACTTCAAGTCCGCTTGTCCCACGCGAGCCTGCCCTTCTTTCGTCAAATAATTTGGGCGCTTCTTTGTCGCCGGTTTTAACGCCGGTTAATTTAGGCAGTACATTTGTTCTGCTTATATTGTCAACATACTCTGATGATACAATTACACTAAAGTGCTGACCAATCAGCTCATCTATGGTAAATCCAAGCTTTTCTACCGTACTGTTTAAATATGTAAATCTCCCCTCGGCATCAAGTCTGTAAACAATATCAGGGATAGTGTCAACCAGAGTTTTAAAATGTTCCTCAGACGTTGCAAGTTCGCAGACTTTTACGTTTAGCTCTGCGTTGAGGTCGCGAAGCCTTTGCTTTGCCTTGCAGCACTCCATAATTTGAACCTTAAGCGGCCGCAGAAGGAAAAAGTACAGCCCAGGCAGCACCAGTATTACCAAAGTGGTGGAATCTACAGCGCTTTTTGCAAAATCGGACAGGTCTCTTAATTGCGGAATGAACAGCATGATAAGCCACTCGGATATAAAAATGGATACGACGATAAATATAGAGAACATAACAGGCGAGTTAAGACTTAAATGCCGGAGAGCCTTTTCGCTAAACAGCCCTGAAATTGACCACTTAGAGTGCTTCAAATAAATGACCCCTTATAGCAAAAAGTGTCTGTCACCTGATAGATAATATCACTATCGCAGACAATATGTCTATAGATTAAACGAAATACGAGAGAAAAAATAAGTTTTACTAGTTTTCGCTCTTTTTGGGATTCTCTATGTCGGCTTGTGTCAGCATACTTTTGACAACCTATATAGGCTGCATGTTATAATCAATTTACCATACAATGGAGTAATCCTGTTTGCTCTTATGAGGTCAATAACGAGAGCTTCATGAGGAGGTTAAAAATGACTCCCGTTACAGAAAAGGTATTGAGGGAAATAATTAGCGCTATTGTTGATTCGGTGCATCCGTTGAAGGTAATTCTGTTTGGTTCATACGCACAGGGTCATGAAAAGGCTGATTCTGACCTTGATTTTCTTGTCGTTGAGGATGAGCCATTTGGAACTCTCAGGAGCAGAGCAAGGCAAATTGGCAACATTTACCGTAGTCTTCCGCCTTATATAATCCCAGTTGATATTGTACTTTATAGCAAGGATGAATCTGATAAGTGGAAAAACGGGATAAACCATGTCATTGCAAGGGCTTGCAGGGAGGGTAAAGTGGTGTATGAGAGGAGTTGAAGAGGCAAAGTTAGTGCTGACAATGGCAGGCAAAGACCTGCGCGCACTGCACATAATGTGCAACCCTGAGTCAGTTGACGATGAAATATTCGGTTTCCATGCCCAGCAAGCTGTTGAAAAATCACTAAAAGCATGGATTACAGCACTTGGGCATGAACATACGTATAAGCATGACCTGCGTCCTCTAATAGTTAAACTTCAGAGTCTTAACTGCGATGTAAACGGCTTATGGGAGTTCGTTGACCTAAATATCTTTGCTGTCCAATACAGATACGAGACATACTATATACTGATGTACCCCTTGACAGACAGAATATCATCAATAAAACTCAGTCATTGTACGACAGAGTAAACACTGTTATCGATGAGATTCAGAGACAGGAGCCTTAATAAGCGCCTATACCTATAAAAAAATGTTGGAAAAAACACAGGACATTATGCTACAATCGTTGGAGGCTGTAACTTAATAAGCGACCTAATAACAAAAGGAGTGAATAGATAATGAAGGTGATACTGAGAGAGGACGTAGGTAATGTAGGGGAGATGGGCATGATTGTTAGTGTTGCCCGCGGATATGCAAGGAACTATCTTATCCCAAAAAAGTTTGCAGTTGAAGCAAACCCTAAGAACATGAAACTCTTGCAGCATGAGACACGTCTAATTGCTGAGAAGGTTAAAAAGTTGAAAGTAAGCGCCGAGGATTTTGCCAAAAAGGTTGCGGCAACTCCGGTTACTATTACTGCAAAGGCGGGCGAGGAGGGAAAGCTCTTTGGCTCTGTTACCAATAAAGACATTGCAGATGCGCTTCTTGCAATGGGATTTAGCATTGACAAAAGAAAAATTCTCCTTGATGCTCCCATAAAAAGAACTGGTGAGCACATCGTGAAAATCAGAATACACCCCGAGGTGCAGGCTGATTTAAAAGTGGATGTAGTGCCGGAATAAAGCGCCGGATAGCATATAATTTATGCCATACAGCCTCTTAATAGTGGGTATTATTAGGAGGTTTTTTTGTTGGCAGGGGGCACATTGAAAGCAGCAGATACAGTTACAGACAAATTACAGCCGCAAAACCTTGAGGCGGAAATGTTTGTTCTTGGCGCCATCATGCTTGATAACGAGGCCATATATAAAGTCCTTGATTTAATAGCTACAGCGGATTTTTATAAAGATGCACATCGTCGGATTTTCTCAGCAATTTTAACCCTGCTTGATAAAACTGAGCCTATTGACTTAGTAACAGTATCAAACTATCTCAGAAATAAAAAAGAAATAGAACAGGCAGGTGGGGAATCGTATTTATCGCAGCTTCTGAACTCTGTTCCAACTGCCGCCAACATCGTTTATCACGCTAAAATCCTCAGAGAAAAGGCCCTGATGAGAAGCCTGCTAAGAGCGTCAACCGATATAATCGACAAAGTTTACGCTCACGACGGAGAGGCAGATGAGTTAGTGGACTTTGCTGAGAAATCAGTTTTTGAAATAGCAGAATTTAGAATTAAGCCGTCTTTTTCCTCATTTAACGAGGTGATAAAAGACAGCATGTTAATGATAGAGACACTCTATGACCGGAAAGAGATTATAACCGGGGTGTCCTCCGGGTTTAAGGACCTGGATAATTACACAACCGGATTTCAGCCAGGAGACTTGATAATAATAGGGGGGCGTCCCTCAATGGGTAAAACCGCCTTTTGTTTAAATATAGCGCAGCATGTAGGAATCAACGTAAAGGAGCCGGTGGCTATTTTTAGTCTTGAGATGTCAAAAAAACAGTTAGCAGTGAGGATGCTTTGTGCTGAGGCTATGGTTGACGCAAACCGGATAAGAAGAGGGCACTTAGAAAAGAACGATTGGCCAAAACTGACAGCTGCTGCTGGTAAATTAGCAGATGCACCTATATATATAGACGACTCATCAGACATTGGGGCACTTGAGATGCGCTCAAAGGCAAGAAGATTAAAAAAAGAGCGGGGACTGGGATTAGTTGTGGTTGACTATCTTCAACTTATGAGAGGCCGCTCGGGTGTGGATAGAAGAGAGCAGGAGATTTCAGAAATCTCACGCTCCTTAAAAGGGCTTGCCAAAGAGCTTGAGATACCTGTGATAGCGCTTAGTCAGCTTAACAGGCTTGTTGAGCAGCGTCGTCCTCCCATTCCCACACTTGCCGATTTAAGGGAATCAGGAGCTATTGAACAGGATGCGGATGTTATCCTTTTTCTATACCGTGAGGAGGTCTATAACCGTAAGGATGATTCGGTTAAGGGCAAAGCCGAACTCCATATAGCCAAGCAACGTAATGGTCCGGCTGGGATTCATGTGAATTTGTCATTCCTTGCAGCATACACAAAGTTTGCCGATTACACGGAGGGCTTTTACGAAGAGGCGGAGGAAAAATTCTAAGACAGCGATGAATGGAGGTGAGTGCTATGATAAAAAGACTGCCTGTTGTAGCCGGTCAATTTTATAAGGGCGGGGCGGCGGCTTTAGAGGCTGAGGTAAGAAGTTACACAACGGAGGTCAGCGAAAAAGTTAGAGCCATAGGCGTAATAAGCCCTCATGCCGGCCTTATGTATTCGGGAGCTGTGGCAGGGCTTGTGTACTCTAACATAGAATTCCCCGATACGTTTATAATGTTAGGACCAAATCACACCGGATTAGGACAGAAAGCGGCAGTTATGAAAGAGGGCAGGTGGGAGATTCCAACAAATTCCTTTGAAATAGATACTGATTTAGCATCGGCAATTTTAAACAGCACTCCTTTTTTTACAGAGGATATACTGGCACACCGATATGAACATTCACTTGAGGTGCAATTACCATTTATAGCGCATTTTTCAAAGGCGGTAAAAATCATACCGATTTGTTTTATGTATGCCTCAGTGGATCAATGTAAGGAAGCTGGCGAGGCGCTTGCCAAAGTGATACAGAACTCGGGGAAAACCGTGACAATCGTGGCAAGCTCTGATATGAGCCACTACTTACCTGATGCCATAACCAGAAGGCAGGACGGGCTTGCAATGGATAGAATCACAGCGCTTGACCCAGCAGGTCTATATGATGTTGTAAAGAAAGAGGATATAACCATGTGCGGAGTGATACCGGCAGCCATAATGATGTTTGCCGCACTAAAGTTGGGTGCTCAAACTTCAGAAGTCATCAAGTATGCCACATCTGGGGATGTAAGCGGAGACTATGACAGGGTTGTAGGTTATGCCGGTGTTGTAATCAGATAATTCTGAGATTAAGCATTTAGAACAATTTATAATTTTAAAACAAAATGCTTGTATACTTAACTCAGGTACATAGTTTTATGTCAGCTAAGGATACCTTAAAAAGGACTGGATTCCCGCTCGGGGGCGGGAATGACAGAGGAGGGGATTTTCTTTTTCTGTCATTCCTTTTTTTCTTGTCATTCCTGCGAAGGCAGGAATCCAGTTTTTTCTTTGCGGAGCTAATGGCATAAGCAATTAACACAAATTGACTTAAGCAAAAAAATGGGGAGTTTTTACAAACTCCCCATTTTCATTATCAGGGATGGGGTCACATCCCAATTGGGTGCAAAGGTTCCAGAAAAAATACTTAACTAACTGTGTTTATTTAAGTCCTATCTCACCGGCTGCTGCCTTAAGCTCGTCGCCTTTGTCTAAGAAAGACTTCATCATAGGACTCTTTGAGGCCTGAGCTGCCTTTACAAAGTCATCGGCTGTTTTGAACTTCTCCAACATCTTTGCTTTGTCAGGTGATGTTTTACCATTGTGACACTTTGCACACTTGTCGTCATAACCTGCCATTGCTACAGTTGCAAAAGCAAACACGACGATAAGCGCTAATACTATTACTTTCTTCATTTTTCTTTCACCTCCTTTCACAATTAATAAATTACTTGAGCTATTTTGCAATATCAAGTTCTACGTTGATTTGCAAATTCCTGACATATTTCTACTTTATGCTTGCATTTGCTATGCCAAAACTCATTTACCCATTTTTCTTGCGAGTTTTAACATATTAGCTCTAAAATTGTTTAATACTCATATAAAGAACTATTTCCTTATTTGAGGATTTCAATAATCCCTTGACATGCTGATTTTAATAAATATACTCTATCTAAGTCAATATACCAAGACTGCACAAGGAGACTAATATAACAATGGAATGGAATTTTACACCTTTTGAGGTACTTGCCGGTAAGGTAATTTACACATTAGAGCAGTACAGAGCTGATCTTAGAGAGGATGTCGCCGAAACCCTGTCAGCATTAAATCTTGATGAGACGAGCATGGAGTTTTATAATAATTTTGTCTTTGTTTTCTTTTACTGGATAGCCACAAATCAAAGTATTCTTTCATACAAAAAACTTGTGGAGCAAAACCTTCCTGAGGATTCTCCGGTCAGGCAGGCTCTTACTGATATGGTTTTTCTTGAGTCTATGAAACAGGACAATGAAAACCTGATAGATATGCTGAGGGCTCTTATGGCTATGTTTACGGTTAACTGCTTGAAGTCAGGCTCTGATATTGAACAAGCAAAAAAAGACCTCCAGTTGGAAATCGGTTTTGCAAGAACTCTCTAATGAGGGTAACACAGTAAGGGCAGTTGAACCATCATCGTCAGGTAAAATAGCCCGCAGCGCTCTTTCCATGTCGGCAGCCACATCTTTTAGCAGACTGGTCGGATTTGTGCGGGATATGCTTGTGGCAAGGGTGCTGGGTGCTTCTGACCTTTCTGACTCTTTTTTCGTTGCCTTCAGAATCCCCAACCTTATGCGTGAACTCTTTGCCGAGGGCTCCATGTCATCGGGTCTGATTCCGGTTCTTACAGAAATCCGAACTAAAGAGGGGGATGCTGAGGCTGCTCTTGTTGTCAGAAAGGCTTTCACATTTGTCGTTATATTTATAGGGATTTTTTGTGTTTGCGGGATTGTTTTTGCCCCTCAGATTGTGGCTGCCATAGCGCCCGGATTTTTACAAAATATTGTGAAATTTAAAACCACAGTTATACTTACCCGAATTATGTTTCCATTTTTACTCTGTGTCAGTCTTGCGGCTCTTGTTATGGGGGCACTTAACACAAAAAGGGTGTTTTTTATTCCTGCCCTTGCCTCAGCCTGGTTTAACATTGCTATAATTGCCGCAATTGTAGGATTTATCGCCTTAAAAATATCACCGGTTACGGCGGTTGCTCTTGGCGTTACAATTGGTGGCGTAGTACAATTTCTGTGGCAGCTTCCAACATTCTTTAAACACAATTATTCCCTTAAACCCAGTATTGGTTTTAATCACAAGGGGTTAAAACGTATGGGAAAACTGATTTTGCCTGCAACAGTGGGAACCGCGGTGGCTCAGATAAACATTTTTGTAAGCACCATATTGGCCTCATTTTTGCCTGTTGGCAGCATAACCTATCTGTATTATTCTATGAGACTGATACAGTTTCCGGTTGGCGTTTTTGGTGTGGCAGTCGGTATGGCAGCTCTTCCGGCACTATCAGAACATGCCGCAAAAAAAGATTATGAAGCTCTTGCCGAAGATTTTGCGTTCTCTTTAAAGCTCCTGTTTTCCGTTACTGTGCCTTCAATGCTTGGTCTCATTGCGCTTTCAAGACCTATTGTGGCAGCCCTGTTTGAGCATGGCAAGTTTGGCCCTGAGGCTGTTAAAGGAACTTCAACTGCGCTTATTTGCTACTCGCTGGGAATATGGGCAATGGTGGGAGTTAGGGTGTTGACGTCGTCCTTTTACTCCATGCAGGACACGAAAACTCCGGTTAAATCTGCGGTCTTTTCTTTGACTCTTAACGTGCTCTTAAGCATAATTCTAATGGGACCCTTTAGCTATGCAGGGCTTGCGCTGGCTAATGCCGGAGCCTCTGCGTTTAACTTTTCAATGTTGTTTTTTCTGCTAAAGAGACGTCTTTCACACATTGACTTTAAAGGGATTGCGGTTTCATTTGTAAAAACCCTTGCCGCATCGGTTATAATGGGACTATTCGGGTATTTTCTGATGGCTTTTTTTGAAAGATTTAAGGTAGAAAGTCATTTGCTTAAAGGAGGGTTTCTTTTTGCAGCTATAGCCGTTTGTACTGCTGTTTATTTTGGGGCAGCACTAATGCTTAAAAGCGATGAGGTGCGATATTTTCTAAAAACATTAAAACGCAGGTGGAGCAAGAAGCGTTAATGCCGAGTTGCTGTCTAACAAGGATATTCTTTGTCAAAACGTGCAGGTAAAACCAAGCAAATCTGGTTTTATTAAATTTCTTACCCACAATACATGGAAAGTAACCATTAAAAGACAAAGACTTTTATCCGCAGATTGCACAGATGAACGCAGATAAAAGCAATAAGGAGTGCGTAGCACTCCTTATTATTCCGGTGCTGGGATGGATTGCTCCAATGCAAAATCATTATGTTAATAAATTTTAAAGGTGTTGGCAATTACCGTAACACAAAGACAAAACGTTGAAGGTCACTGCTTTCGCCCCATGCCGACTTGACATGTATATACAAATTGTCTATAATATGTTACGTTTGAGTGGGATGAAGCAAAACGGCAAAAGAACCTCGATAAACATCGCCTTGACTTTCGCGATGCGCGGCTGGTGTTTGATGGGCGAAAAGTGGTTCATGTGCCAGCCTTCAAAAATGCTGAGTCCCGTTTTGCTTCTGTCGCTATTTTTGGCGAGAAGTTTTACACGGTTGTGTGGACGTGACGGGAAGATTGCCGCCGTATAATATCTTTCAGGAGGTCGCGCGATGGCGAGGAAAGTGCATATCGTCAAATACACGGATAAGGAATTGAGCAAGCTCATCAAGCGGGAGGGAACGTTTTCCGATTGGGATAAGGCCGCCGGCATGACGCAGGCAGAGATAGAGACCTGTATTGCCTCTGATTCTGATGAGGCAGAAATGCTCATGGATTGGGATAACGTCACAGTAGAATTGCCGCACCCTAAGGCCGTTCTGAACATGCGAATTGACAAGGACGTGCTTGACTACTTCCGTAAGACCGGCAGAGGGTATCAATCCCTCATCAATGCTGTTTTGCGGTCTTATGTTCAACGGCGAGACACCCAGCAGCACCACAAGGGATAACAAGCTGATGCGTTTGCCGCAGACCCAAGCATCAGCTTCATTTGGAAAAATCCTTGCGGTATCGGTTATAATGGGTAGTGCCGGAAATACTTATAAACATTAAAACGCAGCTGGAACCGTGAAAGTAAGCGATAGTCTTTTTAATTGGATGGTGGAAATCAGGCGCACTATCCATAAAACGCCAGAGCTTGGGTTTAAAGAACATGAAACCAGCGCTCTTATCTGTAAAAGGCTCAGAGAGCTGGGGCTTGATTACACAGCAGGAATTGCAGGCACGGGTGTGCTTGGCAGAATTACTACCAGCCCTAATGCAAAGACTGTAGCTGTGAGAGCCGATATGGATGCCCTTCCGGTATTTGAGGAAACCAGACTTGAGTTTGCCTCATGTGTGCCCGGAGTAATGCACGCCTGCGGTCACGACGGACACGTGGCTATAGCTTTGGGAGCAGCAGCTCTTCTAAGGGAAAACCCTCCGCCCGGTAATGTTCTTTTTGTGTTTCAACCCGATGAGGAGGGAACAGGGGGAGCAAAACCAATGGTGGATGCCGGAGTGCTAAACGGAGTAAGCGCCATATTTGGAGGTCATCTGGATTTACACTATAAGACCGGAGAGATAGCGATGAAACCCGGCGTTAACACCGCTTTTACAAACGGCTTCGATGTCGAGATAACCGGCCGGGGCGGCCATGCGGCAAGGCCCCACGAAGCGGTTGACTCGGTGTTGATAGCCTGCCAGATGGTTGTGCAAACTCAGGCCATAGTCTCAAGAATGATTGACCCGCTTGTGCCTGCCGTTATAACTATCGGTAAAATTGAGGCCGGCACGGTTAATAATGCTATAGCGGAAAGCGCTCTCATACAAGGAACAATCCGAACTATAGATACCTCAACACGTGAAACAATTTTCAATAAACTTCAAATATTAGCTGTGAGTCTTTCTGTGTTTTACGATGCGGAAATTAAGGTTACCATTCACAGCGGTTATCCCTCAGTGGTTAATGATTCGCATATTTATGAAATAGCAAAGGATGCAGCAGTAATGACTGTCGGCAGGGAAAACGTTGTTGAGTATCCAAATCCGGTTATGGGCGGTGAGGATTTCTCCTTTTTTGCAGAGATTGTGCCAGCGTGTTTTGTGCGGTATGGCGCCCGTGGCAGTGTTAATGAACATGCAGGCTCAGCCCACAGCAGCCGTTTTGACTTTGATGAGACATCTATGATTACCGCAGCTGAGTTTATGGCTAATGCTGTTACTATAGCATTGAAAAAACTATAACTAAAACCAACTTAAGAGTCGTCTCTCCTTGCCCCCATACAAAACAAAATACTCTCAGATAGATGGTCCAGATTTATCGGTTTAAATATATTTCTGCAAACTCTGTCACTGGTGTGAGCCTCATCTTTATAGGCTGTAGTTATTATAATTGGCTGGGCGTCATCTTGTTTTAGGATTTCCTCTATCATTGTCATCCCATCCATAATTGGCATTTGGATATCGGTTATCACTAAATCAATCTCAGACTTGTTTGATATGTAAATATCCAAACCTTCTTTGCCGTTATAAGCCCCATAAACGACTGCCACCCGTCTTTTCAAAAAACGTGTAACCAATTCCATTATTTGCGGCTCATCTTCAACGTACAACACTGTTAGTTTTTTTAGAAACTCATCTGTCATATCTCAATCCTAAACTCACACCATCCATCAATGTTTCTGACAGAAATTGTGCCTTTCATGTTTTGCTCCACTATCACCTTTGCCATGTATAACCCCATTCCTGTTCTCAGTGCCATACCCTTGGTGGTAAAATACGGCTCAAAAATCTTATTTATTATATCATTTTGGATCTCACCACCGTTATCCGAAATAGATATAATTGCTTTGCCTGCAGCGGCATCCTTATACAGTTTCACTCTGACAATTCCATCTGTGATTTTTCTTTCTTCAAATTTATCCTTAGCATTTGTCAAAATATTTAAAATTACCTGTGCAAACTCGTGTGGATAACCTTTTGCCGTTAAACTTTCGTCTAATTCTTTTTCTATGATAATGCTCCTACTGATGTTGTAATCTTCAAGAATAGCTTCTGCGCTGTTTATATCATCTGCTATGTTAAACTCTGTTAGGTCTTCTCCTTGAACATAAAAATTCCTGAAATTATCTATTGTCTCAGATAGAGTTATAAGTTCATTCATGGCATTGTTAACATTGTTAGCTATATATGCCTCATCCAACTCACCATGTCGATACGCATCCTCTATGTCCTGAATAGCACACCCCACTGCACACAACGGCTGTCTCCAATGATGAGAGATGTTCATAAGCAGTTCACCCATGGATACATGACGAGACTGTTCAAACATTAACTGATCCTTGGTGCGATTTTTTGCCACCTCCTCATCCACTCTTTTTTGCAGGTTCTTATTTATTAATTGTATTTCACTCTCCATTTGCTTGCGCTTTGTTATGTTTCGTATAAATGCAAAAAGTATGTTATCTGCTTTAATATAATTAACACCTATCTCTACATCAATAATCTCACCGTATTTGCATCTGTGCTTTGTTTCAAATCTATCTCCACCTGTCTCCATTATCTTTTTTATGCGTTTTTTCGTTTCCTCCGGTGACTCTATATCCTCAATATCATTTATTGTCATTTGTAACAACTCTTGTTGGGTATATTCAGTCATATTACAGTATGCGTCATTTACTTGTATCAGTTTTCCTTCAAGGCTTACCATCCAAAAACCATCAATAGATGTGGATAGTATTGTTTCATGTTGTTGTTTTATTTTTGTTCTTTCTGTTATCAGTTTTTTACCTTTTTTGAGAATAACGGATAGACCAGCAAACCCTAAACACAAAAACAAAAAGTGGGATAGTATCATTAAAATGATTGAACGTCTTTCTATATTATAATAAGGCGTCAACGGGACTGACACACTTATACCGCCACGAATGTCCCCAACTTTATATCCTTGAAAGGCATGGCATTTTAAGCAGTTTTCATTTGTTATCATAGGGCGCATTAAACGATAATAGGGCTTATCGTTAAGGTTGGCGACCTCAGATACCTCATTCTTGCCGGATTCAAATGCCTTTAGTACCTTAGTCTCCCACTCGTCAGGCTTATTTATTGGGTTTAAGTACTTAAAACTTGTGATACGCCCTCTTACGCCGTATAGTTCAGAGTACTCCTCCATCATCTGCCGTAACATATAGGCAGGATTCATAAGTGTCAGCGCTTTTCCTGTATTTGTTACTACATCTCTGTCCGGAATATGAGCAAGATGAGGGTTTGGCGGAGTTCTTTTGTCAGGAGGAACGTAAATACCTCCATGTCTGGATGCCCAATGTCTAAACGCTAAATCTTTGTCTAAGTTTGAAACCGCTTCCTTCCTTGCAACATAAATAACATTCCTGTGTTCATTAAAAATATTCCAAGCAAGTGAGGCAGATACCACGATTATCCACACAATGGAAAGCAAAATTATCGTTCTATGGAGATAACTATAGTTAGATTTGCCGTTATCTTTCATGTTTGGCTCTTTCTCCCTACATTAAATTTACCACAAACTCAGTTTCTTAAGCAATGCTATAAGTTTTTGAGTACCTTTCGTATCTTTCACAATAATGCTTATTGAGTTAACTCTTGTAGATTTTTTTCAGTCAGCAAATAATACAGTTAAAAGGACTGGATTCCCGCTCGTAGGCGGGAATGACAAAGGGGGGCAATTTTACAGGGGAATTCCCTTTAGGGGAGGTCATTCCTTTTTTTCTTGTCATTCCTGCGAAGGCAGGAATCCATTTTTTTGTTTGCGGAGCTAACTGCATAGGCAATTTCACAATTATACTAATGTTGATAATCTGCTATAATTCATAAGACATATGAACATTGCTGAATACGTTTACTATGCCGGATATAGGCTAAGCCAAAAGAGGGGACTTCGTAAGCAAAGGCAGCTGCCTCATAAAACCATAAGTGTGGGAAATCTCACACTTGGCGGAACTGGCAAAACCCCCCTTGTCATAGCGTTAGCTGAGGAGGCAAAAAAACTTGGATACTCCCCGTGTATATTAACAAGAGGGTACAAGGGCAAAGCTAAGACCCCGATTTTTGTCTCAAAAGGCAACGGCCCGCTTATAGACTATCGCCAAAGCGGCGATGAGCCATATTTAATGGCTCAGCGGCTTAAAGGGGTTGAAATCATAAAGGGGGCGCGTAGATATGAAGCAGGTTTAATGTCAGAGAGAGCTAACCTCTTTATAATTGATGACGGATTTCAACACTGGCGGCTCAAGCGGGATATAGATGTGGTTTTAGTTGATTCAGTGTCGGGTTTTGGTAATGGCAGACTGTTTCCTATGGGGCCTCTGAGAGAGCCAATTACTGAGCTAAAGCGCGCCTCAGTGATTGTGCTGACAAAAAGCGCTTCAAATGAAAAAGCCTCAAAAGACGATCTGTACCGCCTTGATAATACCGATAGTTTAAGAAATATAAAAATAACTGACCAGATATACAAAGCCTCTCACAGAGCGGCTTATTTGATAACGCCGCACGGAGAGAAGTTGCCGCCTACCATGCTAAGCGGTAAAGACGTATATGCCTTTTGCGGGATAGCACATCCTCAGTCGTTTTTAAACTCTCTGAAAGCACATGGCGCAGATGTCATTAAACTCAGGACATTTCGTGACCATTATGACTATAAAGCCTCAGATATTAAAAGCATTATAGATGAGGCACGCTCATTAGCCGCTGAGGCAGTTATCACTACCGAAAAGGATTTAATAAAACTCAGGGATGCTAACATCAAGAACCTTTTTGCTCTTGGAATTGATTTTATAATTGATGAGGAATTCTATAAAAAAATTCTGATTGACATTGCTCACTATAGTGGACCCCATTGTCAAGACCACTTTTTAGTGGACTTAAGGTATAGCCCTCTAAGAGGGTATTTAGTCTGTTAGTATAAGGGTAAGGGATAGGGTAATGCATCCTTACGCCGCCATCGCAAAATCAGAGCTTTTATAAACCTCGGCAGGTGTTTTGCCTCTAAGCGTAGAATGCGGACGCTCATTGTTATAAAAATCAAAATAGCTCCTTAGCGCTTTAATCAACTCATCAACAGTTTCATAATCTTTTATATAAACCTCCTCATACTTGACACTGCGCCACAGCCGCTCAATCATGATATTATCCATAGCCCGTCCTCTGCCATCCATACTTATCCGAATCCCATTGCTCTGAAGCACATTGATAAACGCTGCCCCTGTATACTGGCTGCCTTGATCTGTGTTGAATATCTCAGGACTGCCATAGAGCCTAAGGGCTCGCTCAAGGCTACTTACGCAAAAACCATCATCCATTGTCACTGACACCTCCCATGACAGCACATAGCGGCTATACCAGTCCATTACTGCTGTCAGATACACAAAGCCATGTCTCATTCGAATATACGTTATATCACTGCACCAGACTTGGTTGATGATAGTAATATCTAATAATCGCAGTAGATAAGGGTAAACTTTATGTTGCTTATTCCGTACTGTCGTTCTTTTTCTGGGTGCTATAGATACAAGACCCATCAACATCATCAAACGCTTTACTCGCTTGCGATTTACTTTATATCCTGCTCGGAAAAGAATGTAAACCATTGTGCGGCTTCCATACCATGGATGCATTGTGTACTGCTCATCTATTGCCCTCATCACCTTCAAATTCTCCTCGCTCTCCGGTACTGCCTGACGATAATAACTGGAGCGTGGAAGGCTTAGCAGGTTACACTGCTGACGAATACTCAATTCCTTATTTGCTGGCTCTATCATCGCTCGTTTCTCACTTACCGTTGCGCAAGTAACAGGCTCTTTTTTTTTAGCCAGTCCACTTCTACTTGCAACTTCCCTATTTGACTATATAACCGCTCTCGCTCTGATTCATATGCCGCCTGAGAATTTTCTTGCACTCCATTAAATAACGTTGACGCCCCTTCTACTAAATGCTTTTTCCATTCATTCACCTGGTTCACATGAATATCAAATTCCTGCGCTATCTCATTGGCTGTCCTCTGACCTTTGAGCGCTTCTATTGCTACTTTTGCTTTGTACTCTTTGCCAAACTTCCGTCTGTTTTTCATTTTATCCTCCCATTCATTACAACCAGCTCTATCTTAACTGATTGTCTCATATTTGGGATCCACTATACACAGCGTTCTTTAGCGTTCAATATCTGAGTACATTTAATATATATTCTCTGCCCAATCTGTTATAAGTTACTCCAAACTCAATCCTGTAGAGCGTCAATGAGTAGTCTTTCATAGGATTAATTATCAAAGAAGGTTTCCCTTCTCTTATTGGTGTTGCTCTCCATGTAAGTATGACGTCATCACCCATATCAACGCTGGTTTTAGTCTGGCTTAAGTCGGCATTTTTGAGAAAATCTATTATTTCCGGCATTTTTGCCGAGATCATATTAGAATCCCGCGCACGGGAGAGGCTTTCGTATCCAATCCTGACAAGATACATGCTGGCCGCTATGGAGGCTGTAAGAATGAGACCGGAAATCAGAATCTCTATTACAAGAAACCCTTTATTTGTCAGCTGTTTTTTTATAAGAAGACCATTTAACTGCTTAAACATTTAAAAGATTATACACCGTATGGTTTTTTATTTCAAGAATACCAACCGGATACGACAGTGAAATTATAATTAAAATCACACTGGTATTTCTACTAAAATATTATCATAACTTACTTTCGGAGTTGTTTTTTCTCTGCCATCTTTTGTTTTTTTAAGTTCAATGAGTCCCATTTCAGCAAGGAATTGAACATCATCAAAAGTATTTTTAATATCCCTGTCGAGAATTTTAGCGAGTTCGTAGATTGATTGAGGATTATATTTCTTTATTCCCTTAAGTATTTTCATACGTCCATCTGTGAGAATTTTTCTCAGTGTATCTATATCATCAAATGCTATTTCTTCATGTTTTTTTATTTTTTCGTTTTGTTCAATCTTTCTTACAACTTCTTTGACTTCATTAAAAATATCTTCGTCGGATTTAATTACTATCTTTATAGTTTTTACTTTCATGAATCGTCCTCTTTATAGTCTTTTATATCAGTTTCAAAGTCCGCCCAAAGTTTGTCTAAATCCTGAAAGTTGTATGGATACTCTATTCCCTTAAAATGCCTGTGATCCCCTTTGCCTTCAGAATTATCATACCCGACAATTCGCTCACCACTTACAATATAAACAAGGGAATATTTATAGCCAAATGGCTTATCCTCTGACTTGGGAACTTTCCATATTTTTATTTCTTTAATAGCATTATCACTATAATATTTCTTTTCATGATAAACAAGCTCTGCCATCATATATTAGTAGTATGATACCATATATTGAGATTAAAGTCAACTCATCGAATTGCCTTTGTTTAGCCAAAGTTCAAATGTCCCATAAGTGGAAATCAAATATTTCTACTTATGTGTTATGAGCCTCCATGCGGATTTCGCCATAGGGCGGGGTTATCTTAACAGCGAAAATAAAATCCTTTACATAGACCATCACAATGCCTCCGCCGGTTGTGCCGTTTGTAAAAAACAGTATCGGGGTAGGGATATAGACGAAGTTATTTTTTGTTTTACCGGTTTTTGATTCCTGATGCGGCCCTTCTGACTTAGCAGTGAACTCTTCTGAGAACTTTTGTGCAACTCCGTTAACAGTTATAAGCCCCGTGTCGGTTTCAACTAGTTTTTCCTCTCCGTCAAGGAATGACTCTCTTTGGAGCTTAAACATAAAGAGCATGACCTTTTCAGCTTCAAGAGAAGCCATATACCTGTTATACATCCTGACTGAGACCGGCACTGTCACGGCAAAAATCAGTCCTATGATTACTATTACGATAAGCAGCTCTATGAGTGTAAAACCCTTTTGTCTCATGCCAAGTTGCATTCTATCGCCTAACTGCGTTGGCATCGTCAAAAACTCCTCAACGTACTAAAAGTACGCCTCCGTCGCTTTCTCCTTGCCGCCTTGTTATACTTCTGACTGCTACTTGGTCTCATAGTTTTATGTTTCCTACATTCATTACGGTTAGAATTAGTGAAATCACGATAAACCCCACAATTATACCCATCAGAATTATTATAGCAGGCTCTATCAAAATCACAATTCTCTTAACCGCTCGTTTAAATCGGTCGTCAAAGACATTAAATAGCTCAAGGAAAATCTCTTTCATATTGCCGCTTTTCTCGCCAACAGTTACCATGCTGGGGACAATATCAGGGAGCATCTCAATTCCAGAGAACACCTCCCCGATAGAGCGCCCCTCTTTTATCAGCTTCAGCGCTGGTTGAAACACGTTTCGTATTCTTTCGTTTTGAATCAAATCTATCGAATATTTAAGGGCTTTAATAAACTCTATCCCGCTGCTAAGCATTGTGTGCATGGAGTAGGAAAATCTGGAAAGCTCCAGGTTTAATATCAGGGTTCTAAACACCGGGAGGGAAAGTGCTCGGGCATAAGCGCTATGAAAGAGCTTCTTGACTCCGACATATTTAAAAAACAACACAATTGCTATGATAACGCCAAAAATTACATAAAGATTTAGATATTCGCTCATTGCAAACAGCATTTTTGAAACAGCAGGCAGGTTTTTAATTTGATCAGCCCCAAAAACGCTAAAAAACCGTGGGATTATGAATTTAAATATGATAAACAGTGTTACCATGCTGGCAAGAATTAAGAAAACAGGATATGTCAAATTGTTTTTGATTTCTGCCTTAAATTGAATCTGAAACTGAAGATTTCCTGCTATTTGTTCAAATGACATCTTAAGATCGCCCACACTCTCGCCTACTCTGATAACTGAAAGCATGAGGTTATTGAATGTGCCGGTTTTTTCAAATGCGTCGGCTACACTTTTACCGGCTCTGATTTCTTTCACCGCACTTCGCAGACACGCTTTTAGCGCCTGATTTGACGCCGTTTGTGTCACAATTTCAAGAGAGTTGTCAATGCGGAGTCCGGCTCGTAAGAGCACACTGAGTTCTTTGGCCATGTTATAGAGATCGGCCTCTCCGACTGTTGTTTTTTTTACAGAAAACGATGAAAACGGTGACTTGATAGATACCGACTCAGCAATTGAGACAACCTTAAGCCCCTTGTCTTTAAGCACAGTCCGTGCTTCAGAGATAGTGGAAGCTGTGAGAGTGCCGCTTGTTTCTTTACCTGTGAGATCAACACACTGATACTTAAAGCTGCTCACGAAACCCTGAGCACCTCCTCAATTGTCGTTATACCGGAGATTACCTTAATCAGTCCGTCTTCTCTGAGGGTTCTAAAGTTATGCGCCTCAACGAGCCGCCTCTTCAGTGAAACAATTGAGTGCTCTTTTATAAACAGCTCCTTAAGGTCTTCGGTATATTTAAACACCTCGTAAATGGCAAGCATCCCTCGATAACCGGTGCCGGAGCATTTTTTGCAGCCATTTCCTTTTTTTAGATTAAGAGAGAGATTTAGACTGCCAAACCGCCTAATCAGCTCATCAAGGTTATATTTTTTAACTATATGCGGCTGCGCTTCTATTGCAACGGAGCAGTGCGGGCAATTCCTTCTGACAATTCTTTGGGCGATAATGCCAAGCACGGAGGCGTTCAGCAGGTAGTCCTCAAGTCCCATCTCAATTAGACGAAATAAACTGCTTGGGGCATCGTTTGTGTGCAGTGTTGAAAGCACAAGATGCCCTGTCAAAGCCGATTGCACGGCTACCTCTGCGGTTTCTGGGTCTCTGATTTCACCAACCATTATGACATCCGGGTCATGTCTTAAAATAGAGCGAAGAGCGGCGGCAAAGGTCAGGGCGATTTCCGATTTGACCTGTATCTGGTTTATTCCGTCAAGTTTGTACTCAACTGGGTCTTCTACTGTGATAATCTTTTTTTCTTTCCTGTCCAGTGTGCTAATCATTGAGTATAGGGATGTGGTTTTCCCTGAACCTGTTGGGCCGGTAACAAGTAAAATCCCAAAGGGCACATTAATCATCTCCAAAATCAGAGGTGCGACATCTGGCTCAATACCAAGCTTTGTAATGTCAAAAGTGAGGCGCTCTCTATAAAGAAGCCTCATTACGACACCCTCGCCTATGGCAAACGGAATTGAGGACACTCTGATATCAATCAGCGCCGATGCGATTTTAGTGCTGAATTTGCCGTCTTGAGGCAGTCTTTTTTCTGCAATATCAAGCCCTGCAAGGAGTTTTATTCTTGAAATTATAGCAAGATAGAGTTTATCCTCGACATCCTGCGTTTCATGGAGGACTCCGTCTATACGCATCTTTATACGATGAGCGCTCTCTGATGGCTCTATGTGAATGTCTGAGGCTCTAAGTTCAACGGCGGAGCTTAACAGATTATTTAAAAACTTAATAACTGGGGCTTCTGAGGCCATTTCCTTAAGCAACTCAGGGTTATCGTCGATACTCAATGATACGAGGTCTTTGTCGGACACTCTGAAGGGTCTTGAAAACTCGTTTATGGTCTGCTCTGTGGCAAGGAGCACTGTGACATCGGCATTTAGTGCCATAGTAATGTAGTCAATGACTGGAGCATTAAGGGGATCATTTGTTATGAGTGTGACAGACAATCCTGTAAGAGTTTGTTTCAACTCAATGGGAACAAAGCGGCTTTTTATCAGGTAGTCAACATTAAGTTTTCCGGTAAGCGTTTGAACGAGATCGTCTTTTGGCTCTCCAAAGGAATCTCTGTCAAAGATTTCAATTCCAAGCTGAAAGGAGAGGCTTTCAATCAGTTGGTAGTCGGTAATGGCGCCGGTGCTGATAAGAATCTGACCGATGAAGCCGCCGATTTCCTTCTGTACATCAAGTGCCTTAGCTATCTCCTCTTGTCTGATACCAAGCTTATCAACAAGTATTTGCCCTATAAGCTGTGAGGATGAGAAAAGCATGTGGGAGGTTTCATCGCCGGTTGTGCTATGCGATTGCAAATCAGCTGCTTGCGTTGTGTCTGATAAAATTTCGTTTACCAATTTTTTATAATTTGGTCATCCACTTTGCCGTTAGGGCCAAGGGAGTAGAGGTCAAAAGTTCCGTGTTCGCCGGGACACTTGTACTGGTAGGCTCTGTGCCATGGGTCTTCGGGAATAATCTTTTTAGAGAGATACGGCCCTCTCCACAGTTTTTCAGTTGAAACAATAAGTTCGTTTAAATCAGCCGGACAGCGCCCAATATCAAGATAGAAGGACTGTACGGAGGACGAAAGCATTTCCACTTGCGCTTTGGCTATTTCCTCCTGACTCCTTGCAAATCTGCCCATAATATTAGGGGCTATCAAAGAGGCAATAAGACCTATAATCATAACCACTATCAGGATTTCCATAAGCGTGAAACCTTTTGTATTATTAGCCACACACTTGGTCAATAAAAGAGACAATCTTTTATTTGTGCTTTTTTCTGTCATTGTGTTTGCTCCAATCATTTATAAAGTCTTTTTTTATCAAATATAAGCATCCTCTGTATTGAACCATTTTTACAGGTAAAGCGTCAATGTTTAAAGTTTGGAGAAGAGATTTGTTAAGTTGACGGCAGAGGCCGCAATAAAATATAATCTAATGCCAGTAGGCAGCTATGCTTGATTTCAACCAATTATTTGAAATAAAAAAAGGGTTAACCGTCCTCTATGTTGACGATGAGGCGGCGCCGTGGCTTATCAGAAAGCTGATGCGCATATTTAAAGACGTCATTGTGGCTGAGGACGGTATAAAAGGACTCATGAAGTTTAATCAAAACCACGTTGACCTCATCCTTACCGATTACATGATGCCGGAGCTAAACGGTCTTGATCTGATAAGGAAAATCCGTAAGATTAACCAGCGGATTCCTATAATTCTGATAACCGGTCATGTTGATACAGACTTCTTAATTGAATCAATTAATCTCGGGGTAACACAGTTTGTCATAAAGCCAATTAAAATGCCAGCCCTGATTGATGCCATTGAAATGTCTGTTTCACAGTACGTGGTAGAGGATATGGTGCAGAAAAATCAGGCTCAGGAGCTTGAAATTCTCCGGTATAAGGAAAAATATCACTCGACACAGCAGGAGATGGCTTTTCTTAAAGAGATTAAGATAATTAAAAACGAGTTCGGCCACAAAACGATTGAATCCCCTGACGGTAGTTTATGGTTTGCAGGGGTTTGCTATGTGCCGCTTGATATACTAAGCGGCGACAGCTACTCTATAAGAGAAGTGTCCAGACAGAAATACCTGTTTTTCATATCGGATGCTATGGGTAAGGGGCTCTCAGCCTCAGTTACCACTATTCTTACAACCTCTTTCATTAATCACATGATTGACCAAAGTAAATATAATGACAGCTTTGATTTTAAAGACTTTGTCGTAAACTATACGGAGTTTATAAAAAAAGAACTTCTTGCTGAGGAAATCCTGTGTGCGGCTTTTGCTTTTTTTGATTTTCAGAATGAGACTATGGACTATGCCCTATATTCTATGCCGCCTGTACTTATAGAAAAATCAGACGGCTCACTGCTTAAATTAAAATGTAATAACCTGCCAATTATGAGATACCTCAACTCTCACGTTATTAACAGTTGCCCTCTTACAGACGCTAAAAAAATCCTCATATATAGTGACGGCTTAAACGAATGCCACACCCTGAATAAGAGCGGCATCTACATGGAGCAGCTTGAAGAGGATTTCATCAACTCTGCGTTCACAAACGATTTATACGAAAAATTCAAAGCAGCAACTGATAAATCCGAGGACGATGTTACCTTTATCCTGCTTCAGAGATTTAGCGAGCCTCATGAAAACCAAAAGACTTTCGTAATAGAGAGCCGAATTGAACAGGTTAACTCTCTTGTCCCTGAGGTGGAAACATATCTGACGTCTCTGAGTTTAAATGATAAACTAAAAGCTGCGATTATAAGCTCTTTTAATGAACTCCTGATAAATGCCTATGAACACGGCAATTTGAACATAAAATCAAGAGAAAAAGATGATATGGTTGTTAAGGGCATTTACGAGGAGTTCTTGCTTGAGAAAGAAACGCATATTGACAAAAAAATAACAGTCACCATTAATACCATTAAAAATAAGCTGCGAGAGTTCTTAGCGATAAAAGTTGAGGATGAGGGTTTGGGTTTTGATGTTTCCACACTTAATGATACAAACCCTGACAATAAACAATTCTCCGGCCGCGGAATTAAAATTGCAAAAACCCTTTCAAATAAGGTATTATATAATGAACTGGGTACCATGGCGGTACTGATAAACACGATAAGATGAGGAGAAGATGGAAATTCAGGTAATCAGTGACTCGGAGCTGGCTGTAACCGGACACATCAAAACAATAGATGATTATTTAAAAATCAAAGGCTCTCTCAGCGGTCTTTTGGAAAAGGGAATTAACAGCTTGTCAATAAAGGTCATTGACTCTGTCTCGATACCATCCTCGTTAATAGGTTATTTGCTGAAAATAGTATTGGAAAATAAAAAAGAAATTAGAATTTTAGTGAAAGATGAGAGGCTGTTCGGTTTGCTTGAGACACTAAATCTGGTAGATGTACTCAAAGTAAAGAAAATCTAATAGGTAGGGGCGAATAATTATTCGCCCCTACAAGACTGCTCCAACGCAAGAAAGTGGCTCCTCAACAAAGCGTATTTTATGGAAAGCAGACTCATAGGACTTAAAGAGATCCGCATTGGAGTGCCGCTGGATCACCCGGTTTACGACGCCAATGGAAAGCTCATGCTGCGGCGAGGGTATGTGGTAAAGAGCAATGGCGAGCTCAAACTGTTAAACGAGCTGATGAGTCCTTACGTAAAGACAGTTTATCACGAGTTTGAGCAGGATTTATCGGCGGGCGAGGGCAGCTCATTGATTGAGACCCCGTTTGAGATAATCAAAAGTGTAACGGATAAATATAACAACCTCGTAGAAGATACCTCTGAAAAGTTAAATATGCTGCACCATACCGGTCAGATAACAGACGGCATTGTGCAGTGCTGCTATGATGACGAGGATTTATCATTAGGAACACTCTATATGGATAAAACTCTTCCATACACAGTAAAACATCCAATTCATGCTGCAACAGTAGCAGAGATTATAGCTAAGAAACTCAACAAAAGCGCACAGTGGCGAAAATCCCTGATAGCTGCCGTCCTTACCATGAATATATCAATTATAGAACTTCAAAACGCACTGATGCGCCAGAGTCTTCCTCTAACGGATACCCAGCGCAAGGAAATAGAAAACCACCCTGCTAAAAGTGTTGAAATGCTGAGACTCCGCGGTGTAACAGATGAACTATGGCTGCGCACTGTCATAGAACACCATGAATCTTATGACGGAGGCGGTTACCCTAATGGACTTAAGGGAGATGAAATCTCAGAAAGCGCCCGGGTTGCACGCCTTGCCGACATATACTGCACTATGGTGTCTGAGAGAAACTACAGAGGGCCGCTTTATGCTAATGAGGCTATGAAGAGGATTTTCCTGCAAAAAGGCCAGGGAGTGGATGAGACCCTGGCAATGTTGTTTATAAAACATCTGGGGATTTACCCTCCCGGCTCTTTTGTGAAACTTAAAAATAAAGAGGTTGCAGTCGTTACAGAAAGAGGAAAACTTGCAAACACCCCTATAGTTAAAACCATACTGAGAGCAAATGGATTTCCATCATCTAATCCAATAAAACGCGACACATCAGAGCCTGACTACGCTGTTGTGGAAATGCTTTTGTACTCAGACATTAACCTTCACGTAAATCCGCACAAACTTTGGGGATTTTCAGACTTTGAGAAGTCTCCTGTAATGAAAAGACGTCACAGCAGGTTTATCGCTAACTGTCCAGCTGATGTTACTGAGCGGGATATAGGGTTTTCAGTTCGTTCTCTTATACTTAACTTCAGTGTCGGCGGCTGTTTGCTTAAGATTTCAAATAAGTCTTTTAAAACAGGCCACAAAGCACTGAAGGTAAAGCATGTGTATGAACTCCAGTTTGAGATTTTTGACAAACACCTTAAAAACATTAGGCTTCAGATAAGAAACTCTAAAATCACCGGAGGTTACCAATTTGCAGGAGGACAGTTTCTTGACCTTACAGACGATGAAAAATCCCTCATTCGTCTATACGTAGAAATCAAAGGTAACGATAAGAACAACAGCGATTAATTCGTTTAGAAGAGACAACTTAAGAACATGATCTTGGTTTGGTTTTAAGCCAGGCAGGCACAACTACTCCCTTGTCTTCTAAGCTCTCAATGATAATATCCCGTGTTGAGGGTCTAACACCGCCGCAATAAAGCCTGCTGTAACCTTTACTTAAATTAACAGCTGCAAACAGGTATATCAAAGCTATTGGCAGCAAAATAGGCACAAGCGGCAATAAAAGAACCACAACCGTTATTATAAATGCTTTTTTCTTCATGTCTTATTTCTTAATCATTGTAGCATTAAATAATATTTATTTCAACTTAATCACTAATATTTTAATCCGATTTCTTTAAAAACTATCTTTCGCCATCTTCTGAAAGAGTCAAACCGCCTTTTCCAGTAATAATCCCACGCATCTGAGTTAGTAGAGCTCTCTACGACTCCAACCTGTGACGATGCCTGCACAAAATACACCGTTGCCCTGTGTATCCTTGTGATTAATCCTACATGGTTTTGACTACTTTTACTGTCTGTGAAAAACATTAAATCACCAGGCCGGATTTCGCTTTTTTCAATCTCATAAGACATGTCATATATCTTGTCGGCGGGCAGGTAATATGGCTTAAACTCAAAGCCGCTGCCTTTAAGCGATTTTCTTGTCACAGCGCATATAAGGTTAGAGCAATCGGAGTACTGAGATTTATCTGGATTAGCCCCTTCTTTGTATTGCTTTCCGATGAAGGGCTTGGAAGAACTGTATATGTTTTTCTCTAAGACATCGTATGGTGTTTTTATCTCCTGCTCCAGAGGTTCCGGCGTCCGCACTACCTGCTGCTTAGCGCACCCTGCAGCCAAAAGCAATACAACCACCACGAGGGTCATCTCAGTCAGCCGTCTCATGCCGTAGCCCCCCTCAAAAGTACTTACCCTCTCATACCAAGCTGCAGGCAGAAGCATAACGAGGCGGCAAGGAGAAAGCGACGCAGGCGTACTTTTAGTACGTTGAGGAGCTTTTGACGCATGCCAACAAAGTTAGGCGATAAAATGCAGCTTGGTATCATGTAAGGCCAAGGACTTCTTTAGCCTTATTTTTCAACTCCCTCGGACTGAATGGTTTTGTCACGTACTCATCACAGCCGCTCTCTATGCCCTTTTCTTTGTCAAATTCCTGACCCTTAGCAGTCAGCATTATGATATACACTCCTTTAATGCCAAGCACATTCTTAATCGTATTGCATACGTCAAAGCCGTTCATCTTTGGCATCATCACGTCAAGAAAAACAAGTTCGGGATGCTTTTCCTTAACTATTTCAAGCGCCTCAGCGCCGTTTTCTGCCGTAAGAATCTCCACTCCGTCGTCCTCCAGAGCTTCGAGGGTCTGTTCAATTAACATCCGTATATGCTGCTCATCATCTGCTATAAGAATTATCGGCATTATTGCTGTCCCCCCTTTAATTTATTTCCCCGATTCGGCGGGTTTAATCTTGTTTTCGTCACATGCTTTAAAAAAGGCCTCTACAACATCGGCGTCAAACTGAGTGCCGGAACATTTTCTTAATTCATCTATTGCAACTTCAAAAGGCAGTCCCTTTCTGTAGGGTCTGTCTGAGGTCATTGCATCAAAGGAATCGGCAACGGCTATTATCCGCGCTATCAGGTCAATGTCTGTGCCAATCAGCCCTTCAGGATAACCCTTGCCGTCAAAGCGCTCGTGGTGAGATTTAACCCCAGGTATTATATCTTTGAGCTCCTCTATGTAGGACAGTATCTGCTTCCCGCTGGCCGGGTGGGTTTTAATCTCCTCAAATTCCTCATCGGTGAGCTTTGACGTCTTCCGAAGCACGTTATCACTGACCCCTATTTTCCCTATGTCGTGAAGCACTGAGGCAAGCTCAAGTCTCTCTCTCTCTTTTGGGGATAATCCAAGGGTTTCCGCTATCGCTATGCAGTAGCTCATCACACGCTTTGTGTGTCCTCCGGTGTATGGATCCCTCTGTTCAATTGTTTCGGCAAGGGTATGGACCGTCTTAATAAAAGCTCCCTTAAGTGATTCGTAAAGCCTTGCGTTATCAATTGCAAACGCCGCCTGAGACACCAAAGTGCAGAAAAACCTTAGATCATCAGCACAGTAGTTGTACGATTCACTTGTGCTTGCAGTTACCACACCAAGGGTCTTTTCTTTTGCTTTTAACGGAGCACAAATCATGGAGTTTACGTTGTCTGCACCCAACACACAACTTGAGTCTGAGCGGCAGTCATTTATTATCGCAGCCTTGCCGCTAAGCATAACGTCACACACTAAACCTGTTTCTTGCGGCAGTTCCCTGGACGTGCCACAGTTTGTGCCGTATTCGGCTGCTATCTCAAGTTTACCGCTTATTTCGTTTTTAAGAATTACCAACACGTTGTCAGCCCTGATTTGTTCCAGTATCTGATTTATGAGAAAGTTTGCTATCTCCTTAACGTTAAATGTGTTGACTTTCTCCACAAAATCATAGAGCATTGTAATTTCATTGTACTTATCAAGAGTCTCAGTTGCCAGCGCTTTTCTTTCTATCTCTGTTTTTACCATGTGATGAAGCAGTGAGACTATCGCTGCCTTTTTGCCGGTATCCTGCCCATAGACCCACCCTACGGCTGTATCATTGACCGTTACCGGAAGCCCTGAGTGATTGCGGATATCAGCTCCGTATATGACAGTGTCAGTGCTGTCCGCTATGCAGACGCTTATCCCCAAAGAGTCGGTAAGCGTGTCTATCAGCTTAATCGTGTCTTTTTTCTGAAGGAATTTTCGCAAATTAAAGAGATCCACTTACCCTCCTGTTTCTAAATATTATACGTTAACTCTCTAAGTTTAATGAAGCCTTTACGATAGGCGGTAGTGTCTCAGTTTAAGAGTTTATCACTTATTCTTTTGAATTTATGATACTATCGGTTGGCGAAATTCTCACTATTTGTTTCTTATAACAACTCAAATATGGTAGTTAAATCTTTATAACTTGGGTTTCTCCACATAAAAACATACAAAAGATTATTAATATTATTATTTTCATGAATCGTTTCATTAGTATTAACAATTGATTTACCTTCTTCCTTCCATTTAATCTCTAAACCAACTGAAAGTGCAATAAACGCATTTAAAAATACATAATCACCATTATCATTTCCCTCTATAATTTGAATAGGTTTTAATCTGTTAAACCATGAAGCTATTGAAGCCCCCTTTTTTGAAGGTGAAGGATTATCATTTTTCATATCATGAATATGGTTTGATGAATATAAATCAATACACGCTGATGCTGATGCCGTATATAATAAATGTGCATCCAATCTTGTTTTACATGTAAAATTACTTTCATTTTCTTTGTGTGTTTTTGCACATGCCCTCATAAATAAATATATACGATTTTTAGTTTTTTCATTTGTTAATATTTGTTTAGCTTTTTCACTGAAATATAATTTATTTATAATACTATCCATAACTATTTTTTATTATTTTCAAAAAAAGATTTATATAATCCAGTTACTACTGTTTTGATTAACTCATCGTCGGGCATCATATCTGCTACACCATTATTTACTGTAGCATGTGTCGCTGCATTATTCCCAAAATTAACCAAAGATGCAGCTATATCTCTTTCACTAGTATCTAAAAAATCAAAATCATTGGCACTATACAACTTTTCATTCATACTCCCCCCTTTTTCGTGTCTTTTTTAAAGTTATTTATAAAAATCCTTCACCTGTTGCATCTCTAATTAATATTATATTTAGATATTTTCTTCTTGTCAAGCGTATCATTTTGAAATTTATAGTAATTTAGACAACTTATCTTAATCATTTTAGTTAAATGCACTTTGTTTTAGCTATTATCCCAACGATAAGAATAATGGCAGCTTTGTGGGTTATTCATTAGGTTGTTTAGGAGTTAACTCAATAGACATTAAGAAAAATTATTTTTTAAATTGATACAATACACAACAGGCAATGTGAAAGAAAAGGTGCTCCCCTTTCCGTGCGCGCTTTTAACCCATATGTGTCCCCCGTGGTGCTCTACAATTTCCTTGCTTATAGGAAGTCCAAGCCCTGAGCCTTTTGGTTTGTCTGTAAGAGTGTCGCCGATTTGTTTAAATTTCTCAAAGACCAAATCCAATTCCTCTTTTGGAATCCCTATCCCGTTATCGGTTACAGAAACCAATATTTCTTTCCTGCTGTCATCGTATGAGGCTCTTATGATTATATCGCCATCATTGCTGAATTTTATGGCGTTTGAAATCAGATTTATCACTACCTGCAAAATTCGGCCGTAATCACCAATGGTGTCAGGCACATTTTCCTCTGTCTCAACAATAAATTTAAGAGTGTCATTTTTTCTTAGAAGTGAAGCAGTTGCCTTGACTGCGTGGTTTAGAAGCTGCTGGATATTAATATTATCCTTTTTCCAGACCATCTTACCAGACTCCATCTTTGTTATATCCAACACATCGTTTATAAGAGCCGTAAGACGCTCACTTTCCGATATTATGATAGCAATGTTTTCGTTTATGCGTTTGACTGAGCGCTCCACCTTTTTGTTTTCCATGTTAACATGAGGGATAACAGTGTTTTCAAAAGATTCCTTTATGATTTCTGCAAACCCGAGCACTGAGGTCAAAGGAGTTCTCAGTTCGTGGGAGACGTTGGAAAGAAACGCTGATTTCATCTCATCAAGCGCCTTTAGTTTGTCGTATGCAGTCTGAAGCTCAGAGGTTCGCTCGTTGACCTTGGTATCCAGTGACATGATGTTTTCCTTAAGCTCCTCCACCATACTGTTAAAAGCGTCGGCAAGTATGCCTATCTCATCATTTCGGTTAAGAGTAATTGTGGCAGTTAAATCCCCTCCCTTAATGCGCAGTGCGGTTTCTGCAAGTTTTCTCAGAGGGGCTGCCATTTTCTTTGAAAATATATATCCGAAAGAAATTAAAAATATAAGGCTTAAAGAGGCAATTGTTAAAATACGGTTACCAAGTATGCGGGAGCTGCTCTCAAGCTCATCCACATAAACAGAAGAGCCGATGTACCATCCAAGAGGCTTATAGTAGCGCACCCATGCAATTTTGTCATACACGTAATGTCCCGGGTCAGTGGGTCTGTCCCACTTATATCTTAAGCCATTGGGGTTATCTACAACTGCAATAAGTGCTTTATCTATTGACACATTGGTCCCAGGAACTATCTCCAGCTCCATACTTGTGCCCTCTTTTTTCCTATTTGGATGAATTATCCTGTGGTGACCTTGCTTTGAGTCAAAAATAAATACATATCCTGTTTTTGCCAGTTTCACGTCCTTTAGTATTTGGCGCAGATTGTCAGTGGCTGTTTTCCTCATAGAATCCACTGCCTTTTCAATGTCGTCAATGTAAACTCCTGTAGCGATTACCCATTTACGCTCTGGCAGGTTTTTGAAAAACGTTAACTTTTCTAGAGGCATATCTCCGCTGTCAAGCCTTCTCCACATGTAGGTATGGTACCCTTCGCCGTCTTTTTGTGCTCCTTCAACAATAGGATACACTACAAGCTTACCCGTAACATCGGCTAACTTTGAGCAGTCTGTGTGAAGAACCTTCGGGTCAGGGTGGGCAAGTATATATGAATTATAATCAGTGACAAAGATGTAATCATTATTTCCATATTTAATATTACTAAGAGCCTCTAAAATTTTATTTTCAACATTGACACGGGATATAGCGCCTGCCTTAGATTGTGACTCTATGATATTGATGTAGCTCTCAGCCATCATAATGATATTTTTAAGTTCCCTCTTTTTTGCAGCAAGTGCCGACTCTCTGTACAATTCTATTCCGTGATCAATTGTGCGCACAATTTCATAAACATTGTTAAGTGTTGTCAGTGCCGATGATTTTTCTATCTCATAAACTCTCTCTCTGATAAAGTCTCTTGAGAAAAAATATAGAACTGCTGTAAAGGCGGCAATAACAACAACTATTGTGGAAAAATATTTTATGAAGAGTTTTGATTTAAACATAATTGTCTTTGTGGGTAACTCTGCCAATAGAAACTGGATTCCTGCCTTCGCAGGAATGACACTCCACTAAAGGGGATTCCCCTGTAAAATAGTCCCCTCCTTTGTCATTCCCGCCTACGAGCGGGAATCCAGTTCTTTTAAATATATCATATGCTGACATAAAACCCTCTGCCTGAGTTAACACAATAACCATTTTTATTTCATCTGTGTCATCTGCGGGTTAATCTTTTTTAAGATTCTGCTGCCCGTATAGATATATAAAATACACGTTTTCAAGGCCTTTTTCAAACCGCAGGGTTTTAACCAATTGATCCCGTTCTGAAAGCAGAGCGTCAACTATGATAATGTCAGGTCTTTCGGCTTTTGCCTTTTCAATGCTGTCGGGGCCGTCTGTGGCTGATACTACTGTGTAACCTTTTGCTTTAAGCACATCTGACAGCGATTTGACGTTGGACTCGTCCTCATCCACAACCAGAATTTTCTTTCGTGATGTGCCATCTGCTAACAGTGTTTTAATATCATTAAACAGGAGTTCTTTATTAATTGGTTTTGTCAGGTAGCGGTCAACTCCAAGACGGCGGCCGCGCTCGGAGTCCTCAACAACTGAAAGTATAATGATAGGCACATCGGCTGTTGCAGGGTCGCCTTTAATAACGGCTGCAACATCAAAACCGTTCATCTCTGGCATCATGACGTCCAGAATTATGAGGTGCGGACACCTTTCTTTTATGCTCTTTATAGCCTGCAAACCGTCTTTTGCTGTTTCAACATTGTAGCCGGCGTTATGAAGCTCCTGAGAGAGAAGCTCACGTATGCTCTCATCGTCATCAACCACTAAAACTGTTTTTGACTCTGAGTCAACGGGTAATGCGCTCTCTGCTAAGCGGCGGGCGCCGCCGCGTATCGTTTTCATCAGAGTTTCAAGGTCTGTGCTGGTCAGCCTATAAGTACCCTCGGCATGAACAGGAAGCGTAAAATAAAATGTGCTGCCTTTGCCGGGCTCACTTTCAACCCAGATGCGCCCCTGGTGGTGGGTAATAATCTGTTTAGATATGGGCAACCCAAGCCCGGTTCCTTTTGGTTTGTCTGTAAGAGTGTCGCCGACCTGTTTAAACTTTTCAAACACTGATTCAAGGTCTTTTGCATCAATTCCCACACCAGTATCTGTAATGTTTATTAATACATCTGAATCAACCTGCTTGGCAGTGCACGTAACAGAGCCCTCTTTGGTAAACTTGACGGCATTGGAGATAAGGTTAATTATTACCTGAACAAGTCTGTCGGGGTCGCCGGTAATTTGGGGCAAATCTGGTTCTATATCTTTTATAAACTCAAGCCCTGCCTTGCCACAAAGCGATTGCGTAGACTGACAGGCTCTATTTATAATGTCCTCTATGTGGATGGTTTCCCTTTTCCAGTCAACCTTACCGGCCTCCATTTTTGCAATATCCAGCACATCATTTATTAAATTGGTAAGGCGCACACCCTCGCCTATAATTATGTTTAAGTTATCGTTGATTAGCTTTACGGATTTATCCGTTTTTTTAGAACCAGTGGGGAGAGCGGGGAAAACCTGATCTTGCAGACGTTCCTGAATGATTTCGGTGAAGCCCAGGATGGAGGTTAACGGGGTTCTAAGCTCATGAGAGACAGTTGAAATAAAATCGGTTTTCATTCTATCAACATTTCTCTCTTTTGTGACGTCCTGTACTATAATGACAACACCGTCAGCGCTCTTAGGCTGCTCCTGCGTGCCCCCTGCCTTATGGATAACTGAGGAGGACGCTTTGATGACCATTGATGAGGGCAGTTCGATGTCTGTGGTTATGACCTCCAATGAGTTCTGAGCTACACTTTGTTTTAGCAGAGCCGTCATAGAGGCGCCAAAAACCTCCTCTACAGGTTTACCGGCAACATTATAGGGATCAATGCCAAAGAGCTTGGCAAGCGGTTTATTTATACGCGTTATGCTACCATTGGCATCCGCTACCAGCAGGCCGTCAGCCATAGTGTTGATAACGGCTTTTAGGTAGTTAAGAGTAGCCGTAATTTCAAACTCCTTCTCCGCCAACCCTCCGGCTACCTCCTCAAAGCGGGTAAAAATCTCTGAGATGTCAATTGCCATAAATTGAAGAATGCTTGAAAGCGCATCAAACTCATCGCCCGTGTTTATGTCAATTTTAGCGTCATACTCGTGGTCAAGAAGCTTTTTTGAATAATCAATTACAGCATTTAATGGCTCATCTATGGTACTCCTGAGAAATACAGCTGAAGCAACTGAAATAATTGCAAACACGATAAGATGTAACCAAAAGCTGTCAAAGAGATAATTTGCTACAGAAGTGACTGCAAGCGAAACAACAGTAACCAGCAGTACCTTTTTGAAAAGTGACGATGCTCTCATCACAGCTATTGTAAAGCTAAACTGCCGGCAATGTCAATGTTTACAGTACATTTAGCCGCTGCAGAGAGCACCTTCATTTACCGATTAACTTACACCTTGTAGTAATAGACTTTTAGAGTTTGCCGTCCAAAATCAATAGCCTCATCAGTAGTGTCAAAAAACACGTCTATCATTTTACCTTTAATCTTGCTGCCCGTGTCTTCAGCTATACGCCATCCAATACCCTCTATGTAAACGAGAGAACCAATCGGTATTATTGCGGGGTCAACTGCCACTGTTCTATACTTGTGAGGTGTTGTTCCGCTTTTTGTCAAACGATAGCGGGTCCACTTGCCCGTACTTTTCAAAGACACATCGTAAGCGGTTACCTCAAACTCTCCCTTCTCTAAATCGGTGAGAAATGCCGACTCTAAAACATTTATCTTTCTTGATAGCTGCTCATTTTTTTGCTTTAGGTGTGACACCGTGTCAAAGTAGTGCATACCGCCCAAAAATAGAGCTATTGCCATCACTCCAGCAGACAATGAAAAACAACTTAACCTTACTTGCATAACCTTTTTACCTCCTTTTTGTGACTACACAGACATAACTTAGTGTGCAACTACATAACAATTGAAGTTCACTCTCTGTGTTTTAATACTTCAGAAATCTTTGTTTATTGCAGTTACTGTTATAGTTGCAATATTTGTGCCAAAACCTGAATACTCCGATAGTTAAGTTGTAAATCTATATTTTGTTAAGATTTTTAAAAGACACATATATAAAAAAAATAGTTAAACATGAGGCTTTTTTACAACAATTGTGCAACCCGTATAGAATAAGGATAAACCAGCCTCAAGATTGACTATAACAGGCAAATACAGCTAAAGCAGGAAATCACTTTGTGTTGCTTTTTTGCAACACAAATGTTATCACAGGGAGCTGAAAACAGTGTTTACGGAAATCATTTGAGTTTTTTAATTTTTTTTTACTATTCATAGGTTGACATACAGGTATGTTTTATTTTATACTTTTTAGGAAATCATTAAAACTTAAGGTGGAACATAAATGAAGACCAGATATGTTACGAAAGACGAGGCAGATAGAAAGTGGTTTGTTGTGGATGCCGACGGCAAAATTCTTGGCAGGATGGCAGCTAAAATAGCTGTGTATTTAAGGGGTAAGCATAAACCTACTTTTACGCCAAACGCTGACACTGGTGATTTTGTTGTAGTGGTTAACGCTGAGAAGGTAAAACTGACCGGCGATAAGCTAACCGATAAGATTTACTATCACCACAGCGGCTACATCGGGGGCATCAAGGCAGAGGCCGCAAAAGACCGTATAAAGAGACAGCCCGAGGCCATGCTCAAGGACGCCGTGTGGGGGATGCTGCCAAAAAACAGACTTGGCCGCGCTCTTATAAAAAAACTAAAGGTTTACTCAGGAAAAGAGCATCCGCATTCCGCACAGAAACCTGAACTATTGAACTTATAGCCTGAGAAGGAGACGCAAAAGATGGCAGATATAAAGTATGCGGCAACGGGTAAGAGAAAAACCTCTGTAGCGCGTGTTACATTAAAAAAAGGAACCGGCGATATTACTGTTAACTCAAGAACTTTTGAAAATTACTTCACAAGAGAGACCCTCAGAATGATAATCAAACAGCCGCTTGAGATATCCGGTATGATTGGCAAATACGATGTGCTGGCAAAGGTTAGCGGCGGCGGCCCCGCAGGGCAGGCCGGAGCAGTCAGACACGGTATTACAATAGCCCTCATTAAATCAGACTCGGACTTACGCCCTAAACTTAAAAAAGAAGGGCTTGTCACCAGAGACCCCAGAGAGAAGGAAAGAAAGAAGTACGGACAGAAGGGCGCAAGAAAACGCTTCCAGTTCTCTAAGAGATAATATACCAAGATGCCAGTCAGAAGTATAACAAGGCGGCAAGGAGAAAGCGACGGAGGCGTACTTTTAGTACGTTGAGGAGCTTTTGACGATGCCAACGAAGTTAGACGATTGAATGCGGCGTGGTATGAGTGGAAAAATACGTGCTGTAATATGTGGCGCAAGTGGTTATACGGGTGCAGAGCTTTTACGGATTCTCTGCAGCCATCCTAAAGTTGAAGTAGTAGCAGCAACATCAGAAAAGTCGGCAAACAAGCCTGTTACGGACTTGTTTCCGCACTTATCACAGTATTCCAGTCTAACCCTTGAACCCCTCAACATTGAACCACTTCTGGACAAGGGCGATGTGTTTTTCATGGCTTTGCCTCACGGAGCTTCTCAAAAAGCGGTCAATTCATTATATGAACATGGTAAACGGATTATTGATTTATCGGCTGATTTCAGACTAAGAGACCCTGTTGTTTATGAGAAATGGTACAAAGAAAAACACGGTTATCACACAGCCCTTTCATCTGCTGTTTACGGACTTCCTGAGCTTTACAGAGAATCCATTAAAAATGCAAAGCTGGTAGCTAATCCCGGTTGTTATCCAACATCGGCGATTTTAGCGCTTTTCCCTGCCCTTACTCAGAAAATTGTCAACACCGCAGACATTGTGATTGATTCAAAATCGGGAGTTTCAGGGGCCGGTCGCAAAGCTGACCTTGCTCTTTCCTTTTGTGAGGTAAATAACGGATTTAAGGCTTATGGCGTCAGCACTCACAGACACACGCCGGAGATTGAGCAGGAACTTTCGGTTATTGCCGGAACCGATATAAAAGTCAGCTTCACCCCGCATCTGATTCCTGTAAATCGCGGAATGCTGAGCACTGTGTATGCCAAACTTAAAACTGATATTGCAATAGATGATGTAAGTGCTATTTATAATGACGCATATAAGAATGAGCCTTTTGTAAAAGTGCTGCCAAAGGGGATGTTTCCAGATACGCGATACGTTTCCGGCACAAATTACTGTCACATCGGGCTATCTATAAACCACAACAAGACACTGATTGTGGTCTCCGCCATTGATAATCTAATAAAGGGCGCCTCAGGGCAAGCCGTTCAAAACATGAATCTCATGTTTGGCTACGATGAGACAACCGCACTGGAGAGCCTTTCGCCGGTTGTACCCTAACGTCAGTTAACGTAGTGTCTAATTGCATAAATTACCGATAGTATTTATGAGTTGTGCACCTTTTATAATGCTTTGCAAAATTACAATGTCTAAGGGGGCTTACCCTAAAAGCTGAGATTGCCACAGCCCCTACGGGGCTTTGCAATGACGGCGTGGGGCTGCGCGCGGGTGTCCCTATCCGTCATTACGAGGAGCGGTAGCGACGTGGTAATCTCATCTTCTAAAGAATAATCAGAGCTAAAGAGTATATCATTTACTTTTGCAATTAGACCGTAGGCATAACTCTCCAACTTTTAACCATATATTATTACAGGGCAAACGCATTTCACAGGAAATAATAATATATTGCCAATGCAGTGTAGCTTCGCTAAAAAACTGGATTCCTGCTTGCGCAGGAATGACAAAAAAAAGACATATCCTTCCTTGTCATTCCCGCCTCCGAGCGGGAATCCAGTCCTTTTCTCTAAAAATTCTGCCTTGCAACAGAGAAGTCTTTTGCTGCTTTTTTCTTTAATGCGTTTGCCCTGAATATTATTAGCTGTAGCAAATATTGTGCTGCTTAGTTATAATACTGCTGTGATCTATACACTATCAGATATTTTCAACGTTAAGGAGCTTCAGGAGCTATCCGCAAGCTTTACCAGACTTACCGGTGCGGTTACCACTATACTTGATTTAGACGGTAATATTCTTACAACAAGCGGCTGGCAGCAGATATGTACCGATTTTCATCGTGTAAACCACATAACAGCAGTAAAGTGTATGGAAACTGACACTGTCCTTGCAAGCAAACTACAGGCTAAAGAGCAGTACAACGTTTACAGATGCAAAAACGGGCTTGTGGATGTTGCAGTGCCTATAATTATTGACGGCGTACACATGGGCAATCTCTTTACCGGGCAGTTTCTTTTTGAGCCGCCAAATGAGCAATTTTTTATCAAACAGGCAGAGGAATGCGGATTTAATAAAGAGGAGTATCTTAAGGCTCTTTCAAAGGTTCCGATATTTAATGAGGAATATGCAAAAATGTTGGTTGATTTCATGCTGCGCCTTGCTAAAGTAATCGCTGAAACTGGCCTGACAAAAAAGAGAATTCTGGAATCAACAGTTAACACACTGCCCGGCATATTTTACACTATTGACACAACAGGTAAGTTTTTAATGTGGAACAAAAACTTAGAGACGGTTTCAGGCTATTCTTACGAGGAAATTTCAAAAATGAACCCTTTGAATTTTTTTACCGGAGATGACAAAAAGACAATTAACTCAGCAATAGAAGAAGCATTTGAAACTGGAGACGTCGTTACAGAAGCTAACGTTCACACTAAAAACGGACGTGATATTCCATATTATTTCACCGGTTCGGTGATAGAAATTGACGGCGTTAAGTGCCTGACTGGACTGGGAACCGATATGTCAGAGTATAAGGCAATGGAAAGCAATCTCAGAGACAGCGAAGAAAAGTACAGATTGTTATTTGAACATGAAAATGACGCAATATTTCTTTGTGACGCTGAAACGTATGAGTTTATAGATTCAAATGATGCGTGGTGTAATCTATATGGTTACAGCAGAGAGGAGATGAAAGGTCAACGTGTGTTTATTCTATCTGCAGAACCTGAAAAATCAGAAAGAATAGCAAAAACTATAACAAGCCTGAGAGTGCCACATATCTTACATAAGCATAAGGATGGAACAGTTTTTTCTGTAGAGTTGAGTATAGGTTCTTTTACCCATAAAGGACGCAATATGTTTTGTGTAATATCAAGAGATATAACGGAGCGGATACGCCTTGAGGAGACACTAAAACAATTCACAGTCAATCTTGAAAAAAAGGTTGCTGAGGAGATTGAAAAAAACAGAATGAAAGACCAGCTGATGTATGAGCAATCGCGCCACATGGCAATGGGAGAGCTTTTGGTTAATATTGCTCATCAGTGGCGGCAGCCCTTGGCTGCAATTGGTCTTTTAGTTCAGGATTTACGGGACGCTTACCTGTGTAATGAATTAAATGAAGAATATATAAATAAAAATATTACAGATGTTATGTCAGAGCTTGTGGCGCTATCAAACACGATAGACGGCTTTAAGGATTTTTATCTTAGCAATCTGCAAAAAGAGGTACTCAGAATTAAAGACATGATAGAGAGCGCATTATCAGTGACAACCGTGTATTTTGAAGTAAAAGATATTGCGATTGAAAAGGAACTTGATGAGGAATTGACCATTAATGTAGTCCCCAGCGAGTTTGCTCAGGTCATACTAAACATATTGGCTAACGTCAGGGATGTTTTTGACCAAAGACACGTCTCAAAACGTATTGTTAAGATTAAGTCATACAAAGACACTGCTGCTGACAAGGTGGTTATCACGATAACCGATAACGGAGGCGGAGTTCGTGAGGATATTATCGGTAAAATTTTTGATCCCTATTTTACAACCAAAGACAAATCCAGAGGGACAGGGCTTGGCTTATATATCACAAAACTTATAGTGGAAAAGAGCATGAAAGGCACAATTTCTGTAAGAAACATTAATGGTGGCGCAGAGTTTAAGATAGAGGTGTAGAAGGAGCTTCGCAAATTTCCAAAAATTTATTAACAATCTGTTGATTCAGACTTTCCTTAAAAAAATGATAAAAAAAATCCGGCTAACCATTCAATATGATGGAACAAATTATCTTGGGTGGCAAAGGCAGCCCAAAGGGAAAACCATTGCAGGCACAATAGAGACTGCTCTAAAGAAAATAACCGGTGAGGACGTCACATTAATCGGCTCAGGACGCACCGACTCTGGAGTTCATGCGCTTAAGCAAACAGCCGCCTTTACCACATCATCAGCTCATGAGCCTGATGTATTTATGAAAGCCCTAAATAGCACACTCCCATTTGATATTAAAATAACCACAGCCGCAACTGCTGCCCTTAACTTTCACCCCCAGTATGATGCCAAAAGTAAAACATACTTCTACTTAATCTATAACTCAGAGGTGTTAAGTCCGTTCTTTTATCGTTACTGCTGTCACCTGAAGCGACCCCTTGATATTATCAAAATGACTGATGCTGCTCAATGTTTTATCGGGAAAAAAGACTTTAAATCGTTTACGGCCTCAGACTCTGATATTAAAACAACAGTCAGAGAGATTTTTTCGTTAAACATAACCGTAATGGAGCATGTTGAGCTTTTTGGAACTATGATTGACGGAGACTTTATAAAAATAACTATAACAGCCAACGGTTTTCTTCGCCACATGGTCAGAAACATAGTTGGCACTCTGGTTGATGCAGGCTACGGTAAAGTTGACACTCTAAAAGTAATTGAAATTATAAATGGATGCGACAGAACTCTTGCCGGTAAAACCATGCCTGCCAAAGGTCTGTTTCTTGAAGATGTTTTTTATTGAGTTATACAATTAAGAAAATATTTGACTCCAATTCGGCATATTGATTTAATAAACCATTTGTGATATGATATGCCTGATGTTACGGCAGTAGTCTTTAGGAGGGACAGATGGTTGCATATGAGGACTGTCAGCTTGTGGCAAGGAGATGTCACGTGACAGTACCTTAAAAAAATCTAACAACTAATGGAGCTTTGTTCGTTTATGGACAAGAAAGAGAAAGCAGATGAGTTACAACCAGTAAAGGCAAAACGCGGCAGGCCAAGGTTATCGGAGAAAATTCCAGGGCAGTATGACCAGTCAGTTTCAAAATCCCCGTCAAAACTAAGTTTAAAACAACAACCATATGGCGAGGTGGTTTCATGTTCGGTTTTAGACAAGAGCACAGAAAGCGCCATAACTTTTTTCACTCGGGATGATGCAATGAAGCAAATCCTTAACGACTTAAAAGGTGTTGCAAAGACCAATTACAAGGTGTTAATCCACGGATTGCAGGGATGCGGTAAAACTCTGATGGCAAGGATGATCCATAACCTAAGTGAACGGGCAAACAGCGCCTTTGTTGAGTTTGATACAAAGGCAATTGCACCGGATGATATGGAAAGTTTCTTATTTGGACAGACAAGCCTTTTAAGTAAGGCAAACCATGGAACACTGTATATTAAAGATTTTTTAAATATGCCTGTCTGGCTTTTGGAAAAGCTCGTAGCTGCCGTGGATAGTCACAGATACGTACCAGTTGGAGGCGTTGAACCAGAAAATCTAAATGTTCGCCTTATTACATCTGTAAGCAAAGACATAAAAAGTGTTGCTAATTCTAATGACGTGACTGAAAACTTGCTGTACAGGTTGAGTGATTTCTTTTTACCTGCACCTCCGCTTAAGGATAGGGCAGCAGATGTAAAGATTTTATTTGACCACTTTTTGGCAAACACATGCGCCAACCTTAAAATTGACGTACCGGTTGTTTCCAATGAGGCATACAGGCTGATGGACACTCACGACTGGCCAGGTAACATTGCAGAGGTAAAGAGTATTGCCAAAAATGCCGTGCTCAAAGCAGCACCTAATATGATTACAATTGAGCATATAATGTTTCTAAAGCAGCCATACACGCTCCCACAGGATGGCCCGCTCAGATTAAAAGAGGTAATCTCAGGGGTTGTAGCCACTTACGAGACAAACATCATCCGTGAGCTTCTTGAGAGATTTAAGGGTAATAAGAGCAAAGTGTCCAGATACCTTGCCATTGACTACAAGACACTGCTTAATAAGATAAAGGAACATAATATATAACTGATTTCAAAATTGGAACAATATGACTGGAAGGACCACATCCTTCCAGTCAAGCCTCTGTCCACATGGGGAGATGATTTCCCCATGACCCCAGCAAGATTTTTACCAGCCATTTGGTAGTTGCATTTAAAGCGACCTCTGCTTGATATCGTGTATTGACTACGTTTGCCGCCAATTGATATTATTAGTTAAATAGGAGGCCGGAAATGAGACAGGTGATAATTTATCCTGGAGAGGACGGATATTGGGTTGCACAGTGCCCAACACTGCCAGGATGTATAAGTCAGGGGATAACAAAAAATGAAGCGCTCCACAATATCAAGGAGGCCATAAGCCTGTATATTGAAACATTAAGCGAGGATGGACACTTAATACCTGAGGATAATTTGGAATTAGTAAGAGTATGAAATTACCTGTTGTTTCAGGTCGTGATTGCGTAAAAGCCCTTGAAAAGTCAGGATTTATATTCAAAAGACAGCGTAGCAGCCATATAATACTAATGAGGGAACATCATTACTCGCTAATTGTAGTGCCGGATCATGCCACATTAGACAGAGGAACTTTAAGAGCAATCATAAGACAAACCGGACTTGCTGTCGACGAGTTTTTAAAACTGCTTTAAACTATGCCGGTTTCTGAATTCCCTGTAGTTAAGGTATAATTGACTTGATGTCAGAAACTATAGTGGTAAAGATAGGGAGTAACATTTTAGCCTCTGAAAAGGGGCTAAATGAAAAGACAATAGAACAGCTGGCATGGGACATATCGGCAGCGCACGATGAGGGGTATGACATGGTGGTAGTGTCCTCTGGGGCTGTTGCGGCTGGGCGATATAAGCTTTCTATAGAGGGGCGTATCCGCGATATAAATTTAAAACAGGCAGTTGCCGCAGTTGGTCAGAGCTCTCTTGTGTGGGCTTATGAGAAAGCGTTTGGCGCATTTGGCAAAAAAGTAGCTCAGGTGCTCCTCACCAGAGATGTTTTTTCAGACAGAAAGCGGTTTATAAATGCCGGAAACACGCTTAACACCCTTCTTTCGTTAAAGGTAATCCCGATTATAAATGAAAATGACACGGTATCGGTAGAGGAGCTTAAGTTTGGCGACAATGACATGTTGGCAGCCCTTGTTGCAACTCTGCTTAATGCTTCAAAACTCATAATACTTTCCGATATAGACGGTCTTTACACAGCCGACCCAAGGAAAAACAGCAAAGCAGAATTAATCGGCGAAGTAGCTGAGATAACCGATGAGATTGAAGCGCTGGCAGGAGGCGCTGGCACAATATCCGGCACAGGCGGAATGTACTCAAAAGTTAAGGCCGCTAAAATTGCCACAGCACACGGCGTCACTGTAACCATCATAAATGGAAAGAAGTCAGGGCAGCTTGCGAGTGTTTTAAGAGGAGGCACTGCCTTTGGCACTACATTTGCGGCAAAGGCAAAAAAACATGGCGCACGAAAAAGCTGGATAGCCTCCTACCTTCATACGCGCGGCAGTGTCTGCCTTGACGAGGGCGCAGCAAAAGCCGTTGTCAGTAACGGGAAAAGCCTCCTGCCCTCAGGAGTCAGGTCAATTGAAGGGAGCTTTGAACGCGGCGATGCCGTTTACTGCATCACACTTGACGGTAAGAAGATTGCTAAGGGGATAGTCAACTACGGAAGCTCCGAACTTCTGCGTATTGCGGGGCATAAGACCTCAGAGATTGAGGGCTTACTTGGTTATAAGTACTCTGATGAGATAATACACAGAAACAATCTGACGTTGTTATAGATGCGTAAAGTGTAGTCCTAAGTAATGGTAGCACCTTTCTTATTATACGACTAATGGTATAGAATATATAACAGGACGCAAAAAATATGGAGGGTGGGTACAATGACAAATATAATAGATCAGATAAAGTCTGAGATACTTCTGGAGACGGGAACAAATGAGTTGGAAATTCTTGAGTTTTACATCGATGAAGAGAGCAGGCTTGGGCAGGAGAGCCGCTCATTCTTTGGGATGAATGTTGCAAAAGTGATGCAGGTCATAGAAAACCCTAACCTTAAGCCGAGAGACTATGCCCAAAATCCGTGTTTTTTAGGCACCATTCCTCTTCGTGACCACATAGTGCCAATAATAGACCTAAGCATCTGGCTTGGCGTACAGAGAACGGCTGACTCCGGCATCATAATCATCACTGAATTCAGCAAATCAGTTCAAGGTTTTTTGGTTTCAGGGGTCACAGAGATAACGCGTTTTCAGTGGAAAGAGGTGGTGCCTCCGGGTCGGTTCATATCGCATCTGGGTTCAAAGGCAATCGTAGGTATGGTTTATGCCAAAGACCATTTTATACAACTCCTTGATCTTGAACATATTATCTCAGATTTAGACCCTCACTCATCACTTGATTCGTGGAAAACCACAGTGAGGGCACAGACTCAGTATCGAGCGCTTATTGTGGATGACTCAGAAACAATCCGGGAGATAATCAGAAGAAACATGGAGGCAGCCAACTTTAAAACAAAACTATTAGACAATGGACAAGAGGCACTGGAGTATTTAAAGGGGCTAGGAAAGAAAGGAGCAGCCGAGGGCAAAGACATTATTGAATACGTTGATGTTGTCATATCAGATATAGAGATGCCTCTTCTTGATGGCTACACATTGACTAAAAACATAAAACAAGATCCGTATTTACAAAAAATTCCAGTAATTCTGTACTCATCACTTATCACAACCGAGCTGCGTCACAAGGGAGAATCGGTGGGAGCGGATGATCAGGTATCAAAACCGGATTTAAATGAAATGGCAGCTAGAGCAATAAAACTCATAGAGGAGAGGTTGGCGTTAGTTTAAGAGCGTACTATGGTGAGTACTGAAAATGATTCAGATTTATTAGTGACATTTGGGATGGAAACGCTAAGGCGCCTCCATGAGATAGATTCTTTGCTCCTTAAACTTAAAGAAGGCGGTGTTTCTTTTGAAAGCAGTATCAATCAAATATTCAGGGATGCTCACTCTATAAAATCCGGCGCTAATCTTTTAAAACTTAAAAATATAGAGCAGCTTGCACATGCGGTTGAGGATGTGTTGCATGTCCTGAGAGACAGGAAAATCATTCCTGACACACACTCAACCAACATAATCTTAGAAGCGACAGACTTTCTCAGACAACTCATCTATTTGATTAAACTAAGTAATCATGCAAATATAGAATCAGTCGTCAGAAAGCTCAACGGGCTTTCGGCGTCGCTTCAAAAAAGAAGTAATTGAAGTGATTTTGCATTAAGTTTGGTTTTAGCTTCACAACAATCTAATTTTCTCTGGAATAATTTATTGCTCATGTATTTTCGTAATTTATATCAATATGTCTGAATTTATTACCTACTCTTTGAGCAATACCTTTAATCTTTATCCGTTCACTCTTGTATAAGCTTTCTGTGTACTTTGTTTCCTCAAGTGGCTCTTTACCCGATATTTTTATAGATGGTCTTGAGTGTGTTTCAGAATCTACAGAATCTTTTATTAACGCAGTACCCCTTCTTGAATCAGTGTTCAAATGATATATCAATAATTCATAATCTTGAAGTTTTTGATCTGCGGATACTTTTCCAATAAATTTTTCGTCAATAATATCCCTTGATTTTGATATATTCTCGCTAAAAGAAGTGTCCAGAACTGCTAATGTGTTTTCATGCCCATCGTAAATATTAATCATTTCTAAATGTGTAAAATTATCACCTATATGTTTACTAATGGAGTATAGATCAGTTACTGAATTTGTTATGCTTTTTACCAAAACATCTTTTAAATCAGCGGGAAATTTCATACCTGATGATCTAAAAATATCTTCACGTTCGCGTAATATTTCAGAGAAGTGTGGTGGAAAAGTATTAGCATTTTCCAGAATGTCAGCTACCTCAACAGGCAAATAATTGACACAAAAATTAAAATAATTATTTAAATGTTTACTTATTAAGTCTTTATCTATATGTAGATCAGGTTGCTTTACATCATCTAACTTAATATCAAGGTGAAGTTTAAAACTCCCAGGACTAAATGCGCGGGCGTAAACTCTGGGTCTTAACTTAAATTCTTTTAAAAATATTGCTGGTTTGCTTAGAAATTTTCTAAACGGCTCAAGAATGTCAATAAGGTCATCCAAAGACAATAAGTGCTTGTCAGCCTCTTTACCCTTGAGGCTAACAACGTACGATAAAATACTATCCATTGCACGTTTAGGACAAAAGGATTCATCTGTCGGTAAATACTCTTCAGGAATTTCGTTTATATCAACAGAATAAACCTTTTCTTCACTTTCATCAAAAACTCTATCTATGACAAAAAAAGATTCAGCTTTTTCTAATATTTCTCTATATGTTGTTTTTTGGCTTAGATAATCGCTATATACGACCGAGTCAACAATTACATGAAAGACTCTTTCTATTTTATTCTCATAATCCTCGTCAACTGAAGAACCTATAATTATGTTTCCATACGCATTGGTACCGGTAAATAAAATAGGCATATCATAATAGATTAAAACCTCATAGTTACTGACTATTTTATGCAGGTCCGTTCTCGTTAACTTATTTTGATTTATTTCAAACATCATATCGGCCTTATTGCAATTATTTCCAATTTATCAATTTGAAAATCATCACTCTTAAAAAAATTGTAATGAGCCTTATCCTTACCGCTCTGCTTTAACAAACCTGCACTATTTTTCAGTTTTAATAAACAGTAGTGTGTAAATCGTGTGCTCATTCGTTTATGCGCTTTAATTTCCTTGAATTTGCTTTGTATTTCAGTCTCATCATTAACCACATAAACCGAAACACCCTTATGATCGCAGACAAGCTCACAATTTTTACCATCCTTTACAGTACGTCCCTCATCCCAGTATGACTTAAAGTCATTTGCAATAGCTTTCTCACCCGTTATCCTTCTTGCAAAAACATTGCCCTCATCTGCCTTTGCATTTTCAATACAATTACAGTCAGTATCTCTATGTAGCTCATTAAATGTCATTGTCCCACTCACCTAATTAAATATATAACACATTTTCAAGTTTAACACAATTATAGATAAACTCACTTCTTTTTAACCAGTCCGAGAACGTTTGGAATAGGCCAGAAGGCATCACTTGTATTTATGTTAATGCCCGATTTACCAGCCCGTTGGATTTCTCTGCCTCCGGCATTTATATACAATGACGCCTGCTTGCCTCCCTCCAGATACATCGCAACATGAATTTTTAAAGGAAGCTGTAATATTATCTTGATGAAATCATGCACACTCAGAGGGGTCACCGACATTAGAAAAAGAATGTTTCCCGACTTATCCATTCCTAAAGCTGCAACACTCCATGAATTGGTTTGCGGCGTCCATACATTTTCCTGATTGCAGCTTATCATTCTGATGTTTTGTATCACAGTCTTGTATCTGTTTATTGTTGTGTTGTCTTTTTCACATTCCATATCAATAATCTCAAAATCACGATCGTATTTATTTTTCGGTTCAAGCGCCAACATTGTCTTATACGCTTTAGCAATGCGTGAGTTAAGAATACGCCCCTTACTTTTCATAAATCCCACACTTGTCTTCCCATCCTCCTGATACATTCCGGCATTGGTTACCGCTAAAAGCTTAAACTTCTTAGCCCACTCTTTAGCGGTCATGCTCTCGCCTCCTAAATCAGAAGTGGTGAATAATTTTAATTCAAAATCTCTGGGATTTACTCTTAGAACGGATATTTTTACCTTATCACCTGTTGTATCAGCCGATGCTTCAAACTCAGCAAATTCCATTCCGGTATCTAACTTAATCCAATTTGCCTCTAAGCCATGCGCTGTGCTTGCTGCAAGCGCTAAGGAAACTAAAAATATCCTGAATAATAAAATCGGCATATTTTTTCACTAAAAATTAAAATTTGCCTTCGTGACCCTGATAAACGCCAATGAATACGACTATCAGGCTTACTGTCATAACTATCCAGTGAAACATGGTGAGGCGTATAAAGATTTTCTTTGTATCGTGCTGAGCCTGCCCTTTAAATATTATATTAAAGAGCTTTTTTTCAAAAGTAAGCACCGTTAAAAACACTACCCAAAGAAACAACATCATTGTCAGGTAGAGACCGTCCTTGTGGAAAAGGGTGTGTAATATGTCTTTTAAATAGACAATAAGCCCGCCAGTGAAACCGGCAATCAAAACGCATACTTTAGCGATTTTTGCAAATCTATGCTCAACGCCTTGAAAAAGCATAACTTTTTCCATGGAGTCATCCATGCGTACTATTATTGGAAATACAATTGTAGTAACAAAAACAACTCCGCCTATCCAAATCAGCACACTCACTACATGCACGGAGGTTAATAGCGGCACAATTAAGCCTTCAATCAGTGGGTTTTTCATTTTACAAGTTGCTCCTTCATGCTGCCTCTTATTTGCAACAGCGGTTATTTGGCTCCTGAGGAGGGATTCGAACCCCCGACAAGGTGGTTAACAGCCACCCGCTCTGCCGACTGAGCTACCCAGGATCTCCTTGCCTACAGCCTTCATAATTATAACAGCAGAGAATTTCAATTGTCAATTTGTACCTTAAAAATTTTTAACATTTTATTTTACTAATGTTATAATACCAGCACACAGGGATTATGCAAAAAGCTATTGTCTTAACATATCATTGTATCGGGAGCCCCAAAAAGACTGTCAGGCTGCCGGGCCTCTACGTTACACCTAAAATGTTTTCCTTTCAAATGTACTATCTGAAAACTTTTGGATATAACGTTGTAAGACTTAACGATATTTTGGATTTTTCACTTGAAAAGTCCTTAAACTCACAGATGGTAGCCATAACTTTTGACGACGGCTTTAAAAGTTTTCTGGAGTTTGCGTATCCAGTCCTACAAAAATATAAATTTCCTGCCACCGTTTTCCTTGTGTCATCCCTGATTGGTAAACATAATGAATGGGACAGCGGCTATGTAAACGAAAAACGGCAGCTGATGAACTGGGATGATATTAATTTCCTAAAGGAAAACGCAATTGACTTTGGCGCTCACTCAAGGACGCACCCGTCACTTACTAAACTCACGGATTCTGAGCTTGAGGCAGAAATCAGGGGATCAAAAGACGATCTTGAATCAAAATTGGCTATGCCGATAGAGTTCTTTTGTTATCCTTACGGTGACAGTGACAACAGGGTCATAGAGAGTGTGAAACAGGCGGGTTTTAAAGGCGCATTTACCACTAAAAAGGGTTATATCAAAGCCGGCGGCAATCCTTATGAGTTTAATCGTATGTCAATTAAACTAAATACGGGCCCGCTTGCGTTTTCATACAAGTTGCTGTAATGAAAAAAATCCTCCTTTTGTACACAAACACTAAGTGGAGCGGTATTGGCTCTCACGGAACAACTCTTGCCCGTGAACTTTTAAACTCAGGAGTAAATGTCATCGTTGGATGCCCACGTGAAAGCGCCGTGTATGAAAATTGTGCGTTAGCAGGTGTGCCAGTGTATCATCTTAAATTAAAAAATCTCATGGATTTTGCTGCACTTTTCAGGCTTATTTACATAGTGTATAAAGAGGGAATAGATATTATAGTGTCCAATCTCGGCAAAGAGTACTGGCATGTAGCGTTTGTTTCAGTTTTGTTAAGGCGTAAGTTTGTAATAGTGCGGCATCAGGCAAACAAGTTGAAATATATCACTAACTTATTAATGACATTGTGTTGTGACCATGTTATAGCTGTAAGCGGCGCCGTTAAAATGGCGCTTACCGATTGCGGTGTAAGCCCGGGAAAAGTCACAGTTATTTATAACGGAGTTGACTTATCAATTTTTGACAGGTCAAAGTTCAACAGAGCTGATGCAAAAAAATCCCTTTCTATCAAAGATGGCAGGGTAGTTATAGGAACCTCAGGCAGATTGTATGAAGACAAAGGCGGGCTGGTCCTATTTAATTCATTTATAATGCTGCTAAAAAAGTTTTCCAATCTTCACTTGCTTTTTATAGGCGAGGGGCCCCTTAGAGAGGTTATTGAACGTGAGGCCGCAAGCAATGCCATTTCAGACCGGGTGACAATTACCGGTTTCAGGGCTGATATACCGTTTTTATACAGCGCTATAGATATTTTTGTGTTGCCTACGTCTGGGCTTGAATCGTTTGGACTTTCGCTTGTTGAAGCAATGGCTATGGAAATTCCCGTGATAGCCTCTAATATCGGAGGAATCCCTGAGATTATTGCGGACAATCATAACGGGCTGCTGGTTATTCAAAATGATCCGGCTGCTTTAGCTGATGCGATTTACAGACTATTAGAGAATTCATCCTTTAGCGATATAATTTCTAAAAACGGGCGCTTAACAGTTGAACGACATTTCTCAGCTCAATCGTTTTCTGATGAGTTTGTCAGATTCCTTGAAGGAACTCAGTAAAAGATTTACTTGATAAATATACTAAAAAATGCTTATAAAGTTAACTCTGGTTGAGACTTTTCATGATTTTGAGGAGATAGGTTTCAATATTTATTTAAAGTTGAAAAAGTGACTGGATTCCCGCTCGGAGGCGGGAATGACAAAGGAGTGGATTTTCTTATTTTTTTGTCATTCCTGCGAAAGCAGGAATCCAGTCCTTTTATTAGTGGAGTTAACTATAAAGGCAATTACTAAAATACATTAACCTCTTTTTTGTATAACGTACTTAACAAATTAGTAACTTTCCGGCTGCCGCTAAAAAGTCTGCCGTCAATTTCTCCTACCGGCATTATCTCCATAATGGTGTTTGTTAAGAAAACCTCATCGGCGCGGTACAGAGTGTTTAGAAAGTATTTTCCCTCATGCACGGTAATACCCTGTTTTTTTGCAATATCAATGACAACTTTTCGTGTGATGCCGTCAAGTATTCCACACTCAAGCGACGGAGTATATAGCGCCTCACCATTTACAAAAAAAATATTTGATACGCTGCACTCGGTTATGTATCCAGAGGTATCAAGCAAAAGAACCTCCCCTGAGCCGCGGGACTCAATTTTAGCAAGAACGTTAGGCAGAAAATTGATGGATTTAATCTGCGCACGAGTCCCCCAGTGAGGGCACTCAAGCGGGCTTCTTCTGACTGACGCTGTCATTACTTTAATGCCCTGTTGGTAGTACGACTGCGGGTATGGTTTAAAGGCGTTAGCGTATATAAAGATAGTCGGCTTCGGGCAGATTTCTGGATCAAGCCCAAGCGGGCCCGCTCCTCTTGACACTGTCACTCTGACTGTTGCATCAGTTAGTGAGTTTAATTCTACTGTTTTATAAATTAATGATTTCAGCTCATCTGACGTTATCCCTAAATTAAACCCCAGCAGACTGACTGCCCTATTGAATCTCTCCATGTGCTCCGCCACTTTAAAAATCACACCGTTATACGTGCGAAGTGTCTCAAAAAATCCGTCGCCATAGAGAAACCCGTGATCAAGGACTGATATTTTAGCGTCCTCAAGCGGTAAAAATTCACCATTTAAATACACTATCATTCTAAACTCCTATATTACCTTTTAGGGCTGGTATTATACCAAGTTGCGTTCATAGTGGTAAATTTCTCTGTCAAACAGGTTAATTTGCTGGTTACTTAGGACGAGATTGCCACGTCGCTATCGCTCCTCGCAATGACAGATAAAAAAGCCCAAATTTGTCATTGCGAGCGTAGCGTGGCAATCTCATCAAACCAACAAAACGTTAGATTTCAGTTTCTCTTTCATCAATAGTTTCTTTCTTCTTTGACTGCTACTTGTTATTAGACACTATTATTCCAACGGCGGCTATAGTAACAATTGTGAGGGTAAAACCTGTAAATAAGCCGACCACATTTGCCAGCCGAAAATATATCAATACTGAGAGCAGCGCAATAAAAAACATCAAACGAAAACTGTTAAAAAAAATTGCGGCAGGTTTAGCATCCAAAAGCTTTGTAACTCCGTATGACAAAAGTATGAAATTGATTAAGGTTACAGCGCTCCCGATTAATACGCTAAAGGCAGTGTCGCTCCTCCCTGTGAGAAATAGGATTATAAATATTAAAACTGACAACAAAACAGTGCAAAGGGTTGCCGATTTAATCATCATCTTTTATAGCTTTTTGAACCAGCCTAAACGTTTCAAAAAAACCGGAAATTATACCAAAAATCAGAAACGTAATCGTTAGCCACGGAGTTGTGTTAAATAAGTAGTCAAGCCCGCGCCCGATAGCATATCCCACCGCAGTTGCAACTACAATGTTCAGCCCTACCTGACTGGCAAAGAAGATGTGCTTAAATACGCCGGATTTATCTGTCAATGAGCTGCTGGCTTGTGAAAGTCTCTGAGATTGTGCCTCATGTTGTGTGAAAGGAAACTAAGCTCTCCTTTGTATATCGGTATTGCAGTCTTTAGCAAAAGAGTGTAGAAAAAGGCGCCAAATGCCCATATCCCAGCACTTATGCTTAACTCTGTGTATGATGGCAAGTAGTCGTATATCTCCCCAAGCGTATCCGGCACAAACCCGGGAATTACAAAGCCCATACCCTTTTCAATATAAACCCCGATAAAAACAAGTACACACGCTATGTTTAAAAATAAAAAACGGTTTCTAAGCCTTGGCGAAAGGAAGATGATAAAGCCTGTCAAGTTAAACACCAGCGCTGTCCACGTAAAAGGTACTAAAAGTGTGTGCTCCTTTAGTCCAAAAAACAGGTACTCAACCGGCGCAAGGTGAATGCTTTGTGAATAGAACTCTTTGAATAACTCAGCCCCATACAAAAATAGATTGAACCCCATAGCGTATGCTATCAGTTCGGCGATTTTAAAAATCGCCTTATCGTTGACCTCAATGTCTGAGACCTTTCTGGCAACTTGAAACATTAGTATCATAAGGGAGGGGCCTGAGCACATTGCAGAGGCTATAAATCGCGGAGCTATTATAGAAGCATTCCAAAACGGCCTTGATGATAAACCATTATATAAAAAAGCGGTTACCGTGTGAATACTAAATGCCCACGGGATAGATACCAGCACAAGGGGCCACATGATTATCATCTTATATTCTCGTCCATGAGCTGCACAGTAGAGAACATAACAGACGGCTAACGTGTTTAGTATGAGGTAGCCGTTTAGCACTATCACATCCCACATAAGTATTGAACGCGGAAAATTCGGAGTTATAAATAAATGCCATGAGGCTAAGGGCTTACCTAAATCAACCATTATAAACAGTAAACACATCATCACAGCAGTTACAGCCACCATTTCGCCAAATAGCGCTATCTCTTTGATTGGTTTGAAGTGATAAATATACGAAGGTATTACCAATATTACCGCAGCTGCAGCCACACCTACCAAAAAAGTGAAGTTTGATATATAAAAACCCCATGAAATCTGATCCCGCATATTTGTAACTATAAGCCCCCTATCAAGCTGCATAATATAGGAAACCATAGCATTAAGCATTGCTATGCTCAAGAGACCCAGCCAAACAAAATATGTTTTGTTTCCTCTGGTAAGATGCCTCATCCAATCTCTGATAAATTGCAGCAATGTCATATCCACATCTCCTTTATAGACTAAAGAAATAGTAAAATTTAGGCTGAGTATTTAGCTCTTCTTTAAGCCGAAACACACGCTTTGTTTCTATTAACATGCGTATCTCACTTTCCGGATCAAGCAGGTTGCCAAATTTTCTTGCTCCAACCGGACATATCTCCACACAGGCCGGGTACCTTCCCGGATTTTCTCTGACTCTTTGAATACAGAACGTGCACTTTTCCACACAGCCCTTAATGCGAGGTCTATTTCCCAGATAATGAGTCTCTGTGTTTATCTCCTCAACTGGGATAGTAGGCTCTGCCCAATTAAACTTGCGGGCGCCATACGGGCAAGCCGCCATGCAGTAGCGGCACCCTATGCACCAGTTATAGTCAACCACAACTATCCCGTCAGGCTCTTTCCACGTGGCTTGAGTAGGGCATACCTTTACACAGGGGGGACGTTCACACTGCTGACACTGTACAGGCATATAAAAGTGCTCAGGGGCCGGTACTTCCTCGGGATTGTAGTATTTGTTGGATTCCTCTAAATCGCTGACCCATTTCTCACCCTGTTTAAACTGCAACACTGTTATATAGTGAATTTGAGGATTGCGTGACTGGTTGTTTTCGGTAACACAAGCATAAACGCACCTTCTACAGCCTACACAACGGGATAAATCAAGCCCATAGCCGTAAAGAACTTTTGGCAGAGGCGCAGCAGATTTAACGCGTATGTGTTTTTTATATTTTTCCTCATACTCTCTCTCAAGCCTTGCTACTACGTCTTTTTTCTCTTTATCGTTCATTTCCCTGTAGTACTTTTGAAAAAAAGCCTCCCAAACAGATGCTGGGCTGTCTTTTGCAGGAAGCAGTATGCCGCCGACGCCCAATGCTGCTGTTTTTAGAAAATTTCTTCTATTCATAAAATTATCCTTCCCTTACTTTTTGTACTCAGGTATGTAAAGTTTTTTACCGTCAATTACAATTGACTTACTGCCTTGTATTTTTGTAACATCCTGCGGTTTAGCAGGTACAGGAAGCGGTTTTAACGGCTTAAAACGAGGTGAGTGAGGATTATGGCAATTTACACACAAATAGTAGGTCTTATCTCCGTTCCAGTAACCTGTTCGTTTACCATGAATTCCTGTTTTCCAATCCCTTAAAATATTACCGTGACATTGTCCGCAGAGATTATATGAGTTTTCAAACGTTACGTGGTCGCCATTAGCCAGTTTCAGCACATCACGATTATCTGAATTGTGGCAGTCCAGACACCAACGCTGCTTTTGAGCGTGTTTTAACTGGATTTCCGTGTGAAAGGCAAGCTCGCGTCTTTGGGGATTGGGCGTCATAGAGGAATGACAGGTTGAACACGGAAAAATCCCCTCTGTAAACTCCGGCTTTGTTGTTACAAACCCGGGGATGTCAACCACTGTTGCATTATCAGGTGCGGTCATATTGTCCTGAGCGTTTGAATAAATCGGCATTATAACCATTACCGCCACCGCTAACAAAAAGTACATCAGCTTACCTGCCATCTTTAAAACCTCTCCGGCATATATATTTTATAAACTCCGCCTATTATAAAGGAAACAAGAGAAAAAATAGAAGCATTTTTAATAAATAAATTTTTCATATAACCTCTTAGCAAATTATTATGGCAGTGCTCATCTGTTTTAACCTGCCTGCCATATTCAACCCGTGTATTTAAGTTCAAACACTTTATGAAGGCCGGCAATTCCTTTTAATTCAAAAAATCCGACCGGCTGTACCCTTATTCCAGCCATTTTAGCTGCTTCGCCAACAACGTGCTCGGTTACAAAAATTCTGTTTACAAGGGGCATATCCTCTGGTCTCATGCCGCCCTCTAATGATTTTAAATCTGAGGGCTTTACACCCTCTACGCGAAATGTCATGTTGGTAGCAACCCCAAGTCTGTCCCCTTTGGCGTCAGTGCGTGTCTCACCAAAATTTATGGCAAACCGCAGGTCTATGTGTGCCGAGTCCTCAGCGGCCTCATTATACTTAGCCATCTCTCTGAGCAGGTCTAAAGCAAAGTTAACAGCATTTCTAATTTTAGGAAATGTTATAAGAAAACCGTCTCCAGTGCTTTTTGAAAACTGCGCCTGTTCACGTCTGGAGATGGGTTTTGCCGTTTCTGTGAGTGTTTTTGTTAGATTTAGAGCAAATTGATCCCCAAATCTGTTGGCGATACCGGTTGAATCACACAGATCAACAACAAGGATAGCCTCAGTTTGAATTGAGCCCTCAGGAAGCATATGACCCACCACGGTTTTAGTCCCGATAGCTCCAGTCTCCTGTGACTTACCATCGCCAATTCTGAATAATTTCCCAGTGATTTTCTTTAAGGCGTCAACTGCCTCAATTTTAATATCATCATCGTCGTCGTTTAGAAGTTCTTTGATTTGCGGTACCGATTCAGGGTTTCTAAGTTTTCCCAGAGCTTTAAGCGCTTCGATGCGCACACGTTTCTGTCTGTCGTTCATTAAAGTAAGCAATGGCTGGATTACCTCAGCGCCTCCAATTTTAAAAAGAGCATCAGGGATAACCCCTTTGATTTCCTCATCGTCCATCAGTTTAGAAAGTGGCTCAATGGCTCGTTTATTTTTCAAAGTGCCAAGAGCAGCCACTGCTTTCTCTCTGACCCACCAGTCGGTGTCATCAAGTGCGTGAATTAAAGGCTCAAGGGCCGACTCATCCGGCACCTTTGAGAAAAACTCTGCTGCTAATCGTCTTAAACTCTCATCGGATGAATCTTTAAGCATAATAATAAAAAACTTAACGATATTTTCGCCCTTAAGCTCAGAGAGCGCATCTGTTGCAATCTGTCTGACCCACCAATCGGAGTCCTTCATGGCTTTAAGCAGTACCTCAGAAGTTCTCGCATCCTTTAGGCCGTTTAAAACATCCACCGCACAACGCCTTACATTTACATCCCTGTCTCTCATTAACGCTATAACATCCGGGATAACATCGGAGTCAGCCACCTGAAGAATAAACTCAACAGCTTTCTGTCTGATAACCATATCGGTGTCTCTAAGCATTAAAAGCATGGGGAGCGCCGCCCGTTTGTCCCCTATAGAGCCAAGTGCCTCCAAAGTAACACGCCGTATTTGTGCATCCTCCTCGGAGAGTTTCTCTACTAAGAGTTTTACGGCATCATGGTCTTTCATCGCTCCAAGTGCTCTGACAGCAGCCACCCTGACTGAAAGAACACTGTCGTTAAGCGCCCCCATTATGACCTTTGATGCTGAAGGGCCGCTGGTTTCAGACAATATTTTAATTATATTTCTCTTTGTTTCAGAATCACACTCGTTAAAAATAGTAATGAGCTTAGGAAGAGCCTGCTGACTTTTTATCACACCCAGCAGCTCTGTGGCATTAGCCCTGATTGTCATATCAGGAGACCTTAGATAATCAATAAGAAAAGGAACTGATGCCTCTTTCCACCTTTTCAGAATTAATTCTTTAGCTACCATTCTGACATCACTCTGTCTGTCACCAATTAATGGCAGCACCTCATGAAGGCAGCTTTCGTCGCATATTTTCTGTGCAATGTAGTGAAACCGCTCATAACTGATGCGCCTGTTCCTGAATATGTCCACGACGCGGATAAACGCAGCGCTCCCAAATGATATTAAATCATCTATTGCACTATTTTGTTCCTCTTCAGTCTTTGCCTCTTCAAGCCTGACCAGAATTTTTTTTATTCTTATTCCTTCAAACATAGCTTAATTCAAGACATCCACTGGCATCTATATTACTATATCCTCTCATATGCTGCTTTACACATCAAGTATAACTCTATATATGGCGCCAACTCTGTTGGTAACAGGGTTATGCTTCTATTTTCTTAAAATATGGTTTTCTGCTGTCAGTGATACAAGCTGTGATGTTGTCTGCCTTAACCTTTCAACCAGAGTAGTTAATATTAATTTGAATTCTTCTGATGTTTTATTAATCTCATCCTCAAGAAAATTCTTATCAAGCAAACCACACTGGACATCTCCTACGGCAACTGCCGAGGCTGAACGGGGTTGTCTGTCAAGATAACTCATTTCACCGAAATAATCACCTTTTTCAAGCGTCGCTATTACAAGGTCAACATTCTTAACTTTTTTCACGATATGTACTTTTCCGCTAAGAATCACATAGGTACCCTCGCCGTAACTGGACTCCTTAAAAATCACCTGCCCATCCTTATAGGTTTCCTTTACCGCTATTCTTCTCATTTGTTCCTGCCTCTTGTGGTATTATCAATCCTCACGTCATGCGATTGTAACATATTTCTGAAAAAAATAAAACATCACCTTGATATAATCGTCAGGTTTTATATATTATTCAATAAACACCGATTATAACACTATGGAAAAAGTATCAAACATATATCAAGGGGCGGATAAGCAGCAAGGGCGCAAGCGTGTTGTTATAGTAGGCGCGGGCTTTGGTGGGCTTTGGGCGGCAAGGAGTCTTGCTAACAAGAAAAATGTTGACGTTCTGCTTGTTGACAAAAATAATTACCACACATTTTTTCCACTTCTTTATCAGGTGGCAGCAGCAGAGCTTGAACCTGAGGACATCGTATATCCAATAAGAAGTATATTAAGGAAATATTCCAACATAAAGTTTATTTTGGCTGATATTGAAAAAATAGATTTTGCAAATAAAATAGTAAAAAGCGCTGGATATGCCATTCACTATGACTATCTGGTGCTTGCTACGGGTACTGTGACCCAATTTTTTGACACTCCTGGAGCAGCACAACATGCGTTTCAACTTAAAAATCTTCATCAGGGGGTTGAGTTAAGAAACCACATCCTGAATTGCTTTGAGATGGCCTCAAGAAAAATCTCTGAGACGCATAAACAGAGTCTTCTTACTTTTACAGTAGTTGGAGGCGGTCCCACTGGAGTGGAATTTTCCGGAGCCCTTGCAGAACTGATTCACGGGCCATTTAAAAAAGACTACCCAACGATAGATTTTAACTACGTTCATGTAATCTTAATTGAGGCAGCTAACAGTATTTTGCTGACTTTCCCTAAAAATCTCAGAGACTATGCACAAGACAAACTCAGCCGGATGGGGGTTGAGATAATGCTTCAGACTTTTGTCTCTCATGTAACGGGTCAAACAGTGCACCTGAAAGACAAAGGGGTGATTCCAACAGAAACTGTGGTGTGGACGGCGGGAGTGTGTGCCGATCCTATTACGGAGAAGTGGGGACTTCCCGTCACTCGCAACAATCTGGTGCGGGTGCTGCCCACGCTTGCTCTTGAAAGTTACCCTGAGGTGTTTGCCATTGGGGATGTGTCTTCAATTGATGAGGGACGAAGGCAGCTTCCTATGACAGCGCCTGTTGCGCTCCAACAAGGGGTTTTAGCCGCTAAAAACATTCTTGCCTCAATTGCTGGCAAGCCTCAGCAGGATTTCACCTATAAAGACAGAGGGGCAATGGTCACAATTGGCCGTAACACGGCTGTTGCTCTTGTAGGCAAGAGAACCTTTACCGGTTTCATTGCGTGGATACTGTGGCTTGTCATTCATCTGATGAATCTCATCGGTTTTAGAAACCGCGTAATGGTGCTGATTAATTGGGCGGTTGACTATCTATTCCTTGAAAGAGCGATACGGTTGATTTTTCCAGCTCCTAAGCCAAAACAGCCGCCTGATGCCGGTTAAAAACAGCGCTTTGCAAATACATGCGACCATTGGGCCAGCTAGCAAAGATGCGCTCAAAGAGTTAATCAGTGCAGGGGTCACTGCTTTTAGGTTGAACATGTCTTATGTGGCGCCGGGTGAGATGGCTGAGGTGGTTAAAACTATAAGGAGTGTCTCCTCATCTGTTAAAATCGGAGCCGACATAAAAGGCAGAAAACTCAGAGTTGGCCCAATTGATGCACCCATATCACTAAGTGCCGGAGAGCACATTACTCTCATTCCATCTGCAGGGGAATTTATGGGTAGCCGTGCCGGAGTATGCGTTAATTATCCTCAGATGGCGTCTTTGATAACCGCAGGCAGTCAGATTTTGCTTGATGACGGCACAATCTCTCTGGCTGTCTCCGATATAACAAGCAACGGAATAGTTTGTACGGTCATAAAGGGCGGAAAACTTACAAGCCGAGCCGGAGTAAATGTGCCCGGCATTGCATTAAATCTGCCTCCGTTAACCGATAAAGACAGAGCGGATTTATCGGAAATTGCCGACTCCGGAGTTGATATGCTGTATTTTTCCTATGTTGAGACAAAAGAAGATATAGCTGCACTCAGAGAAGCTGCAAGTGCTGTGGGCTTAAATGTGCCTATTGTGTCAAAGGTGGAAACAGTGTATGCGGTTAAAAACATCTCAGAAATCTGCCTTCATTCTGATGCAATTTGCATAGCAAGGGGTGACCTTGGAGTAGAAGTGCCTCATGCAACGCTGCCTTTTGTTGTCAGAGAGATAACAGCAGCGGCAAAGAGCGCTGGAAAGCCGGTTTTACTTGCCGGCGAGGTCATGTATTCACTTGTAACCAGAGAGGTGCCGTTTCGGGCAGAGCTAACAGATGTCGTTACCGCCATAGAAAGCGGCATTGACGGCTTTATCCTTTCTGATGAGACTGCTATTGGTATTAATCCGGTTACCGCAATTAATTATATAACAGCTATTGCTAAGGAAGTGCATAACAGGAAAGATGTGCTCAGACAGCCGCAGTTTTTCTCACAAACTTAAAATACAGAACAAACCCCATCAGAAACGATTCAACTTTAACAGCGTCACCCTGAGGCGTTATACTTTCAAATGATGCGCCCTTTGTTACGGCGGCTAACGGCGCAGATAAATAAACCAAAGCCGTTGCGTAATAGTTTTTAACTTGTAACCACAGAACAAGAGAGTGTTCAGCAAACTGTGTCATGAGCTTTGAATAATAATATAAGAAAAGCTAACAGTAGGGATGACACAATGAGTAAGCAAGAGCCGACACAATTAAAGGGATTCGATTTTGAATCATTTCAACAAGAGGCAATCAAGCAGTTAAAATCAGGCAAACCGCTAAGTGGTAAAGAAGGAGTAGTCACCCAGTTAATAAAGCGAATTATTGAGGCGGCATTGGAAGGGGAGTTAGACAACCATCTAAGTGAAGAAAGAGAATCCGGCGGCAAGAACCGGAAAAACGGGTCAATCTCCAAGACAGTGAAAACGGATCAAATAGCGTTTGAACTGGAGACGCCAAGAGACCGTAATAGTAGTTTTGAGCCTGAGATAGTTAAAAAGCGTCAGACCTATCTTGGATATGAGAGAACAAAATAATATCCCTCTATAGTCTTGGTATGAGTTACAGAGACATATCTGGGCATATATAGGGGTATCCCCTCTGGGGACGGATGGATGCAATTCATTACAAAGTGAGGGAGGACGGCAGAGTATGTCAAAAGGTGGCCTATACACTTCTTGGCATAAATCAGCGAGGGTTAAAAGAGGCACTCGGCATCTATATATCCGAAAGCGAAGGGGCTAATTTCTGGCTTCAGGTGTTGGCTGATTTATCCAACATGGGGGTAAAGGATATATTGATAGCAAGCGTGGATGGGCTTAAAGGTTTCCCTGAAGCTATAACGACTATTTTCCCTAAGACAGAGGTTCAACTTTGTATAATCCACTAAATACGTAATACCAAGTAGCTTCCAAAAAGGTAATGTAATAGAGGAGAGAAAGGACTGGATTCCCGCTCGGATGCTGGAATGACCTCCCCTAAAGGGGATTCCCCTATGACGCCCTCTCTCTGTTATTCTCTTTTTTCTTGTCATTCCTGCGAAGGCAGGAATCCAGTTTTTTCTTTGCGGAGCTAAGTGCATAAGCAATTATATGTATATAATGATACCAGAGTTACCAATATATTATAGAGGAGATTCGCATGGATAAGTTAATAATTAAATGTGCTTTAATTTCTGGTTCTATAAATTTAAAAGTATCTTTTTATGATACCATTAAGGTAGTGTTCTAAGAAAGTATCCTCTGCTTTACAGAAAGAATCATATATGTCCTTTGATATCCTAAAAAATATATCAAGCAGTATCGGGTCAAAGTGAGTGTGTCTCCCGTCCTCTAAAATGGATATGGTCTGTTCATAAGTAAACGGTTCTTTATATGGTCTTTTTGAAGTAAGCGCATCAAAGACGTCTGCAATAGCAAATATTCTGGCGTTCAGCGGTATCCCATCACCCTTAAGGCCGGTTAAGTACCCTGAGCCGTCAATTTTTTCGTGATGATACCTGACTACGTCAATTGAGTCCTTAAGCCAATTATACTTACCAACAATATCATCGCCGTGAAATACATGCGTTTTCATTATTTCAAATTCCTCGTCGGTAAGCTTTCCGGGCTTTAATAAAATATTGTCAGATATCGCTATCTTTCCAATATCGTGAAGAAATGAACCCTTAATTAAGCTCCTTAGACCTTCTTTGCTTAGCCCTGCGATTTCCCCAAGTTTAACAGCGTAGATGGTCACTCTGTAATTATGAATATTTGTATCGCTGTCACGTTTAGCTATAGCGCTGCCAAGCGCTATAAGCATTCCAATGTTTGCCTCTGACAAATCCCCGGAAAGTTTAATTAAATCCTTATTCATCACAATTATTATGGGATAGACAATTGCAGTGGTTGCAAACACGGATATAACTACCAACAGAAGAGAGCCAATGAGTAAATCCACGATTCCCTTCATAGTGCTTTCATCAACTCTATAAACGCCCTCAAAGTAACCTGCGATTGAACCGCCTGCCTCTTTAAGAGGTACAAATACCTGTAAAAAAATAGTTCCAGAATAATACAGCCTGTGATAGCTGACTGTATCTTTAAATTTATGCGTCCTTTTTTCTTTCACTACCAGCTTTTCATAACTATGTACAGTGTTTGCATCGGGAGATGCTACCTCAACAACCTTTTTCTTGCTTCTGTCGTATAGTTCTACTATAATAAAGTGTCCCATCTCTATGTGTTTGTACATGGCTTGTGACAGATATTGCACACACTCTTGTCTGTCACAATTTAGATATTCCAATTGAGTTTTATCCTCAACGAGTGGACGTGATTCTCTTTCGGCAAGTTTTGTAACCAATTCGTCAATGCTCTCAAGTTTGATGAAAAACACGATAGATCCTAATACCAAAGATAGAATAACCCATCCTGCCGTAAGCCTTGAAATAAGTTTTAAATGGATGCTTCTCCGAGTTTTACCTGTTTTTATCATTACTGTTATTATAACAATGTTAAGAATTTATATCTATCGTTATATCAAGGATGTCTAAGTAAAGGGGGTAGAAAATGCATGAGGCTGTACAAACCACAACTGCCGGAGGTTTTGTTTTCTGGGCTTCTACAATAATTTTTATTTTAACTTATGCTGCGATAATCTCTGAAAAAATCCATAAAACCGTAGCAGCCATATTTGGCGGCGCTCTTATGATAATTATTGGAATATTGACCCAGCACGAGGCTTTCCATGTTGAGGAGCTTGGTGTGGACTGGAATGTTATCTTTCTTCTTATTTCAATGATGGTCATAATTAACCTAATGCGTCCTACCGGTTTTTTTGAATACATTGCAATTAAAGCCGCCCGTCTTGGAAAAGGCGACCCAGTCCTAATATTGATTATTTTTGCGGTAGTTACCGCCATACTGAGCGCTCTTTTAGACAATGTCACAACAGTTATGCTTATAACTCCGGTCACTATTCTTATAGCCGATGCGCTTGAGGTTGACCCCGTACCGTTTCTAATCATGGAGGCCGTGGCGTCAAATATCGGTGGAACGGCAACGCTCATCGGAGACCCGCCTAATATGATGATTGCCTCAAAGGCAAAACTGGTTTTTATGGATTTTATCGTACATCTTGCTCCAATAGTTGTTTTAATTATGGTTGTGCTTATTGTTGTGATAAAAATAATATTTGGCAATAAACTAAAAACCACAGAGGAAAGAAAACAAAGAATACTTCAAATGAATGAAAACGATGCCATCAAAGATTCGTTGATGCTTAAGAAATCTCTATTTGTGTTGACACTGGTGCTCACAGGATTTGTTTTTCATGGTAAACTTCACTATGAGCCGGCAACGATAGCACTTTTTGGCGCGGGACTATTGCTTTTACTGTCAAAGACTGATGAGCCGCATCACATACTTGCCGAGGTTGAATGGCCTGTGATTTTCTTTTTTATCGGACTTTTTATACTGGTCGGTGGTGTGGTAAAGGGCGGCCTTGTTACTTTAATGTCACATAAAATGCTTGCCCTTACGCATGGAAATATGTTTGCTACAAGCATGGTGGTTTTGTGGTTTTCTGCGATAGCATCCGCAATAATTGACAACATTCCTTTTGTAGCGACGATGAACCCTCTGATAATTGATATGGCGCATCAGCTTTGGCCAAATCTTGACGGCGTCGCACTCCTTCAACATAAAGACCTTATGCCGGTGTGGTGGTCGCTTGCGTTGGGTGCCTGTCTAGGAGGCAATGGTTCTGCAATCGGCGCCACAGCTAACGTTATAGTAGTTGGAATGGCTGAGAAGGCAGGACGCAAGATTTCCTTTATACGATTTGCGGCTTACGGTTTTCCTATCATGATTCTGACCATTTTAATATCCATGATTTATATTTGGCTGAGGTACTACCTGTTTTAGTTTTCTGATGTTTATTTCATTACAAACTCTTTTTTACTGCAAAATATGTAATAATATTGAAACACATCTGGAGTAATAATATAAAAATGGAAAACAACATTAGACAAATACGGCAGGTATTGATATACACGATGGTTTTAAACCTGACGGTATCCGGCTTTAAGATTGTCTATGGAATGATGACTCATTCGGTGTCTATATATTCGGATGGATTTCACTCTGTGTTTGATGGGCTTTCAAATGTGGTAGGTTTGGTCGGTCTGCGGTTTGCCTATAATCCGCCTGACAGCGAACATCCTTACGGCCACAAAAAAGTGGAAATTCTTCTTACCGTTATGATTTCGCTTATGATGTTTTTTGCCTGTTTTGAGATTTTTAAAAATGTATATACTTCACTTACAGGGAAGACTCCGGAGTTAAAAATTTCGGTTGAAAGTTTTATCGTAATGATTTCCACTCTTGCCATAAACTTGTTTGTCTGCACCTACGAAAAAAGGATGGGACAAAAGCTAAACAGTGATTTTTTGATTGCCGATTCGGCTCACACAAAAAGCGACATATATGTAACCTCAGGGGTATTAGTTGGGCTAGCTTTGTCAAAACTTGGACTGCCTCATATTGACCCTGTTGTGGGCGCCGTAGTCGGTGTGATGGTAGCGTGGGCAGGGGTTTCAATTTTGAAGTCAACCATAAGTGTGCTGATTGACGCTAACCAAATTGACACGGAGCTGCTGCGTGAAATTTCCTGTAAGACTGAAGGTGTTGCAGGCTGCCACAAGATTAGAACCCGCGGAGCGAGGGGCTGCGTGTTTGTTGATTTACATATATTTGTTGACCCCTCCTTAACTGTAGCAAGAGGACATGAAATCGCTCATATTGTGGTCAATGCTATAAAGAGAGAGATGGACGGCGTTGCAGATGTGGTCGTCCACGTTGAACCAGCTAAAAAAACTTGACAACCGGTTAAAAAATTTTGTACAATCACACCATGGTAGTTTCAGTTGCTATAATGAGAGTTAATTTAAAAGGGTTGCGCCGACTATGTGAGGTTCTGCGGCCCATGCTAAGGAGTGTTATCAGCGTAGATAATTAACAGTACTGTAAATAGATAACTTTGACGATAAAGGGTTGTGGAATATGAAAAAACCGCAGCCCTTTTTTTATTTTTAAAGGAGGTAACAAATGAATAGAATGCAGGTTGAAAAATACCGCCCATATAAGGCAGTGAGTTTAGAGGAGCGTCTGTGGCCCTCACGTGTGTTGGAAAAAGCTCCGGTTTGGTGCGCTGTGGATCTCAGAGACGGCAACCAAGCGCTGCCCTCTCCAATGGAGATAGATGCAAAACTTGTGATGTTTAAACTGCTTACTGAGATTGGGTTTAAAGAAATTGAAATCAGCTTTCCATCAGCTTCAAAGGTTGATTTTGAATTTACACGCTGCTTGATTGAAAATAGTCTTATTCCTGATGACGTTACAATTCAGGTAATTACTCAGGCTCGTGTTCACCTGATTAATAAAACTTTTGAAGCCATAGAAGGAGCAAAGCGGGTAAATGTGCACCTTTACAATTCCACATCGGAACTTCAACGCAGGGTGGTCTTTAAAAAGAGCAAGGCTGAGATTATTGCTTTGGCTGCGGAGGGTGCGGAATGTATAAAAAATGAGACATTAAAACACAGGGACACGGAATTTGTCCTTGAGTACTCTCCTGAAAGTTTTACGGCAACGGAACCTGAGTTTGCTCTTGAAATATGTATGGCGGTAATGGATGTTTGGCGACCGGATGTTAAAAGTAAGATGATAATAAACTTGCCCTCTACGGTGGAACACTCATCTCCAAACGTATATGCCGATACGATAGAGTGGTTTATCAAAAACATGGGTAGGGCTAAAGTGGAGAAATCCATAATAAGCGTTCACACACATAACGACAGAGGAACCGCCGTTGCAGCAACGGAGCTGGCGCTGTTGGCTGGGGCTGAGCGGGTAGAAGGCACACTGTTTGGAAATGGCGAGCGCACAGGAAACGTGGATATTATCACGGTTGCTCTTAATATGTTTACTCAGGGAGTTAATCCGCATATTTACATCGGAGACATCAACCGGATTGTTGAAACGTACGAACGCTGTACCGGAATGAACGTACACAGCCGCCATCCGTACGCCGGAGGGCTTGTCTTTACTGCATTTTCAGGCTCTCATCAGGATGCTATCAAGAAAGGAATGCGTGCCATGAAAGAAAGCAATTCTCAATTTTGGGAGGTTCCATACATTCCCATAGACCCCTCAGATATTGGGAAAACGTATGAGTCAATCATCAGGATAAACAGCCAATCCGGCAAAGGTGGAATAGCCTACATTATGGAGGAGGAATTTGGATTTAAGATTCCTAAAGAAATGCAGCCGGAGTTTGCAGCGATTATCCAAAAAATTTCGGAAGAAACCGGAAAGGAAATCAACGCCGGCGCCGTTTGGGATAGTTTTAAAAAGCACTACCTTAATGTGACATCTCCGATTGAGCTTATAAATTGTAATATAACTGAGTCACAGGTAGATGACAACGGTTCTGTTACTGTGGATGCGAATGTGAAGGTCAGCGATAAACAGGCACATATCTCAGGGAGTGGCAATGGTCCTGTGGATGCTTTCTGTAATGCTATACGAAGGGAGATGTCCACTGAGTTTAGTCTCATAAGCTATCATGAACACTCGCTGGAGATTGGCTCAACCTCACGTGCGGCTGCTTATATTCAGTTGGAGGATAACAAAGGACGGCAGACTTTTGGCGTAGGTGTTGACAGCAACATCAGCATAGCTTCAATTAAAGCTGTCATCAGCGGTCTTAACAAACTTACATCAAGTAGCGTTCATAGTGGTAAAGTTCTCTGTTATACAGATTAATTTGCTGGTTACTTAGGACGAGATTGCCACGTCGCTATCGCTCCTCGCAATGACAGATAAAAAACAGCCCAAATTTGTCATTGCGAGCGTAGCGAAGCAATCTCATCAAACCAACAAAACGTTAGGTTTCAGTTTCTTTTTCGTCAATAGTTAATTACTTTTTTGACAGCTACTTGGTATCCGGTAAGTTTTGATTAAGGGGAAAGAGTTTTTTAGCTCTTTCCCCTTATCATGTTAAAACGTTGGCACTGGGATGTTTCCCCAGCCTGTGTCGCCGGAGAGTTCTTTAAAGGTAATCAGCTTTAGATTGTGAATATCAACATCGGCCATAAACTGCGGCTCACGCTTTGCGTTTATTGCCAACATGCCGCTTAAGGCGATATTGTTTACATTTGGGATTTTAAGAAAAATCAGTTTTCTAATCACTGTGCCAGCCGCTCTGTGTTTCATGTGCGCAGCAACATTCCCGTTATGTTCCATTGCGCTGTGTGCCTGACAAAGGTGACTAAATGGGTGAAACACCCAGTCAGTAATCATAGAGATTGCATGATGCTGTTTGTAGAGTTTCCAGTTGTCTCCGGTATCGGCAATTAGCCCTTGCATGATGTAATTGGGCGGGAGAAAATAGACAAGGTATTTTTCGTCAGCTTTGATGTGGGATTTGATTTCCTCAATCTCAAGCACTTGTGCCATCCGGTGATCCATTTTAAACTTATCTTCGTTCATAATTGACACGGCTGTAATGTTGTTGTTATCAGTCCATGAGCTTAGGTGAGATATTGTGTATGACCTCAGAGAAAACCCTGTCGCAATTGTAATTACCGACAACAAAACAAAAGCTGCAATTCCGCCTGTTACACTTCTTGGCATGATAACCTGTTCAATCCTTTTTGGTAAAAACATACCGGTTTGTGTCATGTAACGGCTGTAGTCTTTATTGTGCAGTTTGAGCATTCTTTGTTCCTCGTCTTTTGACAGGAGGTAGTAACACAGTACCATGAAAAGCCATAGAACCAGAACTAAGAATCTCGGCCAAAGGACGGCAAGTCCAATGCCGGCAGTAATCAAAGCTGCATACTGAGGGTGTCTGATGAATGTGTAAAGGCCTTTGACAACAGCGCCTTTTTTTAAGAACTTCGCTCTGTAAACTAAAAAGGCGCATATAAAGAACAAAGATATTCCGCCAACGAAAAACACAGAGCCCATTACGCGTATAAATTTCAAAAAGGCGTCCGGCGGAACAACCATGTGTGGAAGGAAAAAGACGCTCAGCCAACGCGTGGCGGTAAATTTAGAGGTCGCAAGCAAAAATGGATTAAAAGCAGAATAGAAAAATCCGGCAAACGGACTTATCATTATAAGCACTTCTAAGCCTATAATAAAGTAAAACACTGCTGCAGCGCTAAAGAAAGTTTTAGATTTATTCATAAAAGATCTCCTGTCGTTTTTTTAGTTATTCAACCCTCTGTGATAAAACACAAAGAGAGCATTAGCTATGTTTAGAGCTAACTGATTAAACGGCAGGGGGTTTTTGAAATAGATTTGGAAATGGATCATTGTATATATCTGACGAACTTAAAACGTAATCGCTGCATACCGGAAAACAACGGCTTACAGTTTTTATATCTGAAATTGTTAAAACAAATGTTTGATGAAAAATCTTTCCAATTTTCTCATTGACGGTATCCCGTTTTTCAGAGCAATTGTGACAACATTTTTTCAATTGGCAGTCATGAGTTTTGGCAGATAAAAACCCAGTCTTTGCCGCAAAACCATAAACACAAGTGTTTTGAAGCATAAGTGCGCACACTATAAGAAACACTATCGTTTTCATACGTTTTCATTGTAACTTTATACTGGCACAAAATGGAATAGGTAATCCAGCGATATAGAAATCAGTTGAACCTCATAAGGAACTGTGAGGTTAAATCCCAAGAATTCCGCTGATACACCACATAACTACCCATAATATTGCAAATATCTTTCCTATGACTTCACCCCCCCTTTTCAGAACAAAAAGCAAAATTACTCTCCTCCTATGTGAAGAACCCTGTCGGCAGAGAAACAACTGGCAAGATACATGTCTGCGCTCTTTACTCTAAATCCGCTTATCAAGTCTTCCTTGTGAATTCCACGCGCCTCAGCACATGCCTCACACGCTGTTACATTTGCACCGTCAGCAACAAGTTCTGTGATAGTCTTTTCCAGCGACGAGTAGTCCTTAAAAGAACGCTGCCCCTTCTTTGACAGCATCGTGCCGTTTCCAGAAAGCCAGATATCAACGTCATGGCCTTTCTTTCTTGCCGCCTCAGCCAGCTTCACGGCAAAGTCCAGCGTCATCGACCCTATAAGTGAAGAGAAGCAACCAATCGTTAATTTACCCATTTCATATCCTCCTAAGAGTCAGATTGTTTTCTATAGTGTGTTAAAATTAGGGCGGTGAGTGCGTCAAAACTCAACCCTTCATGAAATTGCGTCATTTTACCACGGCTGCAACCAACGAGCGTTGCGACCGAAGCCTCTGTCAACATTGGCTCCTAATGCCAGAGCAAGGTTCTGCTGACTAAAATCCATATACGCATCCCTAACCATACCAGGCTGCTCAATGTAATACATTTGCACATGGAGCGCTTTGAGATCAGTGAACATTTCCTGACCTATGACCTCTGCTAGCACAACATCCACTCCATTGTCCTGCACAATTGACACAAGATTATGACTGACGTCTCCTTTAAAATTCATGTCTTTGTTTGGGACATAAACAATGGTGTTGTCTTTTTCGTTGTATATTATAAAATAGCGGGCACGTCCGAGAAGTGCATCTACCTGGCTGTCCGGCGTCTTGCCCTCAGACGGGATAAGAACCACATGTTTATAATTGATTACAGTTGCCGTGTTATAGGCAAAGAAAACAACGATAAAGACTGCTGCAACGCTAATCACATATTTTGTCCTCTGTTTTATGATAGTTGAAAATTCCGCATCACGTGCAGAAAGTGCATTAAACATCTCAATAGCAGAGCCTATCATAAGAGAGCCAATCACAACGGCCGCCAGTGGATCAAAGTAGAGGAGGCCTAGATCAGCCAGCACCACACCGACAAATGATATGCCCGACGATATAAAATTTGTCCTATTTTGGATTTTGCATATAAACGTATGGATATCGCTTAATTGAGCATCAACACAGCGGGACACATTGTATAGGTAGCCGTTTAATATGCAGGCTACAATGGAAACAATGATACTCATAAGACCAGGGCGTGTTGCCTTGCCAATTATCAGAACTGAGAGGTTATTTGCGCATAACCACAGTCCGGCAAGGAGTGTAAGAGCTGTAACAAAGGCGGTTGTACCGGTTACGGATATGGCAGTACCCGACTTTTGGGGATTTTTTGCGCTATAATAATTAATGCCAAATGATACGGTGTCAGACAGTGAATGCAGCGCATCAGCCATTAGAGCCTGACTCCCACTCATAAATCCGATACTCCATTTAAATAAAACGGAGAGGATATTTGAAACGAAAGAAAGTTTTATAACCTGCATGCGGCATGGCATACAGGTTGCTTTGTTATCGTCTGTAGTAAAACAGCCTTCTTTCATAGCGGCGATTTTGAGTAATTACTCCTTATCCTCTGACGCTACACAGACGGGACTGCTTTTGAAAATAAAGTAACCGGCAGCAATGCCTGCTCCTACCAAAAGCAATGGGGCCCACGCTCCAAGACCGAGACCAAGTCCGAGACAAAGTCCTTTTGAACCAATCCCTGCTCCGGCTGCTTTGCCGGCAAGTGTTTTATAACCGACTAATTTACATGCTCCAGGGTAGAGTCCTTGCCCTGCCGCCTGATTAGCCGCAACAACCCCAGGATACTTAGCCGTCATACAACGTCCTAACATGTGCATAATCATCTCCTCCTCTGGTTATTAAACTACTTACTAATCAGAATTTTACATTATAAATCCACTTTTGTCAAATTGCTATAATCCAATAATTCCGCTGATACACCACATAACTGCCCATAGTATTACAAATATCTTTCCCATAACTTCTCACCCCCTTTATGTGATATTTCCATTATTCAGCAAAATATACACTTTGCTTACAGCCGTTACAATCAATTAAAAGCAAACTTAGTACCGACAGCCGGCAAAACGAACGAGTTAGGAAATTCCCCGGCTATAGCATGTACAGCGGCAAAACCGGTACAGTGGCACGGAATAATGTGAGATGGGTTAAATTTCTTTAATTCAGCAATTGTTTCAGGGATTATCTTTTCAAACAAATAGCCGGATAAATGAAATCCACCTAAAACAGCATATACTTTATTGATCCCTGTAAGTTTAACAGCATACTTTATTATATTGATTAAACCTGAGTGAGCACAACCTGTCAGTATCACAAGTCCTTTGTTTGAAACATTTATAATTATGCAAATGTCATCTTTTATTTGAGTGTCTGAAACCCACTCTTGCCCACGTTTTATATAGTGAAAGGGGAAACCATTTTCAAATTCTGTAATTCGTGGAATCTCCCCTGAAATTAACAACCGTCCATCATAAAGAATTGTTGGCTCAGTAACCATTGTTATATCAAATTTTTCAGAATAAACGAGAGCGTTATCTATAGTTGGCAACATTATTTCTTCTTTATTAGGCAGAATTAGTTTTCTTTCAAGCAAGGCATCAGAATGAAAATATATTTTGACTTGCTGCCCCTTCAGCTTGTCGGCTATAACCTTTAACCCTCCAACGTGGTCAAAGTGTCCATGGCTTAGGATTATTGACGATACCTCTGTCAAATCAATATCAAAAACATCAAGGTTGTGTTCGTAACTGTTGTGATTCAAACCCGTGTCAAATAAAAAATTCTCTTCAATTCCGTCATCTATAATTGATACTATTACAGAGAAACCATGTTCTGCCACAGGAAGATGCTCGCTGTTTAATCTGTTGTCAGGTCTGTAACGCTTTGCATGAGCCGTGTCAGTCATAAGAATGTCTGTATAATTGTCCATTATGACAGAGATTCTTACCTCCTTAACTGCTTTTAAAAGATTATTGTATTTAAGCGGCGGCACTATCATTCACTTACTGCTATACTAACACTGGCAACATTTCTTTACAAGCTATATAAATAACAAAATTTTTTTTAAATTGCTTATTGAGTTAACTCCGGTAGAGGACTTCATGACGTTTGCGGATGTAGAGGAAATGACTGGATCCCGCCTCCCCTCAAGGGGATTCCCCTGCAAGTGCGGGATGACAAAGGAGGAAAGCTTCTTTTTCTGTCATTCCTGCGAAGGCAGGAATCCAGTCTTTTATTGGCGGAGTTAACTACAAAGGCATTTTTTTTAATTTTTCTCTTGACAAGACATAGATTATATGTTAAGCTATGTATAGATACTACATAGATAAAAAAGGGGATATAATGAACAGAATGCGGCATGGACAAGGACAGTGCAAAAGACGGCTTGGAGGTTCTTTGGAGCTTATGGAGTCGTGTATTCTCCTGACACTGAAAAAACAACCTGGGCACGGCTATGAGCTAGCAAAGTCTTTAGATACATATGGTATTGGTAAACGTGGATTGGGGCCGCTCTATACAATTCTTAATAAAATGGAAGAAAGAGGGTTAATCAAATCACAGTGGGACACAAACTCTAAAAATGGGCCTGCCAGACGGATTTATGAGATAACAGAGGACGGGTTAGCTTATCTTGAACTTTTGGTTGGCATTTTACAGGAGACACTTAAGACGGTTTCCTCGGTTATTGATGGGTTTAATTCTAATGGAGAGAATGGCTCATAGTTATTGTTAACCTCAATAATTAAAAGGAGGTGTCGATTATGTCAGCTCTTAAGAAGATTAAGAAGGCAATTTTAAAGGGCGAAGTTGTTGATGTTGTTAAATCAGCGGGAGATATTGCAGGACTCTTTAGATCGCTTATTGATATGGCTGCAAGTTCGGGCTTATCTAAATATCCTGCCATAAAGAGCATTTTTACTGATTGCAGTAAAAATGACACGTCACAGAGCGGATGTAAATGAGGCGGGCAGGGGTGCCGTTTTATTAACAATGCAGAAATGGAGGGAATTAAAATGCAAGGACACGGTAAAGGAAATGGCATGTGTGGCAGCGGCGGTGCGATGGAGCATCGCGGCCAGGGGATGGGTAAGGGTTTTTGTCACGGAAAACGTTTTGGCGGCTCAGACGTAACAGATACCGATGCTCTTAGAAACCGGCTGAATATGTTGGACAAGGAGCGTGATGAGGTGGCTAACCGACTGTCTGAACTTGATAAGTCAGATACTAAATTATAATGCGGTAAAATCACGGTCAAATATGTGCCGGAGAGTTTCCGAAATGACAGTGTGGGAACTCTCCGGCAACCATATCAGGAGGTAGCTACTTATGGAAAGTAAACAATTAACGCCGTCACAGGCAGCCGGCAGAAGAAAGTGGGTTGTAGCTCTGACTGCTGTAAAATGCCTGATAGAGAGCGCAACGAAATTAATTTTTGCCTATTTTACGGGAAGCGCAGGATTATTAGCCGATGCTATACACTCTATGACTGATGTTGCAGGCTCACTTGTAGTATGGGTAGGCATTAGAGTGTCAAACAATAAATACAGAAGATTTACGTATGGTTTTTATAAAATAGAAAATCTGCTTGCAATGACAATCGGTGTTGCCATACTGTATGCCGCTTATGAATTGGCTCTGGGTTTTGTTCACAGTAAATCTGTGATGCCGACAAATGTTACAACATCCATCATGGCTCTTTTGCTTCTCATTGCCGTAAATTTTTTATGGGGACGGTTTGAGGTAAAAACCGGACAGCTGATAAACTCTCCCGGCATAGAGGCAAGTGGTAAACACACATTTACTGACCTCTACTCATCCATAGCGGTGCTTGTTGGGCTGGTAGGCGCCGAGTTTGGCGTTAATCTTGACAAGTGGGCGTCACTGTTTGTAGCAGTAATCCTCATAAAAGTAGGGTACGTTATAATTTGGGACAATTTAAAGGTGCTCCTTGATATTTCACTAGAGGATGAGATGCTAAGAGAATACACGGCAGTTATTCAAAAGATTCCCGGAGTTGTTTCAGTTAAATCGATAAGAGGCCGGAATTCGGGAAGTTATCGGCTTATAAATGTTGAAATCAATATAAACACGTTTGATTTGGCAAGTGCAGAGGAGATTGCCTCAAACATTGAAAAAGCTGTAAAGCAGTATGATAATTCAATTGACACAGTATTTGTCCACTACACTAAGGAGCTTCCATCTGTCCTTAAGGTTTTTATTCCAACAGAGTTAAATGGAGATGTTATATCTGAGCATTTTGGAAAAGCACAATTTATGACGACCTTAACGTACGACAAACAATCGATGAGATTTTATGATGTTAAAACAGAGCTAAACCCTTTTATGAAGACCGAAAAAGGCAGAGGGAAACAGATGGTGGAACATATCAAAAAAAACAGTGTTGATAGTGTTTGCACTAAGGAAAATTTGCAGGAAAAGGGACCTGGCCTGATGCTCTATCATCATGGTATAGATACAAGAATTACTGAGTTAACATCTGTAAGTGAATTGCTTCAGGACTATGTAGGAAATTCAAGAGCTATCTTTGCAGAAAGGGGCAATTAGACGGCAATTTTGTGTTAACAATTATCACAAGGAGGATATGCCATGTATGCAAACGTATTGATAAGGGTTTTAAAGTATGCCATCCCTGTTATTGTCACACTGATGGAAAAGTCGTCATTATTAGATTTTGTAATAGGTTCAAAGAATACTGATGTCAGAGAAACAGCGAAAAAATAGAGATAAAACATTTTAGAAATGCTGGTAAAAAACGAAAAGGAGATGTACTTATTTGCAATAGTAACAATTGAACTTGTAATACCCTGTAGCTTGCTACAGGGTAACCTTATGAGCTAATCTTTTATGTGGAAGTAAAGAGTCGAGTAAAAAAAGGATACCATTGTGCATGGCAGATACATTATCACATAGTATTTCCAGTGAAATACAGAAAAGCACTCTTAGATGCAGATGTTATAAGAATAATAAAAGAAACGTCATTGGTAATAGAGGAAAGATACGATATTGAGTTTGAGGCTTTAGGAATGGATAAAGATCATATTCATATTTTGTGTGGAGGCCATCCAAAAATATCACCAGGGCAGATAGTGAGAATATTTAAAAGTATAACAGCAAGGGAAATATTTAAACAAAAACCCTCAATAAAAAAGGAATTAAGGGGTGGAGAGTTTTGGACGGATGGGTATTTTGCTAGCACGGTGGGAAAACACGGTAATGAGGATACAGTTTTGAGTTATGTGAAAAAGCAAGGAAAGGAATATCGTAAAATTTATGAAGATCGCCAGTTGGCTCTCTTCTAACAGATACCCCGCTGCTTGCGGCGGGGAACTTCATTCACCCCAGAGTAATGGTATCTGTGAACGCTTCCATAAGACTGTACTTGAGGAATTCTACAATGTAGCCTTTCGTAAAAAGATTTATCAGTCCATTGAACAATTGCAAAAAGACCTTGCCGAACATAAACTCTCAGAGCTGGATTTAATCTGTGGCAAGAAATACCCAATTGTTATAAAGTCATGGAAGGGTAACTGGGACAATCTCTCTAACTATTTCAAGTATCCTCATGAAATCCGGAGTCTTATCTATACGACAAACGCAATTGAGGGATTCCATCGCCAGATTCGCAAGGTTACCAAGAGGCTTTTTCAAGTGAACCCTCCCCAGAGGGGATACCTCTGTTCAGAAAAGTGGAGCCAGCCTTTAAGAAACTGGAGCCAAACTATTTCTCAACTTGCTTTGAGGGTAGGCTAAAATTGGATATTACCGTTTAAGGTGATTTCAGACTTGACACAGTTTATTGATTATAGCCATCTGCGGGGAAAAAGCCTTTACTACTCTTTAGAAAAGCCATACTTTTCAAGTATCACTGACAGCTTTTGTAAGTCAATCGGTTTTGTAAGATAATTTTCAGTTCCTTTTACAGCCGTGTCCTCGTTATCGGGAAAACTTCTTGGTGCATCCAACGATGTAGTCACAATAAGTTTAACTTTTTTGTCAGACGAGATTCCCATAGATTTTTCTTTATTACGAATCTTTTCCAACACCTTCATCCCATTCATTTCAGGCATCAGGATGTCAAGACAAATGATATCGTAAGGTTGATTCTCATCCAGTGCACGCATAAAAACATCGACAGCCTCTTCACCGTTTACAGTGACATCTACATCGCCATAGTCCTCCAAAAAACGCTGCAAGATCATACGGCTTGCTAAGTCATCTTCTGCTATAAGTATTTTCACAAACGCACCCTCCCATGTTTTATTAACTCACACGCCTATGTCAAAGTTAGTTACGTATTGTATCCAATATGCGTGTATTAAATCACAACCGACAAATGAACCCCAAGGTTTTTGTAGTTAGAGAGCCAAAGCTCGGCTGTCTTATCGCCAAAAGCTGCACGCTCTTTTAAACTATCCATGTGCTCTTTCCCAATAATAAAATATGAGTTCTGAGCGCTCCACAAATCAGGCTCAATCCCTATAGAAGTTAAAGACTCAAGCACCCCCGCTATTTTTTCATACAACTCGGCGTACTCCCATTGATTCTTTAAAGCATCCATCAAGTAGTTAACGTGTTTTGTCGCATAGAGATTAAGTCTTTCCTTGTCTATATGTACATCCCATCGTTTTACCTCAGAGACTGCGTCTTTTAGTTTTTCCGCATCAAGAAACCTCTCCTCCAATACACTTTCAAGGTCCCTCTTAAGCACATACACAAGCGCTATGGAAAGGGACTCAGGAAGCGGAATATCCAGTCCCCTGTGGAAATTCATAAGAGAAATATTGCTTTCACAAATCTGTCTATAGAGGCTGTCAATTTTTTCATACGAGCGTAGAAGTATCTCATCAAGGACTTTTCTCTGCTCATCCTTAAACAAGTGCCACAGTGAGTAGTGACTGTCACCAAAGCGTTCGTGCATAATCCTTACAGAATAAGGAATGCGGCCTTTTTCAAATGAGTCAAAGACCTCTTTTCTAACGAACGAAAACTCCTCCTGTGTGGTGTAGTCGGCAAGGGCACAGTTTACGCCGTGTTCTCCTCTAAAGACAAAGAACTGAAACATCTGCTCATCCCATGTGTTTTCTGAAAATATTTTTAAGGTGCCGGCAGCAATCCTCAGTCTCCCTGAGCGTTTCTCATCATAATACAGAGTTTCCACCTGATAGTTATACACTTTTACCTTTGGCGGATAGTGTTCAAATATTGATGAGATAGCAAAATGAGCGCCTGCACGCTGAAGATCAACCTTCTGGGGCTTTACAAACATCTCGTAAGCATATTCCCCAGCGCCATAGACATTACTCTCAGCCTCCCTGAGTTTATTTATAAACTCGCCCTCTAAGGTGCTGCCATCAATAAACCCTCCGGCATACTGCATGGCAAGCGCTGCATAAGCCATAGACTGCACTGTTTCTATTCCTGAGATTTCATCAAAAAACCACCCGCAGCTGGTAAACATGTACATGGCGTTTTTTTGCATTTCCATAAGTTTAAGCACAAGGCGACACTCCTCAATGGTTAACTCCCTGAGAGCGTGGCGGTTTATAAAATTGCTGAGACTATCCTTGTCGCTTACTAACAGACACTCTACATAGTCATCCCGTGCCTTCCACGGCTCTTTCAGATATTTTTTACCTCCATCCTCAAACACATCTGCAAGCCTGTCTCTTACAACATCCATTGCCTGCCTAAGCGGCGCTCTCCAGTGCTGTGTCCACTCCTGCTGCATACCGGAGTTGCAGCCGCAGTGTTCTTTCCACCGGCCTACGCCGTGAATACAGCTCCATGAGGAGTTGTCATATATTTTAACCTCATAAATAGGCTGGTGCATTTCCATAAATTGACCGTAGTTCGTGAGTTTAACTATATCCTGTCCGTGGTACTGCCCCTGTTCAAAGAGGTGGAGGCAGTAGGTCAGAGCCATTTCGCCGTTTCTGTGGTGATGACCGTAGGTCTCTCCGTCTGTGGCTATGTGGATAAGCTGCTGGTGCTCTCTCTCGTCTGAGATAGCGCCCATCAGTCTCTCTACAAAATTTTCACCGCTATTAAGGAGCCCAGAAAAGGCGATATCTGAGGAAATAGGGCCGTCATAGAAAAACAGGTTTATAGTCTTACCTGATGGCAGGTTACAAAGATATACGGTTGAGGGGTCAATTCTGCCATTGCTGACGTCAGTCCATGGGTCAAGGGCAGGCTCATTATCGTCATCCTGAGAGAAATCTTCACGATTAGGTATCTCATCCGGCACAATCTTTTTTACCATAGAGGCCTGCCTCGGAGCTAGTATCGTAAACTTTATACCGTGTTCCACTAAGATTTCAAGAGTTTCCAGATCAACGGCCGTCTCAGGAAGCCACATCCCCTCAGGCATTCGGTTAAACCGATACTTGAAATCTTCAATAGCCCACACAACCTGAGTGATCTTGTCTCTTTCGTTAGATAGCGGCATAATCATGTGGTTATAGCACTGGGCAAGAGCAGAGCCGTGCCCGGAAAATCTCTTCATGCTTAACTTATCGGCTTCAAGAATCGCTTCATAGACGTCAGGGCGGTGTCTTTGTAGCCATGACAGCAAAGTTGGCCCAAAGTTAAAACTTATCCTTGAGTAATTATTTACAATATCTGTAATTTTTCCAAAACTATCCAGCATCCTTGAGGCGGTGTTTGGGGCATAACACTCAGCCGTAATACGTTCATTCCAGTCGTGGTATGGGTAGGCCGAATCCTGAAACTCAACCTCGCCAAGCCACGGATTTTCCCTCGGCGGCTGATAAAAGTGCCCGTGTATGCAAACATATTTTTCCATCTCATGCCCCTTGTATGCTTTATTTGCAATTTCTGTAATCTATAGGTCATCTCTATTATAGAACCCGCAAGGGTTAATTCTCAAGGGGGTTTGCTGAAATATGAATATGTCAGATTATACATCTTGATTTTATTGGAGCTGTGGTATATTATACAGAAACTAACGATTAAGCAAATTGATGGAGGGTTATGGCCATGATAACATCTAAGGACGTTGCTGACGGGGAGATGATGTTGACCCCAAAGCATAACGGTGTGCCTTTTGTTATGGAAAACAAAGCTGCATCCATCCGTTTTGATGGTTTTTTTGTTGATATTAGCTCCGCTTTAATTGTCAAACTTAATGACAAGAGATTAAACAGTGGTACTGAGGATTATTTCACTGTTGGCGACAGCATGGATATAAGTTTTTCATTGTGCGATAGATTTTATTTTTTTAAGTCGCAAGTTACAACTGTAATAAAAGAACCCACGTTGTTGGTGGGTTTAAGCTGCCCTGAAAAAATTGAAGAGTATGAACGCCGCAGAGCTGACAGGGTCGACTGTAAATTACCTTGCAAAATAATATTGAAAAATAACAAAATTAAAGCCATTGTAACAAACATTAGTAACTCGGGCTGCAAGTGCGAACTCTACGAATCCAGCCTCATTGACAAAGCGTCTATGCACTTTTTCTACGAAGACAATTGTTCTGTAAATGTTTTAGTACCTGTCAAAGGGACTGCAAATGAACAGAGTTTTAATGGAAAGCTGAGGTATTTTAAGGAATCTGACAATTCGTATGAGGTGGGAGTTGAGTTCTGTTTTGCCAATGCTGAGGAAATTGCAGCTTTGGAGACTATTGTAAACATCGCTTAACAATCTATCGTCACACATAGCATCACAATCTTCTGCGTTTACCTGCCGTTTCTATATGTAACGAAAAGCCCGGAAAGTTACATATAGATTTTTATGCAAAAAGAGTTTTATACTTTGCTAATGAAAAAAGACCTTAGTTATTTTCATTCAGGCAGCATTAAGAAACAATATGGATACGAGAGCTTTTCGCCATCTTTAATAAACAGGCCGTATAAATGGAAAGACAACAAGATAGACATACTGTTGGAAAGTGCTGTGTTTCATATAGGGGAGTTGAATGCCTACTCGCTGCTTGTGCCGGATATAGACTTTTTCATTCGTATGTATATATTTAAGGAGGCCGCTAAATCAAACCGGATAGAAGGAACAATGACTGATATAGACGATGCAGTTATGCCGCAAGAGGAGATAAAACCGGAAAATTTAGACGATTGGCAAGAGGTTAAAAACTATACAGAGGCTATGAATTATGCAATAAAAAAGTTGGAAACATTGCCTGTTTCTATGAGACTGCTTAAGGAGACGCATAAGATATTATTAACCGGTGTGAGGGGTGAGAGCAAGCTGCCCGGAGAGATTAGAAGCAGTCAAAATTGGATAGGCGGTTCTAATCTTAACGATGCTTATTTTATTCCCCCCCACCAAGATGAGCTGCCTGAATTGTTATCTGATTTGGAAAGATTCTTACACAATGACAGCTTAGACATCCCAAATCTGATAAAAACAGCCATAGCCCATTACCAGTTTGAAACAATTCATCCTTTTTTGGATGGGAATGGTCGTATTGGGCGCCTGTTGATAACATTATATCTTGTAAGCAAGGGGTTTTTAAAAAAGCCAACTCTGTATCTGTCTGATTTTTTAGAAAAGAATAAAGACTTAAATGCTTATTGAGTTAACTCCTGTAATTTTTTTTCAGTTAGCAAATGATACAGTTAAAAGGACTGGATTCCCGCTCGTAGGCGGGAATGACAAAGGGGGTAATTTCTTTTTCTTGTCATTCCTGCGAAGGCAGGAATCCATTTTTTTGTTTGCGGAGCTAACTGCATATGAAATAAGACTTATATTATGAATGTCTGACTATTGTCAGGAAGTCTCACAGATTGGAGCATTGGATAAAGTTTTTTTTAAACGGCTGCATAGAAACAGCTAAAAGCGGACGCTCCACTTTGGAGAAAATTATAAAATTAAGACAAGAGGATGAGGCTAAATTGTTTAAGCTAGGTAAAAGGTCAAAGACCGCTCACAATTTGCTAAAATTATTGTATTCCTATCCCTTCTCCTCAATCCCCTTTATCAGCAGAGAGCTAAAAATATCGCACCAAAGCGCAAGTAAAATTATCGCCGAATTTCAGAAATCAGGGATATTAAGAGAAACCACCGGTTATAGCAGAAACCGTATTTTTGTGTATGATGAGTATATGAAATTATTTCGCTGATTAAAATCGCTGAAAAACATTTGTTTACAAATTACTGTTATTTTTGTTAAATTTATACCATGCCGGATGGTGTGATAATGGTGGTAATCTTAATGGTGTTTGCCTTTATAATAAATTTACCTTTTGGTTACCGCAGATCAAGAGAGAGAAGGAAGTCTCCTAAATGGTTTATGTACATACACATACCGATACCGTTTGTTGTGCTGATGCGGTATAATCTGCACATGGATATACGGTATCTGCCGCTTTCGCTTGCGGCCTCCATTGTGGGGCAGTATATCGGGGGCAGGTTGTGATCATACTGAAACATTATCGGAACATTTGCTAAATGGAAAAATCAGCTAAAAAAAGCGGTTCAGTTGTTGATAAAGTTTGGGAACTTTTCTCATCCGTTAAACTTGCAGCAGTTTTGATCTTAACCATAGCAATTACCTCCATAGCAGGCACGGTAATTGAGCAGCAGGCGGAGCCTGCAAAAAACGTCAAACTGTTTGTCAAAATCTTTGGAGACAAACTTGCTCCGTCAATTTATGACGCCTCTGTCGCTCTCGGTCTTATGGACATGTATCACTCATGGTGGTTTACCGGTCTTTTGATTCTCTTTTGCACAAACCTTATAATCTGTTCCATAGATAGGCTGCCTAAGATAGCGCGTCTCGTTAACGAGGAGCTAAAGCCTATGGAGGAGCCGGCATTTAAGAAATTCACAATTAACAAGGAATACAACCTTCAACGCAGCACAAAAGACGCCACAAGTCAGATACTAAAAACCGTGAAATCTCTGGGATTTAACCCTAAAGAGCAGAAAACTTCCGAGGGGCTTCAGTTCTATGGTCAGAAGTGGGGTTTTAGCCGGTATGCCGTGTATGTGGTTCACATCAGCATAGTTTTGATACTTCTCGGAGCTGTAATCGGCATGAAATTTGGATTTAGCGGCTATCTGTCACTGCCAGAGGGCGAATCGTCACAGGTAGCATACTCAAGGGATGGTAAAGCGCAGCCTCTTGGGTTTCTAATCGGATGTGATGATTTTACCGTAAATTTCTATAACGATACAGATATGCCTAAGGAATATATGAGCTGGCTTTCGATATACGAAAACAATAAAGAGGTGATGAGTCAGTCTATAGAGGTAAACAGACCGCTTAAGTACAAGGGATTTACGTTTTATCAGGCCAGTTATGGGCCTTTGCCTGATAAGGATGCTCTTATCATTTTAAAGGTAACCCCTGTAGGAGGTAAAACCGAGATAATGTCTCTGCACACAGGAGATTACTTTAAAATTCCCGGCACAGGTATTGAGGGTAAGGCTGTGTATTTCTCTACTGCACTTGCCTTCGATAAAGAGACAAAAGAGCCATATACATATTCAAAGATGTTGAATAATCCGGCTGTGTTCATAGAATTTAAAAAGGACGGTAAAGACTTGTTTGAGGGTTGGGTGGCTAAGCGCTATCCAAAAACATGGAATCTGCCTGACAACAACACTGTACAGCTGGTGGATTACTGGGGGTATCAATACACGGGGCTGCAGGTCAGAAAAGACCCCGGCGTGTGGGTTGTGTATCTTGGGTGCCTGACAATGCTGCTTGGTCTTTATGGGGCATTCTTTATGAGTCACAAAAAGCTATGGGTATTGGTTAAAGACAACAAGAGTAATACACATGTAATAGTAGCAGCGACAACAAACAAAAATCGTCTGTCATTTGAGGGCGATATATATAAAGCATTTGAAATGCTCACGGGCAAAAGATGATAAGCGGAGTGGTTTTTATGAAGGGAGGTAAATGATGGGAAGCCCACAATTTTTTGGAGCAGCAGAGGTCGGTTATTTTTTTGCAATGATGGTCTATATTGCGTGCTTTGTGTTTCGCAGTGACAGCGTAGGCAAAGCAGCCACAGTGATAACTTCTGTTTCTTTTGTCTCACAAACTGCTGCAATACTGCTTAGATGGTTTGAGTCCTATCAGATGGGTATTGGCAGAGCGCCTCTTACCAATTTGTACGAATCGCTTGAGTTTTTCGTTTGGTGCTTAATCTTAGGGTATCTGATAATAGAGTTTAAATATAAAACCCGTTCCTTTGGCGCTTTTGTGACACCTGTTGCCGGTTTAGCGCTTGGGTTTATAGACTTAACTGCAATGAGGACAACTATAGAGCCGCTTGTGCCGGCTTTGCAGAGCAACTGGCTTTTAGCTCATGTTACGATGAGTTTTATATCCTACTCTGCTTTTGGATTGTCTTTTGCCGTTGCCATGATGTATCTGATAATGAATTCTGAGAACAGAAAGGGTTCGGCATATTGGTTTTGGACAATAATGGGGAGCATATTTGTATCCGTACTTGCGGCTATGCTGATAGATTACCTTAATTACCATATACTTCAGACCTCAGTTGCTGGAGACAAGCGTGACATTTTGGGTTCAACTCTCAGAAGCAAATCCTCTGGTGTGAGACTATTTAGCTATATTGTCGCAGCGATTTTTACTGCGGTTGTGTGGCGGTATGGTGGAGTGTTAAAGCGGACACTTGCTTACTTTAAAATATCTGCGGAGCTTTTGGATGAGTTAAACTACAAATTGATAGCGCTTGGGTTTCCGATTTTCACATTGGGCGGGTTGATTTTTGGCGCGGTGTGGGCAGATCAGGCGTGGGGCGTGTATTGGAGCTGGGATCCAAAGGAGACATGGTCATTAATAACATGGCTTGCGTACGCATTTTACCTTCATGCCCGCTTTATTAAAGGATGGCGCGGTACAAAGGTCGCCGTTGTGTCTGTTATAGCGTTTGTAACAGTGGTGTTTACATATCTTGGAGTCAATATATTCCTGTCTGGGTTACACAGCTACGGCGAGATGCCCTGATTAGAAGGGTAGAGTCATGAGAAGCCTTGGTAAACTGCTGCTTGAGGGTACATTTACCACAGACAAAGAGGATCTTATCTGTTATGGGTATGATGCCTCTGGACTTGATAATTGTCCTGCAACCGTAGTGTGGCCTATCAACACCCTTGATGTAATCAAGACGGCTAAATTTGCGCGGGAGAACGGGTTAAAGATAATTCCGAGGGGCGCTGGGAGCGGCATGACAGGTGGTTCAGTGCCGGGAAAAGATTCTCTTGTGCTGAGTTTTGAGAAAATGAACCGCATCCTTGAAGTTGACACGGGGAATTTGACAGCAATAGTTGAGCCCGGAGTGATAAACGGTCATCTTCAAGGGGAGCTTGAGGACAGCGGGTTTTTTTATCCCCCTGACCCAGCCAGTTTAAACATATGCACGATAGGTGGAAATGTCGCTGAAAATGCGGGAGGGCCTCGGGCGCTAAAATATGGCGTAACAAGAGACTACGTGATGCAGATAGAGGCTGTGCTGCCTGATGGCAGGTTAATTAGCACAGGGGTTGAGACCTCAAAGGGAGTGGTCGGGTATGATCTTACGCGCCTACTTGTAGGCTCTGAGGGAACGCTTGCCATGATAACCAAGATACGGCTTAAAATTCTGCCCGCGCCTGAAGCTATTGTCACAATTCTATGCGCTTTTAATAGTATAGAGCAGGCGGGAAAAACAGTCTCTAAGATAATAGCCTCAGCGCTTTTGCCAAGAACTATGGAGATAATGGATAGGATGACCCTGATGGCCGTAAATAAGTACAAAAACGTAGGGTTTCCTGAGGATGTAGAGGCGATGCTTTTGATTGAGCTTGACGGCAATCGCAGGGCGATAGTGCAGGATGCTGAGAAAGTCTCTAACATTTGTAATTCTTTTGAGGGTAAGATAAAAATTGCCGAGGATGCCTCATCACGTGAAATGTTGTGGGAGGCAAGGCGCGCAGTGTCGCCGGCGCTTTATAAAATAAGCCCAACTAAGATTAATGAGGATATTGTAGTTCCCATAACGAGGGTAGCTGATATTTTGGTTTCTGTGCAGCGAATTTCCGAAAAATTTGGTATTCCTATCGCATGTTTTGGTCATGCTGGGGATGGCAACATTCACGTCAATATCATGGTGGACAAAAATAATAAGGAAAGCATAGCAAAATCAGAAAAAATCGTCAGAGAGATATTTAAGGCAACACTTGACATGGGAGGGACAATTTCCGGAGAGCACGGGATAGGGCTCACAAAGGCAAAGTATCTTGATATGGAACTTGATGCCGTTAATATTGAAATGATGAAGGGAGTAAAGAAATTATTTGACCCTGAAAATATATTAAATCCCGGCAAAGTTTTTCTTTAATAATGAGAATACAAATTTTAACAGAAAGGCAGCAAAGCGTTCTGAAAGCATGAAATCTCAATCGCCAAGAGGCATAGTTCAGTTAACAGATCCAGCGGCAATGGGTTCTGACACTAAAGTATCGTCATGATTACAACAACGCAGAGCCTTTCACTAACGCACTCCTCCCTTCGTCTTATTCAAAAACTGACCGGTGTATGAATTTTTATTGAGTGAAATCTTCTCAGGTGTGCCCTCGGCTATCACATTGCCTCCCAGATTGCCGCCCTCTGGGCCCAAATCTATTACGTAATCGGATGCCCTTATAACATCAAGATTGTGCTCTATGACTACCACCGTGTTGCCCAAATCAGTGAGCCTGTGAAGGATTTTAAGCAGTCTGTCAACGTCAATAAAATGAAGCCCGGTTGTCGGCTCATCCAAAATATAGATGGTGCGTCCGGTTGCCCGTTTTGATAATTCCCGACAGAGCCTGAGTCTTTGCGCCTCACCGCCGGATAGTGTATTTGCCGACTGCCCAAGCGCAATGTAACCTAGCCCCACCTCCTCAAGCAAGGTCAGTTTCTCACTTATAGTAATTACCGGCAGAAAAAACTCCCGCGCTTCACTTACTGTCATCCTGAGCACATCGGTTATGCTCTTGCCCTTATACTTTATGTGGAGCGTCTCTCGATTAAACCTCTTACCGCCGCACATGTCACAGACAACATAAGCATCCGGCAGAAAGTGCATCTCATATTTTTTTATACCTGCCCCCTTACATGACTCACACCGCCCGCCCTTTAGGTTAAAACTAAACCGCGAGTGACTGTAGCCCTTTGTGCGGGAATCCAAAAGCGCCGCAAACAACTCCCGAATGTGCGTAAACATCCCCATGTACGTACAGGGATTTGATCGCGGAGTTTTGCCAATTGGCGATTGATCGACGTAAATCACCCGATTGACCTCATTAACTCCACTTATAGATTCATACTTACCCTCTTTTAACTTGCTCTCATAGTTGGCATTAAAAAGTGCCGGATAAACGGTGTCAAGAATCAGTGAACTTTTACCAGAGCCGGATACTCCGGTTACACTTAAAAACACGCCAAGAGGAATATCAATATTGATGTTTTTTAGATTGTTCTCACATGCGCCAGTGAGTTTTATAAAACCTGTCGGTACTCTTCTTTGTTGTGGAACCGGTATCGAGAGTTTTTTGGAGAGATATGCGCCTGTCAGGGAGTTTTCATCTTTCATTATCTCAGCCGGGCTGCCCTGTGACACCACGTATCCACCGGCAGTGCCGGCCCCTGGCCCCATATCCACTATCACATCTGAGGCTAAAATTGTCTCCTCATCATGCTCTACCACAATGACCGTGTTCCCGCTATCGCGGATACTTTGCAAAGTTCCAATGAGTTTAGCGCAATCACGCGGGTGCAGCCCAATACTGGGCTCATCCAGCACATACAACACACCGGAAAGTTTTGCTCCCAGTTGAGTAGCCAGCCGTATACGCTGTGCCTCGCCGCCTGAAAGTGTCCACACCATCCTGTTCAAAGCCAGATACGAAAGCCCTACCCTTTCTATAAATGTAAGCCTGCTAAGGATTTCCTTTAAAATCCTGTCCGCTATGAATGTCTCTCGCTCTGTCAGTATCATGTTCTGTAGAAATTCCTTTATATCACTCATAGGCAGCGAGCATAACTGACCGATATTAAGCTCCCCAAGTTTAACGCTAAGCGCTACCTCATTTAAACGCAATCCGCCGCACCTTCTGCATGAGATCAGAGCGTCAATTCCCGTGTCGTATTCGCTCAGATTTTCATACCCGATACCGTTACATGCAGGACAAGCTCCCAGTTGACTGTTAAATGAAAAAAACATGTGGTTTAACTCCGGGATACTTATCCCGCAGTCAGGACACACCTGTGTCTTTGAAAACACAATATCCTTGTTTTCATCCAGTAGATTAATGACGGCTACACTGCTGAATCTCAATGCAGTGTTTACGGCTTCTTTAAGTTTTTTCTCTATGCCGCTTTTAACCATCAATCTGTCCACTACAATTTCAATGGTGTGACGCTTATTTTTATTGAGTTTGACGTCTTCCGTCAAATCCACCATCTGACCATCTATTCTGGCTCTGACAAAGCCCTCACGCCGCATTGAGGCAAGTTCCTTTTCGTACATACCTTTCCGCTGTTTTGCAATTGGGGAAAGCACCTGAAGTTTCGTTCCAGTGGGATATGCTGTAATTTTGTTAAAAATCAGCTCAGTATCCTGAGAAATTATTGGCTGTGAGCAGTTCGGGCAGCAGGGCTTTCCGATGCGGGTATATAGCACTCTCAGGTAGTCGTAGATTTCTGTTAAAGTGCCGACAGTTGAGCGCGGACTTCGTGTGATGGTTTTCTGTTCGATTGCAATGGAGGGAGAAAGTCCCTCTATGGAATCAAGATCAGGCTTTTGCATCTCACCCAAAAATTGTCTGGCATAGATGGAAAGACTCTCCACGTAGCGTCTCTGTCCCTCAGCGAAAATCGTATCTATTGCAAGAGTGGATTTTCCTGAACCGGAGGGCCCCGTTACCACGATAAATGAGTTTCTTGGCAAGTCCAGATTGAGGTTTTTAAGGTTGTGCTCTCTGGCTCCTCGTATTGTGATATATCTCTGTGCAGTTTCCATATTTTAGTATTAGCAGATAATATAACTGATTTTAGATATTACGTGCAAAAGCATTATCGTTTGGGGCATTGTGAACTTGTTCTTACAAAAACAAATCGACTGTTTGGGTAATAAAAAAATCTTGACAAAAAAAACAATCTGTGTGATAATAGGCATCGCAATGCTGCTTAAGCGGGCGGATAGCTCAGTTGGTAGAGCACAGCCCTTACAAGGCTGGGGTCACAGGTTCGAGCCCTGTTCCGCCTACCATAGTTTACTGTGGTATTCAAACAACGTCTAATGCAGCGGGGTGGTAGTTCAGTTGGTTAGAACGCCGGCCTGTCACGCCGGAGGTCGCGGGTTCGAGCCCCGTCCACCCCGCCATATAAAATCCTTACAAATCAATGACTTAGCTCACACACACCCCTAAAACACCGTGGACCAACTGTGGACCGTTTAATGGGGAGGATTTGGAGGGAGCTTAGCCCAATATCAGGCTAAAGTCGTATAGCTGTAAACTGTAAATAATCGTTCAATTTTGACCCATCAAAGCCAGTTGTAGTTCATAATCTTTTCAATCCTCTATACATTTAAAGAATTTTTTATTTACCCCGCAAAGTGGGCATCTCCAGTCATCCGGTAAATTCTCAAATTTTGTGCCCGGTGGTATCTTTCCTTTCTTGTCTGTCACGGGTCGTTGGGTTGTATATGTAACCACAAGTTGGTGCTTGACACTGCAACATAGTCTTTACCTCCTAATTATTAAACAAAAACGGGATGAATTAAATCATCTTATAATACACTCAAAGGGAGATGTTAAATAGACATTTGATCCTACATTAATATCAACTACCAATATTTTAACCATGCTTCCCCTCTATCATAGAAATAAGCTTGCTCTCAAAGTCTATAGTGGATCCCAAATATGAGACAATCAGTTAAGATAGAGCTGGTTGTAATGAATGGGAGGATAAAATGAAAAACAGACGGAAGTTTGGCAAAGAGTACAAAGCAAAAGTAGCAATAGAAGCGCTCAAAGGTCAGAGGACAGCCAATGAGATAGCGCAGGAATTTGATATTCATGTGAACCAGGTGAATGAATGGAAAAAGCATTTAGTAGAAGGGGCGTCAACGTTATTTAATGGAGTGCAAGAAAATTCTCAGGCGGCATATGAATCAGAGCGAGAGCGGTTATATAGTCAAATAGGGAAGTTGCAAGTAGAAGTGGACTGGCTAAAAAAAAAGAGCCTGTTACTTGCGCAACGGTAAGTGAGAAACGAGCGATGATAGAGCCAGCAAATAAGGAATTGGGTATTCGTCAGCAGTGTAACCTGCTAAGCCTTCCACGCTCCAGTTATTATCGTCAGGCAGTACCGGAGAGCGAGGAGAATTTGAAGGTGATGAGGGCAATAGATGAGCAGTACACAATGCATCCATGGTATGGAAGCCGCACAATGGTTTACATTCTTTTCCGAGCAGGATATAAAGTAAATCGCAAGCGAGTAAAGCGTTTGATGATGTTGATGGGTCTTGTATCTATAGCACCCAGAAAAAGAACGACAGTACGGAATAAGCAACATAAAGTTTACCCTTATCTACTGCGATTATTAGATATTACTATCATCAACCAAGTCTGGTGCAGTGATATAACGTATATTCGAATGAGACATGGCTTTGTGTATCTGACAGCAGTAATGGACTGGTATAGCCGCTATGTGCTGTCATGGGAGGTGTCAGTGACAATGGATGATGGTTTTTGCGTAAGTAGCCTTGAGCGAGCCCTTAGGCTCTATGGCAGTCCTGAGATATTCAACACAGATCAAGGCAGCCAGTATACAGGGGCAGCGTTTATCAATGTGCTTCAGAGCAATGGGATTCGGATAAGTATGGATGGCAGAGGACGGGCTATGGATAATATCATGATTGAGCGGCTGTGGCGCAGTGTCAAGTATGAGGAGGTTTATATAAAAGATTATGAAACTGTTGATGAGTTGATTAAAGCGCTAAGGAGCTATTTTGATTTTTATAACAATGAGCGTCCGCATTCTACGCTTAGAGGCAAAACACCTGCCGAGGTTTATAAAAGCTCTGATTTTGCGATGGCGGCGTAAGGATGCATTACCCTATCCCTTACCCTTATACTAACAGACTAAATACCCTCTTAGAGGGCTATACCTTAAGTCCACTAAAAAGTGGTCTTGACAATGGGGTCCACTATAGTCGTCTGCAATCGGCTTACTGATATAATAATCGCATCCTGCTTCTAATGACTTACCTGCATTATGATCCATTGCTGATCGTTCTTTCTGGGTGCTATCGATATAAGACCCATCAACATCATCAATCGCTTTACCTCGCACTTGCTGATTTAGCTTTATATCCATGCTCGGATTACAGGCATGTGCATATCCATTGTGCGGCTTCACATACCATGGATGTATTGTGTACTGCTATCTATTGCCCTCATCACCTTCCAATTCTTCCTCGTCTGGTTCTGCCTGACTATAATAACATGATGTCGTGGAAGGCTTTTAAGCAGGTCTACACTGCTGACGAATACCCTTGTTATTTGCTGGCGTCTATCATCGCTCTTATTACTCATTTTAGCCGTTAGCCCTCACGATATAGCAGGACTCTTTTTTTTAGCCAGTCCACTCTCTATTTGGTACTTCCCTATTCTGACTATATAATTGCTCTCGCATCTGATTCAGTATGCCGCCTGAGTATTTCTGTAATGCAACTAACCATTAAATAACGTTGACGCCCCTTCTACTAAATGCTTTTTCCATTCATTCACCTGGTTCACATGAATATCAAATTCCTGCGCTATCTCATTGGCTGTCCTCTGACCTTGAGCGCTTCTATTGCTACTTTTGCTTTGTACTCTTTGCCAAACTTCCGTCTGTTTTTCATTTTATCCTCCCATTCATTACAACCAGCTCTATCTTAACTGATTGTCTCATATTTGGGATCCATTATAGACTTTGAGAGCAAGCTTATTTCTATGATAGAGGGAAGCATGGTTAAAATATTGGTAGTTGATATTAATGTAGGATCAAATGTCTATTTAACATCTCCCTTTGAGTGTATTATAAGATGATTTAATTCATCCCGTTTTTGTTTAATAATTAGGAGGTAAAGACTATGTTGCAGTGTCAAGCACCAACTTGTGGTTACATATACAACCCAACGACCCGTGACAGACAAGAAAGGAAGATACCACCGGGCACAAAATTTGAGAATTTACCGGATGACTGGAGATGCCCACTTTGCGGGGTAAATAAAAATTCTTTAAATGTATAGAGGATTGAAAAGATTATGAACTACAACTGGCTTTGATGGGTCAAAATTGAACGATTATTTACAGTTTACAGCTATACGACTTTAGCCTGATATTGGGCTGCTCCCTCCAAATCCTCCCATTAAACGGTCCACAGTTGGTCCACGGTGTTTTAGGGGTGTGTGTGAGCTAAGTCATTGATTTGTAAGGATTTTATATGGCGGGGTGGACGGGGCTCGAACCCGCGACCTCCGGCGTGACAGGCCGGCGTTCTAACCAACTGAACTACCACCCCGCTGCATTAGACGTTGTTTGAATACCACAGTAAACTATGGTAGGCGGAACAGGGCTCGAACCTGTGACCCCAGCCTTGTAAGGGCTGTGCTCTACCAACTGAGCTATCCGCCCGCTTAAGCAGCATTGCGATGCCTATTATCACACAGATTGTTTTTTTTGTCAAGATTTTTTATTACCCAAAACAGTCGATTTATTTTTATAAGAACAAGCTCACCATGCCTCAAACGATAATGCTTTTGCATGTAATATCTAAAATCAGTTATATTATCTGCTGATACTAAAAGATGGAAACTGCACAGAGATATATCACAATACGAGGAGCAAGAGAGCATAATCTTAAAAACCTCAATCTGGACTTGCCAAGAAACTCATTTATCGTAGTAACGGGGTCCCTCCGGTTCAGGAAAATCCACTTGCAATAGATACGATTTTCGCTGAGGGACAGAGACGCTACGTGGAGAGTCTTTCCATCTATGCCAGACAATTTTTGGGTGAGATGCAAAAGCCTGATCTTGATTCCATAGAGGGACTTTCTCCTCCATTGCAATCGAACAAAAAACCATCACACGAAGTCCGCGCTCAACTGTCGGCACTTTAACAGAAATCTACGACTACCTGAGAGTGCTATATACCCGCATCGGAAAGCCCTGCTGCCCGAACTGCATCTGTTCCTTCTGTCTGTGTTTTTCTATCTCTTCACTAACCAAAACTTGTAGATTTTCGTTTAAGTGTTGAAGTTGTATTGCCTTTTCTTTTAATTCCATCTCCACTTTTTTAATGTGCGTTATATCTTTGGCAATGTGGACGGAACTTGTTAAGTTGCCTTGCTCATCAAAAACTGGTGAAACACTTTCAAGGACGGGTACAGATATATTTTCATCTAATATCTCCTGCACTTCCGGTATTTTTGATTGAATGCACCGCAAATGGGGACAGTCATTAAAAGGGTGTGTTGAGTCGTGAACAATCTCATAGCACTTTTTACCTATTACATCTTTATGCGTTACACCATAAAAATTTAAAAAAGCATTATTAACTCGCTTTATGGAAAAATCTACGCCATGCACTGATATCATATCTGATATAGAATTAAAAATTGTATCCCATTCTTTTTCGGCAACTCTTAAAAATTCTGCCATTTGTTTACGTTCTGTTATTTGTATCAATAAGGGTTTAAATACAAAGAAGTACATTATCGGGTAAAGCACAAATACTAAAATAAGGCTATCCATAAAATTAAGTAACAGTTCTGAGGATATACTTAAATTCTTCTTTATTCTGTCAAGCATCACCATGATGAAAAATTCAGAAATAAATACAGTAGCCATTGTGATAACAAACAGGTAGATTGACATATACTTATGTTGTTCTAAATAGTTATCCAACGTATTAGAAATACTATATTCTTTTCTATTTCTTAAATATATAAACAGTGACATTGCCATAAATATGATGGATAAGATGATAACCATGATGGATGAACGGGACACCAAGTCTGTGAGCAATTCCTTCTTAAGTGTTACATCATAATAAATCTCAAATGCTCCAGCGAACTTGCCATCCCTCATAATTGGGATGTATGTCTCAACAACATCTGAATTTAGTGTTTTATTTTCTGATGACTTACTCATTTTAGGTACAAGTTTCGTATATTTATGCCCTTTGGCTACAATTTGGTGGAAGTATGTATGTTGGTTTACCTCTCCTATATCCTCAGTATCTGAGCAATACAACACCTCACCATCAGGTGCATAAATTTTGAGTTCTATAATTTCAAAATCTGATTGCATATTCTCCAGGTTCTTAATAAACTCCTGAGATATGTCATTTTTATTAATTTTCTCATTATTCAAAAAAACTGATGAAGATAAAAAACGGGCTGTCCTTACTGCCTCATCTTCAGTATTTTTTATAAGTAATTCGTCAAAGGATGGGTATAAAAAAACAAGATTGTACGCAGGAAAAGCGATTGTGACTAATATAGAAATAATTAGTAAAATATTTGTTGTCCTATTAGTGATATCCCTCTTTGTCACATTATATCCTCTTCATTACTGCATTGGGCATTGAGAATTATTGAAAACTCTGCACCCCCTTCAATATTTCTTACTGTCAAACTACCGCCCATATTTGTTTCTATTATTGTTTTGGACATGTAGAGCCCTATCCCTGTGCCTTCCTTTTCTTTTGTTGTAAAGTATGGCTCAAATATTTGTCCTATTACATCATCCGGAATTCCACCGCCGTTATCTGATATAGTGGTAATAATTTTTGACTTGTCTTCGTTGTTACCAATATTAACATTTATACATCCTCTAATACGAAAACTTATTTTCTTTTTTGAGACTATTGCATCTTTAGAGTTATTCAAAATGTTGAGAACAACCTGTTTAAACTCGTTAGGATATCCTAAGACGATCAGAAGTGCATCTTGTTCAACATTTACAGAAACATGTATATTGCTCTTTCTAAAGATACTTCCGAACATTGACATTAGTTCATTTATGGCCGAATTTACATCGAACAATAGTTTATTCCTTGTAGGTATAAAGAAATTTCTGAAATCATCTATAGTTTTTGCCATAAAGTTAATTAGATTCATCGTAGAACCTACAGCATCATCAATATATTTATCATCAACTTCACCATAGGTATATGCATCTTTTAAGTCCTGTATTTTTATTCCCACAGCATTTATTGGCTGTTTCCATTGGTGAGCAATTAACCCAATCATTTCACCCATAGAGGCCATCTTAGATTGTTGGATTAACATCTGTTCTTGTGCTCGTCTTTTTTCTATTTCCGCATTTACCATTTCCTTAAGGTTGTTATTTAAATTTCTTACCTCCTCCTCAATCTGTTTACGTTCGGTAATATCGTCAACTAAGATAAAAGTATAAAGGGTTTGCTCTGTTTCTACAAACATCGGAACACAGACAATGTTCAGCCATACCGTTTTAGAATCCTTACGAACATATAGTTTTTCCATATGCAAAATACGGTGTTCACTGTTAAACAATCGGTCTATTCTATCAATTTGCTGCTCTAAATCATATGGCTGCATAATATCTTCAAACGTATGCTCTGGGAGTTCCTCAAAAGAGTAACCGATAATATTGCAAAACATCTGATTGACCTGAATACATTTTCTGGTTTTATACTCAATAAGTGCAATACCTATCGGTGATTGCTCAAAAATAACCCTGAATCCCTGCTCACTTAGAGATAATTGATCTTCAATATCTTTTCTCTTTTCTGTAACTCTTGCCACTCTTGATTGCAATTCAAGTTCTTGTTTTATTATAGGTTCCATTGTCCTGAAATATCCCGTATGTCAAACTAATATAACTCACCAGCTTTATTTATACACTTTCGTTAGGAATCTCTATTGTAAATGCTGCCCCTTTATCCGTATTATTTACGTAGAGTTTGCCGCCCATATTATGTTCTATTATAATTTTTGACATATATAGGCCAATTCCCGTCCCCTCGTCTCCTTTAGTACTAAAATAGGGCTCAAATATTTTATTAAGGAGGCTCTCTGGAATGCCTCCTGCATTATCTTCTATTATTACCTTAATGCCTTCTTTGTCATTTAATGAAGTTATCTGAATCACTCCATTTTCGTTATCTTTAAGCATCCCTTTTAATCTTGCCGATGTTATTGCGTCCTTAGCGTTTACTATAATATTTAACAGCACCTGCTTTATTTCATTGGGATAGACGAGTACATTTAGAAGGTTATATGCACATGTTTTTATAGATGTACAATTCTCTGATGATAGATCATGAATCATACATTTACATTTATGATTAATTGTAATTTTTAAATGCATCAGCTCCGAGGCTACTATGGCTAACACTGAATTGATCACTATGTTTATATCTATTTGTACTTTTACTTTTGTCGGTTTAAAGAAATCCCTGAAATCGGTTACTGTATCAGACATAAAGATAATTTGCTTCATGGCTGAGTCTATAGTGTCATCAATATATTTTTCATCCATTTGCTTAAATATATAGGCCTCCTTGATATCCTGAATGATAAGACTTAGAGAGTGAAGCGGCTGCTTCCACTGGTGTGCTATAGAGTTTATCATCTCACCCATTGTGGCCATTTTGGATTTTTGAATTAATAAATTCTCCTGTATCCTGCGCTTTTCTACCTCCTCTATAACTTTTTGCTCTAAATTCTTATTTAAATCGCTTATTTTTGCCAAGAGCCGCTTCCGCTGTGTAATATCACGTAAAGAAGCTAAAAGTACAATCTCATCCTCCCACTCCATTTCAACAACTTTCATTTCTATCGAGGCAGATCTTCCGTTTTTATGCAAAATCTCTATCTCAGTCTTATTTGACGATACAACTGGAAAACCAAAATACTCACCTACCAGCTCATCTGATTTTTTACCGAATAATTTCTCAGCAGCAGGATTTACAAATCGCACACGCCCATCCATATCAATTATTAAAATGCCATCAGCATTTTGTTTAATTATTTGATAAAAACGAAGTTCATTCGATTGCTTTATCCTTTGAGTAAGTTTATGATGCTCTACGGCATGGTATATGGAGCGTGCCAATGCTCTGCTTTTAAGTTCACTTTTAACAAGATAATTCATGGCTCCCTCAAGTACTGCCCGATTGGCTAACTCCTCATCCTCCAGTCCTGTCAAAATCAATATGGGGATATTAGGCGTCAGCTTTTTTAAATGTAAGAACGTATCGAAACCGTAAGAGCCAGGAAGGTTAAGATCCAGCAATATCACATTCGTGTCAAAGGCAAGGGAAAGATATTTTTTCGCCTCTGTAAGGCTTTGCACATTTTCTATGATAAAGTTGATGCAAGTAATCTCAGACAGCAGCTCACTTATGTAATCTGCATCGCTTGTGTCGTCTTCAATAAGCAACACTTTTATTTTATCGGTATTATCTTCCATTAAGCCTAAAACCCTTTTCTGTCACTTATGATTATACCCCTCGAAAAAGACAAAATAAAGTAAAATTATACATGCGAAATACAGAAGGGGGTTAAGAACTATTTACTTGACAAACGCAAACTAATCTATCAGCAACTTTTCTGATACCTGTAAAGTCTTTAAAACTCTCTCACCGTCTCTCGTTAATTTGTAAAGTTTATCAGTACCTTGAATGATAATATTGAGTTCTTTTAGATTCTTCAGATGAAAGGCAGCCTTGGCATTATCCTCTACGTCAAGATATTTAAGTATATCGGAAAACCGCGCTTTTTTGTTAATGCCTAAAAATTTAATAATTTTTCTTCTAAGCGGATTTGAAAGTGTACCCATGATGTTGTCAAGATCAGGTTTGTTAGAAAGATGCTCTTCAAATCCAGCCTCTTCAATTACCCTTCGAATGATAACAAGCAGTTCCTCTACGTCAAACGGCTTTGAGATAAATTCATCTGCCCCCTTTTTTATTGCCTCTATGGCACTATCTATAGTTGCAAATGCAGTTATTACGATTATTTTTACTTTCGGATTTTGTTTCTTAAATTCTAAGATGGCATCTAAACCCTTAATTCCAGGCATGATTAAGTCCATCAGTACTATGTCAAAGTTTTCTATATAACCTGCATCCAAAGCTTCTGAGGCTGAACTTGAAGTTTTTGCTTTAAAACCGGCAACCTCCAACGCTTCCTGAAGATTTTCCCGTAAATCAGCGTCGTCATCAACTACCAGTATCCTATTCATGTACCTCTGCCTGTGGAAACTTAATTGTTACAACGACTCCTGTATTTTTAGGAGAAGTAATTACTATGCTCCCATCGTGTTCTCTAACAATACTGTAGCAAATATAAAGTCCCATGCCTATTGACGTCCCACTTTCTTTAGTCGTATAAAACGGGTCAAAAATATTTTTCATGTGCTCATCTGAAATGCCAATTCCGGTATCGGTTACCATTACTTCTACAAATCCATCTGATTGTTTGGTTGTTATATTAAGCTGTCCTCCATAGGTCATTGCCTCTGCTGCGTTGTTAAAAATATTAATAAACACCTGCTCAAGCCTCATATAATCACATCTTATGCCAGGAACATCTGACAGTTTTTTAGTGATTTCTATTCCCTTTAGTTTTGAAGAAACTAAAGTAAGTGAGCTTTCAATTATATCGTTAATGTCTGCGTAAATCATATTTGTGGGACTTTGCCTTGAAAAAGTTAGCAGTTCTTTTGTTATCGCTGTAGCTCTTTCAATGTTTTTTTTGAGCAAGTCAAGTTTTTTTACTATATAGTCGTCAGTGTTTGAACTTTGGAGTCTGTTTTTCAGAGTGTGGGTAATCAGTAAGACATTACTTAAGGGATTGTTTATCTCGTGTGCTACGCCTGAGGCAAGGCGTCCGATAGAAACCATTTTTTCAGATTGGAATAGCAACTGTTCTGTCTTTTTTCTCTCTGTTACATCACGAAGTGAGGCAAGATAAACAGTCTCACCTTCCCAAGGGAATTCTACCATTCTCATCTCTGCTATTTTCATGGTTCCTGCCCTATTTACAATATCAATCTCTACAGTTTCACCGGCCACCATTGGAAATCCAAACAGTTCACCGATAAGATCCTCGCATGCTCGTTCAAACATCTCCTCAAGAGCCGGATTAACAAATAGAATGAACCCGCTCCTATCAACGATTACTATAGCGTCAGCATTTTTCTCAATTATTTTAAAAAACCTGTTCTCCGCCGCTTGTTCTATTTCAACAAGCAGCCTGTTACGCTCTATGGAGTATTTAATTGTACGCACCAAAACCTCGCCGTTAACTTTCCACTTAAAAATATAGTCCTGAGCACCTTCTTTGATAGCTCTAATGGCAAGGTTTTCATCGTCCAGCGCTGAGAGTATTATTATAGGTTTCTTTTTGGCATTTAGACGAAGTAGTTTAAATGTATCTATCCCTTCGCTGTCAGACAAAAACAAATCAAGTAATATGACGTCAAAGCTATCTTCTTGTAAGGCATCAATAGCGGCTTTAAGGCTTTTTGCAAAACAAAGCTCAAACAAGGTAGTATCGGTCTCTGAGAGAATTTCTTTCAGGTAATAGATATCCTCTTCGTCATCCTCAACCAATAATACCCGTGTTATATGCTCTTGTGACATCACAGACTGGGGCAATCAACTGTCTTTAAATAATTCGGCGGTTCTGTTAACCTCAGAGGATGAAATCTGCATCGGGTTACCTGTGAGTATTCCCACCACATTTCTAAAGGGATTCCCAATGTGCATTCCTTTGCTGTCTATCTGAAACTCACGAATTTCTTTATCGTGGGTAGAGCCTCGCATTTTTAAAACAGTGACGCCGCGTCTGGTCTCTCCAAAGAGTTCAACATACCGCAGAAGGATAATTGAATCAGTGATAGTTGAAATGTGGGTTTCTGTAATAGATGTGCCGCCTAAAAGAGTAGGCGTTGTTGATGTGAAAAGTCCTGCCACCTCCTGATGTTTTATAAATGACGTTAAGCTTATTACAAACTCTCTGAAGCTGCGTAAACTGGATACCCTTTCAAGAGCTGACAAGCTGTCAACAGCGATACGGTTAGGCTTGTAGCTTTCAATGACTTTTTTCATTCTTATCAGATGGTCCTCAAGTGATGATGTCTCAGGGTATTCGCAAATCACCTTAAGACTTCCCTCTTTTTCCATCTGTTCGTAGTTAACTCCCCAACCTTTACCATTTCTAAAGAGTTGTTCTCTACTTTCTTCAAAGGCAAAAATCAGGCATCTCTCATTATTGTTAGCTCCACCTGCCATAAAATGAGTTACCATCAGGGTCTTACCGGTTCCTGTAGCACCTGAAACTAAAATTATAGAATCCCTGTAGAAACCACCTGCGCACATGTTGTCAAGCTCAGGGCATCCTGAAGTGATTCTTATGTCTGATGACTTTTGCTTAAGTTCTATTGCAGAAAGCGGAATGATAATCATGCCCTCGCCTGGAATTATCGTAAAAGGAAATTCCCCCTTTTGATGGTCTGTTCCACGAAACTTCAGTATCTCTATAGTGCGTCGTCTCTTTTCCGACTCCAAAGTGTTTCTAAGGATAACTACGTTATCTGCAACAAACTCCTCAACTCCAAAACGGGCAATTATGCCTTGCTCCTCGGTACGCTCAGCAGTTATAATGCTTGTTACATTCATTTTTCTTAGGGCGTATATAATGCGGAAAATCTCCCTGCGCACAGTAGCTCTGTCTGAAAACTGGCTAAAGAATGCACCCAGTGAATCCAAAGAAACCCGAGAGGCGCCAATTTTCTTAATTGCATACTCTATACGGGCTAAAAGCCCTCCCATATCATATACACCGGCCTCAACCATTTCGGTTTCAGGCTGTGGGGAGGCATCTACAAATGCCCACTTCCCCTCGGCCTCGTACTGCGTTATATCCCAGCCGAAGCTCTTCATATTTCTTCTTATTTCCTCAGGTGATTCCTCAAATGTAACGAAAACTCCTTTTTCTCCATTAATCTTTATCCCTTCTACCAAAAACTGCGTGACAAACACGGTTTTAGCGCTCCCTGCCGTACCTGAAAGAAGTGTTGAGCGGTTCCTTGGAAATCCGCCTTTTGCTATCCAATCAAAACCTGGTATATGTGATTCAATTTTTATTATCTCAGCACCTGCTGTTGTCATAGCCATTGTGTAATCTCCCTCATTTTTTCCCATTTTTTTCGTATGGCTGTAAATCAAGCCCTAAGAGCACTTTTTCTGTATCTGAAAGGTCTCCTATGATACGCCTCAGAGGCGGAGGCAGCGCTTTTATTAAAGTAGGAGTAGCAAGAATTTTCTCATCCTCTGCCAATTGAGGTCTTTCCAGAACATCTATTATAATCATCTCATACTGGTTCTGAAGCTCCTCTTCACATAAACTCTTTAAGTTAGCAATCGCTCGTTCCGATTTAGGCGTCTTACCGGTTATGTAGAGCTTCAACACAAAATTACCCATAAAACTGTCCTCCGTTTATATTTTTCAACATTACTTATTAATATTGTTTTCTATGTGTCAATGTTTTTTCTGAAAGAAATAAAATAATTACGGTAATAAGAGACTAAATCTCCCATCAGCTCTAAAAGAATAAAACGGCACTCCTCCATATACAACTGAGCCTTTGCCGTGTTCATTCCCTCCAACTTCTGCTTTAACGCCTCGGAATGAATCTCAACCACATCTCTTGGCCCTGATTTTAGAAAACCAAGCTGCTCAGCCAGCATAAGCAGCGGCTCCTGAATGCTGTTTTCTGTCTTATATATTCTATGCTGCACTGCATTATCAGTAATTTCAGAGTATGTTTTAACAAAAGAGTTAAAAATCTGCTTGTTTCCTTCTCGCAAAGATGACTTGCCAAGCATTTGAGATGTAATAGAAGCTTGCGGGTCGCCAGAGAGACGCCCCAAAGAAAGCATTTCCTGACGAAGACTGTTTTCATAACGCTCTAAGGCTAACTCCAACTTCAGTCTGTTTCTTTCTATCGCATACAACAAAGACCGTAAAAGCAGATTGCCGTTAAAGGTACCCTTTAACAGATAATCCTGCGCGCCTTTGGACACTGCTTGAATTGCAAGATTGTCGTTATCCATACCGGAAAGTACAACTATCGGGATTTCAGGTATCAAATAATAAATGGCATTAAACGTATCCATTCCCATGCTGTCAGGCAGTATGAGGTCTAAGATTACAATATCAATATTGCCCTGAGGCAGCCGTGCCAGAGCCGAGGACAAAGAGTTCGCCTTATCAATTGTGAGCTTTATGTTTCCCTCACCACTGATAAGTTCTTCTATAAGGGTGATTTCACCTGGATCATCTTCAACAATAAGAAGTTTTATCTCTTTTTGGTCATTCATTCAGTTACTCTGCTCCTGATTTATAAATATTTACCATCTTAATCTACTTAGGAGGAAGTTTCACAATTGTAAACCAGAACTCCTCTATAGTGTTTACAACTTTTATAAACTCCTCAAATCCTACCGGTTTAGTAACGTAAGAATTAGCACCAAGATTGTATGACTTTACAATATCCTGCTCAGCATCGCTTGTTGTAATCACTATGACAGGTATATGTTTAAGATTATCGTCAGTTTTGATTTCTCTGAGGACGTCTCTGCCGTCTTTTTTGGGCAGATTAAGATCTAAAAGGATTAAGTCAGGAGTTGGATTCTTAGCATATTTACCAACCTTTCTTAGGTATAACATGGCCTCTTCGCCATCGCCCACAATGCCGAGATTTACAAGCACTTTTGATCCCTGCAATCCCTCAACCATAAGGTCAATATCGCCCGGGTCATCCTCTACCAACAGTACTTCAATCTGCTTTGTATTCATTTATTCCTATATCTCCGCAAGTAGATTAACACATAAAGGCAGATATGTCAATAATAAAACTTACAATGTTGACATATAGTAAGAAATGGTAATATCATTAAAGCATAAATAAGTCTATTGCGAGGGTTGTTTCTATTAAAGGTACGTTCTATGCGAGGAAATAATTATAATAACGGAGGGTCTAAACAAAAGATTCTCATAGTTGATGATCATCCTGCGAACCTTGTTGTTTTAGAAACACTGCTTGAGGATCTTGATATTGAAATTATAAAGGCTACCTCAGGCCGTGATGCGCTTTCTATGCTTTTGCAGCATGATATAGCCGTGGTCCTTTTAGATGTAATGATGCCTGAGATGGATGGTTATGAAGTAGCGGCACTTATGAAGGGCAATAAACAAACTCGGAATATCCCTATTATTTTCATAACGGCGGCAAATGAGGACAAAAAGCATACCTTTAGAGGATACAGAGCAGGAGCAGTGGATTTTTTATATAAGCCTGTAGAGCCTGAAATTTTGATAAGCAAAGTCAGTGTTTTTATAGAGCTTAACAGACAAAAACAAGAGCTTAAACAAATGGCTGATATGCTTAGCCAGTCGGAGGAAAAATATAAGAGGATAATTGAAACCACTGACGATGCCGTTTTCATAGCTGACGCCTCAAACGGAATAATCATTGAGGCTAATAATATGGCAGAGAAAATGCTTGGGTTACCTCGGGAAAGGATTATCGGTATGCACCAAAGAGAGCTTCATCCTCAAAGAGAGGCACAGAAGTATGAGGAAATTTTCAGAGAGAGTATTTTAAAAGGCAAGGCCTCTTTGGAATACCTGCTGGTTGTAAACAAAGACGGTGTGGAGATTCCAGTAGATATAAGGGCAAATGTAATACAGCTTGGAGAGAGAGTGATAATAGCTGGTTTTTTCAGGGATGTAACACTGCGAAAAATAGCAGAGGATGAATTGAAATCTTACCGTGACCATCTTATAGAGATGGTACAGGTGCGGACATCCGAGCTAAAAGCGCTTAACTTTCGACTTGAGGCTGAGGTAGAGTTTCGCAAAACAATGGAGGGGGTTTTAAAACAACAGACTATTGAGCTTACCCGTTCTAATGGAGAGTTGGAGAATTTTGCATACATCGCATCGCATGATCTTCAGGAGCCGCTTAGAAAAGTTAAAAGTTTTGCAGAGCTTTTACAAAATCGCTATCAGGGCGCATTGGACGAAAAAGCAGACAAGTTTATATATTACATAGTTGACGGCACACACAGGATGCAAAGATTAATAAACGACCTCTTAGTTTATTCTCGTGTTGGAATAAATCAGAAGAAAATAACTGAACCGGTCGATTTATCAGAAGCTCTTAAGTCAGCGTTATTAAATCTCCAGAGACTTATAGAGGAAACACAAAGCCGTATAACCTATGACTCGTTACCCGTTGTCCTGGCAGATGAGAGCCAGATGATACAGCTTTTTCAAAATCTCATAGGAAATGCAATCAAGTTCAGAGGGCAAGAGCAGCCAAGTATACATGTATCGGCAAAGAAGACTACGTGTGAGCCGATACGAGGCTTTACCACAGGCGAGCGAAAAGTGTGGCAGTTTACGGTTACAGATAACGGAATCGGGATTAAGCCTGAGAACTACGAAAGAATATTTCTGATGTTTCACAGACTACATGGCCGTGGAGAGTATGAGGGAACAGGGATAGGGCTTGCAATATGCAAAAAGGTAGTGGAAAGACACGGCGGACGTATATGGGTAGAGTCAGGACAAAACGAAGGAACGTCTTTTTGTTTTACGCTTTATGACACAGATTCTATATATTCTTAAGGCGAGGGGTCTTAGTGCTGAATAGAAGTCTGTATTACTTTAAAACATTGTTGTTTTGGGTATTACTTTTTTGCGGATTGTATATCTGTAATCTCTATAGTTATATAGTGTTTCACAGCCTCACCGAGTTATTTACCATAGTTATTGCGTTTAGCATTTTTATATTTACATGGCACTCAAGACACCTGCTTAAGGATCATTTCTTTCTTCTTATTGGAATATCATATTTCTTTGTCGGTTTTGTAGATATATTTCACACACTGGCTCATGAAGGCATTAACATATTTCCGGCTCACGGAGAAAACCTCTCGGCACAACTATGGCTTTGTGCCAGATATGTTCAGATACTGTCCTTTTTTGGTGCAGTGTTTTTTATGAACAGAGAGTTTAATAGAAAATACTTATTTATACTGTATAGCACAGTCGTGTCGTTGTGTTTGTTGTCCATCTTTAAGTGGCAAATATTCCCGGATTGTTATATAGAAGGAGTGGGAGTAACAACTTTTAGAGTAATCAGTGAATTTGCCGTAACCTTACTGTTAATTACAGCAGTGTTTATGCTAATGAAAAGTAGAAACTCTTTTACGCTATATGTATATAGGTTATTATACATATCCTTTCTGATTACGATATTTCCTGAATTATCTTTTACTACTAACACATTTATTTACAATATTTTCCATGTGTCAGCGCATTTTTTCAAAATAGCAGCGTCTTTTTTAATCCTGAAAGTTATCATAGAGATGGGTTTAGTGAGACCGTATAACTTAATGTTAGAAGATATGCTTGAGAGTCGTGATGAATTGAAGAAACTATCAGCGGCTGTGGAGCAATCTGCCGATATGATAGTAATAACTAACTTCAAGGGTACAATAGAGTATGTTAACCCTGCATTTGAAACTATTACTGGTTTTAGTAAATCCGAGATCATTGGCTGTAATCCTTCAATTTTGAAGTCAGGCAAATATGATAGAGAATTTTATGAAGCCATGTGGAATACCATTCTAAGCGGTCGTGTTTTTCAACACGCTTTTATCAACAAGAAAAAGGATGGAACTGTCTTTTATGAAGACAAGACAATCACACCGATAACAAATGAGCAGAACATAATAATCAGTTTTATTTCTATAGGGAGGGACGTAACTGAGCGTAAGCGAGCTGAACAGGAACTGATAGAGCGCTCAAACGAGCTGCTTCACTCTAATCAGGAACTGGAGCAGTATGCTTATGTAGCTTCACATGATCTATTGGAACCTCTTCGAATGACCACAAACTATGCACAACTGTTATCTAAAAAATATGCCGACTCTATGGACGATACTTCCAAAAAATATATAGACTACATATTGGGCGGTGTACAGAGAATGCGCAGCCTTATTACTGATCTTTTATCGTTTTCACGAGTAACCAGTCAAGGTAAGCAATTTAAATCAGTCAGCATGAACAAAGTACTGAAAATAGTTCTTTCTAATTTAGAGCCGCTCATAGATGAAAGGAAAGTGAACATTTATAGTGAAACTCTCCCTGATATTAGTGGTGACAGAACCCAAATGATCCAGTTGCTTCTAAATCTTATTGGCAATGCGATAAAATTTGGAAACATGATTGACCCTGAGGTTCGTATATGGGCAAAACCGCATCATTGCAGTGTTAAAGACAGTAACAAAGAAGAAGTCTTTACTCTGCCACGGCGAACCGCCTGGCTTTTTTGCATAAGTGACAACGGAATTGGTATAGATAACCAATATCTTGAGCGAATATTCTATATGTTTGAGCGTCTTCATGCAAGAAATGTTTATGAAGGAACTGGGATAGGGTTATCTATCTGCAAAAAGATTGTGGAGCGTCACGGAGGAAACATTTGGGCAGAATCAGTAGAGGGTGAGGGAAGCTCTTTTTATTTTACTCTTTTTTCATAAGAATCTATAGCATTAAACATATTTTTCTAAAATTAAGGCTATAATCAATAAACTGTGTCAAGCCTGAAATCACCTTAAACGGTAATATCCAATTTTAGCCTACCCTCAAAGCAAGTTGAGAAATAGTCTGGCTCCAGTTTCTTAGGGGTTGATTCAATTTTTCTGAGCAGGGGCATCCCCTTATGGGGAGATTTTGAACTGCCAGATAAAGCAGTTTTAAAAGGGCGGTTTCACTTGAAAAAGCCCCTTTGGTAACCTTGCGAATCTGGCGATAGAATCCCTCAATAGCGTTTGTCGTATAGGTAAGACTTCGGATTTCTTGAGGATACTTAAAATAGTTGGAGAGATTGTCCCAATTCATTTTCCATGATTTTATGACAATCGGGTATTTCTTGCCCCAGATTAAATCCAGCTCCGATAGTTTATGTTCGGCAAGGTCTTTTTCGCTGCCTTATAAACCTTCTTTAAATCCTTTAAAAACGCCTTCTGGTCTTTTGAGGCTATATATTTTAGGGAATTACGTATTTGGTGGATTACACAAAGTTGAACCTCTGTCTTAGGGAAAATAGTCGTTATAGCTTCAGGGAAACCTTTAAGCCCATCCACGCTTGCTATCAATATATCCTTTACCCCCATGTTGGATAAATCAGTCAACACCTGAAGCCAGAAGTTAGCCCCTTCGCTTTCGGATATATAGATGCCAAGTGCTTCTTTTAACCCTCGCTGATTTATGCCAAGAAGTGTATAGGCCGCCTTTTGAGATACCCTGCCGTCCTCCCTTACTTTGTAATGAATTGCATCCAGCCGTCCCCAGAGGGGATACCCCTATGGGTATAATGTCTCAAGCGGTCTGCTTTGCCACTCCTTTACTACTGGGATTATCTTGTCGGTTATTGTACTTAAACTTGCTGGGGATACATCTATTCCGTAGAGTTCTTCTATATGTTTGGATATGTCGTTATAACTCATCCCAAAACCGTATAGGGATATGATTTTGTTCTCCAAAGCATCTCCAAGATAGGTCTGCCTCTTTTTAACTATCTCTGGTTCAAAACTGCTATTGCAATCTCTTGGTGTCTCCAGTTCAAACGCTATTTGATCCGTTTTCACTGTCTTGGTGGTTGACACATTTTTCCGGTTCTTGCCGCCGGATTCTCTTTCTTCACTTAGATGATTTTCTAATTCTCCATCCAGCACCGCTTCAAGAATTCGCTTTATTAACAGGGTTATTACTCCTTCTTTTCCACTTAACGGCTTGCCCGATTTTAACTGCTTAATTGCCTCCTGCTGAAATGATTAAAAATCGAATCCCTTTAAATCTAATGTTTCTCTCTTACTCATTGTGTCATCCCTCATGTTAGCTTTTATTATATTATAATTCAAAGCTCATGACACAGTTTTTTGAACACTCTCTGTAATAACTAATAAATCGTGGTGTAGGGAACACATAAATCACCCGATTATGGAAAATGAGAGGTGCTGGAGTGAGAAATCTATTTTTAACGGTACTATTTAATAAAGGCTTTTTTCTTGATATCTCCTGAAGCCCTTCTTCTCCATACTGGTCGTCATGGGGTTACACCCCATACCCCTTTTGTGTAGCTGTCACGGCTGTAACCAAATACCTTACACGCCCTTGACACATTCCCAAGTTCCTGTGCAAGGTTCAGTATCCCTAACTTGTTCTTAATAACTTTTTCCTGCGTATGCAGATTCATATTCCCTCCTTCATAAGGTTATGGTTATTTCCGCTGTGGTTCCAACCAGACTGTTGTTAGTCTGTCTACACCACAACAGAATAACCAGCTTCTTTATAACGGAGTTATTTTAACCTGTTGTCCGATTAAATTGTTACTATTGCAAAATAAAAGCTCCTTTAATTGTGCCCTACTTTCAATAGGTTACTATCTATCCTGTTTTTCTTTCTGATCCCATGTATGTTTAAGTCTTCTGATTTCAGCCTCAGCCTCAAAAAAGCACTCGATAAGGCGTGGAGAAAAATGACTTCCTGCACCATCCCTTATCTCTTCAAATGCCTTATCCACTGGCCATGCATCTTTGTATGGCCGCACCGTAGTGAGTGCATCAAATACGTCTGCAATTGCCACAATTGCAGCGCTTTCAGGTATTTCTCTTTCTTTTAAACCATTAGGGTACCCAGCGCCATTCCATTTTTCATGGTGATAATGTGCAATATCTGCCGACATCTTAAACAAAGGTGTCTCGCTTTCAGACAATATATTATGCCCAATCGTAGTGTGCGTAATTATTATTGCCCATTCATCAGGATCAAGTTTGGCTGGTTTTCTCAAAATGCTACCGGGAACTCCAATTTTTCCTGTGTCGTGCATTGCCGCCGCATACGATATCTTCTCAACCTCATCAACATGCCAACCACATGCTTTTGCTATCTCTACAGAAAACGATGCCATGCGCCATATATGAGACCCTGTATCAGTGTCATTGTAATGGCCTGCCTTTCCAAGCATAAATATAGATGTTTGCTGGCTCTCCAATAACTCCTTTGTACGCTTTATAACAGTCTCCTCACAAAGCCGTTTTTGATAAAACAGTTCTAAATGAGCCGCAACTCTATGTAGTACAACAGATGGCGATACAGGCTTAAAAATATAATCAATTCCGCCAACATCAAATCCACGAGACTCACTCTCTATCTCTACCGAAGATGTAACAAAAATAACCGGAATATGAGCTGTTGCAATGTTTGCTTTCAAGCGGAGGCACGTCTCAAATCCGTCAATTCCAGGCATCATAACGTCTAACAGAATTAGATCGGGCTTGTCCTTTGCGGCTTTATCCAAAGCACGCAAACCATCTGTGGCAAAGAATAGTTTATACGTATCTTTCAATATCTGCCTCATTATTTGTCTGTTATTAGCCTCATCATCAACTATTAACACACTCCATTTTATGTCTGTCATGTTATACCCCCTCGTTTGCAAGCGGCAGTTCTATAACAAACTGTGCTCCACCCTCTATATTTGAAACCGATATTTTCCCGTCCATTTTTCCTTCTATAATTGCTTTTGACATGTACAGACCGATCCCTGTCCCCTCATCTCCTTTCGTTGTTACATATGGTTTAAAGAGGTTGTCCAATACCATCGGGTCTATTCCACCGCCATTGTCGCTTATGGAGGCAACAACTTTCCTATTCTCTCCCTCTTTAATATCAATTGTGATCAATCCGTCTTCTGTAATAATCCCCTTTTTTCTTCTTGAGTTTATGGCGTCACGGCTGTTGTTTATCAGATTCAGGATAACCTGTTTTAGTTCATTCGGATAACCTATTGAAGATATACAACATGTTTGTGGAGTATTAATCCGTATACAAATATCATCTTTTTTTAACATATCAGAAAAAAGGTTGACAAGCTCGTAAACCGCCTCTGTTACATCAAAAGTGTATTTTATACGGGACGGTTTCAGGAGGTTTCGAAAAGCATCTATCGTCTGTGACATAAACAGAATCAATTCCATGGTTTGTTTAACGAAGTCTTTAACATACTTTTTATCTACCTCTCCATATTCAAACTCATCCTCAACACATTGCACTATGAGGCCAAGGGAATTCAACGGCTGTTTCCACTGATGAGATATAGCGTTAATCATCTCCCCCATAGCCGCCATTTTAGATTGCTGGATGAGCATCTGTTCCTCTACTCTGCGATTGTTAACTTCCTCTTCTACCCTTCTTTCTAAAAACCGTTGGAAATTATATAATTTTAAATGTGTTTCTACTCTGGCTAAAACCTCCTCACTTTGAAAGGGTTTGGAAATGTAATCTACTCCCCCGCCTTTAAACGCTTTGACTTTCTCGGTAATATCCGATAAAGTGCTGATAAATATAATTGGAATATCAGCTGTCGCAGGAATAGCCTTTAGCCTTTGGCACGTTTCGTATCCATCCATTTCAGGCATCAGAATATCAAGAAGTATCAGATCAGGTCTCACTTTCTGTACTTTCGCCAGTGCATTTATACCATCAGTAGCAAACGATAGATTATAAATATCCTTCAGTATTTGTCTTAAAAGCTGCCTGCTGGCAGCATCGTCATCAACTATAAGCACAGTCATTTTCATTGCAGTCATCTTATACCTCCACGTCTAATCATTAATCGCATCATATCTCTATCCTAAACTCAGCCCATCCATCAATGTTTCTTACAGAAAGTGTGCCTTTCATGCTCCGTTCTATGATTAGCTTTGCTATATATAAACCGAGTCCCGTCCCCTGTGATTTCTCTTTTGTAGTAAAATACGGGTCAAATATCTTATGAATATTATCCTCATGCACTCCACCACCATTGTCTGTGATGGTTATTACTATTTTGTTGGTATCAGTATCTCTATATGCCCTTATGTTAACTATACCGTTAGTAATATGCCTCTGTTCAAACACATTCTGGACATTTGTCAATAGATTCAATAAGACTTGAGCAAACTCATTCGGATAAAAACTTATAATCAATTTATTTTCAAACTCCTTGTTGATGACAAAACCTTTTACTTTAAAATATCCCTCTACAATCGCTATGGTGCTGTTTACCACATCTTCTAAATTAAATTCCTTTAGTTCCTGCTTGGCTACATAATAGTTTCTAAAACCATTTATGGTGTTTGATAATCTTATCAACTCAGTCATAATAGTCAAAATACTTTTGTCAAAATAGTTTCCATCCAATTCTTTATGTAAATAGGCATCTTGCATATCCTGGACTAAGACACCTATGCTGTTTAAGGGCTGCCGCCAATGATGGGCAATATTAACCAGCAGTTCACCCATTGCTATATGACGGGCTTGTTCATTGATAAGGTGATCTTTTAATCTGTTTCTTTCTACTTCATCTTCTACTCTTCCCTCCAAAAACCGTTGGAAATTATATAATTTTATATGACTGTCTACTCTTGCTATTACCTCAAGCCCACTAAATGGTTTAGAAATATAATCCACTCCACCAAATTTAAAGGCCATAAATTTAACATCACTATCTGATAAGCTGCTAATAAAAATAACTGGGATATTAGATGTTCCAACATCACTCTTCAACTTATGACATGTCTCATAACCATCCATTTCAGGCATGAGTATATCAAGAAGAATTAGATCAGGCTTCACATTCTGTACTTTCTTCAGTGCCTCTACACCGCTGGTAGCAAATGATAGATTATATCTATCTTTCAGTATTTCTCTTAAAAGCTGTCTGCTGACGGCATCATCATCGACTATAAGCACGGTCATTCTAATTTCAGTCATTCTATGCCGCCACGTCTATTTCTAAAGATACTGCTAATTTTATTGTCTCCTCTTTTGCTCCGTCAAAGTCGAGCTCCTCTATATACTTTCCTATTGACTCTTCTTGCGCCCCACTTATAACCCCGTGTAATTCAAGTAAGATTGTTTCGGCTTCATCCGGGTCGTCCTTTTCGCATGATTCCACCAACCTGAGAATGATTCCTTTTACTGCCGGAATATCCAACTCTGTAATGCTCTCATAAGGCAACTCATCCTTCAGTGTCCCTATACTGTTTATGGAGTCAACGACTGTCCTTAAAAGATCTCTGAGTTGAGCCAATTGCACCTTTGCACTATCAAGATTTTGCTCCTTTAGTGAGCGTGACAACTCTCTTGCAACCTTAAACACATACGTCATTGATAAATTCCCTGACACCCCATCCAAAGAATGTACTATCCTCCTTGCCTCCTCAATGTTATTAGCTTCAATTAAGGACAATATCTTATCTGCCACATCACAGTGCTTGCGTGAAAACCCTGTTAAAGCTTTCTTATACGCCTCAACATCCTTCCAAACACTCATGCCTTTCTGAGTATCCACTCCGGCAATTAACGGCATACCTACTGATTCTGTAACGTTTTCAACTATAATATCAGTGTTAAACTCTCCAATACCCGCTCTTACAGTATGCTCTATTGTTGACAAGAGGTTCTCTATTTCAATTGGTTTCTCTACTACAGCATCTACTCCTTTCATTATATATGATGCCTTTTCCTCCCTCATAACACTGGCAGTCAAGGCAATAATAGTAATACGCCCACCAATGGTGGACTCAAGTTGACGTATTTGACGTGTAGCCTCTAACCCATCCATCACAGGCATTTGAACGTCCATAAGAATGACATCAACAGCATCTGCTTTGAAGCGCTCCACTGCCTCCATACCGTTCCTGGCTACAAGAACTGTGTGTCCATATTGTTGGAGACGAATATTTAATAAAAGAATATTTTCTTCTATATCTTCTGCAACCAATATTCTGAATTTGCGACTTGGTCTTGCTAATTTATGTAGATTTTGAACATTTCCTTCTTCAACGGTAGCGATATATTCTTTATCAGTTTTCTGTATAACGGCGGTAAAGTAAAAAGTGCTTCCTTTGCCAACCTCGCTTTCTACCCACATGCTGCCGCCCATAAGATTAACAATCTCCTTATTTATGGTCAGCCCAAGTCCAGTTCCACCGTAGTCCCTGGTTGTGGAACTGTCTGCCTGAGTGAATCTCTGAAATATTTCTTCTTTTCTATCGGTTGCGATTCCTATCCCTGTATCCTTTATTGAAAAAAGAAGAGTCACTGTCTTATTTTGTGCTTTTTCATCTAAAATAGTCAGACTAACATCAATTGAACCCTTAGCTGTAAATTTCAAAGCATTACCCATCAAATTGATTAGTATCTGCCTAAGTCTGTTTGGATCTCCTTTTAACACTACAGGTACTTCCGGGGATATATCATAGTTAAGAATTATTCCTTTTCTTTGGGCATTAATTGTAAACATATCAAACGCTGATATAACCACCGATTTGATGTAGAAATCAACGGTTTCAAGCTCAAATTTACCCGATTCAATTTTCATAATATCAAGTATTCCGTTAATTATAGACAATAACGAGTTTGCGGAGTCCTTCACTATAGTAAGATACTCCTTTTGTTTTTCATCCGTTAATCTCTCCAGAACAATATCAGTCATCCCTATTATGGCATTCATCGGGGTTCTGATTTCATGACTCATATTTGACAGGAAATCGCTTTTAGATTTGTTTGCCCTATCAGCTTCTTTCCTTGCCTTCTCAGCCTCTCCTTTTGCAATCAAGGCTTCTTCCTTTGCCCTCTCTACCTCAACCATTGCTGTAGCAGCCACTGCTTTTGCCTTCTCAGCCTCTTGCTTTGCTAATAAAGCCTCTTCTTTAACTCTATCAGCCTCTTTCTTTGCTAATAAAGCCTCTTCTTTAACTCTATCAGCCTCTTTCTTTGCTAATAAGGCCTCTTCTTTAACTCTATCAGCTACATCCTTCGCTAATAAAGCCTCTTCTTTAACTCTATCAGCTTCTTTTTTTGCTAATAGGGCATCTTCCTTTAATCTGTCAGCTACGTCCTTCGCTAATAAAGCCTCTTCTTTAACTCTATCAGCTTCTTTCTTCGCTAATAGGGCATCTTCCTTTAATTTATCAGCTACGTCCTTCGCTAATAAAGCCTCTTCTTTAACTCTATCAGCTTCTTCCTTTGCCTGAATACGCAATTTCTCAATCTGTTTATTTTTAATCGATATGGCAATGCTATATGATACGGTGGCAAGTGAGTCAATAGTGAATTGGGTTAAAATATTTTTTGAGAATATGGCTAAAACACCTGCAACTCTGCCTTCCACTAATAATGGGTATCCTGCAAAAGCCTTCATGCCATCCAGTTTAACCCACTCACTATCTCCAAATACTGGCTCTGTTTGTGGTGAGTTGGTGATATGGGGCACGGCTTCACTGGCAATACGATATATTATATCTTTACAAACCTGAATTCTTGACAGGCTGTCGTCAACATGTGTGTGCTGCCCCGAGCTGGCTTGCAGTTCCAGTATATTTTCCATCTCATCTAAAGTCCAAATGCGAGCCAGATACACAGCCGTATAGCTGACTATAGCATCCACGGTTTTTTGGAGTAATACCGCTAACGACGAGGTACTTGAGGCTAAAATAATTACTATCTCTGACATAAACTTAGAGAGATTTGATTGCTCTTGTGTCTCTTTATGGAAGTACGCATTTTTTAGAACAAGCCCTATTACTTTTCCTATCATATCCATTGTTTGCAGCAATGGATCCAAAGTCACAGTGTCTGCATCAATTGCAATGTTTATAAGCAATAGTGTTCCAATTCTCGTCAACCCTGAAAACAGCGGCATTGAAAGTATGTTGAAAATAACTGGAGAGATATTAACCTCGCTAAATATCGCCTCGTGCGCCGGTTGAGTCCACATTTTTACGCTGGCTGTGTGTGATGATAAGTGAATTACTCTCTCCAGTTGCGTACCGTTTAGTAATTCTTGTTTGTTTGATGGCGTTAGAGTCACAGTTGATATCTCACCGGCTTCGTTATGGAGCACGATAGCACACGCCTGAGAGTCTGTAAAGGTACGTATATCCTCACATAGTGTCTTCTCTGCGGCTGAGGGATCTAATGCCTGCTGTGGAATTTTCTGTAAGAAGTCCAGTATAAAAAATTCGCTTGATTTGCTGCTCCCAAAAGATTGTATCATTGTCGGCACACTCCTTTTAACCATGTTAGCGTATTGTGGGAGTATTCAAAACAGAAAAGTAGTTGCTTGGTGGTAATACGGCAAACACCGTAACTCTCATTTTGTCGCCCCGTTATACTTATACTATAACATCACCACTCCTTATTTGGAAAGCGAGTATTTTTGTCAATCGTTGTATAAAATGAGACAACCCAGTGGCAAGACCACTGGGAACGGTAAGTTATCCAGGAATTGTTGGAACACACGACAATATCAACGACACAATGGTACAAATTAGCATGGACAGGAAAAAAGAGGCATTAAAAAGGGGCGGATTTGGGCTGTTGACTATGCCAAAGCCCGCTGATAATGCGGGTTTATAAGTTTTGTTGACTAAGAAAAAGACGAATTTATCTTTATTTTATAAGGAGTTATCAAAAAGTTTCAGAGAACTTGATAATCGTTGTAGGGGTGACTCTACCGTGGGTTCGAATCCCCCCTCTCCGCTTAAATAGCCATCCTATAGAGAACTATGGGAGAATACTTGATTTCTTTTGTAGATTTTTAATATTAATGTTCTTTATTATAACTGTGTCGTTGTTGTATAATTGGGTGTTCCTTTGTTTAACCATAGTGGATTATACGGGAGATAAGTGATAAGCGGATGCCAAAGACAGCCGGAATAGTGATTATAGGGGACGAGGTGCTCTCCGGGAAGGTGGAGGAGTGTAATGCCCACTATATGGCTAAGGGACTGAGGGCAAAGGGAATAATTGTCAGGCGTATCAGCGTCATCCCCGATGAGGTGCCAATTATTGCTGAGGAGGTAAAAAAGTTTGCTGCGGACTATGACGTCGTGTTCACATCAGGCGGACTTGGCCCCACTCATGATGACGTAACTATCGAGGGTATTGCTAAAGGTTTTGGGGTGCAAGTGGTAACTGAACACACCCTGCACACTTTCCTCTATAACCGATACGGCAGCAAATTGACGCCAGAAAGAGGCAAGATGGCTGAGGTTCCGGAGGGAGCCCACGTAATCTCACATGAGGACATCCGTTTTCCTCTCATAAAGTTTAAAAATATTTATATACTCCCAGGGCTGCCTGACTTTCTCAGAGACAAATTTGACGTCATAGTATCCTATTACAACGAAAATCCTATTGCGTTAAAGAAAGTGTATTTCAACGAGTATGAATCGGAACTGGCTCCTTTTTTCAATGATGTTGTATCTAAAAACCCGGATGTTAAAATCGGCTCATATCCGGTTGTAAATGAAGACAACTACATGGTTTATCTGACCTTAGAGTCTTTTGATTTTACCGCCGTTGACCGAGCAGTTAACATGATTACTCAAAGTAAGTACCGTGAAAAGATTGTCCAAATACAGTAACATAAGGTGGTGATGAGGTAATGACTAAAGTAAAACCTTTTTTAACTGAAGAGCAGATCGCTCACAAGGTGAAAGAACTTGCAGCAGAGATAAACAAAGACTTCGGAGCTGAACACTTCATAGCCATAGGAATACTGAAAGGCGCCTTTATGTTCTTTGCCGATTTGATTCGCCATATAAAAGCGCCGCTTTCAATTGACTTCATTGTTTCCTCAAGCTATGTGGATACCAGCACATCCGGTGAGGTTACAATTCACTCCGATATCAGGGCGGACATTGCGGGTAAAAACGTCCTCCTTATCGAAGACATCATAGATACCGGGATATCGCTTAACAAAATCCGTGAAAGAATTCTGCAAAAATCACCTAGAGCACTTAAAACATGTGTGCTACTGGACAAAAAAGAAAGGCGTATTGTTGATGTTCCGGTTGAATATACGGGATTTGTCATCCCAGATGAGTTTGTAATCGGCTATGGTGTTGATTACAACGACAGCTATAGAAATCTTCCCTACATAGGGATTTTAAAACACTGAGGGACTATGTTTGAACTATCCGTAGAGTCCACCTTTGCAGCGGCACATCAGCTGCGCGGGTATAAGGGCAAGTGCGAGGCCCTCCACGGCCACAACTGGCGCGTTCAAGTTGTCGTGCAGGCCGATAAGCTTAATGAAATTGATATCGCTATAGATTTTCACGATATTAAAAAACTCACTAATGACGTAACATCACAACTTGACCATGCGTTTTTAAATGACATCTTTCCGTTTACTCAGATAAACCCGTCCTCTGAAAACATAGCTAAGTGGGTTTACGATACGCTAAGAAAAAAAATATCAACCGAACATGTGCGGCTGCTCTCTGTTACTGTGTGGGAATCTGAAACCTCAGCTGCCACATACTACGAGGATTAGTGTGCCGGACTCTGAGTTTATAAGCAAAATCCTTGATGCCGCGACTGCCAAAGGCGGTGTAAAGTGCGAGGTGTTTGCAGCCTCCGGAACAAGCATTGAAGCAGAGGCTAAAGACGGTGAGGTGGAAAATCTGGAACGCGCCCAGAGCGCTGGGTTTTCTATCCGCATACTGAAAGACGGCAGACAGGGACTTGCGTATTCCACGGATTTTGGAAAATGGCCTGAGGTGCTTGATAACGCTCTTGAAGCCGCAAAGTGGACCCAAAGAGACGAAAACATTGTGTTTTCTCCGCATCAAAACTACACTGATGTTGACATATATGACAAAAACATCGTCTCGGTTAAAGAAGACAGTGTGATAGCAATGGCTATGGATATTGAAAAAACCGCTCTTAATGAAAGCCCAAAAATTAAGCGAGTAAGAAACGCCTCAGCCTCTGTAAGTGTCTCAGAGATTCAAATAGCCAATACGGAGGGACTCTCCGGCTCATACAGTTCAACACACTGCAGCTTTTCCGTTATGGCTATGGCTGAGGAAAACGGCGACACACAATCGGGTTGGCACTATGAAACAGGACGCTACCTGCCGGATACCAACACTGCCGCAAATGTCGGGAAAACTGCCGCCATAAGAGCGCTTGAACTCCTTCACGCAAAAGCATTTAAATCTCTAAAGACCTCCATTGTGCTGGATAACTCCGTTGCGGTGGATTTCTTAAGTCTCATTGCATCTTCTCTTTCTTCTGAAAATGTACAAAAGGGGAAATCTATGCTTTGTGGTAAACTTTCACAGGCAATTTTCTCCAAACATGTCAATATCATAGATGACGCCACGATGCCCAAAAACTCTGCGAGCCGCCCATTTGACAGCGAGGGAGTGCCGTCTCAGCGGACTGTGCTAATTAACGAGGGAACTCTTAGCGGCTACCTATATAATCTCTACACCGCAAGGAAAGACAACGTAAAATCAACGGGAAATGCGGCAAGAGGTGGGATAAAAGGTTTTCCACTTGTTGGCTCTTCAAATCTCTACATCGAGCCTGCGGGGGACACGCATAAGAACCTTGACGAAATGTTTAAAGGAATGGGAACAGGTCTTTACATAACGGACGCTATGGGAGTGCACATGGCTAACCGTATAACCGGAGATTTCTCCGTAGGAGTAAGCGGCATTTGGATAGAAAACGGAGTGCGGGCGTATCCGGTTAAAGAGGCCGTGATGAGCGGTAATTTACTTGAGTTTTTTAAAAACATTGAGGCTTTCACCTCTGAGATAAAATTCTATGGGCGATATGGAAGCCCCTCATTACTTATAAAGGACGTTGATATAAGCGGGTAGGAGTCAGCGACTCCAGGCGGTTACAGATTGATTAAAACGATATTGGAGGGATAAATGGATTATTTTTTTACAGAAGAGCAACTGATGATAAGAGATTTGGCACGGCAAATAGCAGAGGAGAGAGTAGTGCCTGTGCGTGCGGAGTTGGATGAAAAAGAGGAATTCCCAAAAGACATTATGAAAGTAATAGCGCAGGCAGACCTGTTTGGTTTGTTTGTGCCTGAGCAATACGGTGGGCTAGGTAAAGGTGCTGTTGAGCTTTGCATAGCTGTAGAGGAATTAAGCCGGGCATGTCTTGGCGTATCAACAAGTTATGCCGCTAATGCGCTGGGCACTTTTCCAATTCTTCTTTTTGGCACAGATGCGCAGAAGAATAATTATCTACCTGATATTGCTGCAGGTAAAAAACTGGTGGCATTTGGTTTAACCGAGGCCAATGCCGGATCTGATGCCGCAGGAATTCAAACAACCGCCGTCAAAGACGGCGATGACTACATATTAAACGGCACTAAGCAGTGGATAACTAATGGCAGCGAAGCCGAAATATACACGATAATAGCCATGACAGACAGAGCCAAAGGAGCAAGAGGCGCATCCGCATTCATTGTTGACAAGGGAATGCCCGGGTTTACCTTTGGTAAGAAGGAAAAGAAGATGGGTATCAGGGCATCTGTAACATGTGAGCTTGTGTTTGACAATTGCCGAGTGCCTAAGGAAAACATTCTTGGCAAAGAAGGGATGGGCTTTATTGTAGCTATGAAAACACTTGACCAGTCAAGAATTGGAGTTGGAGCGCAGGGATTGGGAGTAGCTCAGGGAGCTTTTGAGGAGGCTGTGAAATTTGCAAAAACCCGGATTCAATTTGAAAAACCGATAATAAGTTTTCAGGCAATTCAGCACATGATTGCCGATATGGCAATAGAGATAGAGGCGGCGAGGGCGCTGATTTATTCTGTGGCAAGATTTATAGACAGCGGCGCAAAAGAAATCACAAAACCCTCTGCTATGGCAAAGACCTTTGCTACAGACATAGGAATGAAAGTGACAACAAATGCGCTTCAGGTTATGGGCGGCTCTGGCTATATGCGCGATTATCCGGTTGAAAAAATGATGCGGGACGCCAAGATTTTACAAATCTATGAGGGCACTAACCAGATTCAACGCAATGTAATCTGCCAAAGCCTGATTAAAGAGTTTTCACGAATGAAATAGGTGAGAGCGATGATTGGTTTAGCGAAATGAGGTGATTCAGCGTGTTGACACGGACATCATGGAAAGCGTACAATTAAGCATGGGAACAGTGAAACCGTCTAAGACGCATACAGAACGTGAAGCATACCGGTACATGGAAAACGCCAAAGGTCTGTTAAAAACTGCGGTCATTGAAGATAACATCTACCTCGACAAGAAGCCCGTCCGAGAGGCGTTTGGCACGGCGTACCTTGCTATACTTGAAGCCATTAACGAAGCTCTGATAAAGAAGGGTCTTACCCGTAAAGAATTGCCTAAGTCTGTTGACGGGTACATGGCGGCCATAAAAAAGCACCTGTCAGTCAATAACGGCAAACTCGTAAAAGATTTTGACAGCCTATATGAAGCCCTGCATATAGCGGGATACTATAGGGGCTTAATTACAAGAGTAACAATGGTCAAAGACGCTATGAAGGACACTGAAGACTTTATCAAGAAGGTTTTGCCATAGGCCTGTACCAGATGATTGAGACTAGACAAAAGAATCCTATTTGTCTAATGTTTTGTCCTGATAGCACTATCATTTAATGAAAAGAAAGGCATTATGTTATAACATGAACTTATCTCGATAAGACCAATGTTCTAAGGAGGGTAGTTGATTACCTAGACATAAAGTCAGTTGTAAACTTAACTAACCCCTCGACGGTATCTGAATACGAAGGATTAGGTCTTATTTCTATAATTAAGTCTCAATAGTAAAATCCCAACATTATCAGGGCGCACACAGGGGTGCGCCACTGCCGAAGGATTAACGACCAACGGAAGCGGGTTTGAAAGCAAAGCGGCGGCGATTGCGTTATAAGGGCGAATTAATTATTCGCCCCAACTCCGAGGATAGCGTGTTTTCACGTTGGTATTACATACCGAACAATGTACTTGACTCAATAAATGCCTATATGGTACTATTTTGTAAAAATGATAACTGGTTCAATGATAGCTGATCTTGAGGAGAGAACCGGCAATAAAATTATGACGGTTAACGATATTGAAACTGTATTAGGTAAAAGATGATGAATTATCTGATTTCTGAAAGTATTGCAGCGAAAAAAAACTCAGTGACCTTGCCTTTAAGAATTCGTCGGGCAGAACAGGAATCTTGTGTATATCCGTTAGATGCATAAAAATCACTACAGGCGATACTTGCGAACATATTAGAAAATTCTACGTAAAGGGTATATTTAATAAATAACACATAGAAGGATAAAACATTATGAAAATAGTCGTGTGTATTAAGCAGGTGCCGGATACGGCTGAGGTAAAGATTAATCCTCAAACCAATACTCTTATGAGAGACGGGGTGCCAAGCATCATTAACCCCTACGATTTGCACGCCATCGAGGCTGCGGTTGCAATTAAAGAGATGATGAGTGCAACGGTTACGGTGCTTACTATGGGGCCTCCTCAGGCTGAGGTTGCGCTTCGGGAATCCATTGCAATGGGAGCTGATGAGGCGGTGCTGCTCAGCGACAGAGCGTTTGCAGGCTCTGACACGTGGGCCACAGCCTACACACTTTCCGGCGCCCTAAAAAAACTCGGATTTGATTTAATCTTTTGCGGCAAGCAGGCCATTGACGGCGACACCGCTCAGGTTGGCCCCGCCGTTGCCGAATTTCTTGATATTCCGCATGTAGCCTATGTAAGCAAGATTAATTCAATCTCTGATACCAGCGTTGAGGTGCGCCGTATGATGGATGACGGCTACGATGTCGTTGAGACCTCAGTCCCTGTGCTCTTTACTGTTGTCAGGGAGCTTAACCAGCCGCGCTTTGCCTCTCTTAAGGGAAAGATGCGAGCGAAAAGCGCTCAGATTAAGAAACTTACATCTGCCGATATTGAGTTAAATGAAAAAGACCTCGGGCTTTCCGGCTCCCCGACTCAGGTAAAAAACATCTTTGCGCCTGAGATGAAAAAGGAACGCATCGTGTTTGAAGGCAAACCAGAGCAGCAGGTTACCGACCTTCTGAACGTACTGAAATCAGTTAAATGTATATAAAATATAAATTCGAACTAATTTGGAGAGGGTATGTATGCAAATAAAGGTAGATAAGGATTTATGCACAAGTTGTGAGACCTGTATAGCCTCATGTCCGTATGAAGCAATCGTGCTTCAAGAGGGCAAGGCTTTTGTTAACGAATACTGTCAGATTTGCCGGATTTGCCTCAGTGTCTGTCCAGAGGGAGCTATAAAAGAAGTCGCTGATGCGCAAGATAGTAAAGACTCGGTTAAAGACATCTCAGCGTATAAAGGGGTCATGGTGTTTGCCGAGCAGCGTGAGGGAAAGGTCTCTCAAGTTGCGTATGAGCTGCTTTCAGCCGGCCGCCGTCTTGCCGACAAGTTATCGGTTGAATTGTTTGCCGTACTTCTTGGCGCTCAGGAATCTGAAGCGAATGAACTTATAAAGTGGGGAGCCGATAAGGTATATCTATGCGCTGACAGCGCACTGACAAGTTTTAACGATGAGCCATACACCGATATTGTTTCAAAGGTGATAACAGACCATAAACCTGAAATTGTGCTTACTGGGGCTACGGCAATAGGACGCTCTTTTTTCCCGCGTGTTGCAGCGCGTCTTCACGCAGGACTCACTGCAGACTGCACATCGTTAGAAATTGAGGATGGAGGCCGCAATCTGCTTGCTATAAGACCCGCTTTTGGCGGAAACATCATGGCAACCATCATGTGCCCTGACACCCGCCCCCAGATGGCCACGGTGCGGCCAAAGGTCATGAAAAAGTGCGCTTGCAGCACCTGTCACACCGGAACGATTGTTAATATTGACATCCCTGCAAATGGTAAATGCCGAACCAAAGTGCTTGAAACTGCTAAGGATGCCGATTTTTGCTCCATTAACATTCAAGAGGCTGAGGTGATTGTTTCAGGCGGCAGAGGGCTTGGCAATCCTAAAGGATTTGAGATGCTCAAAGAGCTTGCCGAATTGGTAAACGGCACACTGGGCGCCTCACGTGCAGCAGTTGATGAGGGTTGGATTCCATATAATCATCAGGTTGGGCAAACCGGTAAGACAGTCTGCCCTAAGATTTACATTGCCTGCGGCATATCGGGCGCTGTGCAGCATATGGTCGGGATGCAGTCGTCGGATATCATTATCGCTATAAATAAAAACGCCGAAGCGCCGATTTTTAACATTGCAAACTATGGGATAGTCGGCGACCTGTATGAAATCGTACCTATGCTGATTAAGCGGATAAAAGAGGAGAGAGGCTAATGAGAAAGGCAGCCGTTGTGTTTCCCGGTCAGGGGTCTCAAGGCGTGGGGATGGGGCTTGATTTATTTGAAAAATTTGAAGAGGCAAAAGCCGTTTACAAAGAGGTCTCAACCGCTCTTAATTATGATATGGCACAGTTATGTTTTAGAGGCCCAAAGGATGAGTTAAATAAAACCTACAGGACACAGCCTGCGCTTCTGACAACAAGCATTGCAGCCTACAGCGTGCTTCTGTCAAAGGGAATAAAACCGGAGGTGCTGGCAGGGCATAGTCTTGGCGAGTACTCGGCGCTTGTTGCGGCAGGCGTGCTGACTCTTTCTGATGCAGTTAAACTCACTGAAATGCGCGGCCGGTTTATGCAAGAAGCTGTGCCAGAGGGACAGGGGCTAATGGCAGCCATCGTGGGGCTTAACAGAGAGGGTGTGGACAATATCTGTTTAGCCGTAAAGTCCGGCTATGTAGCGCCGGCTAATTATAACTGCCCGGAACAAACAGTTATAGCAGGAGAGAAGGCAGCGGTAGAGGAGGCGATGATACTTGCCAAAGACGCCGGTGCAAAGAGAGCCATACCGCTTGCCGTAAGCGTTCCTTCTCACTGTACGCTTATGATGAGCGCTTCGGAAAGATTAAGTAAATACTTTGAAAGCGTTACATTTAAAAACGCTGAAATCCCTATCGTTAACAATGCTGACGCAATACTCCTTGTTACAGCAGACCAAATAAAGGCATCGCTTATCAGGCAGCTAAACAGTCCCCTTCTTTGGGAGGATTCAGTGAGAAAGATGGTTGAAACCGGTGTTGAGGTGATTATTGAGGTAGGACCTATAACGGTTCTTTCGGGATTAATAAAACGCATTGACTCCACTGTTACACTTTTGAATGTGCAGGATAGCGCCTCATTAGAGAAAACAGTGGCTGCATTAAATAATTAATATCAATTTTAGGAGGGTTGTTTTAAGATGATTAAAATTTACTATGACAAAGACGCAAACTTAAGTGCCCTGAAAGGGAAAAAGATAGTGATAATGGGTTATGGAAGTCAGGGGCACGCTCACGCCAATAACCTAAAAGAAAGCGGGATGGATGTAACTATTGGTATCAGACAGGGCGGCAGTTGGAATAAGGCGAAAGAGGCCGGATTTAACGTTCTTGTACCCTCTGAGGCTGCTAAAATTGCGGACATTATAATGATTTTACTGCCGGATGAGATTCAAGGAGATACGTATAAGACTGAGATTGCTCCAAACATGAAAAAGTCCGTGTATTTAGCGTTTGCACACGGGTTTAACATTCACTTTGGACAGATTGTGCCGCCTCTTGATGCAAACGTGTTTATGACAGCCCCAAAGGGGCCGGGGCATCTGGTACGAAGCGAGTATGTGCGCGGAAGCGGTGTGCCCTGTCTTATCGCAATACATCAAGACCCTGCGGGTAACACTAAAGACATAGCGCTTGCATACGCCTCAGCTATTGGAGGAGGACGTGCTGGAGTAATTGAGACATCTTTCAGAGAAGAGACAGAAACCGACCTTTTTGGCGAACAGGTGGTTCTATGCGGCGGCTTGACATCTTTAATTATGGCAGCTTATGAAACATTGGTTGAGGCTGGATATGCTCCTGAAATGGCATACTTTGAATGTCTCCATGAGGTCAAATTAATTACGGATTTAATCTATGAGGGCGGCATTGCCAACATGCGCTATTCCATAAGTAACACAGCACAGTACGGTGACCTGACACGCGGTCCGCGTGTTATCACCGATGGGACTAAAAAGGAAATGAAGAAAATCCTCTCAGAAATTCAAGATGGATATTTTGCAAAGGAATGGATGCTTGAATGTAAGGCCAATAAGCCGGTCTTTAATGCGCTGACGAAAAAAGGTGAGGCTCATAGCATTGAGGATGTAGGTCAGAAACTCCGCTCTATGATGCCGTGGTTAAAGAAGGGTAAATTAGTGGATAAGTCTAAGGCATAGAGAAAAGTTTAATCCGCAGATGACACAGATGAACGCAGATAAGAAAAAATACTAATCTGCAGAAAGAATCCTTATTCTGTGTTATAGAGAATTATATAGGAGCTCTCTATGCCAAAACGAATGTACATTCTTACAGACTGATGGAGGTGTTTAAATGTATTCTATTAGGGACTCTGTATTGACGATGATTAGGGATATGCCGGATGACACAACATTAGAGGACATCATGGAGTCTTTGTATGTGAAGCAGAAGATATTGAAGGGTAAGGAGCAGCTTGACTCCGGTCAATTCTACACTCATGAAGAGGCTAATGAATTGATGGGAAAATGGCTAAAATAAAATGGTCTAAAGATTCGCTTGTTGACCTGAAATAAATATGCAGCTTCATTGCGTTTGACTCACCTTTTTATGCTGATACCGAGTTGCGTTCAAAGATAAAACTAAATATCATAGTAAAAAGAGGAGATTGCCACACCCCCTTCGGGGGTTCGCAATGACGGCGGGGGGCTATTACTTTTTTTATTCGTCATTACGAGGAGCGTTAGCGACGTAGTAATCTCATCTTTATTCTCTTACTTTTTTGACAGCTACTTGGTATTAGAAGTTATACTGAGTTGCGTTCAAAGGCATAAATAAAAAAATGGATTCCTGCCTTCGCAGGAATGACAGAGAGAGGGCGTCATAGGGGAATCCCCTTTAGGGGAGGTCATTCCCGCCTACGAGCGGGAATCCAGTCCTTTTTCTCCACTAGTAGATTACCTTTTTGGAAGCTGCTTGGTATTACAGAGTGAACACATCACGTCGCAGCAGGAATTTTAAGCACCTGACCGGATTTTATGCTTTCAGGGTTTTTCAGATCGTTTATTTTCATAATATCACATAGCGGAACGTTATAAAGTCGGGAGATTGAATAAAGAGTCTGCCCCTTTTGTATAACGTGTTCTTTATAAGCTGTTGACTGAGTGACTTTTACCGGAGTTTCGGTAACATTTTTCAGTGCAGTTAGGTCAACATCGTTGGGATTCTTATCGGCTGTTTGAGAGTCGGTGTCAAGTGCTGAGAATATGTGTTCTTTAGTGCCTTGTGGAATTTTCAGTGTATAGTTTTTTGGGAGAGCGATTTTTGAGACAAGCACAGGACTTAACAATTCAGGGTTAAGTCTCTGAATATCACCGACTGTGACAGGGGTGCCTGCTATCAGACGACCAAGTTTAACGGATTTCGTAATTTTTACAGTGTCAAAATTTTCCGGATACTGAAAAACAATATCGCTGAAGTATTTGTCATACTCATCAAGTATCTCTAAAACGGCAAGGAGTTCTGTATAAAAATTCCTTGATGCAAAACCAAAAGCAGGGCCGTCATAGTTATCCACTATGTAGCAGATATCCATGGTAGCCGTACTCTGCACAGCCCGCTGCATTCCATAACAGCCGTGATTGTATGCAGTGATGGCAAGCGGCCATGAGTGCAATTGTGAGTAATTGAATGCAAGAAGTTTTGTAGCAGCAGTCGTTGATTTTATTGGATCAAGCCTCTCATCTACTGCCTTATTAATATTAATATACTTTTTAGCCGTATATCTGGTAAATTGCCAAAGCCCCGCCGCCTTTGCCCACGAATACGCATTTATGTCAAAAGCCGACTCCACAAATGGAAGACGCGTCAGCTCAAGCGGTAACCCCTTATCGGCAAATACATCCTCTATTTTTTTAAGGTATAATGTGCTTCGGCTTAGCGCTTTTTTAAAACGGTCGCTTTGCCCCACCTGAATCCTGAGGCGCTCTGCTGCATCTTTGTAACCACTCCTTATACCGTTACTATATAGCAAATCATAGACGCGTTTGTCCTCACCGGTAAGCCTTTCCAATTCCCCTTGTGAAAGAGTATCCAGCCTTTCCAGTATATCCTTGTATTTTCTTAAAATAGGAGATACGGCAAATGCTCTCATTTTTTTGTCTTTACTCTCATTTTCAGTTAATTCTATAGTTTCATATATAACACCCATTGCCCTTTTGTCGTGAATAACACACTGGCGATTATTTATACCGGTAAATATCTTTTTCCAGAAATCAACCTGATGGCGAAGTTCTGGTGGCGTCTGAAATTGAGATGATCGTGGCAGTTTGAAAATGTTTCCTGTGCCGCTCATTTTATTTTCAGATGGCGTCGTGTCAGATGACCCTTGCCGCAAATACAGCTCATCTGCCTCACAATAGCTCTGTGTTGAAATTAAAATTGATGAAAAAATCATTATAAAATAAATCATCTCTGCCGGTTTTTTCATTTTCGGATATCACCTCTCTCTAAAATTATGATAATTTCGCCATTACTGGCAGTTACTGTGAGTACTTCAAAATCATATATTGATAACGTCTTGTACGATGTAAGCATCTGTAAAATCTCCACTGGACTCCACACATGGAAGTGGATACTATAGCTCTTTGACATAAGTTCAGATGTCCAACGATTTATATATTTCTCTTTTTTAAAGCTATCAATATTAGTAAGCCAATCGCAATAGCTTGATTCCTCCCTGCAGTGTGCATTCCAATGCTCATACATTACAACATGCTCTGCCCAGTCTCTATAGTGTGCGTCTCTGCTTGTTTCAGTCCCCTCAGTATAATCCATGAGAAGATGTTTAAAGCTAGTGGTTTGGCGGTCTTTGTCAAATGTGTAACGCATATCAGGCACGGCAAGATACAAAATACCCTTAAGTTTTAAAACTCGCAGCATGTTGTTTAATGCCTCTATTACATTTTCGCAGTGCTCAAGAAAATGGTTTGCGATTACAAAGTCCTGTGATGAGTCCGCAATTGTTGCAAGTTTCTCTCCATTGTCAACTATGTCAACATTAAGGAATGTGTCAATGTCGGAATAATGTTCTTTGAGTTGTTCATTAGGAGTCCTGTCAACGTAGGATACTTTTGCAGCAGAGGAGACTTTAAGGGGTTTATTCAACGCCCCTATCTCTATACCATCGCCACATATGTACAATGCAGAGTATAATTGTCTTATTTCAAGATAGTTCTTTTGCAGGCAAATTTGAACTGCTTCTATAAAAGACAGTGCCCCAGTGTCTATTGTTGCACTTAAAACATCTTCTGCTTTAAGAACACCGCTGTTTATAATTTCCTTAACTATATTAACTCTGTCAGCATAAGAACAAATAATTTTCTTTAACTCATCAATGCCTATTAACTCTTCTCTGATGGCTAAGTCAATAAACTCACCTTTAACAAATATTCTATGTTTAAAAAAAACTTTTAAAACATTAATAAATAGTGTTGTGATATATTTTCTAATTTTCCTGGCAGCAGGTTTTACTACAGTATTTATCACAAAAATTCCTTTGTCAGACTACCGGAGTCGTTCAGTGCCTAATTTGGATTTAAGTCTAAGGACCGCCTGAGAGTGAAGCTGGCAAACTCGTCCCTCTGAAAGACTCAACACTTTCCCAATTTCTTTCATTGTTAACTCATCCCAGTAGTACAGTGAAAGCACAAGTTTTTCCTTATCAGGCAGGGATGCAATATGTCCGGCAAGAATCCTTTTCTGGGATTCATCGACAAGTTTAGTAAGCACATCGCGGCCTGAAATATCCGGTATGTTTTCCATGACATTCATTTCCTCGCCGTCAGAGGTCTTAGAGCTAAAGTCCTCAAAGCGGAGAGTTATTACTGAGTTTGCATCTTTCAATATCTTATAGTAGTCATCTACACTAATATTTAACTCATTAGCGATTTCCACGTCCTCAGGAGCCCTGCCCAGCATTTTTTCCAGTTTGGAGTGAACGGCTTTCAACTCGTTAACTTTTTCCTTAAGAGAGCGCGGCGCTGTGTCAAATGTACGAATCTCATCCAGCATAGCACCCTTTATCCTGAACTCAGCAAAGGTCTTTAGCTTGGCTCTGTTAGCGTCGTAATTATCAATAGAGTCAAGCAAACCCATAACACCTACGCTTATAAGGTCATCAGTTGTCAACTGAGGCGGCATACGGCTTGACAATCTGTAAGCCGTGTACTTTATAAAGGAGAGAAACTCCTTTATAATCTCTTCTTTCTGTTCGTCGCTCAGTTCTGATTTATACTTTTTCACATTCACAGTCTCATATTATACATTTTCACCAGAGGTAGCGGAAAGTAGATTGCCAATAAAAAACTGAAGCGATCCCTTCACTCTGTGTTTGGTTCTGCTCATCAGTTTATAAGCCAGGTCGGTGACCTTTTTAGAGGCTTTACCGTTAGGATTTACCTCTATAAAGGCTCTTTGCTGCCTCACAGCTGCCGGTACGGCTGCATCGTATGGGATATATCCTAAGTAATCAAGGGAAACATTTAAAAACTTATCAGCCGCCGTAGCAAGTCGTTTAAATACCTCCCTGCCCTCATCTTCTCCTCTAACATTGTTTACCAACACGCTGAACTCCTTTTCCTGATACCGGGTGTAGAGTACTTTCATAAGCGCATACGCATCAGTCATAGCCGTTGGCTCCGGTGTTGCCAAAATTATGATTTCCTGCGCCGCTATACAAAAAAACGCCACATTTTCCGATATTCCAGCAGCCGTGTCAATCAGCATTACATCAATGTTACTGTTAAAACTCTCAAATTCGTCAAGCAGCCTTAGTCTCTGAAACTCATCTAATACGGTTAGCTCTTGAACTCCTGATGAGGCAGGGAGAATCTTTATTCCGTGAGGCCCCTCCACTATTATATCAGAGAGTGACATCTCACCGTTTAGCACATTTTGCATATTGTACTTTGGTGCAAGGTGTAAAAGCACATCTATATTGCTTAGTCCTAAATCGGCATCAAGAATAAGCACCTCATGACCCAGTTTTTTCATAGCTATTGCCAGATTTGCCACAATGTTAGTCTTTCCCACACCGCCCTTTCCGCTTGCCATAGCTATCGTACGGATGTGTTTCTCTCTGCCGCCACTGCCTCTTAACATTTATAAAACTCCTTTTTCAGTACCAAATCAGCTATCCTTTCCATCCCTGCAAACTCTATATCATCCGGCACCTTCTGCCCTGTAGTGATATAGGCTATCGGCTTTTGATACGTTAGCGCCATGTTATACACCGAGCCGTAACGCACCGCCTCATCCACCTTCGTGTAACCAAGATAGTTTATCGGTAAGCGTCTGTAGTAACGGTACGCCTCAGTCATAAACTCATCGTCACTGTTGGCGCTCATCAAAAGATGCACCTCTATTGGTAAATCAGACAAGCATATCTCTGCCATGTCATCCATATACGCCTCATCCATCGGGCTCCGTCCTGTCGTGTCTATGTATATTATGTCTTTCGTTTCTGCAAATCTGAGCAGTGTGTTTTTTAGCTCCACAGGAGTTGAAGCCACAGCAAGCGGTATTCCCATAATACGGGCATATATCCGCACTTGCTCAACTGCGCCTATCCGGTACGTGTCAAGATTGATTATGGCTGTCCTTTTGCCCTCTCTAATTGAGTTTGCCGCAAGCTTGGCGATTGTCGTTGTCTTACCAACGCCTGTTGGGCCTATCAGCATTATTGCCTTCCTGTCTGTGTGTTTCTCTTTTACTTTTATGTTAGACATGAGCAAGGAGGGAATATCTTGCACATCGTTAGCCTTTTCGCATAAAAGTATTGCATACTCCTCACGTATTGCTCTTTCTTTCAGATAATAGAGGAGCATTCTTTTCTTTGGCGGCAGGGACATTTCAAACCCCAGGTTTTTCATATCCTCTATGCTGTCCCTTAGATACTCAATTTCACTTTGTACCTTAACTGTCATTTTATTAAGAAAATGCTCTAACTCCCTCCGTGTAAAAGCCGGCTCGGTTATGTGGTTTACCGGCTCAGGTGCAATTTCAACAGGTTTGTGAGCTGCGGCTCTTATATCGGCAGCCGCTGTCTTTTCAGCCCGCTCAACAACCGGCGCAACAGCAGTCTCTATTACATCTTGAGCCGATTCCTGCCTCTGATTAACCTTACCTCTTGAACTTTTATCCTTTGCGGCCTTTGCCGGTTGTGCGGCACTCTCTTTGCTTAAATTCCGTATTTTTTCCAGAATATTAAGATCATTTTTCAGTCTTACTGCCCGTGTGTCGTAAGTTCCAGCCCTAGGAGAGTCATAGTCAACAGCGGCAGTTACCTCCACACAGGGATGTGCCCCCTTAAGTTCCTCTGTTGAGAGAATTATAGCGTCCTCACTTAATTCCTTCTTTACCATAGAAAGCGCCTCAGCAAATGTTTTTGCCTGAAATTTTTTAATCTTCATATCTGACCACTCCTAACGTAAAAAGCCTTGCCGAGGAAATCTCAGCATTGGAAAGAACCACAACGGTAGGTACAAATTTCTCAAGCAGACGTTTTAAAAACCTGCGTATATGAGTTGAACAAAGGATTATCGGCTGCACTCCCCTTAAACTATCCTTGTCCATGAGCTTTTCTACTCCTTTAACAAGCCTGTTTATAATATCAGGATTAATTGACTCACCCGTTTGCACACTCCTGCCGATTGAGGATTCGAAACGAGGATCTAAAGTGAAAACAGGCACAGAGCCGTCCTGCATGGCATACTGCTTACTGATGTGTCTGCCAAGGGCTTGTCTTACATACTCAGCCAACATGTCAGGGTCTTTCACATTTGGCGCATAATCAAGGATAGTCTCAAGCACTGTCACTATGTCATTAATCGGCACACGCTCCTTGAGAAGATTTTGCAGTACCCTCTGAATGCCTCCAAGGGTCATAAGGGACGGTACCAGCTCCTCCACTATCTTTGGATACGTACGCGATACATTGTCAAGCATGTTCTGTACCTCAGTTCTGGAAAGGAGTTCCCAACAGTGTGTTCTGATTAACTCTGTCAAATGCGTTGCAATAACTGTCGGCGTATCCACTACCATGTAGCCAAGAAGCTGTGCGCTTTCAATATTAACCTCTTCTATCCAGACAGCAGGCAGCCCAAAAGCAGGCTCTTTTGACGGTATGCCGTCTATTTTCTCCACACTATCTGAGGCCACTGCCAGCCAGTGGTTCATCATAACCTCGTTTCTTGCCGCCTCTATCCCTCTTATAATAAAGCTGTACTCATGGGGGCGCAGCTGCAGGTTGTCTCGTATGTGAACAGGGGGAATAACAAACCCAATGTCTTTAGCAAGCTGACGTCTCATGGCCTTAATCTTACCAAGAAGCTCACCGCGCTGCTCCTCAACCAATGGTATCAGACCATAGCCGATTTCAAGCGTAAGCGGATCTATTTCTATAAATGTCTCAGGCTTAGCCTCCTCTACGGGCAACTCTGCCGCCTTCTCTGCAAGCTCGTCTTCTTTCGTTTTTAATGTCAACAGGTACGCTAGCCCAGATGCTGCCGCCGCTATCAATAGAAACGGTATGTGGGGAAGGCCTGGAATCATGGCAAAAACAAACAAAACACCGGAGGCTGTAAACAGTGTCTTAGGATTAATTAACACATCACTGGTGATGTCCTGACCCATATCAGATTCCTTGCCGGCGCGGCTCACTACGATACCTGCCGCAGTTGATATTAAAAGCGCCGGTATCTGAGTTACCATACCGTCTCCTATGGTAAGGATGGTGTAAGTCTGAAGGGCGTCCAGTATAGGCATCCCCTTTTGAATAACACCGATAAAAATTCCGCCTAAAATGTTTACACCGGTTATGATAAGACCGGCCACAGCATCTCCTCGCACAAACTTACTGGCACCGTCCATAGCTCCGTAGAAATCCGCCTCCTGTGCTATTTCCTCACGACGTTCCTTTGCCTCTTTTTCGTTTATAAGACCTGCGTTTAAATCCGCATCTATAGACATCTGTTTGCCGGGCATAGCGTCCAATGTAAATCTTGCCGCAACCTCTGCAATTCGACCGGAACCTTTGGTTATTACTACAAAATTAACAATAACGAGAATCAGGAATATAATAAGCCCTACAGCGTAGTTGCCGCCTACAACAAAGTTTCCAAAGGACATGATAACATCCCCTGCCGCCTCTATACCCTCATTACCATGGACAAGAACAAGCCGTGTCGTTGCCACGTTTAGGGCTAACCTAAACAGAGTAGTCAAAAGAAGCACAGTTGGAAACACCGAGAAATCAAGCGGCTTATGTATATAAATACTGGTTATCAGAATAACTATTGAGATGGCTATTGAGATGGAAAGCAGCATGTCAAGTAAAAAAGGATGCAGTGGTATGAGCATTACCCCAAGAATGCTTACCACTGCTATGGAAACTACTATCTCCGCTTTTTCTTTTATAAATTTAAGCCAATTCATGTTTTATCCTAAATCCTCCCCTGAAGCTTATAGATGTAAGCAAGGATTCTTGCTACAGCCTTATACAGCTCCTGAGGAATATACGTATCAATCTCTAATTTGAACAAAAGCCGTGCCAGAGGTTTATCCTCTACAACAGGGACTTTATGTTTACGGGCAAGTTCTCTGATTTTCTCAGCTACAAACCCTGAGCCCTTTGCCACTATCTTAGGAGCGCCCAACTCTCCCTCCTTATACAGTATGGCAATGGCAAGGTGAGTCGGGTTTGTTATTACCACTGTTGCCTTTGGCACTTGAGACATCATACGCCGTCTGGCAATTTCCCTCTGAATGCCTCTTATTTTTGACTTTACCTTTGGGTCACCCTCTGTATCTTTGTGTTCCTCTTTTATTTCCTGTTTAGACATCTTGATGGACTCTTCAAACCGATATTTCTCTATAATAAAACTCACTAAGGCTATAACAAAAAGATACAAGAAACCGTACCATACAGCCTCTTTGAGCAAATCATACGCAGCATAAGTCAACTGATTGAACTCTTTCCCTAAAAGAAATGGAAGTTTAACGATATCTGCCTTAATTACAAGATAAAAAATCAATATTCCGCCAGCGAACTTTAGCAGGTTCTTAAGAAAATCAAAAATGGTGTTCATTGAAAACATTTTCTTAACTCCCTCAAACGGATTAAGTTTGGAAAAGTTCAAATCCATATCCTTAAGCATAAAGCCAACCTGACTAATCTCAGATGTAAGCGCAAGCACAACAATCCCCAGCAAAAATGGAAACAACAGGAGCAGTGTTTTTGTCATGGCAACCTTTATCGCAATAAATGGATCCATTCCGTATGAGAGGGTCAGAAAATCTACTGTTACCACTTTAGCGCTGGCGATAAAGTGTCTGCCGCCAAAGTACAGCACAAGCATCATGCCTGCCATGCCGGCAACAGAGGTAAGCTCTTTACTATGTGTAAATTGTCCCTTTTCGCGTGCCTTTTGCCGCCGTCGCGGCGTAGCTCGTTCTGTTCTTTCCTGTCCTTCTGCCATCGCTCCCTACTTTGTTGACAGTTCCATAGCGCGATACATATCGTGCTTTATATTTGCTATGTTTATGCCAAAAATATATATCATGACGGGCAAGCTGGCTATCATGATAGTCAACCCTACGAAAATAAATATCGGAAAACTCACAAAGAATATATTTATCTGCGGCGCCGCCTTGTAGAGAAGTCCAAGCAGCAGGTTAGCTGCAAGCATCCCAACTGTAATCGGGGCAGCTATCTTTATTGCCAAAACAAATAACTTAGTTCCACCCAAAAAGGAATATATCATAGATTTATCCAGAATTATTCTACCCGGAGGCAATAATTCATAACTTTTAACAAACATCGTGATTAAATCGTGGTGGGCATCCATTGCAACAAACAATAATGTCAGAATAATCCCTAGCAGCCTGCTAATCTCAGCCGATTGACCAAACTCAGGGTCAAACGTGCTTGCTACGGAAAGAGACATGCTGTTGCTTATAAAAGTTCCTGCCATATTAACAGCAGTAAAGACAAAGCGGGCGGCACCAGCAAACAGCATTGAAAAAAGAACCTCTTTTCCCAAAAACAATGGAATACGCTCATCTTCAGTAAAGTGCACATTTACAACAGGCGATAACAACACTGCAAGGGCAACGGCAAACCCGATTTTAATCTGTCTCGGAACGTTTGCACTGCTGAATACCGGCATCATAGCCATAAATATTGACGTCCTGATAAGTATAAACAAAAAATTACCTATCTGCTGAGATGCCATTTGGGCATCTATAAACTGGTTCAGCTCTTGCATCTCTACCTAATGTACATGGGCATTCTTTCAAATAAATGTGTTGTAAATGTAATCATAATCTTTGCAAACCACGGAAGCAGAATAAAAATACAGAGAAACACTGCCACCACCTTAGGCACAAAGGTAAGCGTAAACTCCTGAAGTTGTGTTATAGCCTGAAAAAAGCTGACAAGCAAACCCACTACCATGCTGACTAAAAGTATAGGGGAGGCCAATGTCAGCAGAGTTTTAAACACATCGCCCGATATATCTTTAACCATTTCAACGGTCATTGGAAACTCCTTACGACAGAGCCTACGATAAGATTCCATCCGTCAACCAAAACAAACAAAAGAAGTTTAAACGGAAGTGAAATCGTAACCGGAGGCAGCATCATCATACCCATTGAAAGCATAACACTTGCAACAACCATGTCTATGATGATAAAGGGCAGATAGAGCAAAAAGCCCATCTCAAAAGCTGTTTTTAGCTCGCTTATCACAAAAGCAGGGGCAACCACCTTAAATGGAACATCTTTTGGTTCATAAGGCTGTGGGGACTTAGACAGTTGTATAAACAGTGCTAAGTCTTTTTGACGGGTCTGTCTCAGCATAAAAGTTTTAACAGGTTCCTCACCGCGCTTAAACGCCTCGGTCAGCGTGATTTTCCTGTCTATGTACGGTGTGATTGAATCCTTAGCGAGTTTATCAAAGGTTGGAGCCATTACAAAGAACGTAATGAAAATGGAAAGTCCTACCACTACCGCATTTGGCGGTATCTGTGCTCCACCTATGGCCTGCCGCAAAAAAGATAGAATAACCACTGTGCGCGTAAAAGACGTCAACATTATCAGCATTGCAGGTATAAGCGAAAGAAAACTCATTAACAAAAACATAGAAACAAGCGGGTGATCAATGTTAAAATTCATCCGTGTGTTACCTCCCTGTACCGGCTGATGCAGTGTCGTGGACTTGCAGGCTCTTGACCTCGGTATCTAAGTTAACCTTAAAATCCTGTCCATCCAGCGACGATTCTTTTATTGTCTTAAGAAGCCGAATATCGTTTTGTGTTACCGATAGTACCAAAAAATCGGCCCCTGCCTTAACCATGGCTATTCCTCTTTTTGGGCCAAGGGGCAGGTACTCTTTCATAGTGAGAAATCCCCCCTGCTTGCCGCGTTTCTTCATAAAGTATGACATGCCGTATATGATGGCAATTACTGCCATAAGAGCAAAAACCATCTGTATAACCGCTGCTGTCATCTTAACTGCTTTAACCTCTCATTAGGACTTACTATATCGGTGAGTCTGATTCCAAATTTTTCGTTTACAACAACAACTTCGCCGCGTGCTATTACTTTTTGGTTAACAAGTATTTCCATAGGCTCCCCTGCAAGTTTATCAAGCTCCACAACTGAGCCCTGACCAAGCTGCAGCAGGTCTTGAATCATCATTTTTGTACGTCCTATCTCCACTGTTATGGTAAGAGGAATATCAAGAAGGAATTTTATATCTCTCATGCCCTCTTTTGGGGCGTCTTTGTCCAACTCCTGAAAGTCCGCCTTTACTGCATCCATGTAAATACCTCCAAAATCATTGAATAACTCCCGTTATCTTTATAGCCTGATTGCCCTTTCGCACCCCAGGCACGCACTTAAGCTTAGAAACACCCTCGACATTGACAGTAAGCTCATCAGTCACTGAGCTGTTGAGGGGAATGACATTCCCAATCTGTAGATTTAACAGCTCCTCAATTAGAAGACTCGTTTTCCCAAGCTCAACACTTACATTGACCTCTGACACAAACAGAATGTCTTTGAGTCTTGCCACCCATCTGTGGTCGGTTTCAAGTTTCTCGGCCTGAATACCTGAGTAGAGTTTTTCCTTTACAGGCTCTATAACAGAATATGGTATGCAGAAGTACATCTTACCGGTAAAGTCCTCGACCTCTATGTGGACCTCTATTTTTATGATTACCTCGGTAGGTGTAACGATGGTAACAAACTGCGGGTTCATTTCAGAGCCAACGTGCTCAGGCTGAACTGTAGCAACCCCTCTCCATGCCAGAGCAAGGTCTTTTAAAACCATCCCTACGACTTTTTTGATTATACGCTGCTCTATGGGAGTAAAATACCGTCCCTCACTTTTTGTATTGCGGGCAGTTGTAGCGCCAAAGAAGTACTCCACAAAGGCAAACACCGCAGGCGCTCCTATTACAAACAACGAATATCCTTTTAGCGGCTCCATTTTAAATATGTTTATACTGGATGGCAGCGGGAGTGTTTTCATAAACTCGCTGAATTTCATCATCTCAACACCGTGGATATTGACATCAACAAATTTCATTATAATGGCGGATATGGAGTTTCTGAAAAATCTGGCAAAACGCTCATTAGCTATTTCAAGCCCGGGCATCCTGCCTCGTATGATTCTCTCCTGATTGGTCAGGTCATACGTCTTAACACCGGCTTCACCTTCAGAGGCGGCCTCTGTCTCGATGCTCCCTGCTTGAACTCCCTTTAGTAGGGCATCAATCTCATCCTGTGACAGTATTTTATTCATACATTAATCACTTTATTGCACCACAAAGTCTGTAAAGTAAACATTGGTTATCAAATCCTCTCCTAGCGCTTGATTAACACGAGCAAGCATTTCGTCTTTTAACATTAGTTTGCCATCAGGCCCCGATATAGACTCCAGTGTTTTAGAACTCAAAAGGATAAGGATAGCGTCTCTGAGGATAGGCAGCTTTTCCTTCATTGCAGCCTCCATTTTCTTATCCGGTATTTCTATTTGCACGGTTATTTTCATATATCTGCCGGCATCAACGAGATTTACGACAAATGGTTCAAGCGGCAGAATAGCGCTTGTATCATGTCCCTCTTTTTTAGGCTCTTTGTGTGCCTTCTTTTCTTTCTTTTCTACTTTTTCCTCTACCTTTTTTTCAGGTTCTCCTGCTGTATCGTCATGTTTTTTCAGAAACTTGTTATAACCTATATAACCTGCTCCCACCAATACAACGGCAATGCCAGCAAAGATTATAAGCTGCTTTATATTTAACTTCTTCTTCGGTTGAGGACCTTCTAACTGTTCTTCATCTTGCTCTTCTTTTGACATAATCTGTGTGCACACCCCCTTGCTTATAAATTACACCTTATATTTATATTGTATCAAATTTCATGCCAGAGAGCAATATGTTAGTAAAACAGCCCCTTTCTGTTTTTAAAGGTAGTTAAAGTATAATGTTTTTACGTCAATGAATTGACAAAAAGCCGCTTTTCAAACACTTATCACTAATATTTGTGCAGATAGTTTATATCAAGTAGCTTCCAAAATAGTAATATAATTGTAAGAAAAAGGACTGGATTCCCGCTCGTAGGCGGGAATGACAAATTAGTGTAGCCCCTCTCTGTCATTCCTGCGAAAGCAGGAATCCAGTTTTTTTATATCTTTGAACACTAATCGGTTGTAGTCATTCTGAAATTTATAAAAGAAGCACAACTAATCGGTTGTTTTGTGGATAGAGAACTAATTATTACTTTCTTTTCTGTTATAACTTCATTAAAGTATTTCAAGCTCTCTTGGCAATGTAGTTAAAGTTTTACAATTATTTTTTTCTACCACGACCATATCTTCTATTCTGACGCCGCCCATGCCGCCTATGTATATGCCTGGCTCTATGGTAAAGACCATCCCCTCTTGAATGACTGTCTGCGTGTTGTAATTTCTGATGTAGGGGGCTTCATGGACGTCAAGCCCTACGCCGTGACCTGTGGAATGTCCAAAATGTTCGCCAAATCCAGCCTTTGTGATTGAATCTCTTGTGATTGTGTCAATTTCGGCGGCAATTTTGCCGGCAGCGACTGAGGCACGCCCAAGTGCGTTAGCTATCTTTACGAAATCGTATATTTCACGCTTTTTTGTGAGATTATCTCCATGTAATAGAAATGTCCTTGTCATGTCAGAACAGTATCCCTCACACTCACCGCCCCAATCTATCAGCACAAAATCGCCGGGCGCTAATGTTTTCTCCGTGGGTTTGGCATGAACTATGGCTGTGTTTGCTCCAGAGGCAACGATTGTGTCAAAGGGGAGTTTTCGCACTCCGGCAGCTTTTAAATTTTCCTCAAGCCGCAGTGCTATTTCCCGCTCTGTGATTCCCGGACGGATGTAAGGCTTCACCTCAATCAGTGCCCGCTCTGCCCGCTCCACCGCCTTGCCTATCATCTTAAGCTCATAGGCATCCTTCTGTTCACGTAACACCTCTACCACGTCTTTTACGGCGCTCACCCTGTGCTCTTTACCAAACTCCTGATACTGTCTTAAGGTGATTGTATCTTCAATATAAAATTCCTCTAACTTAAGTTTTTCCTTCATAAAGTTTGTGATAAAACCAACACTGTCGTTTTCAGTTATTACAATTTCTGCACCGGATACCTCCGTCTGAGTTTGCTCTTTGTACCGGAAATCGGTAAAAAAGAAATCCCCGTGTTTGCTAATCAACAAAAATCCGCTTGAGCCGCTAAAACCGGTTAGATACCGGATGTTAGCAAGATTTATAACCAATAGAGCACCGACTGCCCGCTCCTTAAGCAATTCCCGTAATCTCCCGATGCGGTCAGTGTTAATTGTACGCTGGCCCTGCATAAACGTCCTGCACTTTTTCCTTAAGGCGATTCTTTAAAAAATCCAGTTTTCTGATTAATGCGTTTTCATCCTTATCCATAAGTCTTGCCGATTGCCGCAAGTTATCAAGGTTACTCTTAATTACCAGATTAGTTGGAAACCGCTCCTGAAGTTGTGTGTATGCCTTTATCGCAGAGAGAAACCTCTCGGTAAGAATGTAATTTTCAATCATTTCGATTTCCTCTTTAACCACAAGCTCCTCATCCTGAAATTCACCATCTGTTAGGGAGCTACTATCGGCGCTGATCTTTTCAATTGCCTCATCAGTATCTGAGATTGTCTCCATTTCAAGGGAGCTACTATCGGCGCTGATATTTTCAATTGCCTCATCAGTATCTGAGATTGTCTCCATTTCATAGGTAATAGAGATGCTTGCCATAAGTTCATCTACATCTGAGTCAAAATTAGCAGTGACGACCAATTCCTCATCAGTGTTAGATTTGTCTAAGACAAGAGCTTTCATCTCCGAATCCGAGATGATTTCCATGTCTGAAATATCCTCTGGTGATAGCTGAGTCTCTGTGTCTTGCGCTGAGCTTTCAGTGGTTAAATCGTTGTCTGGCATTGAGACATAATCCACAGAGGTTAACTCTATAATTACATCGTTGTCATTAACATTGCCTGAAAGAGGCGCAGGCGGCTCTGCAAACGGATCCCATGATACATTTCCCCCATCATTCTGTAATTGAGGAGAGTCAACACTGGCTTTGGTCGTTATAGTTTCCGTATCATCCTCATCATCCATAGTGACAGGCTCATTCGGGCTTAAGATAAAACCACTGTCCTCTGCCAAATCCCCTGCATTAACCACTATCGTATCGTCTATATAAAAAAGATTTTCTGCCTTTCCACCCTCGCTGCCTGATTCACTTAAAGTCTCTGCTGTAATGTCTTCTAAAAATGTATCCGGCTCTGTTGCAACAGTGTCGTCGTGGTCATCCCACGCAAGTGATGCCGCTATTGCGTCCTCTATACCTTCAATTTGTTTTGTTTGATCGCCGGAATCACTTAAAATTTCCTCAGTTATATCATCTAAAATGATAGTATCCTCTGATGATGTATCCGGCTCTGTTGCAATCGTGTCTATGTGGTCATCTGCGGCAAGGGATGCAGCTATCACATCCTCTATATTGTCAGTGTTCTCTATGTCATCGATGCCCTCTGAAGGATTTTCTGTGAGTGACTTTATAGCTTCAAGGGCTTCTCTGTCTCCAGTGTTAAGGGCAAGAATCCTATCATTAGCAATGATGGCTTTTTCCTTCTGTCCGGTTTGAGCATAAAGAGCGGCAAGTTTACGATGCGAGAGAATATTGCTTGGTATAGCTCCGACAACTCTTTCAAATTCCTCGATAGCACTTTCTGCATATCCGCTTTCCATGTATATCTTGCCAAGACTAACGTGAGCGCTCATATAGTCAGGCTGCTTTTTTAAACAGTACTTGAGAATTTTTACCGCCTCAGCCATATCGTATTGTTTGAATTCCTCGGCAAGTGGGACAAGGAGTTTATAATCATCTCCCATGAAGATTTTTTCTTTCTTTTTAAGAAGTTTTTTGTCTATGTTAGCCATTGTGTCCAGTCGTAAGTTTATTTAAAACGGCATCAAAGATTTTCCCAGCACATAGGCTTTTGCTCATCTGTGGGAAGTCAATAACCTGCTCCTCTGTCACTATAGAGATAATGTTAGAGTCAACGTCAAATCCTGCCCCCTCTGCTGTGACGTCGTTAAACACGATGAGGTCTGCTCCCTTTTTAATAAGCTTCTCACGCGCCCGCTCCACATTTGCACCGGTCTCTGCGGCAAACCCTACTATAAACGGGGTTTTTTTACCCGCACGCTCTTTGGCAATCCTTGCCAGTATATCGTGAGTTTTAGTAAGACTTAAATTAAAACCGTCTTGTCTTGTGATTTTTAAAGAGTTATATGTTTCAGGCTTAAAGTCTGAAACAGCAGCGGCTTTAACTACAATGTGCGAATTCTTATACTCACTGAGCACGGCTTGTTCCATCTCGGAGGATGTCTCAACGTTAATGACACGGCCTGCGTTAAAAACAGGCAGCGATACGGGGCCGCTTATTAAAGTCACCGTGGCGCCGCGCTTTGCCGCTTCATAGGCAACTGCATAACCCATTTTGCCCGAAGAGCGATTTGTAAGAAACCTTACAGGGTCAATGTACTCTCTTGTGGGGCCAGCCGTAACAAGCACCTTCATTCCCGCCATGTCTTTTTTACCATTAAGATGCGCCATAACAGTTGATACTATTGTTTCAATTGCAGCCATCTTGCCAACTCCAACATCTCCGCAGGCAAGCGAGCCGCTCTCCGGAGGTATCTCTATCACACCCATACTCTTTAGAAAATTGAGCCGCCGTTTAAAAATTGGGTTTTCGTACATCTTTGAATTCATGGCAGGAGCAATGGCAGAGGCTCCGCTATATGCCGTAAACATGGTTGTAAGGAGATTATCAGCAAGTGGCAGCGCAAACTTTGTGATGGTATTTAAAGAGGCCGGTGCCGTCAAAAAAAAAGCGGCGTCCCTTGTAAGCTCAATGTGCACAAGGGGGTCGGAAAACGAGTCCATGACAACCGGATTTTCCGAGACGACTTCAAGACTAAGCGGAGAGACAAAGCGTGCTGCCGCATCAGTCATCACAACACGCACGCCGCATGAGACGTCTTTAAAGGCACGTACAAGCTCCGGCGCCTTATAGGCCGCAATGCTCCCCGTTACACCTAAAATGATGCAGGGGCTGTTACTACACCTCTTCGTCGTATGACTTATCCCCATCTGAAAACAGGCTCTCTATGTCTATGGTTGGAGTCTTGTCTATTTCCTCTTTTTCGGTTAGGTAGAATTTGAGATCTTTTTCCAGCTCTGACAGATCCTCTTGTTCGGTCTCCCTGCGTTTTTCCTCAAGGAACCGTTTGTAATCAAGACGACGTGCCTCCTCGTTGGCTTGCTTTGCCTCATCCCCTGTTATATACTCAAGTATGTATTGAAGGGATTCCTCAAGAGCAATGGTTGTTATGCGCTTAGCTTTAGTTGCTATCTTAGGCTTACCCCTGTGGGATAACTCCTTTGCCCTTTGAGCCACAATATTAACAAGTCTGAAACGGCCGTCTATCTTGTCATCGTCAAGCTCAATCGGCAGCGATATTAAATCCATATAGGTGTTTCCTCCTCAAATTTTTAATGTATATCAAAATGTTTTTCAAGCCATTGATAATCAAGTCCGTCAGCTCTCAGACGATTTGATATGATTACCGACTGTAACTGATTAAGAGCCATATCAAAAATATCATTAACGATAACATAATCGTAAAAGACGCACTCCCGTATCTCTTTTTTTGCAATCTTGAGTCTTTTTAAAATATCCTCCTCAGAGTCCTTACCTCGTCCCCTTAGCCGATTCTCAAGAATTTCCATGGAAGGCGGCAGAATAAATATAAATACGGCATCCGTGTGTTTGGCCTTAATTTGTCTTACCCCCTGAATGTCTATATCAAGCAGCACATCGCCTCCTGAGGCAAGTATCTCTTCAATTCTCTTTAAAGATGTGCCGTAGTAGTTGCCAAAGACCTCCGCCCATTCTATAAACTGTCCGGCACTGAGCATAAGTTTAAATTCCTCAACGCTTATAAACGTGTAATCCACATCCTGTGTTTCGCCGGCTCTGGGCTTGCGTGTAGTGAAAGAGACGGATTCCCTCAAATTGGGCACCCGCTCAAGCAAGGATGTGCACAGCGTGGTTTTGCCGGTTCCTGAAGGCGCCGACACTATATATAGCCTGCCTTTATGTGTTCGCTGTCCCATATTATCTGTGTAGCCCTTTATTCAATGTTCTGTATCTGCTCACGAAGTTTCTCTATCTCAAGCTTCAAATTAACCGCCTCAGCGCCTATGTCATAGTGCCCTGCCTTTGACGAAATCGTGTTAGCCTCCCTGTTTAATTCCTGTAATATAAAATCAAGTCCCTTACCTATATTATCATTATTGAGAAGTGTTTTGTTAAATTGTTTGAGATGGCTTTCAACGCGCTCAATCTCTTCTGATATGTCCATCTTATCTGAAAGAATCGCCGACTCCTGTAGCAAACGGTTTTCATCTATGGCAAAGTCTTTGAAAAGCTCATTGAGCCTCTGACGAAGTTTTTCTGACACAACAGAAATAGCCGCCTTTTGACGATGACTTATTTCTGTGATTATCTCAAAAAGTGCGCTTAAACGCCCCTGCACTATGTCAGAGAGATGCTTGCCCTCCTGTTGTCTCATATTTATAAGACCAGCGAGTGCCTCACGAAAAGTCTCCTCCAAGGTTCCCTCAGCTGGATCCTCATCCTCCTTTATTATCGTCTCTTTAAAGGACAACACAGAGGCAATATCAACACTGCCGCTAAGTTTAAATTCCTCTTTAAGATTATTTAAAGAGTCAACCAAAGGGCCTACAAAATCCCTGTTTATCATTACCCGTGTGCTAGTTGCCTGATTTGTAGTGCTGATATAAACATCAACACGCCCGCGGTTTAAGTGTTCTTTGATAATGGCTCTTAACATCGGTTCATGTTTAAGCATAGACACAGGCGACTTAAATGAAATATCAAGGTATCTGTGGTTAACCGAGCGAATCTCTACCTTTAATGAATCCTTTTGAGCACAGCCATAGCCCGTCATGCTTTGTATCACGCTGTGGCTCCAGGTTTTTCGGCAGCAAAGGCAATGAGAGTATCTATATCATCTATTCCGATTTCTTTTTGAAACGCATCCGAAAGTCTCTTACATAAGACTTGTGAGGTTTTAAGTTCATTTTCTCCAATTATAACCACAAAAGAGGCATTAAGTTTATCAGCCCTCTTAAGATGATTTTTAAGTGAATGTAAGCCGTCTCCACACTCTGTAACAATTGCTCTTTGGCGCAGCGATTGACTTAGCACAAACGCTTTGTCCTCGGCATCTTTGCCAAGCGGCGCAATATAGAACACCGGATTATTCTGATTTTGAGTTACTCCCACAAGCGCAACAAGTCTCTCAATGCCGATAGCAAATCCAACGGCGGGAGTTGCCGGGCCGTTAAAGTCTGAAACAAGGTTATCGTAACGCCCGCCCGCTGCCACAGCTTTCTGAGCGCCAAGGTGTTCGGTTGTAATTTCAAAAGCCGTCCGGTTGTAGTAATCCAGTCCTCGCACTATATGGGGGTTTTCCTTATAATCTATATTAATAGCGGTAAGCAGCTCTTTAAGTCTTTCATGATGGGTTTTGCACTCCTCGCAGATGTAATCAAGAATGACCGGTGCGCCTGTTCTTTGCTCAACACATCGCTCCACTTTACAATCAAGCATCCGCAAAGGGTTTTTAGCAATACGCACTTGACAGTCGTTACAGAGCACTCCTTTTTTGGAAAAAAATTCAACAATAGCATTCCTATATGTGCCCCTGCACTTATTGCATCCGATAGAGTTAAGTTCTATGGTGAGGTTGGTTAAATTTAGCTTCTGAAAAAACGTGTGAGCCATAGTAATTACCTCAGCATCAACAAGAGGACTAGCTGAGCCTAGAGCCTCAACACCGATTTGGTAAAACTGCCGGAGCCGTCCTTTTTGAGGACGCTCATATCTAAACATTGGGCCATAGTAGTGGAATTTTTGCGGAGACGGCAGAAGGTGCAGGTTGTTTTCAACATAGCTCCTCACCATACCGGCTGTGCCCTCTGGGCGAAGGGTTATGCTTCTGCCCCCTTTGTCCATAAACGTGTACATCTCTTTTCCGACAATATCGGTAGTCTCTCCAATGGAGCGGATAAAAAGCTCACTATGTTCAATTACAGGTATCTTTACCTCATGGAAACCAAATGACTTGAAGACCTCCTTTGAAGTCTCCTCTATCCGGTTCCATGTATATATCTCTGGCGGCAGGACGTCGCAGACGCCCTTAAGGGTACTAAGTTTCGTCACTGTCGTTTCCAAAACTTTGGCGGCGGTTTTCGTCCCACTCCTCGCTCTCTCCCTCGCGCTCTTTATCAAACTCAATTTCTCTCATTATTTTTTCCGACAGTCTGCGCATTTCCTCTTTATAGTGTCTTCTGATTCCTTTTAGGTCAACTATGTCCTCGTGTATTTTAACAACACGCTCCTGGGCGCGTTTTATTATTTCATCGGCTTTAAGCTCAGCCTCACGGGTTATCAACTCGGCTTCTTTCCGTGCGTTACTCTTATAGGCTTCTATCATCTGTTGAGCCGTAATGAGAGTTTCCCGAAGCGTTGACTCCATGTTTTTATGCTCTTTCAGTTGACTCTCTATTATGTGGATCTGTTCCTTTAAGGATGTGTTTTCCCTTAACAGCTCCTCCATCTCCTCACGCAGCACCTCTAAAAAAGCATACACCTCCTCCACGTCAAACCCTCTGAATTTGACCGGAAACTGCTTCTGCTGAATATCAAGCGGTGTTATTCTCATCCATTTCTCCTTGTATTTAAGGCTGTACTTTCAAAAGATATTTTCATAATCATAACTATTTTTACCTTGTCATTATAGCATTTTACTGGAATGTTTCACCAATTAATTATAATGCTTATTGAGTTAACTCCTGAAATTTTTTTCAGTCAGCAAATGATACAGTTAAAAGGACTGGATTCCCGCTCGTAGGCGGGAATGACAAAGGAGAGTGCTCTTTTTTTCTGTTATTCTCTTTTTTCTTGTAATTCATTTACAGGGGAATCCCCTTTAGGGGAGTGTCATTCCTGCGAAGGCAGGAATCCATTTTTTTGTTTGCGGAGCTAACTGCATAGGCAATTTAATTATTAGTTTGACAAAGAAGCTGAGTCTCGCTTTATTTCCTCTAATTTCTTTAACGCCCGCCCGCTTTCCAATGTCTCAACTACGATATTAACAGCATTATCTATGTCATACTGACCCTCTGATACCATAAGAGCACAGGCTGAGTTCATTACAACAATGTCCCGCATGGGGCCTTTTTTACCACTTAGAATTTCCATAGTAATGCGGGCATTGTCCTCACGGCTGCCACCTGCTATGTCAGAAAGCGATGCCCTGTCCAGACGAAAATCCTCCGGCGTAAACACCAGATTGTTAACACTGCCTCCTGAAAAGCGTGATACACGTGTGCCGTTAGATATTGTGACCTCATCAAGTCCGTCAGTGCCATGAAACACCATAGCATCAATAGCGCCCAGATTTCCAAGCACCCTTGCAAGCGGCTCTGTTAACGCAGAGTCAAAGACTCCGACTGTTTGACGCTTGGCTCCTGCCGGGTTTGTCAGAGGTCCTAATATATTAAAAATCGTCCTTATCCCTATTTCTCGTCGCGGGGTTACAGCGTATTTCATAGCTGGATGAAAAAGAGGCGCAAATAGAAAACCAAATCCTGTCTCAAACAGACATTTTTCAACACTTTCAGGGCTAAGGTTTATTTTTACACCAAGCGCTTCAAGCACATCGGCGCTCCCACTGCGGCTTGACGAGGAGCGGTTACCGTGCTTAGCTACAGGAATTCCGCAAGCAGAGGTCACAATTGCTGCGGTTGTTGATATGTTAAATGTGTGGGAAAGATCGCCTCCGGTGCCGCACGTATCCACAATGCCATCCGGCGCTTTTATCTTTATGGACTTTTCTCTCATTACAGTGACGGCAGCCGTTATCTCTTCAACCGTTTCGCCTTTTATCTTAAGGGCTGTTAAAAAGGCTGCAATTTGGGCGTCTGTGGCTTTGCCCTCCATTATTTCTGTCATACAGTCAATCATTTCAGCGCTGCTTAGGTTTATCCCTTGAGTCAGTATGTTTATAGCCTCTCGTATCATGCCTTAATCTCCGTCATGACGGCTATTAAATATGTCGGCAAGTATCAGAAAGTTTGAAAGTATATCCTTGCCGGCTTTTGTAAGTATTGACTCGGGGTGAAACTGCACCCCATCTAAGGGATATGACTTGTGTCTGACGCCCATAATCTCATCGGCACCTGTCCATGCGGTGATTTCAAACTCATCGGAAAGCGTACCGTTTTTTATTATAAGCGAATGATACCGTGTGGCTTCAAACGGGTTTGGAATACCTTTAAATATGCCGCGGCTGTCGTGATAAATCAACGAGGTCTTTCCGTGCATCAGTCTGTCAGCTCTGACAATGTCTGCGTTAAATGCAGCCCCTATTGACTGATGGCCAAGACAGACTCCAAGAATCGGAATTTTGTTACAGAAGGTTTTGATTAAATCAACGGAAATTCCGGCCTCATTAGGTGTGCAGGGGCCGGGAGAAATAACGATTTTCTCAGGGTTCAGTTTCTCAATTTCACTGAGGGTGATTTTATCGTTTCTATAAACTTTTATGTTCTGTCCCAGTTCGCCCAGGTACTGAACCAGATTGTATGTGAATGAGTCATAATTATCTATCATTAAAAGCATAATACCGCCATATTACTGCCCGTACTTCGCCATATTAACGGCACGAAACATGCCTTTTGCCTTGTTAACAGTTTCCTCATATTCATTCTCAGCTATTGAGTCGGCAACAATACCGGCTCCCGCCTGAACAAAGACCTTGCCCTCGGTAATCAGTATGGTTCGTATTGTGATACAGGTATCCATTGAGCCTGAAAAACCAAAATAACCGACAGCTCCCGCATAGGGGCCTCGCATGACAGGTTCAAGTTCATCTATAATTTCCATAGCCCGCACCTTTGGCGCTCCTGATACTGTCCCAGCTGGAAAACATGCTCTTAACACGTCAAAAGAATCAAGACCGTCTCTTAAGACACCCTCCACGTTTGACACTATGTGCATGACGTGGCTATAGCGTTCAACGTCCATAAGTTCGGTAACGCGTACTGAGCCTGTAACTGCCACCCGTCCTACATCGTTTCTACCCAAATCAACCAGCATTATGTGCTCTGCACGTTCTTTTGGGTCGGCTTTTAATTCAAGCTCAAGAGCCGTGTCCTCATCGGTTGAGCGTCCGCGTTTACGAGTGCCGGCAATCGGTCGCAGCGTGATTTTGCCATCCTCCACCCGCACAAGAATTTCCGGTGAGGAGCCGACTATTTTACTGTCACCAAAGTTTAAATAAAACATGTACGGCGAGGGATTTATCACTCTCAGGCAGCGATACACATCAAAGGGGTCAATGTCTATGTCTGACTCAAAACGCTGAGATATAACTATTTGAAAGGCGTCCCCGGCACGAATGTATTCCTTTGATTTTTCAACCGCCGCAAGGAACTGTCCTTTTTCGGCAAATGATGACTTATAACTATCTGAGTCTTTAAAGTTATCGGCAATTGACAGTGTGCGGCTCACAGACGGTTTTTTTAATAGTTCCACGAGGGCATCAATTTTTGCCACAGCCTCTTTGTAACTTTCCTCAGGGGTTTTCGCACCAATGAGAGAAGCATTAGCAACCACTTTGATTGCCTGTCTTAAGTTGTCAAATATGACAATGGTGTCCATAAGCATGAACATTGAGTCAGGAAAATCAAGGGACGGCTTCTCCCTTACCGGAACGCTTTCAAAAAATCGCACGCACTCATACCCGATATATCCGACCAATCCGCCGTAAAAGCGCGGCAACCCCTGCGTTTTAACAGGAATATACTGCGAGAGCTCGTCTCTTAAGACCTCTATAGGGTCAGCTACCGTTTTTGTAGTAGTTTTACTGTCAGCTGTGATTTCAATCTGATTACCGCGTGATTTTATGATTTTTTTAGGCGCCACGCCTAAGAATGAATATCTTGCCCACTTCTCGCCGCCCATAACGCTCTCAAGCAGGAACGAGTTAGGTCCGCACAGTTTTAGGTAAGCCGTAACGGGAGTCTCGGTATCGGCTAAAATCTCAGTATAGACGGGAATAAGATTACCGTCTTCAGATATTTTTTTAAATTCCTCTAATTTTGGATAATACATATTGACAAACTCTGCCGTTTTCCTTTAAAATTATTTTGTGATACACTTACTGTACTATGATACAGTGAAAGCGGTAAAAGTTACAAGTGGCGAGTTGCAAGTGGCGAGCCGGCGAACTTGAATTGCTTTAAACGATTATAGTAAGATACCTGTAGATGTATTGCCAGAGCGGGCGTAGCTCAGTGGTAGAGCACAACCTTGCCAAGGTTGGGGTCGCGAGTTCGAGTCTCGTTGCCCGCTCCAAATATAAATTAGCAGTTGCCGGCCAACACAATCCCTTTATATTGACAAATTAGTGAGACTGGCGCTATTTTAAGATAGTGCAGACGATAGAAAGAGATTTAGACTTAACGGAAATCATCAACGGAGAGGAAATCATGGGGCCTAGTCCATTTTTTAAACATCAGGATATTGTCGGCAATCTATACGGCATTATACGCCACCACGTAAAGACTAATAAATTGGGTAAGGTTCTTTTGTCGCCGCTTGACATAATCTTTGAAGAAGGGGTTAACAGGCTTCAACCCGATATATTGTTTATCAGAAAAGATAATCTGAGCATTGCACAGGATTGGATAAGAGGCGTGCCGGATATGGTTTGTGAAATTATATCTCAGAGTAGTTATGAAATGGATACCGAAGTAAAGAAAGCAATATATGAGAAATACAAGGTGCCGGAGTATTGGATAGTCATGCCTGAGCCGCAAACGATTGAGATATTAACCATCGTGGGCAGCAAGTATAAACTCCATTCTGTTGCAGCATTTGAAGGCGTTGTCACATCAAAAGTCATAGAGGGGCTTACAGTTAGTATCAGCGATATATTTGAGTAGTATAAGCTCCTCATATGTTTGACATATATTTAGTTTTTTGAATATCTTGAGCCTCATCTGGATCATTTATATATTCGATAAGTTCAGACAAGATAATAGCATAAAAAACATGATCCCCTGTAGATGCGCTTTTAATTATGTGAGTCAAACCATGGAAAGAGCGAAGATGTAAATTATCAAAATGTAAGAGGGGAGTTATATCATATCTTGCTTGCCAATTTCCTCCCATATCCCATGCAACTACCAAACCAATTTGTTGTTCAATCTTTACTTCCTTTTCTATTTCTTCTAAAAGAGCAGAAAATGAATACTTGTACTCTAATACTTTTGGGGGAGAAGTAAACTCTTCACTCACTTTACTTTCCTCAACCCCCAATGGATTAGTTATCTTGTCAAAAATATGGTTTTCAAAAGGTTTCAGTAAACGAATTCGACAAATTCCATCGTACTGTTCATGCTGACTTGTCGACATTATAGTAATTCCTCGTATGACACCACCTGCAAGCAGTTGATTGAATAATGAGATGACATCTTGCTCATTGAGAGGTTGAGATGTGAGGGAGGGTTCTTTGACGGGAAGAAAGGCATCAGTTCTCGATATAAAAAGCGGCTTGCTTTTTTCGTGCTCTTCCTGTTCTCTAATCCAATCATATATCTTCTTTTCAGCAACAATATTAGGCGGTGCTCCTGTTTCTTTTTTTAGCAAATGCCGCCAATTTATAAACATCTTAACGATACCTGCTGAAAACTTTTTAGCCACATCAACCAATTCTGGCTGGAAACCTTTTCTACCTAGGTCAGGATCAGCACCGTAATAATGAGCAATAATATGTGTCACATTTTGATAGTGGGTATTTCTTGTTAAAGGTATATCAATTAAGTCACCTTGTGGCATATTATTAGTTGCTAATTGTAATCCCCCTTTTAAAATTCTATTTCCTTTTCTTAATTTAACAATATCATCATTGTATTTATCCCAGACATCCGTCGAATAACAGAAAAATACATAACAGTGCATTTTAAAATTGTTTATCAAGTCTTTTTCATTGCTACTCCATTGTATTTTGGATTCATCAGATATGATTTCATCAGTAGTCCAGTAATTATACAGTCCGTTAAGTTTATAGAAACTATCGGGAAGCTTCGAAGCATCTTTTCGTTTTTTAATTAAATCCTGCTGTTTAGCGTTTATATCACGCAATGACTTACAGGTTGAAATGACTTTATGAGGAAAAAGATATTCACAGTTTCCTATGTCTTCTTCAGTAGTTACATTGTTTTCGTCTATAACAGTCAAATGACATTTAGGATGATAGTAATCCTCTCCATTGAAATAAATGCCGCCAAGTGGAGTTTTAACTCTCAAAACAACGCTCCATTGCGATGCGGTTTTTGCACCACTATATGCAAGGTCCTTCGGTCTAATGTAATTTCCAGTTAGACAAATACTAAATGTTGAACCTCTATCAATTTGTCCAAATGCTTCGTGGATTATTTTAGTTGTCTCCTTTATATTTGGACGTACCTCTGTACCACTATCATCTTCAACCCATTCCCGACCGTTAGTCATATTCCCAACAAAATAATAATCAGCAAGTTTTGTTCCTATTTGAAGAAAGTTAAAACCATAACCCAAATACGTAGCTCCTACGCCTTTATTACCACGATTATTAGGTTTCTTGTATGAAACATTAGGTGCTAAAAAGTTTCTGAATTGCTCTTCTGAAAAACCGATACCATTGTCAGTTACAGAAAGAGTTTTATTCTTTATATCTATCTTTATCCAAATATGTGGTTCATATTTTCCACTTGCTTCTAACTGTCTTCTGTGGTCAACGGCATCCAGTGCATTTTGGATTAGCTCCGAAAACGGATCGTACCATCCTGTATAGGATTTTAGAATATTCTTGATTTGCCGCTTAATAGTTGCAGTTACAATTTCATCTGAGGGTTTTTCTTCTAAAGGATCCCACTTTTGTGACATTCCAACTCTCCTTAACTTAGAATAAAAAAATAAATACAAACAATATAGTTGTAGTTTCCATTAATTTTATTATAACACAAAATATTGTTATAACATAAACGAATACTCGTTCAAAGTCAAAGCAGCAAAGCACTGTTCAAAAACCGTTCTTTAACAAGCGCTATCTCATCGTCTCTGTCTTTAATAACTCCTGTGATTCTTGCATCAACTATTTGGTCAAATACATCTCTGAAGACAGGCCCAGGCGCAAGTCCCATCTCTTTAAGTTCCTTGCCTGTTAAGAGAGGCTCAATGTGTCTGTGCTGCACCAGATACCTCGTGATAGCCTGCTGTCTGCCCTTATTTACAGCCATTATAAACAGCACTGTCTCAATGCTCAAATTTTTACAAAAATGATATAACACAGCTGGATTGTCAGAGTCCGGCAGTGCAACTGTGTATTTCAGAGAGTTTATTATGTTGTCTGTTATGTTAGGGGGTGTCGTAAGTCTTATAAGAGCATCCCTGCGAGAGCTCTCCGGAATGGTTGACATTATCCCCATGAGATAAATCCGACCAATATCCGGGTCACTTGAAAAAAACGTCAGTTTGTACCACGATATTGCAGCATGGATACTTTTTAAAATACTATCAAGCTCCTTATTAAATGTAAAATCGGGATGAATTGCTCTTAACAGTCCATAGCTGGATAATCTCCTCAGTGCTTTGGCAGGGTCTAATTCCCTAAACACAGCAGACATCTCATCGTAAACCCTCGTGCCTGAGACTTTTCCAAAAAGGTCAAACTTAACTGCCGTCTTTATCAGTCTCTCCGTGTGCTTACTTATCTTAAAGTCAAACCGCTCTGAAAACCTTACCGCCCTGAAAGCCCTCGTGGGATCCTCTATGAAACTCAGATTATGCAGCACCCTGATGGTTTTCTCTTTTAGGTCTCGTTGCGCTCCAAAGTAATCTATAAGTTTGCCAAAATCACGCTTATTTAAACACACGGCAAGCGTATTTATCGTAAAATCCCGCCTGTATAGGTCTTTTTTGACCGAGGAGGATATAACCTGAGGGAGCGCTCCCGGCTCTTCATAGTATTCGGTGCGCGCTGTGGCTATATCTATTACAAAATCCTTTGTTCCATGCAGCTTAATTCCATACACCTTTGCCGTTTGGAATCTTTCGTGGGTTTTGACCCGTCCACTAAAACGCACTGAAAGCTCATGTGCAAGCGCAATACCATCGCCCTCCACAACTATATCTATATCCAGATTTTGCTCAAACCGCAGAAGGTCTCTCACAGCGCCTCCCACAAGGTAAGCGGTCATTCCAAGTGAGTCGGCGGCGTCTCCGACATCCTTTAATATGTCAAAAACTGAGGCTGGAAACCTTTCCTTAAGAAGCGATGCTATGTTTCGTACCTGTGATGTCTTAACATCGCTGTGAGACGATGTCCTGTCTCGCTTAACGTAGTCCTCGTAGAGGTTCCGTAATAAATCGGTTCTTGTTATCGCTCCCACTATCGTTTCACCCGCAAGTACCGGTAGAAAACGCTGATTCTTCTCTACCATCGTCTCTTCAATTTCACTAACGGACGTACCTGTCGTGGCTGTCGCTGCATCAGTAGTTATAAAGTCATCTATCGGACTTTTTTGAAAACCGTGGAATATTGCCTTTTCCACTATTTCACGGGATATTACGCCCACATAAGAGTCCTCTTTGACAACCGGCAGCACATTTATCTCATACTTTGTAAGCAGCACTCCGGCCTCTTTTATCGTTGAGTTTAACTTTATGGTTATAACCGGACTTGTCATTATCTCCTTTGCAGTCTTAACAGGTTTGATTAACTTTTTAAGGGCATCCTTTATCCCCTCCACGACAATTTCTGGGATTCCCTCTTTTATTGTTGCTGAGGCCGCAACTGAATGCCCCCCGCCTTCATACATAGCCATAAGCTCTGCCATATTTAGCTCTGGAACTTTGGAGCGCCCCACAAGCAGCGTTTTGCCCTCCATAGAAAACACCAAAACCACAGCGTCAGTCTCCTCCATGTCCATTATATAGTGTGCCATGTAGGCGACATCTCCAAAATAGCTGTCCCTTACGGCAACGCCAATTTTTACCCTTATTCCTGAGACAAACACCTCAGAGAGCGAACTAACCAGTGCATTTAACAGCTCTAAATCCTCCTTGCTTAACAGAGGTCTAAGAAATGCCGACACGATGTTTAGATTTGCTCCGCGCCTAAGCAGGTACGCTGCCGCACGTAAGTCTCTCTCAGTAGTTGAAGAGAATCTCATTGAGCCCGTCTCTTCATATATTCCCAAACACAGGATGGTTGCCTCAAGTGCTGTGATGGTGACTGATTTCTTTACCAAAAGTTCGGTTATAATTGTTGCAGTTGCTCCAGCCTCCTCAATGGTTTCAAAAGTGCCGTGTATGTCGTTTTGTTTTTTAACATGATGATCGTATATAAAGGTAATGACGCCGCTTTTACCAACAACATCGGCAAACTGTCCAATTCTTAAAGGGCTTTGAGTGTCAACGATGATAAGCCGCTTGATGTTTTTTATTGGGATGTCCTTGACTTTTGAAAACTCTACCGGATATGCCTTAAGGAAATCCCTGACAGGTTTTTCCATAGAACCTGGGAACACAAGCACTGCTTCAGGAAACAGCCTCTTTGCGCCCACCATTGATGCCAAACAATCAAAGTCGGCGTTAATGTGGCAGGTTATGACGTCCACGTGGGGTGTCTAAGCTGCTGCAGTCTTACGGTTTACATACATCTGCTGCACAATACTTAACACATTGCTGACAAGCCAATAGAGAACCAACCCTGAGGGAAAACTCAGAAACATAAACGTGAAGACAATCGGCATAATCATCATAATTTTTGCCTGAGTTGGATCCATTGTAGTAGGGGTCATCTTCTGTTGAATAAACATAGTGGCGCCCATTATGATAGGAAGCACGTATATGGGGTCTTTTGCAGAAAGGTCGGTGACCCAAAAGAAAAACGGCGCTCCCCGTAACTCCACCGACACCAAAAGCGCTTTATAAAGGGCAAAAAACACCGGTATCTGAATAACTATCGGAAGACATCCGCCCATCGGATTAACCTTATGGACCTTGTAGAGCGCCATCATTTCCCGCTGCATTTTCTGTGGGTCTTTCTTGTACTTTTCCCTGATTTCAGTCATAAGCGGCTGAATTTTCTGGAGCTTTTTCATGGAACTCTGCCCCTTATTGATAAGCGGAATGAAAGGAATTCTCACTATAAGTGTAAGAACAATAATAGCAACTCCAAAATTACCAAAATATTTATTGAGGAACAATAGAAACCAGAAAAGGGGCCGTGCTATTATGGAAAAGTAGCCAAAATCAACCATCGGCTCAAGTGTGACGTTTAGAGCCTTTAATAAATCATACTTTTTAGGGCCAGCGTAGATGAGAAATTCGTTGACGGCACTGGTACTTTTAAACGCAGCCATAGATTTCTGCTTAACAGATGGAGTGGCGGGAATTTGCCACACAGTTGTCTCAACCATTGGGCTTAGCGGCACCAGCGAGGCGCAGAAATACTTGTTTTCCTCTGCAATCCACTTTACGCCGTCAGCGTATTTTTTGATGTCATCCATTTTTTTGTCTTCATTAAATTCCACCCTGTCCATGACGTTTAAGATAACCGGCCCAAAGTGTGCTCCGTAACCATCCCCGCCATCACGGCTAAAGCCGCTGCCAATAGTTATATAGTACGGGCTTATGCCGATAGTTTCGTCCTTAAGACCAACCTTAAAACTGTCTGCATAAAAGGTGTAAGTCCTTTTAACTTTTTTGCCGTTTGACTCATAATCCAAAACCACCTGTCCTGTGTCAGTGCCGCTTAATGTGAGATTTTTAGAGTCTGTAGTAAATGCTGCCTGAGAAAGTTCAAAATCGGTAGTAGCTCCGATTACAAAAGCACCGAACTTAGCAGTTTTATCAATTAGATCAATGTCCTTTTTGGCATCGTTTTTATATTCCTTAAGTTTAAACGATTCTATCACTCCTCCCAAAGAGCCAACAACAGCGGTGTAGTGCAGGGTGTCAACGATTATCTGTTTAACGGCAACATGAGCATCGGGTTTTTCGTTTGCTAATGCAGGGGTGTTAACAGCAGCGGCCTGTACAGGGGATGTAGCAGCAGCTTTATCATCGGCAGCGGTTGTTTTAGTTTCCTTCTTAGTCTGAGGAGCATTTTGAGCCGCCTGTTGAGCCTCCAGCCTTTGTTTTTCCGTCAGTGGTTTTATGTATAGAAATTGATATAATAACAGCACTGCAACTGATAGCACTATGGCCAAAAGAGCTTTTTTTTCCATGATATATTTTAAATCCTCTCCTTAAGATTCTTTGTTTTTATTTAACCGGATCGTAGCCGCCGCTGCTTATCGGATGGCACCTTAAAACCCTCTTTAAAGACATTAATAAGCCTGTAAAAGCTCCGTGTTTTTCTATCGCCTCAGCACAGTAATCGGAACAGCTCGGATAAAATCTGCACGATGACGGCAAAAGCGGCGAAAACATTGCTTTATAGAATTGAATCAGTGTAATGAAAATAGTCTTCATTTTAATCTATCAAAGAAAGACCGAAGTTCTATGTTTACACTACTGAAACCAACAGTTGAAATCAAAGGCTTTGCGGCAACAACAACGTCAAAAGGCAGCATAGCAGCCCTTTCCATAAGAATCAACCTGACTGCCTCTCTAAAGTACCTCTTTATGCGGTTTCTTACCACAGCGTTTCCGACTTTCTTACTGACAACAAGCCCAAGCCGCAAGTGCGCATTCGAGGTAGCTACAAAGTAAACATTCAACATTTTCAAGGTGAATTTGCGGCCTTTTTTAAAGACATTTTGAAATTCGCTGCTTTTTCTCAAGCGCTCAGCTCTTTTCGTCCCTTTGCCCTTCTTCTTTTAATGATTTTGCGGCCTGATGCTGTTGACATCCGCTTTCTGAACCCGTGTTTCCTCTTCCTCTTAATCTTGTGTGGATGAAATGTCGTATATGCTCCGCCCATTGCTATCTCTTCCTCTTACTTGTTAGATTTTCACAAAAACTGATTATATTAGTTTTTTATTAGTATTGTCAACTTGCTGATAAAAATGTTTTTTTATTTTGTTTTTAGTTACCGTTACGCAAATTCTCTCTTAAAAAAGCAAATTATGGCTTAGGGTGAACTTTTATAATATCTGAATAAAGTTTTCCGTTTGGGATTATAATTTTAACGTTCTCAGCTGAAATCAGAACAGTTGTTAAAAAAAGTATCTCCTCAACACATCCAGTAACACCGGCAGCCTCCACGATGTCGCCAGCCTTAAACGGTCTGAAGACTAATAGGAGAAAACCTGAAGCAAAATTGGCTAAAGAACCCTGAAGTGCCAATCCAATAGCAATGCCGGCTGAACCTATCACTGCAATAAACGACGCCGTCTGAATTCCAAATTTGGCAAGTGTGGCTATTATTGCAAATGTCATAATTACCACATGAACTATGTTTCCTATAAAAGATACAACTGTCTTTTCCTGACCGGTTTTGATAAGTATTGCCGTAACTACTTTTTTTGATATCTTCGCTGCAATGTTACCCACTATAAGAATTGCTACGGCACTAAATATATTTAAGCCATAAGCAACTGCCGTTTTAAAAATCACATTGTTATAGTCTATCATCTCTTTGTCTACCCCACTTTATATTAACAGAATCCTACAAATTAAATCAAGAACAATCCACCATCTTGCATAATTAGCTGAAAGTCAATTCAAAAAAATTGCTATAATATAAGCAAAGCAGATGATAGAGCATTATAAAAAATATGGGAAAAGCGTGTTCATAAGGGACTTTTTAAGCGGCGATACAATGATGGCTTTAAGGGGGCTCAAATCGCTGATAAGTTTTGCCGCCGACAAAGTTGGCGACTTAACCGGATACGCAGGGGAGATTTTAACCGGTACGCCCAGGGCTGATATTGATAAAAAGGTAGAGAGCAGCGTTGATGATTTTATGCAATATGCAGGGTACTGCATATCTGATGTTACTGTGGAGGCTCTGATGGATGGCGTACGAGAAAGCGCTATGTCAACAGTATCAGATTTCCATTTTGATGATATGGTAGAAAATGGCGTTGATGATTTATATAATTTTGCAGAAGATATAGGAGATTTCCTCATAGAAACCCACCTCCCTCCTACTCCTTGCTGTTATCTGATTAGCAATATATGTAAGAAAATAAAGAAAATGTAGTGTCGGGTTTTTCAATCATATATGCTAATATATCCGCATGTCAGTTAACCGGCCATATGCTTTTACGTTTGTAATTATTCTGTCGCTTTTGGGGGTTTTGAGTTACCACGTAATAAAACCATTTCTGAACGCTATAGCATGGGCTATAGTGTTGGGGATTGTATTTTACCCATTGTTTTTACTCGTCCATAGGGTTGTGAAATGGCAAATAGGCGCCTCTGTTATAACCCTTGTGCTTGTTGTATTAATTTTGGCCGGGCCGATAGCCTATATAATCATTTTAATGGGGGCAGAGGCAAAGAAAACCTATGCGTATCTTGTCAATACGAATTTCCAGGTGATTACCGATCTGTTGTCACATAAACCCGTAATGTGGATACTTAACAGGTTTCATGCTTTAGGCGACGGCAGTGATTTAAATGTAAAAGACCTTATTGTTGATAATCTGACAAGATTCTGGCAAAAAATCATACCAGAACTTACTTTGGGTATAAAAAACCTGTTAGGCATCCTGTTTGACTTTTTTATAGTAATGTTTGCTCTGTTCTTCTTTTTCCTTGACGGCCCTGATTTTATTGAAACCATTATGGAATACATGCCTTTTTCAGAAACCCACAAGAAGCGCTTACAAGAGAAAATAAAAGACATGGTGATTTCCTCCATTTACGGTAGTGTTGCGCTTTGTCTTTCTCAGGGAGTGATTTCGGGGCTTACGTATTCCATATTGGGCTTAAGCGCTCCTGTGCTCTTAGGGGCAGTAACTGCTCTTTCTGCGTTTATACCGATGGGCGCTGCCGTGATGTGGGGAGTTGTTGCTATATTTTTAGCAATAACCGGCTCGTATGTTAAGGCTATAGTTGTTGTAATTGTTGGAATTGTCGCTCTTATAGTAATTGACAATGTTCTTGTACCGATTATCGTAAGCGGTAGAACAAAGGTGCCTGTAGTTATGGTGTTTTTTACTGTGGTTGGCGGCATAGAGTTCTTTGGCCTAATAGGGATAATCATGGGACCGCTTGTCTTTGTGCTTTTTATGTCGATGTTTGAAATTTTTAAGGGACTTGAAAACGATACAAACTGAAAAAAATGAACATTGGCAGATATACAATTTACCCGATAGAGGGTGGATGTTTCAGTCTTGACGGCGGGGCATTGTATGGCATAATACCAAAGCCGTTATGGGAAAAAACTTCGTACCCGGATTCCTTAAACCGTGTGCAGGTGCAGTTGCGAAGTCTTCTTCTTGTTGGCAACGGAAGAAAAATCCTCGTAGATACCGGTATGGGTCTAAACTGGTCTGAGAAATCAAGAGAAATTTACAACTATAACAACACAGTAAATCCAATTGTGGAGTCCTTAAAGGCATACGGGTTTGCTGCTGAGGATATTACAGACATAATACTAACACATCTCCATTTTGACCATACTGGAGGGTCTGTTGTGTATGAAAACGGAGCATACCGTCCTCAATTTCCACGCGCAGCGTATTATATTCAAAAAAAGCAGTTTGAGTGGGCACAAAGCCCCTCCGATAAGGACAAAGGCAGTTTTATAGAGAGCACATTTATGCCTCTTATGGAGGCAAACGTCCTGTCCTTACTTGATGGTTATACCAGATTAGACGATGAGGTTGAGCTACTTATCTTTAACGGTCATACAAAAGCTCAACAACTTTTAAGAGTATTTGACAATGATACTTCCCTTTTTTATGCTGGAGATCTCTTTCCGTTTGCTTACCACTTTAAACCGCCATGTATTATAGCCTATGATCTTGACCCGCTGACAACGCTTAAGGAAAAGGACGACATCCTGAGACAGGCTTACAAAGAGGGATGGATTGTGTTTTTTCAGCATGACCCTAAAAACACTGCCGTAACCATAGCTAAAAATGAAAAAGGATTTACGGCGAAAGATATAATTCCAATTGGTTAATTTGATGCATGTAATCCAGTTTGTCGCATTCTCTCATTGACAATCTCCTTTATATATGCTATCGTAAACGTAAGAAGAACAAGGGGACAAAGACAGTATTGAAAGGGGGTAGGTCACTTGAAAAAGCTGTTCGTAGATGGCTTATATACGATAACACCGTTTGTAGAATTCAGAAACACACCAAGTGTAAAATTCCACATACTTCCTGAAAATAAAATACCTCGTATAGATTCGGTGGACAGAGTTGAGCACGGACCAAACGCCGTTTCTCCAACTATAAAGGGGAGTACAGGACGGTATTGGTATTATCACAAAGCACAGACCGATAATCTTCTCGTTTTCCTTGGCTTGAGGATTACAGAACTCTATACCCCAAAACATGGGAAGGTAGAAACCATAGAGGTAACGGCTGAGTGTATAAGACACAACGGCGAGGTGGTTATTGACACTCCTGCGATACTCTCATGGCCGCCTGGTGTGTTTCACAGGGTGTCAAGCGGGCAGGAGGGTTCACTTTCGTTGAATTTCGCAGTACATGAACCAGGTTTCTCACTTGAGGACAACTTTGACATTTATGAAGTCGACACGGAAACTGGACGATACAGCGTCATAAGGCACGGGTTTTTAGACCAGAAGTAATAAAGTTTTCCGCACGACAAGTACAGTTAAAATCTCAATAATGATTATTTGGATTCGTTTACTATGTAATCTACTGCTGCCTTAACCTCGTCGTCGGATAAAGTGTTTTCGCCACCTTTTGCCGGCATCATACCAACCCCTTCGATTGCGTGCTGGTAGAGAGTCTTTGCGCCTTTAGCAATACGCGGCGACCATAACTCTTTATTGCCAAACACCGGAGCGGTAAGCTTTCCAGTCTTGTGACAAAATGAACAAACTTTGTCAAATACCGCTTTACCGTCGGCACTATATGCGGGCTTATAAGCAATAGATACCAACATCAGCACAACTACCGTAAAAATTATCATTTTCATAATTCTAAGCTCCCTTTGTTAATATTTACCAAATTACCTCTTATAGAATAGTAACATATTGCAGGCACCTGAGTAGTAGTAATAAAGTCGGGGCGAGAGGATTCGAACCTCCGGCCCCCTGCTCCCAAGGCAGGTGCGCTAACCAGACTGCGCTACGCCCCGACACATAGACTTTATATTCTAATCCTTTATATGCTAAAATGTCAAACACGGATTTTGTATAATTTTGATATGCTAAAGAAATATCTGTCCATTTTATCAAGAGGAAATGTCTCTGCTCTTACTGCCGTTTTTGGCGGTATCGTACTTATTGTCTCTGTTCTTCTGATTATCAGAGACGGCGTCACCTTTACCTCTAAAAACCAGGAGCCATCTGCCATCAACGTTCACTCAATAGGAAAAACCGCCGCTAAGGAACTCTCAGGGTTTGCCCCGATTGTTGAAAAAAACGCATTTGGTCTCAGAGATTTAAAATTTACTCAGCTTTTACCACTTAAGGGAAAGAACGTCTCTGCCAATATATCCAAATATAAACTTATGGGCACTATAGCCGGTGACAAAGGAACAGGGTATGCCATATTTGAAGATGGCGGCGGCAAACAGGAAATTTTCAAGGCCGGACAGCGTGTCTCCGATGGTCTTGTCCTTAAAGAGGTTTTAGCAAAGGAGGCACTTTTTTCAGACGGCACCTCAATTGTCCTTTCTGAAATGCCGTCAGCTCAAACAAGAGAAACCCATACAGGCACAAATGCCTTAGGGAGAAAAATAGACTCATCCAACTATCAGCTTGATAACACAAAAGTTCAACAAGCTCTTGAAAATCCCAAACAACTGATGACTGAGGCACGGCTGCAACCAAATCTGGTTAACGGCAAGCAGGCAGGGTTCATTATGAGAGAAGTTAAGCCGGGCGGGATTTACGACACCCTCGGAATAAAAAATGATGATGTCCTGTTAAAAATTAACAGCTATGATATTACAGATCCGGAGGCCGCCCTTCAGGCTTTCACAGCGCTTAGAGGCGTAAGCGAAATCCACCTTGATATTATCCGCGGTGGAAACAAAATGACCCTTAACTACAATATTATGTGATGATGAGGTATTGATACTATGACAAAAAGACTATTTATAAATTTAGTACTCGTTATGTTTGCTTTGACTTTTACCTTGCAGGCGGCGGCTGAGGAGGAAAAGATAACTTTCAACTTTGTTGGAGCCGATTTGCCGGCTATTGCAAAGTTTATCAGTGATTTAACCGGTAAAAATATTATTTTTGACGACCAGTTTAAAGGCAAAATTACAATAATTGCTCCAGCTCCAATTTATAAGTCCGAGGCTTTTAAACTGTTTACCTCTGTGCTTGAACTTAAAGGTTTTACGGTAATTTCTGCCGGCACTAACACCTATAAAATCATCACAACCGCCGAGGCTAAACAAAAAGGAGTTGAGCTTTCCTCCGATAAAATTTTAAATGAAAATTACATTGCAAGGCTTATTCAATTGGAGCACATATCGGGTGATGACGCCGTTAAACTGCTTAGACCGATTATGACTAAAGACGGTTTTGTTTCAGAGTTTTCACCCAGAAACATGATTCTTGTTATGGATTCCGGTTCAAATCTTGAAAAAATTCTTAAAATAATCAAAACCATAGACAGACCGTCTCAGGAGGATGTGCCCGATATTGTATATCTTAAAAATGCCAACTCTGAAAGCCTTGCCAAAATTATCAACGAAGGTCTAAAGCGCGGCCAGACAAGACCTCAGGTTGCAAAAAAGGGTGACTTTGAAGAGGCTTATGTTGTTGCCGACCACAGACTCAATGCAATAGTTGTGTTTGGAAACAAGAGTGATCGAACGCCGATTAAGAGGCTCATAGGTCTTCTTGATGTGCCGTCCCCTGAGGCAAATGGCGGCATAAATGTATATTTTCTAGAACACGCCAACGCTGATGAGCTTTCAAAGGTATTAGATAATCTTATAAAGAAAGCCCAACAGCCCTCACAAGACAAAGCTGGCCAAAAACCACAGGCTGCCGCTTTTAACTCTTCTGCGGAAATCTCCATCACGCCGGATGTAGCCACCAACTCTTTGGTTGTGATGGCCTCACCCTCTGACTACAAAAACATCGTTGAAGTCATAAGGAAACTTGACAGAAGACGCAAGCAGGTTTACGTAGAGGCACTTATAATTGAGGTATCTACGAGTAAATTAGCCGAGCTTGGCACCAAATGGCGCGGTCTTGGCGCTCAGGGCAGCACCATGCTAATAGGCGGCGTTGGCTCTATCAGTACCAGCGCTTTGCAAAATGTTATAACTGGGTTAAGCGGTTTTAGCTTAGGAGGCCTCGGTAAGTTTGTAGACGTCTCATACTCAACAACTGCCGCTGACGGCACAGTGACAACCTCCACAATGTCGGTGCCGGCGCTTGCCGCCCTTTTTAATATAAATGATTTTAAGGGCGTTATCAATGTTCTTTCCACGCCTCAGATTCTAACCTCAGACAACAAAGAGGCTGAGATAATGGTTGGTGAAAACGTGCCGTTTGTTGCTAAAAGAGAATCTGACCCATCCAGAACCGCCTCCGTGTTTAACAGCATAGAAAGAAAAGACGTTGGTATCTCTCTTAAAATAACGCCGCACATTACAGAGGGAGATGTAATTAAACTTGACGTCTATCAGGAGATTTCAGCAGTGTTGGCAGAGAGTAATTCTGACATTACTATAAGTCTGGGGCCTACCACCTCAAAGCGTTCCACAAAGACTACTATTTTTGCTAAAGACAACGAAACCATAGTAATTGGCGGTCTCTTGCAGGAGCGTGAGGAGACCAACGTATATAAGGTACCCGTTTTAGGCGATATTCCTGTCCTTGGGCTGTTATTTAAACAAGACCAAACCACAAAAGCAAAGATAAATCTCATGGTATTTCTAACTCCCCACATAGTGGAAACAAATGACAAAGCAGCAGCAATTACAAAAATAAAAGGCACAAGTGTGGTTGATGATTACACATCAGGGAAAACAAAGACAAGAGAAAGGGTTGTTATAAGATTTAGGGACCCTGTCAGCAAAGAACTGTCTATTAAAATAATTGAGGATTACAGAGCACGTATTGTAAGTGAATTTCCAACTCCTAATCTGTTTTTAATAGAGCTGCCTCAGGGAAAAACCTTCAAAGAGGCTAAGACTGAATTAGAGCTGATGTCAGAAGTTAAGTATGTTGAACAGGATTATTTTATGGAACGAGTAAAAGAAGAAAAAAACACCGGTAAGAAATGAGCACATGATAACAGTGGATACGACAGAAGAAACAGCCTTTGATTTAAACCTCATAAAGCACATACCTCTTACGTTTGCTAAGACCAATATGGTTTTACCAATAAGGAGAGACGCCTCTGTGCTTGAGGGTTATGTCAGCGATATGCAGGGCTCATTTGCCCTTAGTGAGATAGCTGTCTCCTTAGCACTAAAGTCTAAACCTATATTGATAGACAGAGAAAAACTGCTTGCTCTGATAAACCGCATATACGGAATGGCTGGGAGTGCTGCCGAGGTTATGGACAACATGAACGAGGGGGATTTTGACACGGTAGCCACCGAGTTTGAATCCCCTAAAGACATCATGGAACTGACCGGAGATGCCCCTATCATTAGGCTCTTAAACGCACTCCTTCAGCAGGCGGTTAAGGAAAACGCATCGGATATTCACATAGAGCCGTATGAAAACGATCTTCAGGTACGATTACGTATTGACGGGATTTTAAGAAAAATCCTGACCCCTCCTAAAATAATTCAGGATGCTCTCATTAGCAGAGTAAAGATCATGGCCAACATGGACATTGCCCAGAGGAGGCTGCCTCAAGACGGCAGAATCCGGCTTCTCATCAGCGGCAAAGACATAGACGTCAGGGTGTCTATCATTCCGTCAGTGTTTGGCGAGCGTGCGGTGTTGAGAATTCTGGACAGAAAACAGGGACTGATGGGGCTTAGCGCTCTTGGATTTGATGACGTTACAAAGGGTAAACTGGAAACACTCCTAAGCCGCCCTCATGGGATTTTTCTTGTTACAGGCCCCACAGGCAGCGGAAAAACTACAACACTCTATGCCGCACTTAATCATATCTACTCCGAAGAGAAAAACATCATAACGATTGAAGACCCCGTAGAGTATCAGATAAGGGGGATAGCTCAAATCGGCGTAAACACACGCATTGGGCTTACATTCGCAAGCGGTCTTCGCTCTGTACTGAGACACGACCCAGACGTTATAATGGTCGGTGAAATTAGGGACTACGACACGGCTGAAATTGCAGTTCAAGCCTCGCTTACCGGACACCTTGTGCTAAGCACCCTGCACACAAACGATGCCGTCTCCTCAGTTACCAGACTGATTGACATGGGGGTGGAGCCGTTTCTTATAGCGTCGTCGCTCTGTGGAGTTGTTGCCGAGCGGCTTATCAGAGTAATATGCACTGAGTGTAAGGAGCAATATGAACCGACTGAGCTTGAGAGAAGCTATTTTAGTGTTCCAATACAGACGCTTTTCAGAGGCTGTGGGTGCCCGCGCTGTAATAATACCGGATATTTTGGGAGAATTGGAATATTTGAACTTTTTGCTATAGATACCGGAGTGTTACCGCTTATAAATTCAAATACCGATTCCACGGCAATTAAAAACTATGCAGTAGAACACGGAATGAAAACACTTCGTCAGGATGGACTTGTTAAAGCTGCAACCGGACAGACCTCCTTACAAGAGGTGCTCAGAGTGACTCAAAAAGACGATGCCGGTATTTAAGTACAGAGGGTATAACTCAGAGGGCAGACGGCACTCAGGCGCCCTTGAGGCTGATAATGTCACTGACGCACTGCGGCTTCTTAAACTTAAAGATATTTATCCTGAAAAGGTAGTACATGAAAACAAGACTGGTTTCACATTCTCTATTACAAGTGACGCAGGCGCTCTTAAGACATTAACGGCACATTTGGCAGTTTTGGTCTCATCGGGGGTAGCAATTGTTGACGCTATGGATACGCTTTCAGAAAGACGAGGGGGAAAGCTCCGGTCAATGCTTGTGTCAATTAAGGAACGTTTGCGGGCGGGCGCAAGTCTTTCACGCGCTATGGAGGATTACCCTAAATTTTTCCCCGATTTCTACATAAGTATGATAAGCGCTGGAGAGACTGGAGGCTGCCTTGACAGCGTGCTCAATGAGTTAGCCGATTTTCTTGAAAGCCGTGACGAAATGGACTCAGCCGTTAAATCAGCCGCCATATACCCTGCCATAATGCTAACTGTGGGGACTTTCGTGTTAACCTTTGTGTTTGTCTTTGTAGTGCCAAAGCTGGTTAAGATATTTGAGGACTCCGACAAGGCGCTGCCGCTAGCAACCGTGATTTTAATAACTATGAGCAATTTCTTAAAGAACTACCTCTGGGCATTGATTGCAGGCATTATATGTTTAACTTATATGATACGGCGATACGTTAAAACTCATGCTCTAAAGGTAGGGGAAATCCTTACCAAAATACCGGTTTTGAATTCGCTCTATGTATCACGATTTTTAAAGACGACCGGCTCACTTCTTAAAAACGGGGTTCCAATGTTAAAAACGCTGAGGCTCTCATCAAAAACCATAGGAAATGCCTTTTACGAAAGACAGATTCTTGAGGCGGAAAAAGCGGTCTCTGAGGGACTTTCACTGTCTTTGGCGCTGTCTGATTTTCCGCCGATTGTAAAAGAAATCATATTAACCGGCGAGCGTACGGGGGCGCTTTCAGATATGCTCCTTAAGACATCCCTTACATACGAAAAGGAATTTAAGGCTGGCACAAAGCGAGCACTAACTGCTCTTGAGCCTTTAATTGTACTTGTCATGGGATTTATTGTAGGCTTTATAGTGTTTGCCGTGCTCTTGCCGGTGTTTGAGCTTAATCAGTTGATTAGATGAAACCTGGAGGTTTTTGATGCTAAAACATTTTAGATTGGAGGGCAATTCGGGAGTCAGAGGGTTCACATTGCTTGAGATAATCGTGGTGGTTTTCATATTAAGTCTTTTAGCGGCAATTGTGGCGCCTAAAATCATAGGCCGCACGGATGACGCACGGATAGCCGATGCAAAAATTCAGATACGAAACTTTGAAACCGCTCTAAAATTGTATAAACTGGACACAGGGTTTTTCCCAACCACAGAGCAAGGACTTGAGGCACTGGTAGTAAAACCCACAGTTGGGCAAGTGCCGCAAAATTATCGTGAGGGCGGTTATCTGGAGAACAAAAAGATTCCCGCTGACCCATGGGGCAGGCCGTATGTATATGTCTCACCCGGCGCTCACGGAGATTACGACATTGTGTCATACGGAGCGGACGGTGTGCAAGGCGGTGAGGGCATAAATAAGGATATTGAAAGCTGGAACATCCAATAACAGCCAACGAGGAGTGACCCTGTTAGAGCTGGTAGTCGTAATGTTTATAATCTCGGTTATAATTGTGCTTTCGTACCCATCTTTTATGAGCCTTAGAGCCTCACCCTCAATTGAAGCCAAGCGGCTTGCCTCAGTGATTACATATCTAAACGACACATCATCAAACAGACGGCAAACTTGCATTCTTATTGTTGATTTTAAGAAAAAAGAGCTGCGCTGGGAAACCTCTGATGGTATTAAGCAAACGTCTTTTAAGTTTCTAAACAGTGTGCTTTTGCCCTCTAAAGGTGAGATTAAAGAGGGGGAGTTACAGGTGTTTTTTGACAGAGAGGGACTTGGTGAGCTATTTGCCGCATACTTTACCGAAGACAAAAAAACTGTCACACTTATCTATAATCCATTTAGCAGAAGGGTATCAATAGAGCAGGGCAGAGTGGATTTGACCGCTAAATAGTGCATAAGTTGATTGAAATTATTTATTTCCGCATGTTATCTTACTTCAAAGACTAACTGCTTTAGCAATAATCAGGGGGTATTATAAATGATAAATAAAGATGTGGTAATTCCAAAGGGGTTTTTAATATCAGTGGCTGAGGGTGCCATTAAAAAACCTGGCCGTAAAGATATGACACTCATATATTCAACCGTACAGGCACAAGCTGCTGGGGTTTTTACAAAAAACACCGTCAAAGCGGCTCCTGTGATTATAGATATGGAAAGAATGCAAAAGGGCTTCGGCAGAGCGCTCTTTATAAACAGCGGTAACGCTAATGCCTGTACCGGTAAAAAAGGAATGAATGATGTTCTGAAGATTTCCGCAAAACTTGCAAAATTACTCAAAATACCAGCGACCGACATATTCATCTGTTCAACCGGAGTCATAGGCACTCCGCTTCCTATGGATAGAATAACTCCAAAGATACCAGAATTGGCGCAAAATCTCGGAAAGTCCGCTATGCTTGACGCCGCTTCTGCCATTATGACCACAGATACGTTTCCAAAGCTGTTTTCAACGGAGTTAAAACTTGGTAAGACTTGTGCCGCACTGTCGGCAATTGCCAAAGGCTCCGGCATGATTTCACCCTCAATGGCTACAATGCTCTCATTTGCCATAACCGATGCAGCTATAACAACAGAGGCGCTCAAAGAGGCACTGAGCGTCTCAGTCAATGAAACCTTTAACAGCATTACAGTTGACGGGCAGATGAGCACAAACGACACGGTTATAGTCCTTGCCAACGGCATTGCCGGAAATAAAACTATAGAAAGCGGCACAAAAGAATTCAAAAAATTTCAAAATGCACTTACAGAGACCTTTTCACAGCTATCTGACATGATAGTAAGAGACGGCGAGGGTGCAACCAAATTTATTACTGTAGAGGTCATGGGCGCACCAACGACAGAGGCAGCTAAAGCTATAGCCAAAGAGATAGCAAATTCCGCGCTTGTTAAAACCGCAATATACGGGCAGGACGCCAACTGGGGACGCATCATGGCAGCTATGGGCGCATCTGATGTACAGTTTGAACCATATGGTGTGGATATATCATTTAACAATGTCAAAGTTGTCCGAAAAGGGCTTTCAACTGACAACGACTCTGCCGCCTCAGCAGTGTTAAAAGAAAAGGAAATCCTGATAACTGTAAATTTAAGTATGGGTAAAAGCACAGCAAAAATACGCACTTGTGATTTAACTGAAGAGTATATAAAGATAAATGCTGAATATAGAACATAATTTTGGCTCTGATATTTAAAATATAATTATTAAAAAATTTTTTTTATTTTTTAAAAATTTTACTTGACAAACACGGCAACGTATGTTAGCATATTTCATAAGCGCCTCGTTCCTCCCCTAAAAACTGCCGCCCTATCCCAAGGGGGCGGCAGTTTCCTTAATTTTGTAGCTTTGCCTCTCAGATGATAATTTAACCTGAAAAGTTTTCCACTAAAAGCCCACTTGCCTTGTGAATTGATTCTCTATGTCTGTTTTTGGGTTAAACAAATAACTTGCTTATTTAATAACATTTATTATAAAATCCCTTGTTGCAGTTGCACCTTGCGTGCGGCTACAGAGGATGAGACCGACGTAGGAGTGTGCAGTTTATTAGCATATAAGTGGTAGTAATCATACAAACAAAACGAAGGAGGTAGTGTAGATATGGATTTGAAAGGAAAGAAAGTAATAATCACAGGCGGCGGACGAGGAATGGGCAGGCAGTTTGGAACTGACCTCAAAGCAGCCGGAGCAGTGCCGTTTGCCGTTGATGTTATTCAGGAAAACCTTGATGCTCTTAAAAAGGAAACCGGAATAGACGGAGCAATTGTAGATGTTACCAGTGAGGCGTCAGTTGAGGCATTTTTTGCTGACTATGTAGGAAAGTACGGTGCACCCGATGCGTTGGTTAACAATGCAGGCATAACAGCAGACGGACTTTTTGTAAGACAAAAGGGTGAAGAGACACAGAAGTTTCAGCTTTCAAACTGGGATAAAGTCATTGCAGTTAATCAGACCGGAGTGTTCCTCTGTGCAAGAGAGGCAGCCTATCATATGGTAAAAAATAAGGTGAAAGGGGTAATTGTAAATATTTCCTCAATCAGCCGCTCTGGTAACAAGGGGCAGACCAACTACACAGCAACAAAGTCAGCTGTTGACGGAATGACAGTAACCTGGGCCAAAGAGCTATCAGCTTATGGCATCAGAGTGGGCGCCATAGCACCCGGCTACATCAACACCGAGATGGTTGCTAAAATCAGACAGGATGTTCTTGATAAAATAATTCAGCAGATCCCCGTAGGACGTCTTGGCGAGATGTCTGAGATTTCTTTAGCCGTAAAGTTCATTATAGAAAATGATTTCTTTACCGGCAGAGTACTTGAAGTTGACGGCGGTATGAGAATATAGTTTTAGGTTAAGTATGAGATAAGGGAGAGGGTGCAGCCCATTACAAGAAGGTCTCATCCCTCTCCCTATTATCTTCTTCAGAATAAACCCTCACAAATCAAATCTTCATAATAATCTGGTATAATCTTAAACTATGTGCGGAATATTTGGAATCGTTACAAACGGCGCTGCAGTAAATCCTCTGTTAGTTAGCCAACTTACAAACATACTAAAACACCGTGGCCCTGATGATGAGGGCTATCTTGCGCTAAATTCCAAAACCGGTACCGTTTATGACCTTATAGGCGATGACAGCGTCATAGAAGGCAGGCACATAAGTTCATTTAATGAACCGGTTAATATGTTTTTAGGGCACAGACGGCTTGCAATACTTGATTTATCTCCTGCCGCACATCAACCGATGAGCTACCTTAACCGCTACCTTATCTATAACGGTGAAATCTATAATTATATTGAGCTGCGCAATGACTTACTTGCGGCAGGTTATGAGTTTACATCAAATAGCGACAGCGAGGTCATCCTTGCCTCGTATGACAGATGGAAAGACCACTGCATTGATAAATTTAACGGTATGTGGGCTTTTGCGATTTATGACAGGACTGCAAACCGGCTATTTTGCTCACGTGACCGTTTTGGCGTTAAGCCATTTTATTATGCTACAGGCAAATTTGGCTTTGCCTTTGCCTCAGAAATCAAAGCGCTCCTTGCACATCCCGATATTAACCGAACTGTCAATGAAGCTGCCGTTTATGACTACCTTGCAACAGGGAACGAAGGGCAGTTTCTTACCGAAATTGAAGAGCTTCCTCCGGCGCACTCTCTAACCATTGACCTTCAGAGCGGTTTGAAACTAAAACTAAGAAAATACTATACATTAAGTGTAAACCCGGCTTTAAATGCCTCAGAGGGTGTTACGGCAGATAGTGCTGCACTTAAAGTCAGAGAGCTTATCCTTAACTCAGTAGCATTACGGCTGCGCTCTGATGTAACAGTCGGCACATGCTTAAGCGGAGGCATTGACAGCACATCCATAGTGTGCGCAATAGATTCGTTTATAAAAAAAGAAAATATGTTGCAGGTTGGTATCAGACAAAAAACCTTTACGGCAAGCTATAAGGATGCGGCAATTGATGAGAGCAGATGGGCTAAAATTGTCACATCACAGACAAACACACAGTGGCATCAAACATATCCGAGCGCAGATGAGCTTCTGGGTGATTTGGATAATCTAATCTACACTCAGGATATTCCCTTTCGGTCAACCAGCATATATGCTCAGTACCGGGTTATGAAACTTGCCCATGAGCATGGCGTTAAGGTTCTGCTTGACGGACAGGGGGCAGATGAGCTTTTTGCCGGATATCCGATGTTTTACGGCGCTTTTTTTAGTAATATGCTTAATGAGGGGAATTTGCGGAGGTTTGCCGCTGAACTTGCTCACATGGGTAATGCTCCGCTTAGTGCCGCATCTGTACTTATGTATATGTTAAAGTCATCGTTAATGAAATCAATTCCCAATTCTCTTAAAAACATCTTTACCGGAGGGCTAAATAATCTCCTGTCTGAGAAGTTTAAAAACGCCCATAAGGGGCGGCTCTCAGCACTCCTTAACGGTAAATACTCAGGCAACCTCAACACCATGCTGATGCAGTACATGCTTAAGGAAAATCTACAGTGTCTGCTTAAGTATGAAGATAGAAACTCGATGCGCTTTTCAATAGAGTCAAGGGTTCCCTTTGCTGACGACACACCGCTTATTGAGTATGTGTTTTCGCTTCCCGGAGCGTTTAAAATCCATAACGGCTGGAGTAAATACGTTTTCCGCAGGGCAGTGTCAGGGCTTGTGCCGGAGGCAATTCAGTGGCGAAAAGACAAAGTTGCATTTAATACACCAGAAAAACTATGGATTAAAGAGATATACCGTTACATGAGACAGAGCATTGAACACGAAACAGCCGGTTATTTTAAACCGGCAGTGTTCGGTGAGTTAATGAACTCAGGGGGGGCATGGAGAGCCATTAACTTATCTATGTGGCTAAGCGCTTTAAAGAAACCGTCCGCTATCAGATAATTCCATTATATGCTGCATATGCCGGCCACAGTGCTAGTTCTTACCGTGTTGTTCATTGTCAGTGCAATGTCCGGGAAAAAGTACAAGGTATCGCAAGCCGGGCAGCGATACATAGAGCCGCTGACATAGTTGCCTTTTAAAGTAAGTTCGCTGTTACAATCATCACATCTAAACATGGCTTACCTCCTTTTTTTTAACGAAAAGCCATTGAATGAGCAGGAAAAGAAATCTCAAGATCGAGCTTCTTTACCAGTATAAATAGGTATCTTAGTGCCTCATCATGATCAGGAAACTCTTTTACAAGTGATTTGGTCTGGGGTAACCTTATGAAAGACGATACATTATCACTGTCTCTCTTTACTACCTCAACTGAGTAGATGGTACTACCTTCGATGAAATAATGATTTCTTCTTATCTCTACCATTGTCTTCATCTCCTTTTTTTCCAGTTTCCTTATTTATTCCTCAGTCCGTTAACTCTTTATCGGACATTTTCCTTATAATTATTAGTATGCAAAAAACATGCCATGAGTCAGATTATTGATTCACTGCCAAATGGCGTAAGTACAAGATTTTTTAATAACAGAGAGTTCCGCAAAAGGAAAGATTTTCCCCAAAAAGGCAATTTTTGCCATTTTTTGTCCACTTTTTACACTTAATTCGTATCTCTTGAATATTACAGTTAATAGGTCAGCTTATATTTATAACATCAGGTGTCAACTTTTTGTCATTTTATGCAGACTTGATGTCAATAAAGAAAAAAATACTCTTTAATTTCTTCTGTAATCTTAGTTTCTTCTTCGTTTAATCTGCTAAAAACATCTCGAAGCTCAGAGATATCAATAGAGTTCACAGGCATTCCTTCTGTTACATCCTCATACAACGCTACAGCCATTACTTTCCTCCTGTTTTTCATTATATGCAATAATTTATAAACAAACGCATATTATATTGCAATTATGATGCCAGTTGAGTTTTTACGAAGCGGATAGTGTTGTTATGTTTTCAATATATATTTGGCAAGGCTCTCTCCGGTGTGTGAGCCTTTAGATTCAATCAACTCTTCAGGTGTTCCCTCAAATATGATGCTGCCTCCCTCGTGACCGCCCTCTGGGCCTAAATCAATCACCCAATCGGAGTCCCGTATAACGTCCATGTTGTGCTCTATCACAACAACCGTGTTGTCAGCGTTTACCAAGCGGTTAAGAAAAGACATAAGTGCTGTGACATCGTGCATGTGAAGCCCTATGGTAGGCTCATCCAGTACATACAAAATTCCGTTAGGTCCGGGAGTTCCCAATTCGGCACATATCTTTAACCTCTGAGCCTCGCCGCCTGAGAGTGTCGTTGCTGCCTGTCCTATTTGAAGGTAGCCCAAACCTATGTCTTTAAGCAATTGGAGTTTCCGCACTACTGCTGCATCATCGTTGAACACATCCAGAGCCTCATCCACAGTAAGCCCAAGCACCCCGCTAATGTTTAGCCCTCGGTACGTTATGCGCAGGGCATCCTCAGAGTACCGCATCCCCTTACACTGCGGGCATTTTACATACAAGTCCTCAAAAAAATACATTTCCAACTTTTCAAATCCCTCCCCCTTGCAGTGTTCACATCTGCCGCCTTTTACGTTAAAGGAGAAAAACCCGGGCGTGTATCCATGAATCTTTGCCTCAGTCTGCTCAGAAAATATTTTTCGGATGTTGTCAAAAAACTTCATATACGTGGCGGGATTTGAGCGAGGAGTTCTTCCTATTGGCGATTGATCTACCAGACAGACGCCATTTAGCTTGTCAACTCCACAAATACTATCATAAGGAAGGGGTTTTTCATCATTGACACTATGTTTCAAGTGTTTTGCCACGGCTCTGTGCAGAGTTTCCACAATCAGGGAGCTTTTACCGGAGCCTGACACTCCAGTTACCACAGTCAGCGTATTAGCGGGTATTTTTAAGTTTACATTGTTAAGGTTATGTCCTTTTGCTCCAGTAATTTCTATAAACCCTGTGGGGGTTCTTTTCAATCTCTTACGTTTCTGGGTTTCCCCAGAAAGATATTTTGCCGTAATGGTGTCTGAGTTACGGAAATCAGCAATTGTACCTGAAAAGACAATGTTACCTCCATTTTTACCGCCCCCAGGTCCAAGCTCTATGACCCAATCGGATGCCGCTATAATTTCAGGGTCATGCTCAACCACAATCACGGTGTTACCCAAAGCAGACAGCTCTTTTATGATTTCCATAATCCGGCCGTTGTCTCTGCTGTGGAGTCCAACCGTAGGCTCATCAAGCACATAGAGAGTACCGGCCAATCGGCAAGAAAGTTGGTTGGCAAGATTAACCCGCTGATACTCTCCGCCGGAGAGCGTCATCGTTTGGCGGTCAAGGGTCAGATAACTTAGTCCCATCTTAATCATGACAGCGAGTTTTGCAAGGATGTGTCTGTGTGCCTCATGAATTACAGCTCGCTCATGTTCAGTCAGCGGTGGAGTTAGGAGAAACTCGTGTAGCTCACTAACAGTCATAGCGTTCATATCGGCAAGACTCTTGCCGCCGATTTTGTATGACAGCACCTCTTCTTTCAGCCGAGTTCCCTTGCACTTGGGACACACCTCTGCCACTCGGTATTTACTTAAAAACACTCTTACGTGGAGTTTGTACCGTTTTTCAGCAAGCGCTTCAAAAAAATCATCTATTCCGTAAAGGCCGCTTCCGCCTTTATAGAGAATTTCCCACTCCGCAGGGCTAAACTCCTGAAGGGGTTTTCGTGTGTCAAGTCCATTTTTAGCTGCATTCCTTAGAAGCTGACTTTTCCACCAGCTAAAGCCGGGTTTTTCAAACGGCTCTATTGCGCCCTCAGATAGACTCAGTGACATATCGGGGATTACCAGTGACGTGTCATAGATTAGCACATTGCCAAATCCCTTACACTGTGGGCACGCACCTACCGGGTGATTAAACGAAAACAGTATTGGCATCGGCTCTGGGAGCACCCTGCCGCAGCTGTCGCAGGAGTGTTTGTCGGAGTACGTAAAGCTATCCCCATCTGGAGACATGATTTTTATCTTGCCGTCGCCCTCTTTCCACGCTAGCTCAAGCGATTCAAAAAGGCGCGGGTCATCGGCTATGATAAGCCTGTCCAAAACTACCTCATGCCTTTCGGCGTCCTCGGCAATTTCAAATATATCCACTGTTTCGCTGTCTTTATAGATTCTGTAAAACCCTCGCTCCTTAAGACTTGTCAGTGTCTCTCCGGTTTCAAACATTATCATTGCACGTCTGTCTTTGTGGTTGGTAATCAGCTCCTCATACACTTTTTCCACGTCCCATCTGACAATGCCGCTGCCGCAGGATGGACAAATCGGAGAGGCCATTTTAGCAAACACGACTCTCAGAAGATCATAAACCTCTGTAACCGTACCGACAGTTGAACGAGAGCCTTTAACCGGATTCCTTTGGCTTAATGCAATGGCAGGGCGGATGTTTTCAGCCTCGTCAATATCGGGCTTGTCAAGTTTCTCTAAAAAAAGCTTAGCGTACGTTGACAGTGATTCTATAAAGCGCCACTGTCCCTCGGCAAAGATGGTGTCAAAGGCAAGCGAGGATTTCCCTGAGCCTGAAAGCCCGGTTATCGCAATGACCCTGTCGTGCGGGATTTTAATATCAATATTTTTAAGGTTATTCTGTCTGATACCTTTTATTTCAAGCCAACTGCTGTGCATCGTTATATTTTAACATTTTACTGTAACAAGGGAACCTATATTTTTTGTAAAATAGGTCGTATTAATGCTATAATTAAACAGGCAATAAAATTATGGATATGAACCTAATTTGATGAACACTTTGTCAAGTTATTGCAAAGTAATAGCTATGGGTTTCTTTGTTTTGGTTTGTCTGCTCACCGATGGCTGCTGCAAGCAGCCAAAGGACTCATCAAAAAAGAGCGGACAGGTTTTAAGACTTGCTACTACCACAACTACCATTGAGTCTGGCCTAATGGACTGGGTCATCCCAATTTTTGAAAAGAGATACGGCATTAGCGTTGATATTAAAATGGCTGGAACCGGTGCAACCATTGATGCAGCAAGAGAAGGCAAGGCTGATGTTATTTTAGTTCACTCAAGAGAGGATGAGGATAAATTTGTAACAGATGGTTGTGGCATCAATAGAAGAGATGTTATGTACAATGATTTTATAATACTTGGCCCACCTGATGATCCGTTACATTTGAAAAAAGAACCCGATGTGCTCTCAGCAATGAAAGTACTTTACAACAAAAAAGCCACTTTCATCTCACGGGGGGATAACTCGGGCACACACGCAAAAGAAATGATTCTATGGAAACTTCTTAATATCACACCAAAGGGCGATTGGTATATTTCAGCAAAAAAAGACGTATTGACGACACTTAAAATCGCATCTGAAAAAAAGGCTTATGTTTTGGCTGATAGAAGCACCTATCTATTTCATAAAGAAGAGCTGAACCTCGTTATTGTCGTGGAGGGAGATAGCAAATTATTTAATCCCTACGGCGTTATTGCTGTTAGCCCATCAAAAGTTACCGGCGTAAATTATGAAGGTGCTATGAAATTTGTAAACTTTGTTACATCCATGGAAGGACAGGAGGTAATATGCGGTTACGGAAGACTGCGATTTAACAAATCTTTATTTACCCCATTGGCAATTAAAAGCAGTGTTTGCAAATGAAGAAACTGCAAAATAAAATACTGGCGGGTTTTCTTCCGCTGGTGATCATTCCAACAATTATTGTTGCTGTAATTTTTTTATACGTTCTGATAGATGACTACCATGATGATTCAAAAGAGTTGCTCTCTCAAAGCATTCGAGGGGTTGTGACGGAGTTAAATCTATTAGAACTTAACCTTCTTCATAGCGCCCAAACAACCGCCATGCGAAAAGATATATCACAAATGTTGGAAAGTAATAACATATCTGCTTTATTACCCTTATTGCAGGAAATTCAAACCATGTTAGGCGCAAGCCTCATCAGGATAGTCAGTCCCGAGGGGTTTGTCATAGCTAATGAAAATATGGCAATACCAGAAAATGGGAAAAAGTTTAGATTTTATCCTGAAATATTAGAAAAAGTATTAAAAGGAGAAGATGTAACCGCTATATTAGGAACACGCAAGGGTATTGTGTGTAAGGCTTTTGTGCCAATCAAGACAGATGGTAAACCTGTAGGCATGTTACAGGTTGGTAAGATATTAGATAACGAATTCCTGAATCAAGTAAAGGATAAATACAGGGTGGATGGCATTGTTTATAACGGAGATCTCCCACAGGCATCTACTTTCACAGATTCCACTGTACTTAATGATGATGACCTCAAAGTATTGCTTGCCGATGTGAAAAAAAGTAACACGCAAATAATTAGGGAAATGACACTTGGCACATCAAGATATTATGTTGTAGCCAAACCTTTAGGGTATGAAAAGAAATTGTCAGGAGTATTAATGCTTGCGTTGTTAACAGATGAATACATTGAAAGAATGAGAGGGTTGGTTGTGGGCTCGCTGATTCTTTTAGCGCTGTTGGTGTTAATTAGCATATTCATTTCCCGCCGCATATCACTAAACATCTCAAAGCCAATTGGGGAGTTATCCAAGGTAACACAATCTATAGCAGAAGGTTCTACTTTGGTTACTGTCAATATAAAATCCCAAGATGAAGTCGGCGTTTTAGCATACTCCTTTAACAAGATGATTGGGGAGTTAAAAAAATATCAAGATCACCTCACTGAACTTGTAGAAGAGAAAACCATGGAATTAACAAAAACAAACGCAGAATTAGTAAAGGAGATATCAGAGCGTATAAAAGCTGAGGAGCAAAAAGAACAAACCCTGAATCTCCTCCAAAATATTGCAAACAGTGTCCCAGGTGCCATATATCAATTCAGACTGAGTCAGGATGGAAGCTCTTGTTTTCCGTACGCAAGTGCCGCCTTTCGGGATATATACCGTATTGCTCCTGAGGAGGTTAAAGAAGATGCCTCCAGAGTATTCACTTTATTACACCCTGACGACTATGACAGCCTCTTTGCATCTGTCCGGAAATCAGCTGAAGATTTGACGCAATGGCAGCATGAATCCCGTCTGGTATTTGACGATGGCACAGTGCGCTGGGCACATGGTAATGCAATGCCTCAACGAGAAGCTGACGGTTCGATACTCTGGCAGGGCTTCATCACAGACATCACAGAGCGTAAGAGAATGGAGCAGGCATTATCAGAACAATTACAGATACTAAAATTAATATCAGAGGTGGATATTGTACTATCATTGAATAAGTCTATGAATGATATGTTGCAAAGGTGTTGTGAAATTATTGTTATATACTTAAAAATGGCGTTTATTCGTATATGGCTTCTAAATACAGATACTAATAACCTTGAGTTGCAAGCAAGTGCAGGGATATATACTCATACAGACGGAGGGCATGCAAAAATACCAGTTGGAATGTATAAAATAGGCAAGATAGCTGAGGAGGCAAAACCGCATCTAACTAATTCTGTGCAAACCGATACACGGGTCAGTAATAAGGAATGGGCTATTAAAGAAGGCATGGCAGCCTTTGCAGGGTATCCTTTGATATTTGAGGGCTTGGTGTTGGGAGTAATCGCAGGATTTTCAAAAAATGAATTAACCGAATCAAGTCTCAATGCGTTAGGGTCTCTTTCATACAATATATCTATTGCAATAAAAAACAAACAAGCAGAAAGTGAGTTGATTATAGCTAAAAAGCAAGCAGAAGATAAAACCAGAGAAGTCGTAAAAATCAATGAGGAATTGGAAACTGAGATATCTATACGAAAAGGGATAGAGGCTGAACTGCATGACATGAATGTCCATCTTGAAAAGAGGGTAGAAGATGAGATAGCTAAAATGAGACAACAGGAGCAGATGCTCATCCAGCAGTCAAAACTTGCAAGCATGGGAGAGATGATAGGGCTTATTGCACACCAATGGAGGCAGCCTCTGAATGCTTTGGCACTAAATGTCCAGGATATGAATGAAGCTTATATCTACGGAGAAATGGATGAGAAATATGTCGAGAAATCAGTTAACTCTTCTATGCAGCAAATAGGATTTATGTCAAAGACGATAGACGATTTCAGAAACTTTTTCATGCCGACAAAAAAGAAGGTACAGTTTGATGTTAACTCAGCTATAGAAGAATTGCTCTCGATGTTTTTGCAGATATTTAACAAGAGCGATATAGATTTTTCAGTTAAAGTTGAGCATGATACAGTGCTGCTAACTGAGGGTTACCCAAGCGAGTTCAAACAGGTGGTACTAAACATACTGAATAATTCAAAAGATGCAATCATTTCAAAAATTGGCTCTGATACTAATAAGCATGGAAAAATAGAAATCAATTTATGTAACAATGAAAGCAAATCCAAAATTATTGTTTCAATAAAAGACAATGGCGGCGGGATTCCTGATGATGTAATAGAGAAAATCTTTGACTCCTATTTTACAACGAAAGGCGCAGAGGGCACAGGCGTTGGTCTTTACATGTCAAAAACGATAATTGAAACGAATATGGGTGGAAGCCTGACGGTTAAAAATGTCGATGGCGGAGCTGAGTTTGTAATTAGTTTAAATACGTCCGGCGGTAATGACAGGGCTTAAAGGAAACACAGATGTAAATCCCAAGTCATTTTTCGCTCTTCTAACCATCCTCATATTAACGGCTTGTGTTTATATTCAAGTTATACACTTTGAGCTTGTAAGCTACGATGATTTCAAATATGTTAGAGATAATCCACATATAGCAGATGGGCTGACCTTGAAGGGTGTTGTGTGGGCGCTTAGAGCCGACTATGATTCAAATTGGTTTCCTCTTACCTGGGTTTCTCATATGGCAGACATATCTCTGTTTGGAAAAACCCACCCCGGAGGTCATCATTTTACTAACCTTATGATTCATCTTGTAAATGTGTGTCTGCTGTTTCTGCTCTTTAAGTTAATATCAAATAGGAATGTTTTTTTAGCGGCAGGCGCTGCCGCATTGTTAGCTTTGCATCCTCTTAATGTGGAAACTGTAGCGTGGGTATCTGAGAGAAAAAACCTGCTTTGTGCGATGTTTTGGTTGCTTAGTTTAATCTGCTATGTAAAATATGGACAGGTGCGTAAAAGGATTTTCTATTTTGCATCCCTTCTTTTCTTTGTCCTTGCCCTGATGTCTAAACCAATGGCTGTGACTTTGCCGTTTGTAATATTACTGTTTGATTTTTGGCCGCTTCAAAGATTTAGGACTATCCGTTGGCGAAAAATAGCGGTAGAAAAAATCCCCTTTTTTGTTCTTACTACTCTCTCTTCAATTGTGACATACAAACTTCAACACGATACCGGATTAACGGCAGATTTCAATACTTTACCTCTAAACATGAGAACTCTAAACGCTGTAAACTCCTACGTGCAATATTTAATTAAACTGGTTTCTCCGGTTAACCTTGCAGTCATTTATCCATACGGCGCTCAATCGCTTAGCTATCCGATTATCTTAAAAACGCTGGTTTTGATACTGATTACAGCATTTGCTCTTTGGAAAGCTAAGCGGTATCCATATCTCATAATGGGTTGGCTTTATTATATGGGAACTCTCGTTCCTGTTATTCAGATTGTTCAAATTGGCATAGCTCCAATGGCAGACAGATACACCTATCTGCCGATGATGGGAATTTACATTATGCTTGGCTTTGGAATTAAAGATTTGGTAATGCGCTTTCCTAAAACTCTGTATTTTTTTATTTCAGCAATTGTCGTTTTTATTTCAATCCTTTCCGTAATGACATACTTTCAGGCTGCTTCGTGGAGAAACTCTCACACTTTGTATAAACACGCAATAGATGTTTCACCCAATGATTTCGTTGCTTACAACAATTACGGGTTAGACCTTATGGAGCACGGACAAACAGATGAGGCGATAGCGGCATTTTCCAAGGGGCTTAGTATTATGCCGACAAACAAAAAGATTAATTATTCAATGTACATAGCGCTTATGAAAAAAGGCAGGGTGGATGAGGCACAGGTACATCTCCTAATCTCAACTTATTTTCTTAAAGATAGAGACAAACAAATTGCACTTGCTCTGATAAAGATAAACCAATATGAGCGCGCGGTTTTTTTTCTCACCGAATACACTAAAAATAACCCAGCCGATAAAGAGGCTATGAAAGCGCTTGCCGATTCTCAGATTAAACTAAAAGATAGATGACTAACTCCCCTTTAAAATCATCTGATTGGTTTTAGAGCGGGTCTCACCTATGGATGTAACATAGACAGCGGGGCTGTCATGAACCGGACACTTGTTTTGGCAAATGCCGCAACCAATGCAGTGTTTTGTATCAATGAAGGGGCGCTTTAGTGTTTTAGTGCTCCCGTCTCTCATGGTAAGCTCTACATTTTGAAACCAAATTGCTTTTGGCGAGGTCGGGCAGACCTCCTCACATACGATACACTCTATGTTCATGGCCCACGGTAGACATCTGCCGCGGTTATAGAAGGCTGTGCCGATTTTTGTTTTTATCTTTTTTTCAACAGTTAGCGGCACGATAGCGCCTGTTGGGCAGACATGTCCGCAGAGCACGCAATTATGTTCACAGTAGCCTATTTTATTAATTAATACCGGACTCCACAAGCCCTCAAGACCGGCCTCAAGCAGGGCAGGCTGAAGCACATTAGTTGGGCACACACGCATACACTCTCCGCACTTTATACAGCGCCTCAGAAAATCTCCCTCTGGAATTGACCCGGGAGGACGGATTACGCTCTCCGTATCCAGCGTGCGGGCGTTAACGGCGCTCCTCATCATAGGAAACAACACAGCTGAGGCAACAGCGGTCTCTATAATTCGGCGGCGGCTTACATCTATTGGCAGATGTTCGGAACTTTGTTGTGTTTTTAATCCATAGTGCAATGCTCCCTCAGGGCACTCCTCAATGCACGTCATACAGAGATGGCACTCACTTTGCCTAAGCTCCGAGTGAGGCTCACATGCGCCGTGACAGTATTTAAGACATTTGCGGCAATCGTTACATTTCTTGGTATCACGAAAAATCCTTAGCGGAGAATATATTGATAGCACCCCTAAAAGCGCTCCAAGCGGACACAGTGCCCGGCACCAAAAGCGCGTCAAAAATCTGTTTGCAAACATTAGTGATATAAATATCAGAGTGATAATCATCCCGCCGCTAAATATCGGCTGTTTAAGGTACATCGTAAATGCAGTGTGATTTATTGCAGGATAGAGGGAAACGGTAAAGGAGCGGGTCAAAAGGGAAATCGGGTCAAATAGTCCGCTTTGAAGCGAGCCAAAAGCCGCCAACACTATTAAAAAAGTCAGCAGATAATATTTAAATGCAAAAAAACTGCGGTAGGAGTTAATTTTGTTATGGTCAACATTTTTGCGCTTATTAAAAATATGACTTATCCACTGATTTAATATCCCCATGGGACATATCCACGAGCAGAAAAAGCGTCCTAAAAAAACAGTCGGAATTATGACAAGAAGCGATAAAACGATACCCTTATACACGGTAAAGCTGCTTAGAAGCGAGGCAAGAAACGTAAGCGGGCTAATCTCCAGAAAGAGAGATGTTTCATAGCCCTTTAGGTGTCTGAAATCTGTGGCAAAAAGAAGAACAACAAAGAGAACGAAAAAAAACACTGAATATATACGGCGTATGGCGGGTAGTTTACTCAAACGGAGAATTCCTCATGTCTTGGGCGCCAGTCGAATTTTCCTGTTCCTCTTGTCTCGGCAATCTTAAGAAAAGCGACATCCTCGGTTTTTAAATCCAGATATTTTAGACAGTAGGCGTCAATTGCGACCTCATCAGTGCCGGCTATTATTGTGTTTTCAACTGACACATCGGCAAGGTTTCCGCCTGTGGGGCCGCCTCTTTTAAGCACCCGTGTAGCGTCCATAACAGTCAGCGTGGGTCTAACGGCAGCGGCAAGATCAGAGATTGAGATATTTATCTCCTGATGAAGGCGGTTGCGTTTCCCTCCCAAAATTCCGTACCAATTTTTCATTGAAAGCGTGCATTTGCTAAGAGAGTGGTGTTTTAAAACTGGAATGTTTATTACTCTGTCTGCCTGATGCAAAAAACTGACAACTGGCCACACTTTCAGGATTTCGCCCCTTAAGTCGGTGGAGAGAAAATCGTTTTCCGTAGGAATCTTGACCTTGCCACCAGCTTTTAACACAGCAGGCTCAATTCCTGAGCGGGCAAAGCTTCTGAAAGGGTCATTAATTGACACATCTGTGACCCACACTTCTCTTGCACCGGCAGATAGACAGAGCGTGACAACAGCCGCCACAACTTCTGGGTTGGTGTTTGCGGCAATTTCGGGCTGCCTGTCCCAACCGACATTAGGTTTAAGGAGCACACGCTGTCCTTTTTCCACAAACTTTGATATGCCGCCCAGTTTTTCCACCGCAGCCGTAACCATCTTAAGCACATCCTTGCCGTGAACTATGCAAAGTTTTGGATACGCATCGGGAATAGTTACGCGGTAGTCTTTCAGGACATGGATTTTCCCCTCATGCCTTTTAACAGGCTCTTTGCTGTAAAAAACAACCCCTGTAGCAGCCGCTCCAAGAGAAAGAGCACACGCCTTTAGAAAATTGCGTCTCTCTGGTGAGACGATCTTTGTGCCGGGTTTATCCTCTTTCATTTATACATTCCGCAAGAAAATCACAGGTAGTATTATACCACTTTGCGTTCAAATAGGTTTAAGTCAGTTTTGGGCAATAGTTTAGCCATACAACCATAAACCTATAAATAACAGCGCAAACGACGGTGCTTAAAGTTTCGAACACCAGATCGCCAAAAGCTTAGAGGGCAACTGTTTGAAACATAGACAATGGAATACGTTTTGTATAATGTTTTACCGATGCCCTGTGGCTATTTTCTGACATGATACAAAACATAGAATATGAAATTAAGAATATGTTATGCTTAACCGTAGCTTAGATGTGTTCCCTTTTTAAACCAATCATGATTAGATTCGGAAAAATCGATAAAATTAAGTGTTCTTTTATAATATTCCGAAAAACAAGGATCAGTTTCCATCCCTGAAACTACAGTACGAATGTCTGTTACTCGCGTTTCACGCCACTTCCGGGGCCAATCAACAACAATGCCTGTAATGAAAGGATTCTCCTTTTCTTTGTAATGACTCTTGTATGGCAAGATTGTATGCAGGTGGAAGTCATTATTAAAGTCAGGCACAGAGAATGATGGTCCAAATGAGACGCCAATCCACTGTTGTATTCGCTCGGCTCCAACAGCCTCTATAATTGGACCTCCCAAATATGTACTACTTTCACTATCCAGAATTGCCTCGCCTACAGCGATTATTCCTCGAAGAGGTCATGTTCAAGCCCATAACAAATAGTTTCTGATATAAGCTGTGTAAAGCTTGGAAGTGATATCTTACTGTATTTAGTCCAAAAGAGAAGCGTGTCGCTAAAATATGCATTACCAATTACTAACCAACCAACAGCAACGTGACCTCCTGGAGTTGGAACTATATCAATTCCTCCTGTTTGTTGTCTTACATATTCAATCAATTTGGTGTATCGATCTTTTATTCCATCCAATCCTATCGACTTAAAAAGGTTTTTAAATCCGAGAACATCAAGAAGACATATGACTTGCAATTCATCTTTCATTAAATCCTCCCTTGCATCTATGGACACATATCCATGCAGTATTAGGTAATAATATACCAAAAGTGACCACAATCATGTTAGAAATAATTATATTGCAATGAATATGAGACAAAATGATTAAGTTCAGCTAAGCTTACACAACGCCACGAATAAACAATACCAAGTAGCAACCTAAATTATAATATTAAAGAGGAGATTACCACGTCGCTTCCGCTCCTCGTAATGACAGATAGGGACACCCATGCACACCCCCAGCCGTCATTGCGAACCCCCGAAGGGGGTGTGGCAATCTCGCCCTATGAACAGACTTTGTGTTGAAGCAATCTTGCTAAATGTTCATTGTTTGATAACCTTACCAATAATCTCATCATCAACATCTCCATAAAGGGCAAACACCTTTTCACCGCTTGGTATCAGATACCACGTCCCCTCGTAGGGGTCAGTTATTTTATAGTATTTAGCGTTAGAGCGCATTATCTCTTCAAACTTGATTTTTGAAGTATTTAAAAACGATATTGTCTGCTGGGCAATTGCAGTGGAGTCCTCTTTTTTGGCGCTAAGAAGCGCGATAGTCACATGTCTGCTGCCGATGGCGTATTCCCGCTCCAAAACATTTTTCATAAAATCAACACCGCGGTAGCTTTCCTTTATAAAGTGTGTAGCGGTCGGGGTTCCAATATCAGGAAATGCGGCAAAAAGTGGGAATGGTTCAGGTTTTGGATTAACCGCGGATGCAACTTTCCCAGCGATGCTTTTCATATCAAAACCGCCAGAAAATGACGTAATCTTAACAAAATACCTGCCTGTAAAGAAGTTTATACCCTTTGACGTCATATATCCCATGTTTCCGATTTCTACAGATTCCGCCCCCTCTGCAAGCTCTCCCGTCAGTACGCCAAAGGCCTGAATTGGCAGCGACATATCATAAATTTCCACCGTAATATCGGGACTTGCCGGATTTCCGTTTGCCTTAATGTATTCAACAACGTTGAGCGAGACAAAACCGTTACCTATAAAATAATCGGCATGACCGTCAATGTACTCATAGAGGTTATCCTTAGAAAATGTGCGCGGATTTGGCAGCTGTTTTAACTCATCAATTGCGGCTGGCAGATTAAAGCCTGCACCATGAGATTTAAAATCAATCACGGCAGGGTCATAGCGCTGTCCGGTCAGATAGATGACTGCCGCAATTATCGGCAGTAGTCCCAACAGCGAGTATGAGGCAATGTTTGAGGCAGACCTCATACGATAACCGAATCGCTTCCTGCACTCTCAAAAGTTAGCGACTTGTGCGCTTCTAAAAGCATATTACCCACCGGCAGCCCGTACGGGCAAGCTCCCGTGCAAGACTTATTTGTGCAAGTCTTGCATACATCGGCTTTGTTTTTTAGTGAGGCATAGGAGCTCATGGCGCGCTTTTCCATGTTGTAATCATGAAAGTACATTGCATAACGCAACGAGGAGGCAATTTCCACTCCATAAGGACATGCCGACTGACAGGTGTCACAGCCTGTGCGGCAGTAGCTTGAGCCATATTTGGCAGCGTATCTTTGTAAAATTTGCTCATCGCGTGCCGTGTAATCTTTTCCTGACGCCGGCAGGTAGTTATCAAGGTCGCTTATGCTTTTAATTGTAACAATAAGACCGTTAACCTCCGGGTGTTTCAGTGACCATTTAAACGCTGACTGCGCAAAGTCCGCGCCTTTAAACTCAAGGTTCATATCCTTAGCGCCGGCAAGGGTTTTCATAGCGATAACGCCTACGCTGCGTTTTTTGGCTTCTTTTATCACATCGGGAAGCTGCGGGAATTTCATAAAATTAAAAGACGGCATTATCATGTCAAACTTTCCGCTTTTTACCGCCTCCATTAGAAGTGTTTCCATGTTAGAGGGTCCGTGAGAGGATACTGCAATAAACTTTATCTTACCGCTTTGTTTGAGAGTGTCAACGGCTGAGAGCATATTTTCGTCAAACAGGCGTTTCATCTCCGCTTCTTTTTCTTTGCTTGACTCTCCGATTGCGTGGACGAAACAGAAGTCCAGATAATCGGTTTTCATGCGCTTAAGGCTGTCTTCTACCGACTTAATATATATGTCTTTGGGGGTGCCGGCGGGAAGGTGCCCAGGATATGGCAGCTGACTGCAAAACTTAGAGGCTATGATAATCTTCTCACGCTTAATGTTTTTCATCGCTTCTCCAATAAACTCCTCCGAGCGTCCGTAATCTGGAGCGGTGTCAAAGTAGTTTACACCGCGGTCAATAGCGCGAAGCACCATAGAAGCCGAGGGAATATGCCCGCCTCCAAACGATATGTCACTCATCTTAAGACCGGTTTTCCCGATTTCCTGATAGCGTTTTACTGTGGCTTGCGTGTCATCCGCTGCCTCAGTGCTTTTGAGATCAAAGGTTGATGCGGCGGCAAGCGCTGTAAAAGCAACTCCGCTTTTTAAAAAATCTCGTCTTTCCATTGTACCTTTCCTCCTGATAGTGTTTCAGTTTTCCATCTTCACGCATATTATATCATAAGGAATGTAGTTTTAAAGACCAAGTATATGCAGCACACCCTTAAGCGGTATGGGCAGCCACTCAGGACGGTTATTGAGTTCATACCCAAGTTCATAAATTGCCTTTTCAAGCATAAACACTCTCAGAAGATTTTCAAACTCTACCCGGCCTGTGGGTATAAACTCACTGTCCTTTACCGTTTCTAAATATGAGCTAAGGAATATGCCGCTTGTGTAAAAGTACCAGAGATCTGCCCATGGCGCTAATTCCATCACGTCTTTTTGTGTAAAAATTGCCGATTTTAGCAGTGTGCTGTGTGGGGCATAGTGAAGGGAGCGAATCATGCCGGCCAGGTCTCTTAACGGAGATCTCTTAAGTCTTCTGTCAGAAAGAGTGCACAGAGGTTCTCCCTCAAAATCTATAATTACAAACTCATTTCCTCTACAAAGTACCTGTCCCAAATGGTAGTCGCCGTGAATCCGTATTTTTGATGCTGTGATTTTCATTTTCACAATTAACTTGAAGAATTGAAGCACATCCTTTTCATGGTTTAGTATATTTTCCGATTCTTCTTTAACAAGATCCGGCAGGGTTTTCAAGTTTTTTCTCAAGAGTTCAAAATTTCTCTTAGCCATATTCTGCATAGATTGATACAGGGAGCGCTGATATAGGGCGCTGAAAGGCTCCGGTGTAAAGTCAGGGTTATTGTTGTGTGCGGCAAAGGTAAGGTGCATATCGGCAGTGGTTTTACCAAGCTTTGAGACCATCTCTATAAACCTTATACCAAAAAGGTCAACTATAAGTTTGGGAATGTTTTCGTTGTTAACATCCAGCAAACTCTTGTGCAATTCCTTTATCCCGCTTGGATTGGGTTTTAGAGACAGAATGTCTTCATAGAACATTGTTATATTGCCAACAGTGTATTTCCAAGCGTCACCTTCATTTTGAATATATCTCTGAAGATTTGCAATAAACATCGGTTCAGACGACTGATTGTGTTTGTACTCAAGCAAGCCCATAAAGACGGGCGTATTTTCAGCTATAGAGCTTTTGTCGCCTTTTTCAGATATAAATCGTAATAATTCGATATCCGGGTTTATGCCCTCTTCAAGCTTTCTGAAAAGCTTCATTATCAGCTTCTTTTCATAAAACAGTGAACTGTTGCTTTGGTCTGCTTTCAGCACCTGAGTGGATTCTATATCGTAGTAACTGTCACCGTGGTGTTTCATCCTTCTTTCATAAAATGCAATCAAGTGTCCATTTATGCCTTTTACCGATTTTCGTTTTATGATAAATGACAGCAACGCACGCCTAAAAGCATCATCATAAGTGGCATCGTAAATTATACCCTCTCCGTACTCAGTTGTAACATTTGCAATCACTGCAAAGGGATAATCATCCAACAATTGTTTGGATTCAGAGGCGGCAGCGAAGGAAACTGGCAGCAGGTAAATTTCAGGCAGACCGTCTGAGTACGTTATCCTAATTAATAAGATATGGGCAGAGTTTCCATTAATAAGAATATCTTCTATAATTTCTACATCCTGAACCTTTCTTGCTTTACCGGCAAACCATCTGCAAGATGTCAAGTATGAAGGCAACACTTCTTTTTCAAGTGTTTTTTTAGCTTTGCCGGAAAAAACCTCTTCAAACTTAATGGTCATCGCCATCACTCTGACTTTGCTCATGTGCGCCTCATTAGCTATTATTTGCTCATCTTTCAGAACAAACTAGAAATAATCATACGCACTCAAAGTAAATACATAAGGGGTTTCTTTCCACATCGATTACCATTTCAAACCAGTGCTCAACCACTTTAAACATAGCCTTTTGCACCTCAGAGTTATCAAAATTCAAATCCTGTTGATGAGAATAAAACCTGTGCCAGTAGTAGGACTTTGCTACAGGGTCCCAGGTCCAGTTGGAGGCTTCAAAGTCTTTAAATATTATCCGTGCCTCTTTGTATTTTTCGGGATTATCGCTCCAGACATAAAAATTCCGTTTAGACGAGCCGGGCTTTTCTTGCCTCCTGAAACCACTGGTGTTTATCGGATGTGTGATTAAGGATAAGCTCTGTGATTACACGGATTTCTCTTTTGTGAGCCTCATTTAAAAAACTCTTAAAATCTTTCATTGTGCCGTAGTTTTCGTGTATGTTGTAGTAAACTGTTATTTTATATTCCCGTTAGATATGCCAATGTGTTTTCCCTTGCTAACTATATGAAACCCAAATTTGCTAAAGGCCTTAATTGCGCGTTCTGTTGAAACATCAGTGAAAAGCATTTTCTACGGGAACACTTATTTTATATACAGATTTGTCCCTTAACTCAAATTCTACCATTTCAAGATACGTACTAATGGCGTCTTTTATATTTTCCTGAGCTTCTTCAAGGGTATCCCCCTGGCTATGACAACCCCGAAGAAGAGGACAATTGGCATCACATCCGTATTCTGTTTTATTTATAATTACAGGGGATTCCATTTTTATACTCCTCCGTTATCTGCCTAACAACACACAGCTATATATAAATTATACGTAATATATTCAAAAAAAAGAAACCTATAACAATGGACAATATACGTAATGTTCAAAACTTATTCATAATTACGATTGTGAAACGGTAATCTTAACAACAGAGCGGTCAACGTACTTGTCGTAAATCGTATAAGTTATGGCTTCAACGGAGATATGGCAGTTTGTGCTTAAAACGGCGATAACAGCATTTAGTCTTTCACGTGCCTGTCTCAGCGCATTTCTGCGTTCGGGATAGACTTCTATATTTATTTTAATTTTAGCGTAAACATCTTTTAGTTCGAGTATTTTTGACCTCATCTCATCTGATATAGTTGTATCCCATCTTTTAAATATAAGAGGGGTGATAAACGGTTCGGTCTCTGTTTTTAAAACTATCGGTAGATTTAATTGATTACTTAGTAGTTTTTGTAAAACAGAGTGCTCATCGGCAGAAAATGGAGTGTCTTTTCTTACTTTTAATGCAAGGACAACGGTATCAATGTTATTGTCAAAAATGATGGAATAATTCAAAACAGTTGAGGGAACAATAAAAAAATGAAACAGAAGAATATCATGTGTTTAGTCGAACTTTTTAAAATGGTTTTCATTACTGTTCTCCTTTTGCTACCAGTTTTATATTTTTTGTATTTTCAAATTCGGGGATTTCCACTAGACAAAGGGTTTTACAGCCAAGCTTAGATAGATAGATGTTACTGCTGCTTAAGAGCGCTAATAGACCTCTTATATCGCAATTGTACGATCTCCATGCCTTTCCTTTAGCAAAAGTGGAGGAGTTTACCATAATAGAATGAAAAAGCTATAGGAAAATTTTTTTGAGAAGCGTTTAAGATGTTTGATTATTATGTGCTACAACATTGTTCTACTCTACGGTTACGCTTTTTGCAAGATTTCTTGGCTGATCCACATCACAGCCTCTGATTACTGCAATGTGATATGCAAGGAGCTGAAGGGGCGCTGTCATAAGTACCGAGTTTAAATATATATTTGAAAATGGTACCGATATAAAATGATGTGCCATATTTCTTACATAAGCATCTTCATAGTTAGAAACCACAATGGTTGTGCCTCCGCGTGATTTAACCTCTTCGATATTGCTGAGGACTTTTTCATATAGCGCATCCTTTGACAAAAGGATTACTACAGGCAGTCCGTCATCTATAAGGGCAATTGGGCCGTGTTTCATCTCACCTGCGGGATAACCCTCGGCATGAATATAGGAAATCTCTTTGAGTTTAAGAGCGCCCTCAAGAGCAATTGGATATAGAATGCCGCGTCCAAGAAAAAGAAAATCATTAGCCTTATGAAGTGTGCGGGCAAGTTTCTCTATTTCGGTATCCATTAACAAAATTTGCTCAAAAAGAGCGGGAAGATGCAGTAAATCTTTTATAAGCTCCTCTGTGTCACTGTGGTTAGGAGCAAGTGCAAGTGCAAAAAGATACAGAGAGACCAACTGCGTTACAAAGGCCTTAGTGGAGGCAACCCCAATTTCCGGGCCCGAATGGGTGTAAAACACATGGTCAGACTCTCGGGATGCTGTGCTTCCAACTACGTTACAGATGGTTAATGCGGAGGCCCCGCATTTTTTAGCCTCTCTGAGCGCCGCAAGTGTGTCAGCTGTCTCTCCCGACTGGGTTATAGAAATAAACAAATCCCCTTTTCTAATTATCGGCTTTCTATACCTAAATTCCGAGGATATATCAACCTCAACAGGCACTCGTGCAAGGGATTCAATCATATACTTGCCGCAAAGTCCTGCGTGCCACGATGTGCCGCAAGCGCTTATAAATATTTTTTTTATGTTTTTTAACTCTGAAGCGGTTAGTCCAAACTCATACAGATTAACCTCCGCCCGCTCTGAGTTAATTCTACCCGTAATAGTGTCGGCAATTGCCCGCGGCTCTTCATATATCTCCTTAAGCATGAAGTGTTTATAACCGCCCTTTTCGGCCATCGCAGAACTCCACGTAATTTTTATTGGCTCTCTGTGGACAGGGACTCCGTCAAAGTCTAAAATCTCAACGCCATCTTTGGTTAAAATAGCTATCTCTCCGTCCTCCATAAACACAACATCGCGTGTGCTGGATAAAAAGGCTGGCACATCGGAGGCAGAAAAGTATTCGCCCTCGCCTAGCCCAATAACAAGCGGGCTGTCTTTGCGGGCACAGACGATTTTCCCCGGCTCCCGTTCACTCAGCACGTTTAGCGCATATGAGCCGTTTAGGCGTTTAACTGTCTTTCTTACGGCATCCTCAAGCGGCACACCCTCCGTATAGTAGTCATTTATTATGTGGCAGATTACCTCAGTGTCAGTGTCGGATTTAAACTCTTTGCCCTTCACCAGAAGTTCTTGTTTTAGCTCAATAAAATTTTCTATGATTCCGTTATGCACTATTGCGATAGAACCAACCCTGTGGGGGTGAGCATTGTTTTCGGTCGGTGAGCCATGCGTTGCCCATCTAGTGTGCCCAATTCCCACAAAACTTTGAGGTTTAATCTGATTAACCTTATTAAAAAGCTCGTTCATTTTCCCCTTACACCGCACAATGTCCATCTTGTTTTCGGTATTTATGTAAGCAATGCCGGCTGAGTCATACCCTCTGTATTCCAGCTTCTTAAGGCCGTCCAGTATTAAAGTGGCAGCGTTATTAATTCCTACGTATCCTATTATTCCACACATGTTTAATCCTTCTTAGTTCGCTGTTTTATTAAAGTCCAGTTGTCGATGTGCTGTTGCTTAGTGCGAGCTACGGCAAGCGCATCCTCAGGGACGTCTTTTGTAATTGTTGAGCCAGCCGCAATAACAGCGTTTTTATTAATTGTCACAGGGGCCACAAGCTGAGTGCCGCTCCCTACAAACACCCCGTCTTTAATAACTGTTTTGTGCTTATTTTTGCCGTCATAGTTACATGTTATAGTGCCAGCTCCAATATTTATATCTTTGCCCAGTTCGGAATCCCCTATGTAGGTCAAATGTGACGCTTTTGAGTTATAGCCGATTGTGGAGTTTTTAACCTCTACAAAATTGCCGATTTTACCCTTTGGGCCTATCGTTGAGCCTGGTCTAATGTGTGCAAACGGCCCTATGACGGAACCAGTGAGAATCTTTGAGGCGTCAATTACAGTTGAGTCCTTAATCACAACATCGTCTTCTAATGCAACATTGAGAAGTCTTGAGCCGGGATATATTGTGCAGTTTGCGCCTATGTGGGTGTTTCCCTCAAGGACTACGTTTGGATAAATAAATGTGTCCTTTCCTATGGTAACTTCAGGCGATATAAACACCGACTCTGTATCCAAAATAGTAACGCCGTTATTAAGCCAATGCTCTGCAATTTCTCTCTGGAGTACCTTTTGAGCGGCTAATAGTTCTTGCCTTGAGTTAATTCCAAAAAACTCCTTCTCATCGGCAGCCTTAAAGGCAGCTGTCTTAAACCCTTCTTTTATGGATAGTTCCACAATGTCGGTTAAGTAAAATTCGCCGTTTTTATCATTTGCTTTAATTTTTTCAATAAGCGGCAGCACAGAGGAACTAATCACATAAAATCCGCTGTTTACCTCAGTGATTTTTTTAATATCCTCTGAGGCATCGCTTAGCTCAACAATTTGGCTGATTTCGTCATTAACCCTTACAATACGCCCATAAGCCCCCGGAATTGAGGCGTCAAACGTAACAACGGTAAGAGAGTTTTTATTTTGCAGGTGGAAATCTATAACGCTTTCTAAAGTTTTACTTTTGATAAGCGGCGTGTCTCCGGTAACGACCAGAATAAGGTCGTATGAGTCTTTAATCACGCTGAGAGCCGATTTTAGGGCGTCCGCCGTACCAAGCGGTTTTTCCTGATATGCAAATTCTACGGAATTTGACTTTATGATGTCTTTCACTTTTTCCGTGTGATGAGAAATAACAACAACGGTTTTTTCAATATCGGATATTTTAGAAAGACAATCAAGCGCATAACAAACCATAGGCTTACTCAAAATTTTATGCAGAACTTTTGGCAGTGAGGAATTCATCCTTTTTCCAAGGCCGGCAGCCAAAATTACGCCGCATATTTTCTTGTTTTCCATTACATTCCTTCTAAGGTTATCTTTATTGTCTGGTTCATGATCCAGCCAGTTCGGCTCTGTCATTGTGCTAATTTAATAAGTAATTTCTTATGTCTTTCGATAGAGGCATCTATGCGTTTGATGTTTTCTATTTTTTGGGATACCGGAGAAATTGGCGGCTCGCCATGTGTCCGGGCAACGTTGTCAAGATGTTCGTGTGCAAAGCGGCGCACCTCATCTGAGTTAAAGCTGCCTCCCTCAGCCTCGGCTGCCTCCAGCTCTGAGCGAAGTTGTGAAACCCTTGCGTAATTGACAGCGTAACGAACTGCATCCTCTGCAGTGGGGAAAAGCCCTGCATCAAGTTCAGCTTCTACCCACTGAGCGGCATCTGGTGTTAATTCAACTTTCACAACTACACATCCTTTCAAATGATAATACACTATTTTACCACAAAGGGTGCAGAGAAACCAACATGCCGATGTTCACTTAATTGCAGCGGCTACGGCTTTGAAAGAAAGTCCAGTAATTTCTCATAAGATTTTTTGTCTCCATAACTTGTCCTTTCTATATCATAAAGTAAAAGTGGAATATCTTTTTCATCGCAATCATCCAGCTTTAAGGGGATAACTTTTTTACCTGTTGTTTCTTTAATGGTTTTATGTAAAACTGCACCATACTCCGCCCTGCACCAATTTGACGTTCCAAGATTCTTACTCAGGCAAACCATAACATGTTTGCTATTTTGCAGGCCATCCTCTATTTTGTTTAATATATGGTCATATTTTATTTGCTCATTATCAATCCAATAGGTTATTCCTCTTTTCTTGAGACGAGGCAGTATCTTCTTGATAATAAAATCCTTATCCTTTGATGAGTGGCAAATAAACACATCGTAATTTTTTGTTATTTCAGTTTCTTGTTCTTTTAATGAAGCAAAATACTCTCTTATGGCGCTAATGCCATTTGTTGCTATATCAATGGGTGGGGTTACAAGGGGGTTATTATTAAGCCAAAGCGTTAGCAAGTCAGTAAGTTTTCCAATCTCAGGGGGGAGGTCACTTAGTTGGTTCACATGTATACAAAGCTTTTGCAAGTTATTAAGTTTTCCAAGCTTGGGAGGCAGGCTTTATAGTTCGTTGAAAGATATATCAAGTGTTTGCAAGTTAGTGAGTTTTCCAATCTTAGGGGAAAGGCTTGTGATTCCTCTGTGTGATAAGTCTAACCAAGTCTCATTGTCTTTATATGCTTTATTGATTACTTCTAATAGTTCTTTTTCATCCATTTTAAATAAACCCCCGCAATTGTCCCTCTAATTAATCCTGTTAATTTTCTATCATAGCAGCGCCAACACGTTCTGCTATTGATGACTATTGCATTCCACAGGTTAATTGTACAGATTATATGATTTTTTTGCAAATTGCCTGTGCAGTTAGCTCCGCAAACAAAAAACTGGATTCCTGCCTTCGCAGGAATGACAAGAAAAAAAGGAATGACAGAAAAAAGAAACGCACTCTTCTTTGTCATTCCAGCCTCCGAGCTGGAATCCAGTCTTTTAAATATATCATTTGCTGACAGAAAACCCTCTGCCGGAGTTAACTCAATAAGCATTTTTTGCAATTATTCAAATTGAGAACAAAAATGGAATTAAACACAGATAAACACGGATTATTACTATTTCTTTCATCTGCGAAAATCTGCGTCATCTGCGGATAAAAATCCTTTTAAAAATACCTACAAACAGCCTATCGTCTTAGCTCAACACGCATCTTTACTTCTATAATTTTATTGTCCCTGAGGAGTTTTATAGTTACAAATTCATCGGGTTTTTTTACTGATAGTATTTTCATTACGTCTTGCATGTAGGCTACTTTTGTGCCGTTTACCTCAAATATTACATCGCCTCCGAGATAAATAGATGTGCCGCTTATACTTACCGGCTTGACTCCGCCCTTGATTCCTGCTTTAAACGCAGGGCCTCCGGTAACTACCTCTGATACCAATATCCCTCTACTAACCGGTAATCCTATAGCTTTGGCAAGGTTTTCCCAAATCGGCAATCCGACTATTCCTATCCACGGCCTCCGTGTCTTGCCGTACTTTATCAAATCAGGAATTACAGCCTTTGCCGTATTAATTGGGATAGCAAATCCAATTCCTACATTTCCGCCTGAGGGCGTAAATATTGCCGAGTTAATGCCTATCATTTTCCCATCAGTGTCAAGAAGCGGGCCTCCGGAATTCCCCGGATTAATTGGAGTATCAGTCTGAATAACATCCTCTATCACTCTGCCGTGCTCTGTGGTGAGCGGCCTCCCTAAAGCGCTTATAATGCCTGCCGTCAATGTGGAATTTAGTCCAAACGGATTTCCGATAGCAAAGACCCTCTGCCCAACCTGAAGACCCTCTGAGTTTCCAAATTCAAGCGCCTTAAAAACCGCGGTTTTTTCGGTTAAAATTTTTATTATTGCAATATCGCTGTCAGCATCGGCACCGATAAATTTGGCCTTAAACTTCTTACCGTCATTCATGACGATGGTTATCTCAGCGGTGTCTTCAACTACGTGGAGGTTGGTAATAACGTAACCATCTGGAGTGATTATTGAGCCAGAACCAGAGCCTTTTTGCGGATAAACCGAAAAGAAATCCCTCATCAGTGTGGTTGTGGTTATGTTTACGACAGAGGGACTGGCATTCTTAAAGACAGAGATATTTATCTCCTCTTCGGGGGTCAGCTTTGCTCCAAATGCAGCTTGCGAGGATAAGACAATTAAGATAATCGGTAATATAATAAGGCGTCTCGTCAAGGAGCGCCGACTAACGAATTGTCTTATTTTATTACGCATCCGTAGGAGAAAAACCCTCCGGCAAGTCAAAATTAGCGTAAATGTTTTGAACGTCGTCAAGCTCATCGAGGGCATCCATTAGATTTATCAGTTTCTCTGCTGTTGCGCTATCCACAGAGACATAGTTATCAGGAATCATAGTTATCTCTGACGATGAGACGGCAATGCCGGAGTTTATGAGAGCAGTTCTCACCGCTTCAACGCTGTCGGCGGTTGTTATTATTTCATAGTGCTCGTCCTCAGGTTCATTTTTCATATCCTCGGCTCCTGCTTCAAGCGCTATAGTCATCAGTTGATCCTCAGTGGCTGCCTTTTTATCAATTGTGATAGTGCCCTTTTTTTGAAACATCCATGCCACGCAGCCTGATTCGCCCAGATTGCCGCCGCTTTTAGACAGAAGCCTTCTGATTTCGGCAACTGTCCTGTTTCTGTTGTCTGTCATAGCCTCAATCAGCAAAGCAACTCCGGCAATTCCGTATCCCTCATACATAATCTCCTCGTACATAGCTCCCGGAAGCTCGCCCGTTCCTTTTTGGATAGCCCGCTTTATATTGTCGTAAGGCATATTGTATAACTTTGCTTTTTCAATAGCGGTGCGCAGGCGGACGTTACCGTCAGGATCTCCTCCACCTATTCTTGCCGCTACGGTTATTTCCTTTACGACTTTTGAAAAAACCTTTCCCCGTTTAGAATCCGTTGTTGCCTTTTTTCTTTTTATCTGCGACCATTTAGAATGACCAGACATCACTCCTCCAATTTAAAAATATCAACGCATACAGCAAATATTATAATATATATTAAACGAATAATTCATTAAGTTTTATTTGTTATACTATTTGATGGTTCTACTACTTACATAGAGCACAGGAAACTTTAAATGGAAAAGGAAATATACTTAGTTGACGCAACGGCGTTTCTGTACCGGGCATATTTTGGCGTAAGGTCGCTTACCTCGCCCACTGGTTTTCCAACAAACGCAATATACGGCCTCACCACTATGATGCTTAAGCTGATTAATGAAAAAAAGCCCCATGCGATGGCTCTAATATTTGACTCTAAAGAGAAAACCCACAGACATACACTCTATGAGGCTTATAAGGCACATAGACCGACGCCACCGGAGGATTTTATCAGGCAGATTGAACCGGCTAAACAGGTGATTGAGGCTCTCGGCGTTAAAAACATAGCTCTTTCCGGCTTTGAGGCCGATGATATAATGGCTACCCTTGCGCTTAGATTTGCCGCACCCAATACGCCAGTTTTTATTGTCTCAGGGGATAAGGATATGTTTCAAATTATCGGAGCAAATATCAAAATGTTTGACCCGGTTAAAAACGTAGTGCTTGATGAAAACTATGTACAAAATCGGTTTTTGCTCCCGCCTGAAAGAATCCATGAGCTTATGGCGATAACAGGAGATGAGTCGGACGGTGTGCCTGGGGTTAAGGGCGTTGGAGAGAAGACGGCTGTTGAAATCTTAAAAAATTACGCAAGTTTAAATGAGCTTTTAAGCGCTCCCGAAAAAATTAAAAATGAACGCATCCGGAGACTTATCACAGAAAACGCAGAAACCATCCGACTGAGCGATTCCCTTGTTAAGCTCTATACCAATGTGCCGCTTGCAATGTCGTATGATGAGTTAATTTTAAAAGAGCCTGCATGGGAGGCTCTGAGAGCGGATTTTCTAAAGTATGGTTTTTCGTCTCTTCTAAGAATGATTCCAACAACGACCGGAAATGATAAACCCGCTGAAATTATTGTCCCTAAAGAAATAACATCTCTGACTGAATTATCAAAAACGACAAAGGCTCAGCAAAGCTCAGGCATAGTTGCAATAAAAAGCTATAGCAAAGGAACCGGCGGATTTTTCCCCGAAAGAGGGATTTCGTTTTCGTTTGACGGGGGTATTTCCTCCAGTGTGACGTTAAACACCGATGCCGAGAAAAAGACCGCCATATTTATCGATATGTTCCAAAACAAGGATATTCAAAAGGTCTCTTATGACATGAAAGAGGAGCTCCACCGCTTTGACATCATAAGCTTTGAAAACATTCATGACATAATGATAGCTGCTCACATACTTAATCCAAACCGTGTAAACCGGCAGTTAAAAGACATTGCCATTGACTATGCTATGGATATTTACAATGAGGATATAACTATACTTAAACTTCACGAGATACTTATAGGAAAACTAAAAGAATCAAAACTCTACGGCGTGTATGAAAACGTTGAAATGGCGCTATTACCTGTGCTTTATGAAATAGAGCGGGCTGGGGTTAAGTTAAACAGGGAGCGGGTGAATGAGCTTTCGGTAAAATTTGATGAGGAGCTAAAAACTGCAGAAAGGCGGATATTTTTCATTGCAGGCTGTGAGTTTAATATAAACTCCCCTAAGCAGCTCCAGGAGGTGCTCTTTGATAAACTTAAACTCTCTCCCGGCAAAAAGATAAAAACCGGCTATTCAACCGACACCGCCGTGCTTGAGTCGCTTAGCGCTAAACATGAACTTCCGGCTGAAATCATTCTATACCGAAATCTTGCCAAAATAAAAAACACCTATCTGGATACACTGCCGGGGTTTGTTAACGCCGCAACAGGCCGCATTCACACCACCTTTAACCAGTGTGCAACGGCTACCGGACGTTTGAGCACCACTAACCCAAACCTCCAAAATATTCCCATTAAGGGACCCTGGGCAACGCCGCTGAGAGAAGCGTTTTGTGCCGATGACGGCTGTATCATAATGTCAGCCGATTACTCTCAGATAGAGCTTCGCATACTAGCCCACCTTAGTAGCGACTTAGGTTTTATTGAGGCATTTCAAAACAACGAGGACATCCACACTCAAACAGCCGCTGACATTTTTAATTTGCCAGCACTACGGGTAACCTCAGAGCACCGCAGGGCTGCTAAAAGCATAAACTTTGGCATAGTCTATGGGATGTCATCTTTTGGTCTTTCAGAGGCGCTTAAGATTTCTAAGAATGACGCCAAAAACTATATAGAATCCTTCTTTACGAAACACCCCGAGGTGAGTGCATTTATTACAAAGACTATAGAAGAAGCAAAACGACTTGGATATACGGAAACGATTCTTGGCAGAAGACGGGAAATTGAGGGTATTTTAAGCTCTAACAAAGCAGCTGCATCACAAGCCGAGCGGCTTGCCGTAAATTCTCCGATACAAGGCTCGGCGGCAGATATAATTAAATTAGCAATGATTAACCTTCACAAAAAAATTAAGTCACTCGGATTAAAAACAAAGATGGTGCTTCAGGTGCATGATGAGCTTGTGTTTGAAGTACCTGAAAGTGAGCTTGAGATGGCAAAGGGATTAATCAAGATGGAAATGGAAAACTGCTATCCTCTTAAGGTACCGCTTACTGTTGACATCGGGGTTGGTAAAAACTGGGCTGAGGCTCATTAAGGGCTTATTATGCTAACAAGGGGGTTTTTTATATCTTTTATAATATTAATGCTTATTTCAACCTCAGAGGCATCAGCCAAATCCAAACATCATCAACACAAACAGGCTGTTAAGGCAAAACCAGCACCGGTTAAAACTAATACCGCACCGAAAACACTCTCAGATGAGGAGCTTATAGATAAGCTCTTATACGGCGCACCTTCTGTGTATTCCCCTGCCGGCAAGTCAAATGTTAAACGGGTTTTAAGATGGAAAACCGTGCTGAGCGAAAAAGATATTCAATACGACACTGACATTTTAACGTACAAGGGAAATAACGCAATGGGGCTTAGGACGTCGTATCAAAACCTGATAGCCGGCTGGCAGCGGCTTGTAAAGAGCGGTCATCTGAGAATGATTTACAACAAATGCCGTGCCAATGCTGTCCCGTTTGAGATAGTGTTATTAGCGCTTGCTGAGTCCTCATGGAATGCCACTGCGTTGTCATCATCAGGAGCTGGCGGCTATTGGCAATTCATGCCGGATACCGCAAAGTCCTACGGTCTAATTGACACTCTAAGAGGTCATGACCATAGAAACGATCCTGAACTCAGCACAGATGCGGCCATAGCGCTGCTTAAAGATAATTTTAATATGACCTATTCGTGGGACAGAGCTTTTGGTGTTAAGGGTAAAAAACCCACAAACTCAGAACGATGGCTGTGGGCCTTCTGGACATACAACAGCTCCCCTAAAAGTGTATCACACTACTACCGCCAAAGCAAAGGCAACTCCTCCGTGTTTTATAAGTATGTTGAAAATGTTGAAAACGCCAACTATGTACATAAGATATTCGGTATCAAAGAAGTCCTGAGAGATTACGTCAAACAAACAAGAAAATACCCCTATAAAAAATACGAAAACACACCTTATGGAGAGTATATTCAGAAATGGTACACGTTAACAGTGTGCGAGCGCAAAGACCTCCTTTCAGAGGTTAACAAGCAATTTCAGAGACCCGCCGCTAAAAAACCGGATGTGCTCGCTGTGCGCATTAAAAGAGAGACTGATTATGTCTCAGCCCTTTGTAAAGCTGTGGAGTGATAAATAACTTCTCTTCTCTATATTTGCCAAATTATCGCTCTTATTGTTATCTTAACCGTTAATGCAATTAAATGTACTAAAAAACTATCCACTGTCGGAGCTTACAACGTTTAAAATTGGAGGAGCTGCCAGGTTTTATGTTAAGGCAGAGAGCACTGACAGCGTTTATGACTCAATTGACTTTGCAAAGCAGCATGGTGTTCCTTTTTATGTTTTAGGCGGGGGCAGTAATCTATTAGTAAGTGACAAAGGCTATGACGGCGTGATTATTCATATGTCAAACACGGAGACTGAGACTAGGACGGATGGTGAGAGTGTCTATAAGACCTGTGGAGCAGGCGTTGTTTGGGACAATTTTGTAAGCGAATGTGTCAATGAGAATCTTTTTGGAGTGGAGTGTCTTTCTGGAATACCGGGAACAGTGGGGGCATCTCCGGTTCAAAACATTGGCGCATACGGGCAGTCTGTGGACAACCTGATTTCTGAGGTCACAGCCCTTGATGCAACTACTGGAGATATTGTCAAATTTAGTAACGCTGACTGTAAATTTTCCTACAGAAAAAGCTTCTTTAATTCTGAAGGGTTTGGTCAGTATATTATTGTATCGGTCAAGTATATTTTAAAGCGGACTGGTAAGCCAAATGTTAAATATCATGACCTTGAGAAGTATTTCCTAAAAAACGCCAATATAACTCTGCAAGAGGTCAGAACAGCGATACTAAAAATCAGAGAATACAAGGGAATGCTGCAAATGGAGGGTTTTAGGGGATTTAAGTGTGCCGGATCATTTTTTAAAAACCCGGTTGTTTCAGCCGCTCATTTTGACAATATATCAGACATAATAAATGCTGCAGCATCAGCCAGAAACTGGTACTGGCCGATAGCGAATTCATCGGAGGTAAAAGTCTCAGCCGCTTGTCTCATTGAAAATTGTTTTGGTAAGGGTTTTAGAACAGGTCGTGTTGGATTATCCCCAAACCATACGCTTGCAATTGTTAACTATGACGATGCAACATTTGACGAAGTTATGGACTTTGCTAAACAAATAGAGGACACAGTTTATGAACGGTTTAAGGTAACTCTTGACCGAGAGGTACAGATACTAAGATAACTTACTCAGACTATGTAATTTTCTGCAATGCTGTCGTTTTTTATCATTTTAGAAAGCTCCATAGCCCTGCCGTGCACCTGAGCTGCCCACTGACTTTGCAGCATTTGTCGTGAGGCGCTTTCGTAGTTACCAACCTCAATATCGTGTAGTGTTTGTTTAAAGCCAAGCAGCACTCCAATTCCCATATTAAAACACATATCAATAAGTACAATTTTTCTGACATCCGAGAGTGTTTCATAAAAACTCAGATGATGTTTCAACTGTATTTCACAGTCATGAATATCGTTTTCAAGTAAAAACATAGCAGTCTCTCTATTTATACCGGATAGTTTAATCTTAGTAAGAACATCATTAACCGACAACCCGCTCTCTATGGAGTCAGCCTCAGTTTCAGATACTCCTTTAGTATCCAGATTTCTCCCGACTCCGATAGTCAGATATCCTTTCGTGTCCTTATAGGCTTTCAGCTTCAATCCCTCATGGCGTATTAACATATTTTGAAGAGTTTTGTAGAAATCCATTAAACCTTATCTCCTTTTTTTATAGTATTTAGTTATCTTACTCAATATTTAGGCGGCGGGTGAAAATTGTGATAAAACCATAGAGATGTTGTAATACCAGTCATTGTTTTCATATAATATGCCTGACCCATGATGCCCGCTAAAGACGATAACATGATTGAATTGCCCAACACAAGAAAATCCATAATTATCATGACGGTCGTGCTGTTAGCTCTTTTCACACTGATTGCGTATCTGCCAGCCCGCAGTAATAATTTCATATCCTTTGACGATGACTCTTATATTACTGAAAACCCTCACATCAAAGACGGCATAACGCTAAATGCCATAAAATGGGCATTTACCGAATACTACAGCTACAACTACCATCCTCTCACATGGCTTACCCACATGGCAGACATCTCTCTCTTTGGCTTAAACCCTGCCGGACATCACTTGACAAATGTTTTTTTTCATTGTTGTAACGTTGTCCTTCTTTTTCTTACGCTGACGTATATGACAAAACAGGCGTGGGGTGCTTTCATAGTTTCAGCCCTGTTTGCGCTTGTGCCTGTTAATGTTGAAACCATTTCATGGGTATCAGAAAGAAAAAATCTTCTATCAACTTTTTTTTGGTTTCTAACGATACTTTCCTATACCCGTTACGTAAAGCGCAGAGACAGTGCAGGATATGCGCTTACGATTATATGTTTTCTTTTGGGGCTGCTATCTAAGCCAATGCTTGTCACGCTTCCGTTTGTTTTATTGCTTTTGGATTTCTGGCCTTTAAGGCGATTTACCGCAGAGAGCACGAAAAAACTATTTATTGAAAAGCTGCCGTTTATAGGATTAAGTCTGATTTTTATTTTTATCACCATATTCACTCAAAAAAGCGGCGGCAACGTTGTTCCCCTCTATATGCTGCCCGCTGGAATTCGTCTTGAAAATACTTTCCTTTCATATGTGCGTTATATAGAAAAAATATTTTGGCCATACAATTTCTCAATATTTTATCCGTATGTATTACCGAAATTAATTTTACCTGTTATTGCCTCAGTAGGAGTTGTTTTAGTTATAACGTCATTTTCAATTATGAAGCGGCAACGCTATCCGTGGCTTTTTACCGGCTGGTTTTGGTTTGCAGGGACACTTATTCCTGTGATACAACTTGTGCAGGTCGGATGGGCCTCAATGGCGGACAGGTACGCATATATCCCCCAAATAGGTATTTTTATTGCACTGTCATGGTCTTTGGTTAATTTGCTTAAAGAAAAAACATATCTACAAAAACCGATGGCTTTAGTGTTTATACTTATAATGGGTTTCTTGTATATGAGGACTCATGAGGAGTTGAAACACTGGAGGAACTCCGAGACTCTGTATTTGCACGCAATGGAGGTGACAAATGACAATTACGTAGCACTTGGCGAGTATGGGCTGTGTCTTATGAATAAAGGTAAGGTGAGGGAGTCAATCCCGTACTTTTTAAAAGCTCTTGCGATATTGCCTGATAGTCCGACTCTTAATTACTATACATGGAAAGCATACAAGACTATAGGTGAGCCAGATGCAGCCAATCGGTACTTTTTGAAGGCATCCCCTCTTTTAACTGGGGATACCACCCCACCATTAGCTAAAATGCTTGGTGTTTCACTGCTAAAGATTGGGCGGTATACGGAGGCTCGGGATAGTTTTATGGAGTCTCTTAAAATTTCAAACACAGATACCGAAATATATGAAGGACTTGCTCAAGCTCTCATTGGGCTAAACAAGAAAGAGGAGGCGCTTAAGTTTGTTGAAACAGGATTACAATTAAAACCAGACGCACCCGGACTTTTAAAACTCAAACGAGAATTGTCCTGTCATCAGATTGGAAAGATGAAAAATGATAAATAAAATCCTTTTATATATAAAAATCATGCGTCCCAAACATTGGGTTAAAAATCTCTTTATACTATCCGCTCCTTTTTTTGGTGGTGTACTTTTTACAAAACAAAACATATTGATAACGTTGTTGTCACAGGTTTGCTTTGCACTTGCCGCAAGTGCGATGTATGTGTTTAATGATTTAAAGGACTGTGAATCTGACCTGCTGCATCCTGGAAAGGCACATCGCCCGCTGGCCTCAGGCAGCATATCTAATACCGGAGCGGTTTGTTTACTTACAACATTAGTAGTTCTTTCCGTATTGATTTCTACAGGTTTAAACAGTAGTTTTACTGTGTATATGGTGCTCTATCTGATTTTACAGGCAGGTTACAGCCTATACTTTAAACACATAGCGGTGGTGGATATATTTTTAATAGCGTCTGGGTTTGTGCTTAGGGTGTTTGCAGGCGGTGGAGCGTACAACGTGGAAATATCCAAATGGTTGTTTCTTACGATGTTTATGGTCTCTCTGACTCTTGCCTCCGGCAAACGTCTTGCTGAGACAGCCTATCTTGAGAAAGATGTGTCATCAAAACACCGGAAAGCGCTTGGCAGCTACCCTGCAGGGCTGCTTAATGATGTGCTTGTAATAACCTCAGCCTCAGCCCTTATGTGCTATGTCCTCTATACGACAGAACAGCAGAGCAGTCTTGTGTTTACAGTCCCTGTGGTCACATTTGGGCTTATCAGGTATTTGGCACTTTCAAAGGCTAATCAGGGGGACCCTACCGATGCCCTTGTGAAAGACCCGTGGCTTGCAGCAACCGTAATTGTGTGGATGCTGCTTGTAGCACTGCTCAGGTACGGAGTAACTTAGAGGATGCTGCGATTTAATATAAAAATATAGATTGACTGAAAGCAGACATGTTTTATAAAATACTCTCAACCAGGCGCATAGCTCAGTGGTAGAGCGCTACCTTGACACGGTAGAGGTCGGGGGTTCGATACCCCCTGTGCCTACCATGTAGAAAATGAAAACTTACGTTACATATATTTATTCATGACTTTTTTAACAAAAATTGGATTTAAAGGCATACTTATATCTGTATTGCTCTTAATGAATATCCTGATGACGTCTATATATGCCAGCTATCTGTACAGTAACAACAAGAAACTCATAATGGAAAACATAGACGGCAGGCTTTTAACCACTGCGTATGGCTTTAAGTTTTTTGCCGATCCATACCACGATATAATTGCAGGAAGGCATTTCTATTCGCAAGGAAACACGCTTTCTCAGAAAAAAGATTCTATCTCTGTTCTTGAGTACACCGAACATATTAAACAAGTGTTGGGATTTTATGAAAAAGTCGGGGTAGAGGCCGCTTATACTTTAGTGCACGATAATGGAAAGTTCTATTTCACTTTGGATACTCCGTCTGCAGACGAATTTGCAAGAGGGAAAGTAACCCCGTTTTACTACCCGTATAAAGATGCAAGCATTGGGCTTAAGGAGGCTTATAAAAACACAAAAACCTATTATGACAATTACCGGGATGAGTGGGGAAAGCATCGTTCGGTTTTTTTGCCGACTGTTTCATCCGAAGGTGAAAAATATGTTATAGGAGTGGATGTCAAGTTAGAAGATGTTCAAAACAGTCTCAAAGAAACCCTTATCAAGTCAATCTCAATAGGAATGGCTTTACTTATTATAAACATATTGCTTATATATATAATTTCGTCAAAGATTTCCAGAGCATTAAGCAGCCTTTCCAAAGCTACAGGGGAAATAGCCATGGGCAATCTGGACACGATACTTCCGAATATTCAGCTTGGAAAAGAGTTGGCAACTCTCACGGATTCATTTGATAATATGAAAATATCTCTTAAAAACTACATCAGAGAACAGGTCAGAAACGAGGCAGAAAAACAATTAATAGAAAATCAACTAAAAATAGCCCACGACATTCAAATGGATATCTTACCATTAGGGTTTCCAGCTTTTGCTGGAAAAGCAAAGGAGTTTGATTTAGTTGCTTTTATTAAACCTGCCCAATCGGTAGGAGGCGATCTTTACGATTACATTTTAATTGACGATGACAACGTGTTTTTCACTATAGGGGATGTCTCCGGAAAGGGGATAGCTGCCGCCCTTTTTATGGCCATCACCATGACTTTGGTGAAATCGTTGGTAGATCGGAGGGTAACTACAGGAGAGATTCTTACAAAAGTTAATCAAGCTCTGTCCTTAAACAATGAAACCAGTATGTTTGTCACTATGTTTTCTTGCATATTGAATACTCAAACAGGGCTGCTTTACTACTCTAACGGCGGTCACAATCCACCTATAATTGTTGATGACAACGGCGCCGAGTTTCTTAAGATAGAAGAGGAAATACCTTTAGGTATCGGAGAGCATACTTTTACAACTCATAGCATACAGTTAAAACATCAAACAAAGATATTTTTATACACCGATGGAGTTACAGAGGCTGAGAACATAAATGGCGATATGTACTCAGAGAGCAAATTGCTTGAGACAGTTAAACAAAACAGTTCTAAAACTGTAACTAAGGTAATAGATAGCGTTTATTCTGACGTTTTGGCTTTTTCTGAAGGAGCTAAGCAATTTGATGACATAACAATGTTAGCCGTACAATATTTTGGTACTTTGCCTTCTTACACGGGTTTGAATCCCTTTGGGGACGCCATTTAACGCTTCTTACGGCAAATGTTTAAAAGCATAATACAGAACGCCTGTGCCAATGGATGCTGCTCTGAGGGCGATAAATAAAGGTGACAGCAGCCCTACGAGCATATCTCTTTTTAAAGAAAACAGCATAAATGGCAGCGTTACGGCAAGAAAACCAAAAAACGAAACTAAAGCAACAAAAACAGCCGGCATATCTAAATACGTGTGCCAAAAAAGCGGAATAAGCGGAAGTGAAAACAGTGTGCCAAAAAGCGCAAGTATCTGTACTTTAAGAGTTTGCGGCGTATAGGTGTCTTTTACCATTTTACCGGGAAATCTTTTATAGACTGCCATTCTCCAGTACCCACGCCAAAATTTGAGCTTAGCATATCGCAAAACCGAATCAGGATGCCCAAGGTGATTAACAATCGCATCAGGATTAAAAACCATCTTTAGTCCCATGCTTGAAAGCTTATACGACAGCTCGGTGTCTTCATTGTTGGCTACAGGAAATGACTCGTCAAATCCCCCAACATGCTCAAACACATCTTTTCGAAACGCTGCCGAGTAGGTATCTATCATGTCAATTGAGGGAGCTTTTTTAAGCATCTCGTAGCGCTCTTCAAATTCAATTTGGGCAAACCGTGCAGTAAGAGACTTTAGTGGGGTGCGATAGACTCCTTTTACGGCTTTCACCGTTAAATCGGAAAACGGCTTTAACATTTCAGCTAACCACTCTGGTGTTGCCACACAATCGGAGTCGGTAAACAGGATGATTTCACCTTTGGCCTCCTTAGCTCCCAGATTTCTGGCTGATGCTGGGCCCCCGTTAGGTTTACTGATGTATTTGACTGGCAGTGTTTGGATAATTTCAGCAGTTTTGTCAGTTGAGCCGTCGTCAACTACTATTATTTCGTAGTCGTCTTTATTAAAACTCTGCTCTGTGAGAGCCGTTATGCAGTCTTTTATCGTTTTTTCGGCGTTAAAGGCCGGCACTATTACGGATGCTTTTAACATCTTTACTGTCACAGTTTGTTTAATTTGAGATATCCGAGCCCTTTATCAGATATTTTAAAAACGTGCGGGCTGATTTAACTGTGCGTTTTCTTTCCTCTGGGTCATTAAGTACCTGTCGGAGTTTATAAAACATATAGTCAGGGCGCAGATAAAACTTGCGTCTGGCATTATCGCAAAATCGGACAAGCTCAGCCGATGTTAAGCTCTCAGTTCTGATTACTGTATTATGAAGCCCGCCCGGAGTGAGCCACTTTGAAAAATCATCGGTACTTATATAGCCCCTTTCGTCAAACCACTTAAATGCCTCCGTGCCGGGATAAATCATCATAGGGTAAAACTGCACAGTGTCAGGGTTTAACTTTTTGGCAAGAGACAGGGTCTCGTTCATCGTTTTTTGGGTCTCACCCGGGAAACCCACCATAAAGCAGCCATGAATTAAAATCCCTGCCCTGCGCGCATCTTCCATAAAAGCCTTAGACTGCTCAATCGTTATTTTCTTTTTCATGCTGTCAAGCATCTCCTGACTGCCGCTTTCAAACCCCACACACATACATCTGCACCCGGCCTCTTTCATTTTCCGCATAGTTTCGTAATCCAATGAGGCACGCGCATTAGCCGTCCATGAGATGTTAATTCCACGTGCTATTATACCCTCTGAAATCTCAACACATCGCTTTTTACTGATTGTAAACGTGTCGTCTTCAAAAAACACTGCTCTTGCGTTTGGAAAGTTCTCAACAATATACTGCATCTCATCAAGGACGTTTTCAACACTTCGCATCCTGAGTTTGTGTCCCATAACGGTCTGCGGATATACACAAAACACACACTCGTGCGGACAGCCGCGAGTTGTGGTGATTGTCACCATTGGGTAGAGCGCATTGGGGTTAAAGTAGTGCTCTATATTTAGAAATCGCTTATACATCGGGCTTACGTGCGGCAGCTGGTCGAGATCCTCCAACGGCAGGCGGCTCTCTGTAAAAATGAATTTCCCCTTATGACGATACGCTATGCCGGTTACACTAAACTGGGTAACGCCTGCCATAAGCGTATTTGCAAGGTCAACAATTGAGTTATCATACTCTCCGATTGCAACTGCATCAATGGAGTCATTGAGGTTAAGACATTCCTCAGGCATCGCCGAGACATGGGTACCGACAAGGATTATAAAGCACTTCGGCAGTGCGGCTTTAATCTCCTTACAAAACTCAGCGTCGTTTTGTATGCTTGGCGTGCTTGTGTCAACTACGATTAGAGCAGGAGCAAATTGTTTAAGTCTCATGACAACATCCTGACGGGAGGTTCCGGCAGCAGGGGCATCTATTAAATCAACGGTAAAGCCCTCCCTGTCTGCCAAAGCACAGGCAGCGGCAAGCCACATGGGAAAGTACAGGGTGCCGCTTTTGGTTACAGCAGGGCTTCTTTGAGAGCGTGAGAATTTCTCTAAATACGGCGGATTTAAAAAAGTTATTCTAAATTTTTTCATTTTTACAGTTTCCTTATAATATTATCATATTGTCTGATTTGCTCAGACATAAAACCCAGCTCTCCGTGAAAATTTATAGCCTTTTCAGGACACACACAATAGCAGTAAAGACACTGAATACACCCCGCTGGTGTTGATGCGCCGCCTTTAGAAAAACTCTCCGGCAGCTTTATATCAACCGGACAGTAATCATTGCACTTTCCACAGTTTGTGCAAGCCGTCTCATTAAGAGATAGACCATCAAAGCGCATTTCATCCTTTATAAACACATCTTGTCTAAGCCCTGTAGCAAAAAGAATCTTACCAAAAATCTCCGTCTGACACAGGTAGTTGAAAAAGGGCGTGTTTCTTACGGCAAGGAAATACTTTTGTCTGACTGGGTGGTGAATGAAGGTTGCGATGGGCCCGGCCTCAGGGGGTTTAAATGAATACGTATCATCAAATTTGTAATTATTTACAAAATCAAAATGCTCCTGAGTTATGATATTGCGTTTGACGGCATTCTGAATAGGGCCAACCTTTTTTAGATTAAAAGAGGCAAATTTCGTCATCAGCATATCAATTAAAAACGGGTCGGTTCCAAAAAACACAGCACCTGTCTTTAGAGGTGTTCCACGAGTTGGCCCTAATCCCTCCATTGATACAACAGCATCTACGATATGCAGATGTGGTTTGAGGGCAAGGTTCAGATTTACGATATTTTCAGAAAGTGAGGCATGGGTTTTCTTTTTGTTAGGCTGCCCAACGAGACATCCCATCAGGTTTTTAAGACAGACACTCATACCGGCCTCAAAATGCGTCTTTAGCTTTGGCATGTTGATAAAGAGTTCCGCATCTATGCACTCCTTTGCAACACCTGCCTTAATTCCTTTTGCAAAGTTAACGTCCAAAGTGTAAGAGTAGTTAAAGTCTTTAATTTTAACCCCATAGTGAGCAGCAAGTTTGTCATAAGAGAGCCTCTCTATTACGCTGATGTTACTTCTGTAAAATCCGCTGTTAGTGCCCTCTCCTATGGTTATATCCAAATACCCAGACTCTTTCAAAAACTCAATGACTGAAGCAATCACTCTTAGGTCTGTCGTGTTACCGGTTAGAGCGTTCATGTTGCTGTTAAGATTTGGTTTTATCAGTATGCTTGCGTGTTTATCTCCTGGTAATAGCTCTCTGTACTTTGTACTAAGGGTTTCCTTAATACCGGTTTTAAGCTCTTTTACAGTCTGCGCTTTAAGAGTGTCAAACTTAAACATTTCGCTGCTCCGCATTTAGTTCGTTTAAGAGACTTTCCACTTCAGTTACCACATCATCCACTGTAATGCTTTTCATACAGGCATGGTATTGACTAATGTGACAGGAGCTCTCATCACAGCTAAAGCGACACTGAAACTCAGTTTTTTCAACCACACGGTGAATGTTTCCGTATGGACCGGTTTCAATGCTTTTTGAGGGGCCAAATATGGCTACTGTGGGTAGTTTCATAGCCGATGCCACATGAAGTGGAGCGCTGTCGTTACAGATAAAGAGCTGAGATTGTTTTAGTACCCATGCAAACTCTCTGATATTGAGGCGTCCTGTCAGGTTTGCGACTTTATGCGTCATCTGAGAAACTATCTCCCCTACCAGCGTTGCATCATCCTTTGATGCTGCAATTACCGGATGAATATTAAATCTATCAATAAGTTTATCATATAACATTGCATACTTTTCTGTAAACCACCTTTTAAGCGGAATGCGGGCTCCGGGATGAAGCACAACAAACGGCGCTGTAATTTTATCATCTTTTAGTATTTTGGCGACCCTTTCTTTTTCCACATCGGTAGGATATATAGCCCAATCCACGGAGTTTACATCAGCGCCAAGATATCTGGCTATATCCAAATGATATTCTACCTTATGTTTAAGGGTTTCATACGGTACAACGTCAGTCAGCAGGTAACCGCCACCGCCCACATCGTAGCTAACCTTGCGTTTGGCTCTGATGGGAGCAGCAAGCAGCAGGATTTCCCTGATGTCAGCCCGTGCCTCTATTACAATATCAAATGAGTGTTTCCGTATTTCCATTAGAAAGTTAAGATACTTACCCTTTGCAGTGTTATAAAACCAGAACGGGTTATAGGTTAGAATCTCATCCAGATGCGGGTTATTTGCCAGTGCCTGAGCGGCTCCCTCAGACGTAAGAAAGGTAAGTTTGGCATTGGGAAAATGCTCTTTTAGAGGTTTAAGAATAGGAATAGTCATAATGGCGTCACCGATATAGGCAGTTCTGATAATCAGTATTGATTTTACAGCCTCCGGGGCAATTGCCTGTGGCTTATTAAAAATCTTAAACGGAGTATAGAGAGCCCTTCCTACAATATCCGCCGCTTGTGTGACAATTAGCTTTCTCCGGTTTATTATCTTATACATCGCCTATTGAATTATACATTTATGGCTAAATATGAGCAAGTATTGAATGAAAAATCATTAAACTCTATATGTGTTTATATAATAAACCGAAGATTTTATTGTAAACTCTGTGTTAGATTAGTTGCAAACACATTTAGTAAAAAGGCTGACTATGAACATTATTAGAGGACTTATTGGGATTATAACGCTTCTTCTTTTTTCCTGGATTATTAGCGAAAACAGGAAAGCGATAAAGCTAAAACCTGTGATTTCTGGTATACTTCTACAGATATTGCTTGTAGTTTTGATGTTGAAAGTACAAATTTTCAAAGATATTTTTCTATTTTTGAATAAAGCTGTGGCAGTTTTAGAGAAATCAACTCAAGCTGGGACGTCTCTTGTTTTTGGCTATATAGGCGGAGGGAAAGTCCCCTTTGAGGAGATTATTCCTGGCGGCTCCTATGTGTTGGCCTTTCAATCGTTACCGATGGTGTTAATCGTAAGCGCTCTATCGTCTTTGCTATTTTACTGGCGGATATTACCATACGTAGTGCGGGGGTTTTCTTATACTCTTCAGAAAACTATGGGGGTTGGGGGGGCAGTGGGGTTAAGCACATCGGCAAATATTTTCCTTGGTATGGTGGAGTCACCGCTTTTTGTCAAACCGTACCTCAGACAGATGTCACGGGGCGAGCTGTTTGCGGTTATGTCAACAGGCATGGCAGGCATTGCCGGTACGGTTATGATTTTGTATGCGAGCATTTTAGGTTCTGTAATTCCAGATGTTCTTGGACAAATTCTTCTTGCCTCAGTAGTGAGCGCTATTGCGTCTCTGGTATTTTCCTTTATAATGGTGCCGCCGGTTGGTGAGCCGACATCAGGCGACATTACTGTCCCCCAGACTGCACGCAGCTCACTGGATGCTGTTGTTAAGGGCACGGAGGAGGGCATAGGTTTGTTAATAAACATAGTAGCTACGCTTGTTGTTTTTGTTGCACTTGTGCATCTTGCAAACTATGGGCTTTCTATGTTAGGCGTTTTTTATGGCGGACCGTTAACATTACAAAGGGTTTTAGGCCTAATAATGTCCCCTTTTGTATGGGCTATAGGGATACCGTGGTCAGAGGCACAAGTGGCTGGATCGCTTATGGGAACCAAAACGGTCTTAAATGAGTTTGTAGCCTACATAGACATGTCTAAATTGCCACCGGGGACACTTTGCCAAAGAAGCAACATGATAATGCTCTATACGTTGTGCGGCTTTGCCAACCTCGGAAGTCTCGGAATACTTATCGCCGGCCTTAGTTCGATGGTGCCTGAAAAAAAGGACGAAATTATCTCACTCGGTTTTAAGTCCATTATCTCAGGCACACTATCCTCCAGCATGACAGGCGCCATTATCGGTATGTTTTATTAGACTTAGTAAAACGTGTTTTTCTGTTAATTCTCTGTATCGTTTAGTGAATGCAGCAAGGCATCAACAGTGGTTACTGCAGTACCAACGAAGCCTACAACAATGCCTGCGGCATGATTTGCTATCACAGCGCTTTCCACTAAAGAGGCGCCTGATACATACGCAAGTGTAAATGCCGATATTACCGTGTCTCCGGCGCCAGTGACGTCATAAACGGCTTTTGCTACTGTAGGAATATGATGAACCTGCGTTTCATAAAAAAGACTCATCCCCTCATCCCCTCTGGTTATCAGCACGCTGTTAAGGTTCAGGGTTTTAAGGAGTTTTTTACCGGCTCGCTCCAGCGATTGTTTGTCTTCTATGGCAACCCCTGAACCCTCCTGCGCCTCCTTTTTATTAGGGGTTATCATGGAAAGCCCATGATAGTATTGAAAGTGGCCTACTTTTGGGTCAGCAGATATAAATTTATGGTCACCTACGGTCTTATCTACAAGAAACTTAATAAAACCCTGAGTTATTACACCTTTTTTGTAATCTGAAATAATAATAGCGTCAAATTTATCTAAATTATCACCAACATACTCTGTTATGTGTTTCAGGGCTGATTTGCCTATGGCGGCCCTGCTCTCTTTGTCAAAACGTACCACCTGCTGGCCGTGTGCTATGACGCGGGATTTTGTGGTTGTAGGCCTCTCATCGCGGTATATGCCCTCGGTGCGTATCCCGCGCTCTTTAAACAGAGATGATAAAACTGCCTCGTTGTAATCATCGCCTGCCACCCCTGATACTGTTACGGATGCTCCCAGTGAAACCACATTGTGAGCCACATTACCGGCCCCACCTAGCAGATAGCTTTCCCTCTCCACATCGACAACCGGCACAGGGGCCTCCGGTGAGATCCTCTCCACCTTGCCCCACACATAGTGGTCAAGTATTATATCCCCTATGACCAGAATGTGCCTGTCTTTAAATTTTTCCAATATGTTTTTAAAAGACATCGATACTATAATGATATAACACGCAGCAACTATAAATCAATAAGGAATCCTGCATAACATGCCTGTAAAAGACAACATTTCAACAAGGGATTCCTTATTGACAAAACTTTTTAAAACTTTTACACTAATTAGAACGAGCAGTTACTTCTCCATTTGTGAGAATGCTACTATTTACTAAGGGGACATTTGATGAGAAAGATAGTAACCATTCTGGTGTGTACGGCTATTGTGCTTACAGCCGTATTAGTACTAAAAAACAACGCATATGGTGAAACGTTTACAGACAGTGTTACGTCAATGGAATTTGTTAAAATAGGCGACGGCTTGTATATGGGCAAATATGAAGTTACAAATGCTCAGTATAGAAAATTCAAGCCCGACCACAACAGCAGAGCGGTTGACGGAATGTCTTTAAACGGGGATAACCAGCCTGTGGTATATGTGTCTTTTGAGGAGGCTGAGGACTTTGCAAAGTGGTTGTCACATAAGACAGGGATGAGCTTTAGACTACCTGCGAGCAAGGAGTGGGAGAGTGCCTGCAGGGCTGGTACAGATAATGACAAATACTGGCAAAAACCTGAAGATGCCTGTCGTTATGCTAATCTTTTAGATATAACGCATAGAGATAAATTGATAAAAGAAAATCTTAGGGGAGACTCTACTAATATTAAATGTGAGGATGGTTTTGTAGTAACGGCTCCAGTAGGCAGTAAAGAGCCAAACAAGTTTGGATTGTATGATATGTTGGGAAATGTGTCGGAGTGGACGGCTACTACCTCTGGTGACATGCGTATTGTACGTGGAGGCAGTTGGCACTCTAACTCTGACTTAGCAGACTGTTATAGATTTAATACATCTTTTCCCAACACATGGGATGGTGATTTAGGTTTTCGTCTTGTCTATGAAAAGAAGCAGTAACAGACTTAAAAAAGCTACTCCGCAGATGACACAGATAAACGCAGATTAAAAAAACAAATCTGTGGAAATCTGCGGAAGAAATCCTTATTCTGTATAGCCCTGTGCTGTTGCACTATTTAAGATACAGAAAATTCTTAGCCTTTTCATCGTAGGAGATAATAACACTGTCTTTTGGCTTTAAGTTTTTATCAATATCCAGCTCGCTCTTTTTGTCGGGAAACAGGGTCTCCTCCATTCTAAAGCTAAGTGCTGCCTGCTTGGGAACAACCAGTATTTCGTCATAAACAAACACTGAGGAATCTCTCCTTATACCACGCGCATAGTACACTTTTGAATATATTGGTTTGTTGTTTTCAAGCAGTTCCACTTTAATTGGAGAGCGTTCGCTGGCCACTGACGAGGTTGATCTGTACTTGAAAGTCAGAATAATTACGGCTTTGTCCTCTGGATAAAATGCCTTCAGATCGTTTGTAAGCGGATAAAGAACTGCCACGAGTATAAGTAGTATTATCGTTGCCAGAACATAGTTTAACTTTTTGCGTCCTATGATAACCAGTTTATCTGTCTTAAGGTTGCTATCAATATCCGAGATGAACTTTTCGAGTTCTTTTGTGATATTTTCAATCGAGGTTGTCTCAAATACCCGAATTGCTGAGACATCCACATCTTTGCTTAACGAGGGTTTTCTGTTTTTTTCATACCTCTGTACCATCCACTTACATCCCTCTCTGTAGTTGCAGTCTCCCTCCTCGCACCCAACCATAAAAACACCCTTAACGCCTGAGGCTAAAATATCTTTGGCGTGATTAACATGCACCGAACCAATGCAGGGAACATCAAACGCCATAACACCGTCTTTTTGCGGAATTTCAGCCGTAAATTTACACCTGAATGCTACAATTTTTGGCATCATCGTCTTAACTGTGTCAAGTACCTCTGCCCACGGATAATCCTCAAGTGTGATAGATTTAAAACTGCAAGCGCCAACACAAATGCCACAAGCTGCACATTTGCTTTCATTTACCACAGCTTTCTTTTTGCCGCCCTCTATACGGCTCATCGTCACGGCCTCATAGGGGCAGTCTATGTAGCAGCGCTCACACCCCGTGCATCTTTCACGGTCTATTACGGCAGGGAAAACTTTTTTCCCTTTTATCAACCACGGGAAAATTATCAGAAGCAAAAGTCCACCGGAAATCACAAGCCACATCGTAGATATCGGCATAATGTTTAAGAGCGGATATATGAAAAAATACGCCCAGTCCATGTGAATTTCAAAAGGAATGCTTGAAAGACTTGCGCCTACGTCACTCTTTGCTTTAAGCACATAGCTCAGCACCAACATATTGATAAGAAGAGTTATCCATAGAAACTTAGGAGGAACCAGCTTCGGACGCGCATTTCTCATAACATGAATCCACAGCACAAACACAATGCCTATAGTCAGTGCCACGTGAAAATAGAGCAGCATCCTGAATAATCCACCAAGCATTTTCACATCAATTCCAAAAAATGTGCTCATCATAGAGTCGCCAAACACCGGTAAGTAGCTCAGAAACTTTCCCGTAAGAACGCCGATAAGCTGTGCCTTAGCGTCCCACACTAATATATAGCCCGATATTCCGATGGTAAGAAAAATCAACAGGGCCAGCACACCTGTTATCCACGCTACCCACCGAAACGTGCGGAAACGATCCGTGACCAACACGTGCATTGTGTGTACAACAGTGGTAAATATCAGGGCAGCAGAGGTGTATCTGTGAAGACCTCTCATAAGATTGCCTAAAAAACTCGCCGTTATGCCCTCAACCGAGGAAAAGCAAAATCTGGGGTCTATATTGTAAAACAAGTACAGGTATATTCCCGATATTGTATCTACAACAAGCAGGAAAATGGCTATTGCGCCAAGGTAGTGAAGCGGATTAAGTTTTAATGAAAACACGCTGCTCATGGCATCGGAAACACGGTGAAACGCCTTTAATGGCGCTGCTGGTTTAGTAAGTTCTTTCATGTTTTATCCTACCTGTTAAAGTTAGAGTTATACTATGACATATATCATAGCAGTACCAGCTGACATAAAGAATGTAACATAAGTCACCAATTTCATTGAGAAGTTTTTTTTACTTGCGATTTATGTTATTGACTTTTTATTTTTTTTAATATACACTGTGCAGGATTTTGAGAGAATGGCAGCTTTAGAGACTATTACAGTTATGGAGAATTTTAGGATTTTTGGAGTGTTTAGGGAGGCATGGATATTTTACTCTATGTAAGCCGTTTTTTTTTGTAACATAGGGAACTCAAAACAATTTACCCCATAAGGAGGGCAAAAATGAAAGGCAGAGTTGTATCGTTAGTAGTTCTTGGTGTTGTTTTTTGGGCTTTTGTTGTAGGGGAAAGTTATGGAGCAGACCCGCAGGCTCAGCTTGGAAAAACAGTGTATGAGAGAAGATGTGCATTTTGCCACGGACTAAGCGGCAATGGACATGGCACAGCAGAGTTCGTCTACAAGAAGAAGGAAGGGAAAATATGGAAGCTTTATCCACGTGATTTTACCTTTGGGTCATTCAAGTTTAGATCAACGCCTACCGGCTCACTGCCTACAGATGCGGATCTGATGAGAATACTGACCCGCGGCATCCCAAGGTCAAGTATGCCGGCTGGCAGGGATCTTTCCGATGCGGAAAAAAACGCTGTCATCCAGTATATCAAGACATTTTCTGCAAGATGGAAAAATGAACAGCCAGGAGAGTCTATCCATGTTTCAGCTAAGCCTGACTACGTGGGAAGCCCCGAGTCTGTAGCAAAGGGCGAGCAGGTATGGAAAAACATGAAGTGCTGGGAATGCCATGGTGAGCAAGGCAAAGGAGACGGTACAAAGTCTGAGACAATCAAAGACGATATGAAAAGACCGATACTCCCGTTTGACTTTACAATAGGGGCCTTAAAGAGAGGTTCAGCTCCAGAGGATATCTACCTTGCATACACAACAGGACTTGACGGAACCGGAATGCCCTCTTATGAGGATTCACTCAATGAGGAGGATCGCTGGAATTTGGTGTCTTATACGCAAAAGTTAATGGGAGTGGTTAAATAATGGAGGTGAAAAATATGGATGACAGAACAGCTCTTGAGAAACTTCTTGATAATCCGATAGCACTTTTAATACTTTCAAACGTCATATTTGCCCTCACCTACTTTGTATGGGGGGCATACAAAATTGTAACCATACCTCAGGTGCCGCAAGCCCTTAAAGATTTGATAATGGGAGGGAAATAACATGGCATTAGTTTCTCCAGAAAAAGGATGGTTTCAAAAGAAGGTCGCAAAAGATGAAAAGATGTGGATAACGTTTGCTACCATAGTTGCACTGGCGTTGTTTGCAATCATGGTGTTATGGCATGTGGTAGGTAAACAAAACCCATCTTACACAGTCTATAGCACATCACCTGATGAGTTTTACAAGATGGCACAGGCTAATTGGAAGCAGTACAAGGTTGGCGAGGAAAGCGGCATACCGGTTGTAAAGCCGGCGCCGGATGGCGACGTTTATGTTATCGGCACAACGTGGAGCTGGGAACCAGTCATTATTCTTAAAAAGGGAGCCAAGTACAGGTTTCACGTATCGTCTATGGATCTCCTTCATGGCTTTTCTCTGCAGCCAATGAACATGAACTTTTTAATTCATCCTGGCTATGATTATGTGCTGACGTTTAAGCCTACATACAGTGGTGATTTCCGATTAATCTGTAACGAGTACTGCGGCCCTGGTCATCATACGATGATAGGTAAGATAGTAGTAGAAGATTAAAGCTGAAGGAGGAGCACAATATAATGTTTACTACATGCGATATTACCGGATTTAAAGTAGATAAACGGGTGTTGCCCTTGATAAAGGCAAATGCAGTTGTATCTGTCGTGGCGCTTCTTTTGGCCGTTGTGGCAGCCATGCTGGTGTTGTTTACAAGATGGCAGGTGGTACATCTTTTACCCGTTGATTGGTATTACAGGATACTGACTCTCCACGGAGTGGTTGCATTGGTTGTGTGGATAGTTTTTTGGGAAATGGCAGGGCTTTTGTTTGGCTCAACTGTTGTGCTAAATGCGCGAATGGTTACCCCGTGGCTGGCCTGGGTGGCTTTTGTCATGATGGTTATAGGCACCGCCCTTGTAGCCTTCGCAGTGCTTACAGGAAAGGCTGACGTTCTATTTACCTCGTATGCGCCGCTTAGGGCTGACCCGTTGTATTATCTGGGGATTATACTGTTTGCAGTTGGTGCATTAATAGTCATTGGAATTTTCTTTGCAAACATAATAGTTGCCAAGAAAGAGAAAACATATGGGGATGGGCCGCTTCCGCTCTTTACATTTGGTCTGCTTACTGCGGCCATTTTAGGTGTTGGAACGCTTTTACCTGGCGCAGTAATTTATGTACCTACGTTTCTATGGTCGCTTGGGCTTATTGACTCAGTAAACACCATAGTTTACAGACTGATATTCTGGGGCTTTGGACATTCGGCACAGCAGGTTAACGTTGCCGCTATGATATCGGTATGGTATCTTGGCGCATTCTTAACTGTTGGCGGAACTTCAATCAATGAAAAAGTCAGCAGAATAGCGTTTTTGTTTTACATGATAGGTATAAACCTGGCGTCTGCTCACCATCTGTTGGTTGATCCGATACCATCCCCATCGTGGAAGGTGTTAAACACCAGTTACTTTATGTATCTTGCAGTGTTGGCCTCTATGATTCACGCATTTGCAGTTCCCTCGGCAGTTGAAGTAGCTCAGAGACGGCGTGGATATACAAAGGGATTATTTGACTGGCTAAAAAATTGTCCGTGGGGAAATCCGGCTTTTGTAGCCGTGTTTTTAGCCATAATAATATTTGGGTTTATAGGCGGTGTTACCGGCGTTATCAATGGTGCTGAACAGGCCAATATGATAATCCATAACACGATAGCAGTGCCGGGTCACTTTAAAGGCACAGTTGTTGGAGGAACCACACTGACCTTTATGGGTGCTACGTACTATCTTATACCGCTTATATTTAGAAAGAAAATATCCATGTTTGGTCTTGCAAAGGCAGTGCCATGGTTGTTTGCCGGCGGTGTTGTTATTCTTTCTGCCGGAATGTCAACCCTGGGTTACCTTGGTGTGCCAAGAAGACACTGGGACATAACCTTTGGTGGAGGACCCTTTACTTACTCGTTCCCTGCCATTACCGACTTGTTCTGGGTTGTGGCTGTGGTAGGTGGAGTCATAGCATTCCTTGGCGTTTTAGCGTGGGTGCTTGTAGTTGTCGTATCGGTGTTTTTTGGAACGCCTGTCAGAGGGAAACAGGATATGCAGCTTACACTTTCTGACATGCCGCCAGCGGAGGAGCATCACACCGGATTTGTTGCTCCCGGAACTTTCGCTCTTACGATAATCTTTATGATAGCGTTTTTAATATTTACCACCCTCAACTGGGGATGGCTGAGTGTTATGTGGGAGGTTAAGTAGGCTTAAGAAGGGTGAAATTTGCCCTGCTTGTCCTCTTAATAGTGAGTCTATTTGGAGCTAACGCTGCGGAGGCTGATATGAAGTCGCCTAATGAAAAGGCGACTCTCAACACAGCCCTCCCAAGTGTTATGCTCATTGACTCGTACGGAAAGACAGTTTCACTTAAGGAGATAATTGGCGGTAAGGTACTGATAATCAGCCTTATCTACACAAAATGTCAAACCGCCTGTCTTCTTATTACAGACAGTGTTCTAAGTGTGGTGGATAAAGTTGAAGGTCAGGGTGAGAACTATAACGTTCTCACCCTGACCTTTGATCCAAATGACGACCAAAAGCAGCTTGAAGAGTTCAGGCATATCTGGCGACTTGACAAAAAGCGCGGCTGGACAGTTGCACGCGGAGAAAAGAGCGAGGTTGATACGCTCCTTAAAGCCTTAGATTTCCACTACGCCTTAGATGGCGAGACCGGTGAGTTTTTGCACCCAAACATGCTGATTGTAATCACTCCTAAGGGTAAAATCTCAAAGTACATCTATGGTGTAAATTATGATGAGAATAACTTAAAGGCCAGCATTTTAGCTGCAAAAAAGGAGGGCTCATCACTTAGTCTCACTGAGGGTGTGCTCCTTTGGTGCTATCGTTATGATCCTCTAACTGGGGCATACATTTTTGACTGGGCGCTTGTATGTGAACTAATCGGAGGGATAACTTTTTTCATCTCCATACCTTTTTTCTTTTGGGGCAGACTGGTACTGTCAAAAATTAAAACTCTCTCCGCTAAGATTTTCCTCAGACGTAGTTTCTCAGATAGTTAAAGAATATTCCTAAACTCAAATTTGGTATTATAACCTGTGGCAACCATAGCTAAGGTAAGAAACACTATCCTGCTGCATTCCATGCTGAATCCCTCTGAGACCGTATTAGTGGGACTCTCCGGAGGTGCAGATTCCGTGTGTCTGCTCCATGTGCTTAAATCTCTAAATTTAAATCTTAACCTGCATACCTTATACGTTGACCACAGAATGAGACCGCAGGAAACTCCAGCTGAGATAGAATTCTGTACCAACTTATGCAAATCTATTGACATACCATTTGAGGTCAGAACTATTGCCGATTCTCAGTTGATAAAACATAACAAACAAGAAACCTTGAGAAATCTGCGATATCAGATATTTGAAGATGCTGCATCAGAGTTAAACGCATCTAAGGTTGCCCTTGGTCATAACATGGACGATCAGGCTGAGACGATTTTAATAAACCTGCTAAGAGGCTCTGGTATGAAGGGGCTTTCTGGAATCCCACCGGTAAGGGGAACTTTTATAAGGCCAATTATTGCACTAAGAAGATATGAAATTGAGCATTATCTTAAATCAAAGGGTATCTCGTTTATTACTGATTCCTCAAATCTTAAGTCAGACTACCTGAGAAACAAAGTACGCCTGTCGTTAATACCATATCTCGCAAAAGAGTTTAACTCTGAGATTGTACAAACACTTGTAAACACAGGTGAGATAATAAGATGCGAGGACTCTTTTATGAGCAAACTTACCGCTCAAAAAACCATTGCCTTGACAGCCACAAAAACTGATACAACGGTTGAGCTTTTTCTTTTGCCGCTTGGAGGAATGGAGACTGCCATACTGAGGCGCACACTGAGGACTGCCATTAACTCGGTCAAATCACTTAGAAGAATAAGTTATGTCCACATTTATGAAATCATAAAACTCATAAAAACCGGCAAAGCTGGTGATTGCATTGTGTTACCCTCCGGTGTTAAGGCAATCAAGGGGTATTCCACAGTGCGGATAACCACTGAGCAGCCAGTGAAAATTGGCAGCTATGAGTTAAGCATTCCCGGTTCGGTTATAATAAAAGAGACCGGTGTAGTTATCAATGCCTCAGTAAGCGCTGAATTTATTCATTGCGAGGGGCAGTATCAGATATGTTTGGATGCCAGCAAAATCAACGAAAATCTGACAGTACGGGCAAGGATGCCGGGTGATTTTTTCTATCCAAAGGGAGTAGGAGGGAAAAGAAAACTTCAGGATTTTTTTGTTGATGAAAAAATCCACAGACACACAAGAGATTCAATACCTCTTATACTATCCGGTCAGGATTTAATATGGGTAGCAGGTCTCAGGGCTGATGAGCGATACTCTGTAAGTGATGACACAACCGTGTTTCTTAAACTTGAGATGACTGCAACAGACGGATAAAGGAATAATCCGCAGATGACGCAGATGAAAAAATCTGCGAAAATCTGAGCAATCTGCGGAGTAAATTCTTTTTATTGCATATGCAGTTAGCTCCGCAAACAAAAAAACTGGATTCCTGCCTTCGCAGGAATGACAAGAAAAAGAAATTGCCCCCCCTTTGTCATTCCCGCCTACGAGCGGGAATCCAGTTCTTTTAACTGTATCATTTGCTGAATGAAAAAATTTACAGGAGTTAACTTAATAAGCATTTTCTTTTTTTAGTCTTTAATTTCTAACTTAGACAATATGGAAATTGCATCCTATTTGTGGTATGATATTCCCATAAATGGAACTAACGGCAGAGTATAAAGTCGAGGATGATGCAACAGTACCAGTAGTGGATGTCTTTCATTTAATCCATGAAAACCATGCAAGAAATGCGTCAGAACTAAATTTATCATACATGAAATTAACAGAGTTGCCGCCGGAAATTGGAGAGCTTACACACTTAAAAGAGCTTTATATTCATAATAATCGTCTGATGTCGCTTCCCTCAGAAATTGGAAACCTTACTAATTTACAAATTCTCTGGGTTGGTAACAATTACCTTACAACTCTTCCCGCAGAGATTGGAAACCTCATAAACCTGAAAGTCCTGCGCATAAACAACAATAACCTTACAGCGTTGCCGATGGAAATTGAAAAATTAACAAAACTGCAAACTTTATGGATTAATGAAAATCTTCTGACAAGCCTGCCCTTAGGGATTGAAAAATTAACGAAACTACAAACTCTCTGGCTTAACGGCACACTTTTGACAGAGTTGTCCCCTGAGATTGGTAAACTCACAAATTTAAAATTGCTGTCTCTTGATGGTAACCGCTTGAAAGCACTTCCTAAAAGTATAGAAAACCTTATACACTTGCAAGAACTGCTGCTTAACTACAATATGTTTGATGAGTTTCCGCCTGAGATTTTAAAACTTGTGAACTTAACTGTGCTTTCCCTAAGCGGTAACGCTCTTAAAAAACTCCCGCCGGAAATTAGAAAAATTAAAAAACTGCAAACTTTTAATATCAGCTCTAACCAAATAACAGCTATCGTCCCTGACATAATAAATCTCACCAGTCTTACAAAGTTAAACATAGACAACAACCCGCTTGTAACTCCTCCGGTTGAAATTGCTTTGAGGGGGGTGGATGCTGTGAAAGAATATTTCAGGTCTCTGAAAAAGATAGAAAATCATTATACTAACATCGCCAAAAGGCCCAGTGACAAGGCTGAAATAAATCCCTCAGAGAAAATATATGAGGCAAAACTTCTGATTGTTGGTCAGGGCGGAGTTGGAAAAACAAGTATTGTAAGACGACTAATTGACAACACTTTCTCGGATACCGACTACCCCACAATGGGAATAGAAGTTAAGCAAATGACTTTAAAACATCAGGACTTGCCGGAGTTGAAACTAAATGTCTGGGATTTTGGCGGTCAGGAGATATATCACGCAACGCATCAGTTTTTCCTGACAAAGCGCTCTGTGTATATGCTTGTGTGGGACGCCAGACAGGAGGATGAGTACGGGCGGCTTGAGCACTGGCTAAACGTGATAAGAGTGTTTGGCGAAGACAGCCCTGTTATCCTGGTTATCAACAAGTGTGAACAGTACCCGGGCGATATTAATCTGAAGGACCTTAAGGAAAAATTTCCTGGAATAATAAAGGGTTTCTATTGCATCAGCTGTAAAACCCCAGGGAAAGGGCATGACAGTTTTGATAAGCTAAAAGCCGATATAGCAAAAATTGCAAGCGAACTTCCGCACATGGGCAGTGTGTGGTTAGAGCCGTGGATAAAAATCAGAGAGAAATTTGAAAATGACCCCCAAACGCATATTCCTTATGGGCAATTCCATAGTCTGTGCGTAGAGCAAAACATAGACGAAAAAGAGGAAACGCTGCTTGATGACTACCTTCACGATTTGGGAGTATTTTTACACTTCAAGGATGACATTATTTTACAGAATACGATAATAATAAAACCCTCATGGGTAACAAACGCCGTGTATAAAGTAGTGTCTTCAAGAGCGGTTTTAGAGAGAGAGGGAATTTTATATGAGACAGATTTGCCGGATATTTGGAAAGACGGTTATCCACATGAAACGTATGGTACTCTTTTAAGTTTAATGAAGAACTTTGAGCTTTCGTTTTCCATTGAGGGGACAAGAAATCACGTAATAGCAAGCGCTTTGGCATTGGATAGCATAGACATTGAGTATAACCTCAGAGACAGCAGCAAGGTGATATATGACTATAATTTTTTGCCTAAAACAATCATCCCCAGATTAATCGTCAGAGCGCATGATATGATTACACGAAGAAACGGTAAATATTTATGTTGGCGCACAGGCGTGATATTAGAGCGGGTCACAGACGGTATTGAAACACGTGCCTATATAAAGGCATATCCAAACGACAAGAAACTTGAAATAGTTGTTAATGGTAAAAACAAACTGGAATTTTTTACTATCATACGAAACCACCTTGAAAATATTCACAAAATAACCAAAAAACTTGATGTTGAGTTAAAAATCCCGTGCGTTTGCAACACTGATTGTAAACACATGTTTAAGTATTCATTTCTTATTAAATTACAGGAACAAGGCATAAACGATGTTTTTTGTGAAATAACAGCAAATTCGGTATCAATCAGAAAACTTTTTGCAGGCATTAAACGAGAAGGGGGACAGAGAATGACTGACCGTGAAAGAGGCCATACTGATGCGTTAAAAGAGGAGACGTTTGACGTGTTTATCACCCATTCATCAAAGGATGTAGGCTTTATAAAGAACAATATCTTGCCGGATTTCAGAAGCAAAGGAATTCATTATTGGATTGACAGTGAACAAATATACCCAGGTGATCAAATTACTAAAAAGATAGATACCGGCTTGCGCAACAGCAAATATGTTTTGGTCTGTCTAAGCACAAATCTTGGCAAATCCAACTGGAGTAGAGCAGAATATGCGTTTGTTTTACACCAGTTTTTTAAAGAAACTACAGACAAGAAAATTATTCCGTTAAAGCTGGATAATTGTAAGGACAGTGATATTCCTCCTTTGCTCAGTGATATAAAGTGGACTGAGTATTCTGACACGAAATCATACGTTGAATTGCTGGATTTCCTTAAAAATAACTAATAAAATGAGGATTACCTAATATGCTAAATTTTGAGGTTCAACTTCACAAAAGGTTGCGCATATTTACAATAGAGTTGTGTGCTTTTATTGCTAAAAAATTGAGAGAGCTTTACGGTGAGCACTGGCGTGATAAACTAAGTACACAGCTTCAGTCCTCACTTTTTTTTGCAGATCTCAATGAGGACAACACCCGTAATGATCAGATTAATTTTGAGCAAATATCTCACTTGATAGAGGATTTATGGAACGACTGTTTTTCAACCGTTTTTAAAAATAAAGCCGAAACCATGAAAAATCTTAGCGATATAAATAATATTTTTGTAACAGTTAAATTTACACGGGATAGTGTAACCGATAATGACGTATGGAGAGCTTTGAATTCAATGGCAAGCTTAATAAAACATATTAATAAAGATGCAGCACTTGAGATATTTGATATTATCAATAATGAGGTTATACATAGCAGCTCTGAAACGTCAACACCTAAAACTGTTGAGATACCGCCAACAGAGGAAATATTTTTAATGCTTATTGAGTTAACTCCTGTAAATTTTTTTCAGTCAGCAAATGATACAGTTAAAAGGACTGGATTCCCGCTCGCAGGCGGGAATGACAAAGGGGGTCCATTTCTTTTTTTGTCATTCCTGCGAAGGCAGGAATCCATTTTTTTGTTTGCGGAGCTAACTGCATAGGCAATATATTTTTTAATCAAAATGACAACGCACGTCACTCCGAGCCTCTCTCCATTGACGATATAAATAAGTTATTACAAGAGCGTATGAAAATTGATAAGAAGCTGGAGGATAAATATAAAAAAGACATTGCTGTGATGTTTACTGATTTGAAGGGTTCCACCACACTTGCCGACGTTGAGGGAGACATTAGCGCTATGATTTTACTCCAAAAAAATAAAGAAATAATCATTCCAATAATCAGAAAGAACAAAGGAGTATTGGTAAAAACCATGGGAGACGGCACACTTTCTTACTTCACAAGCTCAAATGATGCGCTGGCCTCAGCAATTCAAATCATAGGTGATGCGGCACTAGCTAATAAAAATGTAAAGCCCGTCCACAGGCTAAATATACGTATTGGGATTCACAAGGGTAAGTGTATAATGGAGAAAAATGATATTTTTGGAGATGTGGTAAATGTCGCATCACGGTTTGAGAAATTAGCGGTTCCCTGTGAGATTGCACTTTCTGAGGATACCTATATCAGTTTGTGTCAAGAGTTACAATTAAGGTGCCAACTTGACACTATAACCAGCATAGACGGCAAGAAGGCGCCTTTCAAAATATACAGAGTACGTAATACCGAAGCGCTTCAGGAATCAGAAAAAAAATGTTACAACGCAGATTATATTCCGTACTCACTGCTAAAAGACAAATTGAATCCTCAGGAGGTGTTTTCCATAAACGCCGGAGAGCTTATTATCGGACGCTCATCTAAGTGTGACATTGTTCTTAAGGAGGAGTATATTTCAAGACAGCACGCTAAAATTATAAGAGACCATGATTCGGTATTTATTGAAGACTTAAATTCTATGGCCGGAATTTGTATCAACGGTGAGAAAATTACCCGCCCGCGTAAATTAAAAAACGGCGATGAGATAAGGTTTGGTCATAAAGTTATGATTTATGAAAATCCTATGGAGGAAGACGGCGGGTCAACTGTTCCAATCTTATAGTTGAGGTGTGAGGGAATCGTTAAAGTTTACCCTTTCGTTACTCCTACCGCTATCTTATACTGCCAGTAAGTATCACTCACATTCAAATCACTATTGCTGTCATACTCTTTTGACTGCCCTGTCCCATATTTGCTGTTTGTGAGGTTTTGATAACCCACCACTCGTTTTGTCTGAGCGCCTATTTCCACATTTACTATACAATACGTATAGACCGCTATCCCTCTGTTTATTTGACACGATACCTTACTTACATAGCTGCCCGTGTTTGTGGATGCGTATGTGTGCGGATTCATGCTGACCAGATTTGTCGTTGCCGTTTTGGTCGCAAGCAGGGTCTTTGTGCTTGAGCTATCCGATTTAATATACATATAATATTTCGTATTAGCCGTGTATGAATAAGCCGTATCATAACCAACCTCGTTAACCTCTTCTGTAAGCGTTACATCGGTCTTTTCGTAAAATAAAATAATATATTTGCTCCCTTGATAATTATCAAACCCTAAAATATGCAGATCATTACCGCCCGTCTCTGTGCGGGTTGCTCCCGCCGGTATAGTTAGAACATCCACCTGTACCCCCGGTCGCCCTCCGCTGCAATACGTGGCTCCCGTACGCACTGTAAAATCCTCATTAAACTTTTCAAAATCCTCAGACGTTACTCCGCCGCTAAAAGAGTCCGTACACTGCCCATCCCAACCCTTACAAGAGCCATGACAAAGGTCTGTCTCTACGTCTGAAGCTATCGGCGTATTAAACGGATATACTATTAAATCATCAAAGGTCTCCTCAACTTTAATATTATATGATACGTTCTCTATTGTAATATCGCCTATTTCAAGCGTCTCATAATATGTCACATCCTCTTGTCTAATGCCTATCTGCTGAGAACGATACCGCTCTATCGTATGCGTTGTGTGTATGCCATACCAAAACTGCCCACCGATAAAACACTGACCGATTGCATAACAGGGGCCGTAAATGCTCAGGTTTTCCGTGCTTGCCGTCTCTACAGTTACAAGCCGTGATATAAACCCGCTTTTGGCTTGGAGTTTTCTTTTGGTAAGTAGCAGAGCCTCAGAAGTTGAAACAACCGCTATCACTCTGTGGTATTTCCACGTGTAGCCGTCTTGTTCAGGATTTCCAGTTTCATAATCGGTAAAAGCAGACGATGTTAAATCCGCTCCGGTTACGCTTGCCCGATATGTTATCCATTGCCTCTGAAGAGTCCGGTTAGTTGGATATGCTCCTACATAACAAAGACACGTGCCCAGAGTATCAATTTTAATAGAGTAGTAACAGCTTGTGATGTTTCCTGCGCTGTTTGCTATATAGTTACGCCGTGCTTTTTTGGTAGCGCTCATTCCCTCGTCAGGATTCCATGCGTTGTTTGACCCGATTATATAATTAGCGTTTTCACCAACTAAAATACTACCCCACCCTTTCTCCATGCCGTCTATATTATCCCATCTTTCAGAAAACCCGAACTTATCGGCTACTGTGGCAACGCTGTTGTTTTTATCCTCGCTCCCTTGAATTACAAGAGCCGTTCCGTTGTGATACTTACTGACCTTAGCGCCCGGAGTGTCAATCCCAACAAGTGAAAAATTAGTGTTAATCGTATATTGTTTAAGGATATAGCTGACAGAGCCTCCCTCTGAAGTTTGTGCGCTGTCGTCAATGATGAGCAAAATTATGGACTCTCCACAGCTTTTAAGCCCGTCCAGCCTGCCCAGTATTTTTAGATTGGTTTTATCATCTCCTGATAGGTCATAGCCGACATATAACTGATCGTTTTTTTCAAAAGCCATAGAGCTGCCCTCAAGAGCGCCGTTAGAACGCACTGTCATATCGTTTTGGCAATTGTAATAAAAGATGACGTTTTGGTAGGTCTCAGTTGTTTTCGTTTTGGTTTCATCAAGGATTGTTATATTGGCGGTATCGTTGTCGCTATCAATTGAGTCTATTACTGCCCACATTATCCGCAGATTACCCCAGTTGCTTGAGCCTGTGTAGTTTTCTAATTTCATAAGTGTCCTCGTATCATTACTAAAGTGTCACCTTAATGGGAAGAATGAAGTCAACCCCTCTGTCTAATGAGTAGGCTACAGCGCCGTCACTAAGCGTATCATCCTCTGGCTCCTGATTACTCTCCTCTACTATCCTGCACTTGTGCATTTTGATGTACGTTTCAGTGTCCTCAGCTTTTAACTTACTTGCGCCCCCTTTATGAATCAACACTCTGTCGCCGTTTTTCCATTTAACAAAATCGGAACATTTTAACCAGAGTCTTTTCCCCTTATACGTAACGTACCAGTGGAGTTTGTCATTTCCTTGCCACTCATCCTGAAACTCATAGCCATCACCACCGGCATCAACTGTGGACTTTACATACTTGTAATTAACATATACAGCTGTGCCGCTTTTTAAATCTACTGCGTTTTGTGACACTCTGATAAGTCCCGTTGAGGCGTCAAAATCATAATTTCTTTTTACATATTGATACCACACTGTCACGAAATCATATTTCCACATGGCACTTTTAGTTGGCACTGTCAAAGTACCCGAGGTTGTATCAATACTGTAATCACTGGCTGAAAATGCGTTTGAATCGCTCTGAACATACACTGTTGCGCTTACAATGTCTTTGTGTTTCAGGGTTTGTTTGGACTTCACTTGTACTGTCTCAGTTGCCGTGTAACTGTAGTATGGCTCAACCTTTTTACCAGAGCTATCGTAAACTGTCACCGATTTTACATTATTGTTGGACAGTGCCGTATAAACTCCGCTCTGTAAGTATAGAAGCTCCCTTGACACGCTTTTTGTCTCATCCTTTATTAACCCGCACCCTCGCACAACCCCGGAGGTCAGACACTTTGTCTCAAAATAAGTCCACCCAATCAGGAGTGGATTGCACCTGCCGGAGTAATCCACCAGATTTGCATATGCCACTATGTATTCACCCGGGAAAAAGCAAGCGGATGTGCTCTTGTAATCAAATGTGATACTCCATTTTCCACCGTGAACCCAAATGGGGTTAGAGACCCCATACCCCGCAGAGGTATCCGTAGGAATTTCACCAGTTATCCCCGAATAATTGACAGATGCGTAACAGCCTGAGACTTCAGAGGTTACATATACACTGGTTAACCCGCAAAGCGATGGCACTGTTACATTTAACGTTATGCTGTCAAGGTAGTTTCTCTTTTTTTGCGTTTTATATGTGCCCTTTTTAGCGTCATACTTAAGTGATTGGCTTGTGTAATAGTCCTGAGACCATTTAATCTGTTTAATACATTCCGATATGCACTCGTAATCTTTAAACGACTCAGGCAGCCTGGTTATAGAGACAGAGCCGTTGTCTTGTTCTTTAATCTCATCACAAGCGTCACAACAGTACAGACAGTCTATCGGCTCTTTGCCGTTAAGTAACATATATGCCACCACGTTAGCAGCGCTGCAGTCAGTATTACCGATTTCACACATTGCTGCTGTCAACATCACTCCGTCAACATTGCCGGTTGTGATGTTTACAATGTCTGTACCAGTAATGCTTTGAATACACGTAGGAGGATTACAAATAGCAACGTATTCAAACTTTTTCTTTTCGATGTGAGCTGTAAGTTTAAATTTGCTCATGTGGTTGCCTTTTTTTCATTTTTATTGTATATTAAGAGCATGGACGACAAAAAAGTGATAAAGGAAGTTGTTATTGAGGCTCTGGAACAGGTCATACCACAGCTGGTGGACGCTATTGATAAGAGAGTTGATGCCAAGTTTGAGGCTTTTGATAAGAGAGTTGACGCCAAGTTTGAGGCTTTTGATAAGAAAGTTGACGCCAAGTTTGAGACTTTTGAAGATAAGGTACGCCATATAGTACGAGAAGAACTTGATAACTCCTCTTTCTCGGTTGACCGTCCTTTTAAGCTGACAAGAGTATCATAGTTTTTAACCACTGGCGCTGCTTTCCTCCGGCACTGTGAATTCATCGTTTTTAACAGTGTCATCCTCAGAGTTTTGATAATCTGTCTTTTTCATTTTCAGCTTGTATTTTTTCTTAGTTAAAAGCTCGCCAAGGTAGAGCCGTCCACTTGAGTTTGTTGTTCCGATGAATTGATAGCCGTTGCCGTCGTTTTTATCTATAGACACATTAACGCTTTCAAGTACTTCCTTACTGCAGGCATCTTTTACAGTCAGATAGGTTGATCGCTGCGTGCCTGAGCCGGTGAAATCCACCATTTTGCTGCCGCTGCGGTCATCTGTTGAAGCTATAACAAGGACTTTCCCTGTTTTGCTGCAGGTGATTTCAAGTAAGTCGTATTGTGCAGTATAGGAGCATTTCAGCACTCCGGTTGTTGCTTTAGAAAAAGTGATGGTTTTACCGCTTATTGTAAAAGTGTCAGATCCCTCATTATCTCCTGTCCACTCAGAGCTTACCGTGCCGGAGGGTTCAAAGCTCAATGCGGCTGTTTCACTTTTAACGACAGACACATATTCCTCAACATCCTCACTGACTGATCCCTGATTTGAGACAGCGCCGGTGTTGACCCATAAAGAGGGGCTTTTACCCCCGGGATAGAGTTTGTAATAAGCGGTATCGTCAATAGGAACAAATGATTTCTTGGTGCCGTTTTTAGTAGTGTCCGATTTAAAGGTGAAATCAGAGCCGCTGGTTGTACTTGCACATTTAAAATCTACCGAATGTGAGGTTGATTTTGTACTATTTCCATTCTTACTCACTTTTAACTCCTCTTAGAAAATCGTTTACTCTTATAATTATCCGATATTTGCAGGGTTTGTTTGTGATAAATCTGATAAAAGCAGCTAAGATTATTCTTGTGGCAGTAAATGGTACTAATATTTTGTTATTGTTTTATGTTAACATAAGTCCGCATGATGGTAATAAACACAATTAGAGAGGGACGTGGCTAACATGGGAGTGGCTATAGTTGTGGTGGATGATTCAAGAAGTGCAAGAAGGGTTCTGTGCAGAGAAATACAGGAGTTATTTACTGAAAAAAATATTACAATTGATGAGGCAGTAAACGGCATAGAGGCACTGCAGTTTGCCCGAAGCGGCAAGTATGACCTGATGTTTTTGGATTTGACAATGCCTGTGATGGATGGATATGAGGTGTTAAAAGCAATAAAATCTGAAGGGCTTAGTATAAAAGTTATAGTGCTCTCTGCTGATATTCAACCAAAAGCTCAGCAATTGGTTAAGGAATTGGGTGCACTGGAGTTTCTGTGCAAACCACTTGATTGTGATACCGTTTTAGAAGTCCTCAGGGAGCATAATTTTATATGACAGAGCTTGCCTATAACGAGGATGAGTATGATCTCCTAAAGGAGCTGTTTAATGTGGCAATGGGACAGGCTGGACGCGGACTTGCTGTCCTATTAAATTCCTTTGTAGAGCTCTCCATACCAGATATAAAAATAGTACCTGCAGAGAAAATCATAGAGGCAATTACAGAAAACTCCACTTATAGTAAAGACGAGGTGGTAACTGCCATCAGGCAAACCTTCTACAATGATAACCTCATAGAGGGTGAGACCATTGTTTTTTTTGGTGAAAACTCATATTCCGTAATAGCTGACATTCTTGGCTATAGCAGCACATTGGATACAAATCAACAAAACGAATTGCTCCTTGAAATTTCCAACATAGTAAGCGGAGCAAGTATTAACGGGTTTTCAAAGCAGCTATTTAAGCGTGAAATGACTTTTTCACCACCAACTGTTTTAAATGAAAAAATGGAAATGAATAAACTCTTATACAGCGTCTTCATGAGACGTCAATTGCAGTGGGATTATACTCTTTTTGTAAAAATTAATTTTAAACTAAAAACCGAAGGTTTTAAAAGTGACCTGCTTGTATTTATGTCAGAGAAATCCATAGATACCATAAAGACCTTCTTGGATAAACAACTTGCACTTATGTAGTTTTGGAGGTAAACATTCAAGTAATGGACAGTAATGTATTACGTATTATAGTGCAGGATATAAGTGTCGGGGTTGTGGTGCTGGATCAGGCATACACAATAGTCGTATGGAATAAGTTTATGGAAAAACACAGTTGGCTGCGCTCTGAGGAGGTAGTCGGCCGTAATATATTTGATGCTTTTCCGTATTTGCCTAAAGAGTGGCTGGATTTAAAATTAAGAAGTGTTTTTCTGCTAAAGAATTTCTCATTCACATCGTGGCGGCAGCGTCCGTATCTGTTTAAGTTTGCTCACAGCCAGCCGATTACCGGCTCCGCAGAGTTTATGTATCAGGACTGTGTGTTTTTGCCTGTATTGGACGCATCTTGTGAAAAAGACTATGCAACAATCGTTATTCAGGACATGACCAACGTTGCCCAGTATGAAAAGCAGCTTGATGAGTTAAAAGAGATAAATTCCACTCTTGAACAATTAAGTCAATACGACATACTTACCTCAGCTTTTAACCGCAGGTATATGGAAAAACAATTGGAGCAGGAGTTCACTAAGTCCAAAAGATATGGAAATGTGTTTACTGTTGCAATGCTCGACATTGATTTTTTCAAAAAAGTAAACGATACCCACGGACATCAGGCCGGAGATGAGGTGCTGCGGCAGGTAACAAAAATCGTCAAAACAGAGCTGCGGCTCTCTGATGTATTGGCAAGGTATGGAGGGGAGGAGTTTCTGGTTGTATTAACTGAAACAGATATCCAGACGGCCGCTTTTGTTTGCGACAGAATCCGGCAGCGGGTAGAGGATAGTTCTGTGGAGTTCAACAGAAATACTATAAAAGTTACCATAAGTCTTGGACTATCCAGCTTTAAAGACACTTTGACTGATTACTTGCAACTGGTAAATGAGGCAGACATTGCCCTTTATAGATCAAAAAAAGAGGGACGCAACAGACTTACCATATTTACAGATCAATGATTGTAGAAAGTTCATCGGGAGCTACATCCTTGATTGACACTAAATAGTCCGTACAGTACTGAGAAGGCTATAAAGGCGGCGTTATAATGAAAAGCTGGGACAACCATCAACCCTGGTATGGCATTAAATAGCATCCCGCTCCAGAGGGCAACCTCAATTTGTAGTGGTTTTTTGTAAATGATCGCAAAAAATACGCCTATATTTGCAGAAATTATAAAATAGATATACAGTATCGCAAGCTTTGTCCCAAAATTTTCAAATAATATTGCAGGGTGCTTGGATACTACCTTAAAAAATTCTTGTTTCAGGATATCGCTGGCCTCCTGATAGCCTCCTACATACGAGCCTCCTAAGTATGCCAGCGGCTTATCGGCTCCCGGCAAATGAGGGTTAATTTCCATAACTTTATCTATCGCTACTCTGTCATTAAACGACGGCCCAACAATAGGGTTTTCCACAAAAGATAACCCCATATATGCGTGGGTCCAAAATGGATGTCTTGCAAGTATTTTTGTGTAATCTGGATATTTTACCTTCATTAAATTATCTCTTGCATCTATTAAATTCTGAGAATAGATAAATGGAATCATAAAAGATATCACTATAAAAACAAGCATTACAAGTTTAATTTTCTTGGAAAGATTCTTTTCTAAGATGATAAGGGTTATCATAAATATAAGCAACCCTGTTGCCGCATGAGTACGTATAGAATGGCTTATAGAGGCGACAAATGAAACTATTGAGTACAAAATTATAGAAAACTTAACACTTGATCGTAAAGAATACATTATCCATGGAACAAACGCTATCACCAAAGCCGGGGGAATAATGTAAGCCTCTGTAAGACGTCTCAGTGCAAAAAACATAAACCATGCCAAGAAAATAAAAGATACGGTAAGTCGAAGATATTGTTTGCGATACAAAAAAAAGAATCCGATAAGCCCTGATAGTAAAGATAAAACCGTAATGCCGCCATAGAATACATTCAAAGATTGATCAAGTGATAGCCCAAACCAACTGACTATTTTGGGAATAAAATAATAAATTCCAATATCATCCGAAGGGCCGGCTACACCCAAAGTACCATTATAATTAGCTATAAGTGGCTGCTTTGTTTTTACGTAGCCGTCTATAGCCGATTGTAACCATTCATATCTTACCCCTTTTATTACAAAGTTATTCATAACACCCTTTATTTAAAGTTTAACAACATTGCCGCCAAAGAAAGTAAGCTAATCTGTGGATAACTCAAATCCTTGTATCTTTTAATATCCTGTCTCTAAATAGCAGAAGCCGGTATATTTCTTTTGCTTTGTCAATATCAAAGCGGAATGCAGATTTAATTAGTGACGATGCTCCGGCAAAATCTCTTAAACCCAATAACAACATATCTCTGATAAGGGCAATAGATTCATATCCCTTAAAGAGGTTTAACATGGTAGAGCGGAGTGTAGCGTTATATAACTGCTGTTTCCTTCGTTTTAGTACCGATGGCTCTATGCCGCAATGGAGCTGTGATTCACCAAAGGTGTGTTTATATATGAGCGAGTCTAAATCGCTTTGTTTAAGCCAACCTTTCTCCAATGCCATTTCAAACAAAGGTGTGCCAGGGTAAGCTGTCAGGTAGCTAACTCCGACTGTTTCTGGTTTAAAGCGTTTAATCAGCTCCAGAGTTTCCCTGATATCATACTCGGTCTCTCCAGGCACTCCAACTATCAGATTTACGAAAATATCAATCCCTGAGCCTTTCAAAATGCTAAAAGAGCGAGTTGCAGTCTCAACGTTCTTATTAGTTTGGAGAAAGTCATGTATCCTCTGACTCCCAGACTCCAATCCAAAGCTCAACTGTATGCAGCCGGCTGCCTTCATTGCTTCAACCATCGACTCTGTAAGGGTATCAATCCTGGCCGAAGCTGCAAAATGTAGCTTTCTATTTAACTCTTTTTGTATTTCGATAAACATATTACAGAACTCAAGCACTCGTTGTTCCCTTATTGCAAACATTTCGTCTATAATTAAAAAGCAAGTAAGATCGTAGTGTGTTGATTGGAACTTTATGTCCTCTTTAACCGAATCTAATGAACGAAAACGTAGTCCTTTGCCAAAATTAGGATCACGGCAATAAATACATTTACTAAAACACCCACGACTAGTGGACAGCCACCCAGCCTTGACATACCTTCCCACTAATGCTAAACGCGCATCTATAAAATTCTGGTAAGGTACAATATCATATGCAGGCACTATATCCAAATCTGCCTTTTCCTTTCCCCCTGGTTTAAAAAACTGTTTTCCATCATCATCAAAAAAACTCAGTCCATGGATTTCACCCAAACCATTTCCAGCCTCCAGCGCATCGATTAGATATGTAATGGTGGTTTCTCCCTCTCCTACGACTACATAATCGGCTCCCCACTGTAAAACATCCTGCGGGAAACTTGAAGGATGGCGGCCTCCAGCTACTATAGGCACATCCTTATAAACCTCACTTAAACGCTCTATGATAACCTTGCCTGGAAGCCACTCGGCAGACATAAAACCTATTCCTATCATATCAGGAGCAAATCGTCTTAATTGATCCAAAACATGTTCAGGAACTTGTGCTCTTTCTATATACTCGTAATCAAAAACAGAAAATATTGCAACCTCTTTGCCAAGTTTTCTCAGCACGGTTGTAATCGTCATAAGTCCCAGCGGGGGCATAAATGTCTTAACGGGATAGATAAGTGCGACTTTATTAATTTTCTTTGGTACTATAGGCATGTTAAAACTTATCACGTCCACTCTGAAAATGTCAAGTTTTGTGCTAACATTTGCTATCCACGACTTTCATATTTAGACAGATATTCGTCTGTTTCGAGCCATTCTTTTGTTATATTTAATCCCTCTTTTAAACTATAGCGGGGAGTCCATAAAAATGTTTCTTGTATCTTACTGTTGTCACAGCGCCAGATATCGGTATCCCAAAGTCTCTCAGGCATACTGCCCCATACAGGGAGTTCCTTGATTTTAAACATCGCTCTTATTATTTCCACTATCTCTCTCAGTGTGGTTTGAACTCCTGTCCCAACGTTGTATATTGCCCCCAACTCAGAGGTGTGTTTTGTTGCAATAAGTGTATAAAGGTCTGTGATGTCATCTATGTATATGTAGTCCCTTGAAATATCAGGCCGTACCAGTTGTGGCAGTTTACCGTGAAGTCCATTAATAATCAGAGTGGGAATTAGCCTGTTAGGTTCCTCAAAGGGACCATAAGCAGAATAAAGTCTCAGTGTTGATATGTTTACCTTGTGTTGTTTTGCCATATAGGCGCAAAACATTGTGGCAGAGGTTTTTGCAACAGCGTAATAGCTGTTTGGCTCTGGGCAGTCGGTCTCCTTAGGAGCATCACTCTTATAGCCATACTCCGATGAGCTGCCGGTATTAATAAATGCCTCAAATCCGGTCTTTACCGCCGCACAAACCAGAGCAACAGTCCCTGTAATGTTTGTCTCTATAATTTTATACAAGTCTGTCTGCCATGAATAAGCTCCATGAACGGCAAGATGAAAAATCCAGTCAGATTTGATTTCTTTCATTTTTTGGGTGAGTTGTTCTTCATTTGAAAGCTCAACCTCATGAATGTGCACATCGTTTGTGATACTGTCAATTCGCCATGAATTAAAATTTTGACGAAGGAATAGGTGCACATCATGTCCTTGCTTAAGGAGTGCTCTTGTCAGGTTAGCGCCCACAAAGCCTGTAGCTCCGGTAATAATTACTCTTTTGTTCATTTAATCCTCGGCGGTAAAAACATACACGCCGCAGCATATTGATTTAACTATCGGAATGTTTTCAACTACGCTTTCCATACGCTTCAATGTGTTAGCCATCCAATCAGGGCAAAAAAACGGGACAAGACCGGCATAACACCGTGTTCTGACGTCAGCGCCAAGTTGCCTTATCCACAAATCCAAAAGAGCTGGACTATAGGATTTCTCATCATGCTCTATATGGTATTTTGAAAACCGCTCCAATAATTTTAACACCGGATTATAACCATTTGGCTCTACCACAACTGTCAGCTTTGCCACTCTCAGAGCCTCTTTTAACGCCTCTTTTGGGCTTTCCATGTGATGCAGCACCCCACGAATGTGTGCAATATCAAAACTCTTTGATTCAAACGGAAGCTCACAAGCGTTTTGTACCTCAAAACTAATATTGTCATCGGTGTTTTTCTTGGTGTTTTTCTTGGCGGTTTCTATTGCCTCAAGGGCTGGATCAATTCCAACAATTTGTGAAACCCGGCCAAACCGGTAAATATCTCTTGTAAAAGTGCCGTCTCCACAGCCAATATCAAGGACTTTTTTGTTGTTGAAATCCACCAACTCTAACACGGCATCTGTAAGACGTTTATTGGCAAGATCGCTGCTTAAGGAGGCATTTGTCGTATAGAGGTAGCCCTTATTGGCTTCTATATCGCGGTTAAATACCTGCACGGAGTCTTTATCTGAGTGTTTCATTGTGTCCCCTTTGGTTTCTGTGCAATGATATAAATATTACCAAGTGGTAAAAAAAACGATGCGGCGGCAACCTTTGTATATTTTAAAAATGACGACACTGCCGTTTTAAATTGTGATGGCAGCGGCAGCAGATGGTTCAAGTAGTTTAATGAAATACGGTTTAGAGCCGGGCCAACTTCTTTTACTATAAAATTATTGGCAAGAAACACTTTACTTAGAGTGCTCTCATCAAACAGGTATGTATGTTCTATATCAAAAATTGGACTATGTTCGCCAAGTAAGCGGCTGGACATGGCGCCTACATTGTGATTGATACACAGGATAAGGCCGCCTGGTTTAAGCAGCCGATAACATTCCTTTAACAGTGAACCGACATCATAAATATGGTCTATCAATTGAAAAAAACAAATCACATCAAAGCTTTCCGGTTGAAACTTTCCGGGTTTTATCATGTCACAAATAATATGCTGTTTTATGTCATGAGAAGCTTTTGAAATTGCATCCTCAGATGGATCTATGCCACAAATATGGGCAAAGCCAAAGTTTTTGGCATATTCCAAAAAAAAACCGTTTCCGCAGCCGATTTCAAGAATTGATTCTTTCACTAATCCATATTTAGTTAACTTTTTTAAGTACTTGCCATAAGTAATTTTAAGGTTTTGTACCTCATCCTCATATTTGAAAGAACTCTGATGGTAAAGCCCTGCAGCAATATCGGCTGAGACAACAGGGTCTGAACGAATCAGTCCACAACCGTTACATTTAACAATACGGTAGTGGGTTTTATCTGGCACTCTGCGCGCCGAAAACTTTACGGAGTCTAAAGATTCCGGTTCAAAACTTGCTCCGTAGAGTTCCGTAGAGTTTCCCTCTGTGTCACAAATCGCACACTTTGTATGGAATAGCTGTTTAGTGTGAAGTGTCATTTTCTTGAGATGTCTTTTTTGGTGAATAATTTATATAGCTTTCCACGATATATGGGGGCCTGCGTTTTATCTCATCATACATGTGCGCTATATACGACCCAATAATAGCAAAACACAACAGCTGAACACTCCCCATAAAGATTGTCACAAGCAAGAGGGTTGTGTAACCGGATGGCGATGACTCAGGGTGAAGGAGCTTCATGGTAATCTGAACAGATGCTAAAATAAATGAAATAAAGAGAAAAAATAGCGCTAACACAATCATAAAATCCATAGGGACATATGAAAAAGAAAAAATGGCCTTTCTTGCCCATGCCATGTTTTTAATCAGGGAATTTGTAGATTTACCAAACATTCTCTCCGGCCTGAAATATTCTACGCCGGTTTGTTTAAAACCTGTCCATGCACGAAGTCCGCGCATGAATCTGTTGTTTTCTGGTAAGCTGTTGATTACAGTTACAACCTTACGGTCTATTAGAGAAAAATCTCCGGCATCTACCGGAATGTTAACGTAAGACATGTATTTGAAAACTCTGTAGAATGCCTTATACGCTATATTAAGAAACAGATTTGCCTCTCTTTTAATTCTCACTCCATAGACAACATCAAAACCCTCAAGCCATTTATAATAAAAGTGTTCAATCACTTCGGGAGGGTCCTGAAGGTCGCCATCCAGCAAGACCACGGCATCACCAGAGGATATTCTCATGCCGCTTGTGAAAGCATTCTGAGAGCCAAAATTTCTTGAGTGATTGATTGCTATTACTTTGCTGTCTTGTGCTGTCAAATCCTCTAAAACCTCACGGGCATTGTCAGGGCTTGAGTCATTAACGAAAATGATTTCGTAATCAACTCCTATCCTGGTAAAGACATCTACAAGCCGCCTGTACATAAAAGGTATCGCCTGAGCGTCCTTATAACAAGCGATAATAGCAGTTATTTTCCTATCCATTTTTCAGACACCTATCCCCTAATGTTTATCTCCTGCTCTTGAAGTCTGTGAATTAGTTTATTAGCATTAAATCCATTTATAAGCCGGCATGAGAAAAAGTAAAATGCAGGTACCATCCGTATAGGAAAAGGAATGTTCCGGTTTCCAATCTCATCAAGTATCATATGAAGCAACATACCTATAGCCGCAGCCCACAGCAGAGGATATGAAAAATAAAAAGCAGCAACAGCCATAAGCAAAATCAACTCATATGAATGAAAAACAAACATAATCTTTCTCCACTTGAGGGATTCCTCAGTAGAAAAAAAGGCCTTTATGTCATAGGGCTTGTCGCTTTGTGTCAGGTGATCAATGATATGGTCTGTATCAATTAAAATCTCTGCAGCCGCCGACACAGAAGCAAACGCCAAACTCCCCGTAACCTTATATGCTGCAAGGCCAAGTGCTGCACCTGCTATACCATGCCAAAGTGGTTTCATATTAACAGCGTAATTGTGTGTATATCAATGTTTTTTAAACCCAAATATTTTTGCAGATAAGACAGCTTTAGCTGCATGGAATGAACGTACGACATGATGTCTGATCAAAAAGTCCCTCCTGTCCATGTAGCTTAAAACTATCCGTGAGAAGTAAAGAAATGGAGAGGCTAAATAGGACAAAAGAGATGAAAACAATTTATTTTTGGTCAAAGCAATAATTATTCTTGCTATTTTTTCATTAAAATAAAAAGCTGCAAAAACCTGAAAAGGAAGCACACGGTATGTTTTCCCAAGATTTGATTTTGATAACAATCTCATAGAAGTAGCCATATAACCCTGTTCAATTTTAGCGACATCTTCAGGTTTGAGAATATTCTTTGAAATGGCAATATCTGTTATCATTGTTTTAGGATAAAACTGAAGGAAAGCAAGGTTTACCCAGTTAGGGCGCGTCTCGATAAAGAATTCCAGAGCCTCATTTAGATGCTGTTCTGTTTCCCCCGGCAAATTGGCTATCATATCAACCTCAGTAAACATGCCTATACTTACAGCCGACCTTATAAGTTCTTTCATAACTGGAGTTTTTTCACGCCGGTTCAATATTTCTCTGCGTACATCCTCATTGGCGCTCTGAAAGCCAAACTCAAGCAGACAACAACCGCTGTCATACAACAACTGTAAGCTTTCCTTATTGTGGGTAAGAGGACTGGTCTGACAGTAGTAGGGCAACCCGATTTCCTCTTTGTATCTTTTAACAAATTCAAATAACCAGTCCTTTCTTGAAGCAAACACATTATCAAAAAACATAATATACTTTGGCTTATACTCTCTTAGAGCGTACTTAAGTTCGGCTATAACGTTTTCCACAGACCTGTACCTGTAATAACGTTCTTTATAAGAACCATAGAGGGACTTTATCGTATCACTGTTACAGTAACTACAACTGTAGGGGCACCCGCGGCTTGCAATGGCAGTGTATGTGATTGCAAGGGATGGATTAGTTTTATAATACATGGCCTTTTCAGGAAAAGGGATTTTATCTAAATCGTGCGGCACAGGGGAGAGTCCTCTTTTTACTAAATCACCTTTGCTTACATTCCAAACACCAGGCAGTTGATCAAAGGTCAAGTCCTTAACTGCTTGTTTATCCATCTGCTCCAGTTTTTCAACAAGCAGAGGTAATGACTCCTCAGCCTCGCCAAGGACAACAAAATCAATCTCATTATTTTGTAAAACAATCTCCGGCAACAAAGAGACATGAACTCCGCCACAGACAATTTTAACGTCAGGCATCGCACGTTTAAGCAGCCTTATGACAGAGAGGTTGCTCTGATAAAATATTGTGAAAATAGAAAAACATACAACATCAGGGGAATGGGCGCAAATTCCGTCACAAACCTGTTTTGCACTCAAAGAGAAAAAATCCATAAGAAAGAAATCCTGTGCTAAATAATCTCTTGCAAATGAGGAATCGAAAAAAAGCCTGACATCATGCCCTTTCTCTTTCAATACAGAAATCAGATATTGTACACCAAACGTTTCATATCCACTATCATAAAAAACTACTCTCATTAATGAGTCTCCATTATTTTCGTTGTCCAAGGAAAAATCTAAAACCATCCAGCATTATATCCGGAATGAGATTTAAGTATGCCGACGTCTCAATAGTATTAATAGATGAGCAGCTTACACAATCGGCTCTGCGCTCAGGGAGAGCGTCCCATGCCCGTTTGATTCCAACGTCTTTAATGTTTAGCCCATCCAGACAGCCGCGTTGAATGCAGTTAAACATAGTGCCCTCGGCGTCAATACAGCCATGAGTGTGGCCAATGACACATGGAATAGGCGTATAGTGCGCAAATTTCTGCTCGGTTGTAATGTATGAGTGATAACTTACCGGCCAGTGCAGAGACTTATCAATAGAATAAAAGGAATTACCAATCGGGTAGCCCTTTTCTTTAAGCTTTCTGTAGCGCTGATAAAACTCCTTATAGTCCTCAGTAGTAAGCGCAAGCGCTGGGTCATCAGATTTACCCAGATAATTTGGCGGCGATATTGTTATCGTTATTTTCATGTCCTTTGCCATTTCAACAAGAGCATCCATCTCGGTAAGACTGTGCTTATTTAGCACGGCATGAACCCTGACCAGCATTCCGCGTGATAGAGCAGTCTCAACACCGCTAAGCGCACGTTTAAATGTGCCCTGCCCGCGCATCTTGTCTGTTGAGTCCTCAGCGCCGTCTATGCTTATGCAAACGCTGTCTGCCGTATCTATCTCGTCAATTTTCTGTTTAATCAGAGTGCCGTTTGTTAGTATATGAAGCAAAATCCCTTTCTTGGTAATATGCCTTACAATGGGGCCAATGTCTTTGTGCATAAGCGGTTCTCCGCCTAGTAAGAATATCCACCGTGTGCCCATGTCATAGAGCTCATCTACGATTTTTATGACCTCATCTTTGTTAAACCCTGCTCTTGACGGCTCGTTAAAACGATCCTCTATGTTGACAAAACAGTACTTACACCTGAGATTACACAAATTCGTAATGTATAATCCGACAAAGATAGGAGTTCTTTTCTTTAACAGTTTTGCTTTAACTATGGCTGTGCCAAGTTTTGAGAGAATCTTTCCTCGTCTTATTAATTTATCTTTATCTATACCAAACATTCCTTATCCTTTAAGCGTATTTAATGCAGTTTTTGCTATGTTTTCACCAGACAGACCGCAGAGAGTCTGCATGAATTTCTGGTTTCCTATCGGGCCGTCTATCTGTTGGCGAACGCCAAAACGTACAAGTCTTACGTTAAGGCCATGCTCGGCTATAATCTCAGAGACCAGCGAACCCAGCCCCCCGTTTATATACTGCACCTCAACGGTTAACACCGTCTTATGCCGCCTCAGCGCTTTAACAATGTCATCAGTGGGAGGCGGATTGACGCACGACACTATCGCAATTTGAGAACTTACACCGGAGGCTTTTAAAATGTCAGCAGCCGCTATAGCCTCAAACACAATGCCTCCCATTGTTATTATCAAAAAATCATCTCCGTCTCTGACACTATCAATGTGCCCCATACTAAAATTACCGTTCAGAGTTGGCACAAGGGAATCCTCATCTTTTCCTAAGCTGTAATAAACTGGGCCTGCTATGTCCCACGTAGCTCTTAAAGCGCTCCCTGCCTGAGTGCTGTCGGCAGGGACAATTACAGTCATCCCAGGTTGAATTCGCATCACGCTAATGTCCTCCAATCCCCAATGAGTAAGACCATTCAGACCATAGTCAAATCCGGCGCCCACTCCAACTACTCTGACAGGAAGATTATGCTTAATAGGGCCGTTACGGATAAACTCATACGTACGCAGTGCGGCAAACGGCGCTATTGAATAGATAAACGGGATAAACCCAGCCTCCGCTAAACCTGTGGCAACTCCAGCCATGTTTTGCTCTGAGACTCCTACGTTAAAAAAACGCTCAGGGAATCGTTCAATAAAAGGCTCAAGTATCATAAATCCCAAGTCACCGGTTAAAAGCACAATACGGCTATCTTTTAGGGCTAAATCTACAAGTGTTGTAACAAAAGCTTTTCTCATTTTGTAATCTCGGCAAGAGCGGATTTGAACTCTTCATCAGTCATAGGCATGTAGTGCCATTTCAAGTTATTTTCCATAAAAGAGACACCTTTACCAAAAATCGTATCAGCAACTATCACATGCGGAGGGCCGTTAAGGGTGTCAAGGCTTTCAATAACCTCTTTCATCTTAGCAGTATCATGACCGTCAACCTCAATTACATTCCATCCAAAAGAGCGCCACTTTTCGCTTAAAGGTTCTAACGAGATTATATCTTTGGTATGACCCAGAGCCTGCAGGCCGTTTAAATCCACAATAACCACTAAATTGGACAACCTATTGTGAGCAGCAAACATGACAGCCTCCCACAGAGCGCCCTCATTACACTCGCCGTCACTAACCAGCACAAAAGACCTGTGGGCAGATTTCTTCATCTTAGCGGCAAGTGCGGCTCCAACTCCAAATGTTATTCCCTGCCCCAGTGAGCCTGTGGAGAAATCCACACACTTATGAGCGCTCTCCGGATGCACCGCTAAAAGAGTATTATTAGTATAGAAAGTATTGAGTTCTTGCTCTGTTATCCAGCCCTTAAGATAAAACACGGCATAAAGAGCCAGCGCTGCATGGCCTTTGGAAAGGATAAAACGATCTCTGTGAGTGTCGGTAAAGCTGTCTATCCTGATTATTTCTCCGTAAAGCACAGCCAATATATCAGCCACCGACAGAGCACACCCAATATGCCCAACATTAGCCCTTTTAGACTGAGTAATAATAATCTCTCTTATTTTTTGGCAACTAAGCATATACCCGACAGAAAGTAGTGTACCGTTTATGAGGCGTAGCTGTCAAGCTCACAGTTATTGGCTACTATTTAAAATTTAAATGCGATGGAAACAGATAAATAAATTAAATAATCCTAATGTTTGTTAATTTACTTTTAATGCTTATTGAGTTAACTCCTGTAGATTTTTTTCAGTCAGCAAATAATACAGTTAAAAAGACTGGATTCCCGCTCGTAGGCGGGAATGACAAAGGGGAGAGGCGGGAATGACAAAAAAGGGAATGACAAAGGGGGGCCATTTTACAGGGGAATCCCCTTTAGGGGAGGTCATTCCTTTTTTTCTTGTCATTCCTGCGAAGGCAGGAATCCATTTTTTTGTTTGCGGAGCTAACTGCATAGGCAATTTTACTTTTTGTTCTGAGCAGCTCTGTACTGGATGTAGGCGTCTCTGAGGGATAGGTATGGATCAACGGCAGCTTCCCTCAATGAATCATAATCATCCCTGTGAAGCGACAGGTTGTTAGTAAACCTGTAGCCGGTCAGGGCTAACGATTTGTCAAAGCTGCCTACGTAATTTATAGGCTTAAGATATATATCCCCGGCATAGCCAAAGGAATCTCTGAGAGACATAGGGCCTAAAAATGGCCAGACAATGTAAAACCCTTGACCAAAGCCGTAGTAGGCAAGGGTTTGCCCTGTGTCTTTGTCTTTTCTCTTTAAATTAAAATCGCTAGATGCAAAATCTGCTAAACCAGCAATTCCTATAGTGCTATTAATACCAAAACGTAATAATTCCGTGCCGGCATCCTCAAATTTCAACTGTAAGACTGCATTTACAAACCGTACCGGCATAAAGAGATTGTAGAAAAAGTTATCCACTGCATCACGCACATCCTCTGCAACAACTACATTGTAAACGCCTGTAAGCGGTCTTAATACAACGGTATATAAGATGTCGTTGAATCCAAATACCACCCGGTTTAACGGCTCAAGCGGATCGGCTATCTCTAAATCACTGGTCTTGCCGCTATCGCCCACTGGTTTGTCATCTGAGCGTATATCGTTTTGTAAAAGCGTCTCTGTCTGCCTTGTTGAATTGTCACTAACATCGGTTGACAGGGCAGACATCTGAGCCTCTGTGTTTTCAGTTATCAGGGTAGAATTCGCGTCATCTGCTGCAGGCAGCGGAACTGAAGAGATTACCAGCAGAAGAAAAATAATCAATGAAACACTGGCTTTGCTGTTAAATATGCGCATGTACTAATTCCTCTTTTAGTGACATTGAAGTTTACTTGCCGGCCATCATGTCTTTATAGCATTTCATATCCCTGATATTTGCCAAATCTGCGTCGTTTTTAATGTTATTGTATTCTTTATACCCATTGTCAACACTGCTTTTAAGAAATTCACAGGCCTTCTCTGTCCTCTTAGTAACAGCATACACACAAGCAAGGTTATACAAGATTGTGGGGTCATTTGGAGTGTCATTCAAAGCCTTTTCAAAAAGCGGGATTGATTCCTCGTAATTTTTGTTTCTCATATATGCAACAGCTAAAAGCGGATAAGTCATTTTATCTTTAGGATTGATTTCTATAGCTTTTTTAAAATCTGCTATGGAATCTGCTAAATTACCTGAAATATAGTAGGATAGCCCTCTGGCTGAATAAGCGTAAGCCATTTTTGGATTTATTTCTATTGCCTTGTTGAAGTCTTTTATGGCCCCCTCATTGTTGCCAATCTTTGCTGTTGCTATTCCACGGTTTATATATGCCTCAACGCTTTGAGGGGACAGCTCTATTGCCTTATTTATATCCTTTAAGGCCTCCTCGGGTTTGCCAAGCTCTCCGTATGCGGTTCCTCTGCCAAGGTAGGCGTCTGCAGTTTTTGATTTTTTTTCTATAGCGAGGCTATAGGCATTTATTGCCTCCTGATAGTTTCTTTGAGCGACAAAAGCTGCAGCCTTGTTCATATACTCGTTGTATTCGTTACCTTTAGGAGAAAGATAAAAGTAAGCGATTACGGCTATTATTACAGCAGAGAGTATAATTCCCACAGCAGGAATCCCTTTCCCTGTCGGCTCATCTTTATTTTCACCCAGGTCAGTGGCTGATAACTCGTCCTTTTCATCGCTCATATTTGTCTCTCCTTTATTTATAATGGTTCACGCTTTTATCTAACTAATACACAGATTAGGATACGTTTTATGCTGCTGAATTGTCAACAGTTTTCCCTTCGTATGATGGCTTAGACGGTTTATTTTCATGTTTTACTTCAATCATCCGGTTTTTATCAAAGCGGTCAAGGAAGTGCATAAAGCCGGGAAATGCCCTTATACGTTCCTCGTACTGATGCAGGAATCTTTGTGTAAGTGTAGTGGGGGAACTCTCGCCGCTTTGGTTTAAGGCAGAGCCTATGGTTATTTTATATGCTTTTTTGGCGGCGGGTTCAATAAAAAGCGGATTAAGAGACGCCCCGGTTTTAAGCGCAAGTGTGGCAGGGCCAAGCGGAATGGAAACTTGCTGCCCTAAAAACTCAAACACCTCATGCTTGCCGACATGTCTGTTTGTGCCGCTGCCGTCTCCGGTAATCATGATTATTCCATTTTCCTTAAGCCATTTGAAGGCAGGTCTCAGAAATGATTCAGCATTTATAATTTCAGCCGGCAACATCCGCTCGTACTTCATTCTAAGCCTGAAAGCCACGTTTTTACCTGTCCAACTGAGTCCCTCATCAGAGGGAAGCCCGATTTGTTTTAGTGGATAGCCCAAACGTGAGAGCACTACAAGCGGCAGATGAACGGGACCAAAATGCCCGTGAATCAACACAACACCGCGTCCTTTTGCAAGTGCCTCATCAAGATTATCAAGCCCTTCAAACTCTATAAATTTGTCTATTTCTTTTTTGCCAAACCTGGGGAAAAGAAATATCATCAGCCTGTCCACATAGTGGTTTTCATAGTATTGTTTGATAATTTCGTACTTTGTCTTTGATGTGCACTCTCTAACTTTCGACAGGTTTTTCAAAAGTGTGGAATGGCTGCCGCGCGTAAATGTAAAATGAAGCTGTCCCATTTTCTTAAGCGCCTGTATGCCGGTTTCCACTGTGGATTTCTCTACAAACCATCTAAACGGATACCAAACAACCAGCCTTAAAATATCTCTGTATATGCTTTCCTGTGTTACCATTTGTTTGATAAAGTCACTTGGTAAATCTCCCTAAAATTCCATCTAATAACCCTTTATATAGAAGAAACAGTTTTTTTGGGCTTCTGTCAATAAGTAATATCCCGATGGTTGAGCGTAAAACGTCTGTAAACACCGAAACATACGCCAAAAAAGAGAATGTGCCGAGTTTTTTTAAGTACTCAAATATCAGAAAGCGGTTTCTTGTGCCGTAGTATATTTCCATCTCCTTAAGCCTGACACTTTCCTTTCCCAGCACGTTTTTTGGGTCTGCTCTTTTGATTTTTTTTAGAAAAAGAGGCTCCTTAAGCATAAGCACATTGGTATAAAGAGAGGCCATAGCGCCATAGACAAAATCATCTCCGATATAAAAAAACCGGGTATCAGGCAGTCCCACCCTTTCAACCACCTCACGGCTTATCAGCATTCCCTCAAATGTGCCATAGTTTTTACAGGAAAATGCCTCAGATAGTGAAAATTCATTGCCTAAAACCGGAGTCATCTTGCCTGTGGTAAGACAGAAGTGGCTGTCATCAGGGAAAAAAGTGCCATCTTGAAATTTTTTCCCTGGCATTATACATTTACCCACATTGGAAAAAGACAGCTGTGTGCTTAGCGCTGTCGGAAGCGGCTCAACATCATCATCCATAAGCCAAAACCACGAATGCGGATTGTTATAGGCTCTCTTTAACCCCTCGTGGAAACCTCCGGCACCTCCCGTGTTTTTATTCATTCTGATATAGTGAAGGGTTATGCCACACATATTTCCCGGCTTATACGTGTAAATTGCGGAGTCATTTAACCCCTGCTGGGGCAGCTCCGATATTAATCCTGCCTCAAGCAGCGCCTCCGGTGTGCCGTCAAACGATGCGTTGTCAACAAGATATATCGCCTCAACTGGCACAGTTTGCTTTATTATCCCGTCAAGACATTCCAAAAGCAGCGCCTTTCTGTTATACGTAACCACCACAGCGCACACCGATGGGTGTTGTGGTACCGCCATGTCTTTCACACCTCCTGTTATACCAGGTTGCATTCAGAAAAATAAATAAACAAAAGAGCTTTTCTGTGTAACTTTGCTAATAAAAACTGGATTCCTGCTTTCGCAGGAATGACAAAAAAGTAAATGGCAACCCCCTTTGTCATTCCCGCCTACGAGCGGGAATCCAGTCCTTTTTCCTCATCCTTAAATTACTTTTTTGAAAGTGAATTGGTATTACATCCCCTTTAGCCGCAGAAGGCCGTTAAAAATACCTTCAATGTATCTGGTCTTTGGATTCGTATAGTATTTTGGATAGAGTAAATTGTCGCCGTCTTTGACAAACCCCTCTCTGCGCGCTATGTCAAATAGCTTTGTGTGCGGCTCTATGCGCATAGAGTTAAACTCAAAGTGTACACGGCTGCCCATCTGTGCTTTTGCGCTAAGGTAGAAACGAATCATTGCGAGAAAGGCAGAAATATCTTGTCCTGGTGGGTTTTTAAAAAAGTTGTAACTAACCTCAAAGCCTTTCATACTCTTTAGAAGCTCAAAGGAGTCAAGCACGTCCTGTTTGTTTATGTTTTTACCGAGAGTTTTTAGCACAGTATCGGAAAAACCATCCGGCGAGAGAATTATATTTTTGCAGCCGGCATCAAGTGCTAAGTTTACAAAGTCCCGGGTTAAGTTTTTTTCGCTAAACCATGCCGACCACACAACGCCAAGCGCCCTCTTTGAAAGCTCCTTGCAGATGTCCTCAGCATGTTTTTGGGGCACATTAAACACTGAATCAACAAACGTAAATTTTTTTACTCCGTGGACATTAACAAGGTTTTCTATTTCATCAATAACCCTGACAGGGTCTTTGAGGCGGAGCTTTTTACCGTTTAAAAACCCATAGATACAGTATATACAGTTTAGGCCGCACCCGCGCTTTGTTTCCACTCCGATGCTGTCACGCGTGGTGTTGTACCTATCAATAGACATGCCGCCTCTGTCAGGAATGCCTGTGTCACTTACATCAACCTGACCTCCCGCACCGCTAAACAGAACTTCATCGTTTTTTCTATAGAATACAGAGGGTACTTTTTCAGGCCTTGTCAGGTTTTCCAAAAGCAGTGGAAATGTCCTCTCTCCCTCCAAAAACACACCGAGGTCAATATCCCTTTGATCCTCCATAATTTCCCGCGCAAACATGGAAAACCCTGAGCCGCCAATTATTATTTTCCCCTGAGAATTTGCCTTGATGGTTTTCACTGTCTCAGCAAGATGATTATAATAAAAGACAACAGTGCGTTTGTTTGTAGAGTCAATGTTTCTAAGGGATATGCCTGTCACGTCCGGTTTTACGGCTGTGATGTGTTCCTTGAGCGCTTGAATGGGCTCTTTGTGAAGATTTAGGTCAATAACGCTAACCTCATGAGCGGTAAGAACCGACTTAAGGCAGCTAATCCCCAGAGGAAAGACAATCTGCTCAGCACCTCCCAGATAAGACTGTACAAGAAGAACTTTTATGATTTTTCCCCTATCTGTCTGACCAACTGCTTTGCCCTCTGAAGTATATGATAGACGTTTTTTACAACAGGCTTTGACCTATCGCTCATCATCATTTTAACGATGCTGGGTTTTATCAAAAATCTGAGAACAGAGCCGGGCAGTTTTCCGTCTTTTGACATTGATATTAGTAAGTTAAAGTAGTTAGGGTCTCTCATTGTGTATGTTTTAGAGTAAATGTCGCGTTTTTCATCGGTTATGTAGCCATCCTCTTTAGCCATTTGGTAGAGTTTTGTCTCCGGGTAGAGAACCAGCGAAAAAGGCTGCAGATGAAACGGTTTTGGAATACGTGAGACAAACTCAAGGCTTTCTATTTTATCATCATCGGTCTCATATGGGACATCAAGAATGAAATCATACGAGGGCGGACTCATTCTGTCTTTGTACTTATTGATGATTTTAATGGCTGCCATCATTCTGTCGTTAGACATCGCTTTTCTGTTAAAAACCTCTTGAATCTTAGCGCTTCCGCTTTCTATTCCCATCTGAATGTACATAAGACCGGCATCAACAAGGAGTTCCATTTTCTCTTCTGTTATCGTAAGTGGACTTGCCAGACAGGTAAAGGGCAGCCCTATCTGCTCTTTATAACTCTTACAGAACTCGGCTATGTTTTTTAAACCCCTGCCAAAGAACGAGTCATCAGATATCCATATATAGCCGATGTAGGGCATATTCTCCTTGACCCAAAGGAGTTCGTTAATTACGTGCTCAGTGGAACGCCACCTTAGATAGCCCTTGCCGCTATAGAGTGTTTTTATTGTGTCATTAATACAGTATGTGCACTTATGGGGGCAGCCGCGCCCAGTCATAGTTTGATAGCCGATTTTTTTAAGATAGGTTGAGACTGTGCCCTTTTCAAGAAACTCCTTCATCAGCTCATTAGTCAGTGGTTTTATGTGACCGTTAAATAAAACGTAATGGTCGGTGAAACTGTAGTCTGGTCCCGGGTATTTATCAAGATTTTTATCAAGAATGCCAACCGGATTTTTTATAACGGCGCCGTTTCTTAGACACCAAAGCCCGGGTGTATCTGCAGGGTCAGCACCGGTACTTAATTTATCGGCAAATACAACGGCAACATCTTCTCCCTCGCCAACACACACGTAATCGGCAAACTCAAGTGATTCCTCAGGTCTTATTGTGGGATGCACACCTCCCCAGATAATCGGAGCTTTAAGGGATTTCTTAAGACTACGGGTAATCTGTACAGCCCCGTCAAAAAAATTTGTCATAAGGGTGACCCCTATGAAATCCGAATCCTTACAGATTTCCACAAGCTCATCCATCACATATTGTTCGTACCTGTCCTTGCCGTGGATAATATTATCGCCATAGGGGTCAGGCAGAAACACAATGTGAGTTTCATAGCCTTTCTCTTTCAAACAGGCTGAAATAGTTCTAAGCCCAAATACAGTTATGTCAGGATATGGAGATATCAACGTTATTTTCATGCTTTTATAAAACTCCCTGCGCTTTGCTTTTATCTCTGTGACCGTATAGTACCATAAATAATATAAAAATTTGTTCAAAAACCTGTTTTGATAATTCAGAATATGCTTATATACTTAAGTCAGGTACATAGTTTTATGTTTGCTAAAGATACATTAAAAAGGACTTGATTCCCGCTCGTAGGCGGGAATGACAAAGGAGAGTGCGCTTTCCGTCATTCCCTTACAGGGGAATCCCCTTTAGGGGAGTGTCATTCCTGCGAAGGCAGGAATCCAGTTTTTTCTTTGCGGAGCTAAGAGCATAAGCAATTTCAGAATTATGTAATGACTTTAAAACCTTACAACAGCGCACTGTGCAAAACTTTGCATATGTGCAAAATTCTGCACATATGGTATGCAATATTTTTCACATTTATGGCAAAATAATAACCTATTGCTTCTTAAGTCTATAAAATAAGTCAACTTTAGATGTATAAAAGCTATTAATATTATGATGTTATGTTAAATTAAGTAAAAGCTATTTCTAAAAAGTTTAACTCCTATATTGGCACGTTACTTGCAATTATGCAGAAGTGTGCGCAATTCGCTTATTCTGAATGTATAGATTGGTTTGTGTTTTAGCATAGCAGGCAGTTTTTAGAAGGGGAATTGAGGTGAAATTTAGAGACAGCGGAGTGGGCGTATCCTGGGGAGGAGGCGTCCACAACCCGCTGTCTTTTATATTTTCTATAGTATCTTAAAACTTAATCGTAATGCCTAATTCCACTGAATCTTCTGTAAGTGAGGACTCAAATGACGATGTGTAGTAGCCTGTCATATCGGAGCCGGTCTCTTTCATTGTATTCTTAAACGCATGCATATAGCCAAGATTTAAGGCCACCTTTTCGTTTATCGTGTACTGAATGCCTCCTGTCAAATGATGCTCCACAAGAGCCGGGAATCCGGTAATCCTAAATGCCTCATAATAGTACGTAGGCATGGTTTTTCCCTGAATGGTTGTCATGCTGGAACTTCTGCCGTCAAAATTGTTATGACTTTTAACCGGATTTTTGCCATAATTGTAACCAGCTCTTAACGCTAATTCCTTAACTGGTTTATACTGCACACCTACACCTATCACCAACTGGTTGTCCCAGTCAAAATCCTTGTAACCAGCTGCTCCCGCCCAGTTTACCCATTTAAGGTCAGCCTCTAACAGCACTTTATTCTTAACTGGCTCTACAGATATGCCAAACCCAACCTCCTGAGGCTGCTCAAGTTTAAGGTCATCATTTACCCTATCTCCGTCAAGGTCTGTCACACTTTTATATTTTATTGATATTGGGGTTGAATATGTTAGTCCCAAAGAGACAGTATCCACTGGTTTATAGAGTATTCCTATTTTGCCGCCAAAGCCGTAGTCATCGACTTTACCGCTGCCTAAATCCAGTATCGAATAATTCACCCTTGCAGCGACGCCAACGGAAAACTGATCGTCAAATTTGTACCTTATAAAAGGGGCAATCTGCATGGTGCTGATGTTGGTGTATGTGCCCGATTGAAGAGGATACACGATGCTGCCGGGAGGATAACCATAGTAGGACGAGAAATCGAAATACTTTGCATTATCCACTGTAGTGCCTTTATAGTCCACACCCAGACCGCTAACGCCATAAGCGGCAAGTCCTATCTTTAACTGTGTTGAGACAGGAATGGTGAAAGCAGCTGAGGGGATGACATAGACCTTGCTGGCAGAGTCTGCGCTGTAGGAATAGTTGCCAAACGTAACCTTATTGCTCACAGTGGGCATAAATAGTGTTGTCATTAAATCAATAGTAACCTTACCGCAATCCCCAACTGCTGCAGGGTTGCTGTAGATACCGCCAACAGCGTCCTGAGGCGATGCAATGCCTGTTCCACCCATTTCTCGTGAGCCGCTGCCAACCCCTATCAGATTATCCCCATTAGTAGCATAGGACTGTGATGAAACACTACAAATCACAAGAGACAACACAAATACAACTACTGACAACTTAAAAACCACTCTTTTCATTGGAAAATCCCCCTTTTTTTCTCCTTTTTCTAAAGGAGTATTTGTAAAAGACTTTCAACGTAGTCTTCGTACTCTTCAAATTCTAAGTTAAGAATTCAGATCGTTTTTGTAATATGCCTTAATGGCATCGGCTTCTTTAATCAGGTTATTGATTCCTGACTGGTATGTTTTCTTAAAGAACTCAAGAACCTCCGGGTACTCTTTCACAATTTCGGTGACAAGAGGTCTTTTTAGCTCGTACAGGGACGTGTCCTCGGCGGCAATGACGGTAGCAGTGCGGGGTTTTTTGGTAAAAAAAGCAAATTCGCCAAATATCTCTCCCTTGCCAATTATGATGACCTTACTCTCCTCACCGTCATCAGGCGTCTCGCCGAGCGGATAAACCTTAACGGAGCCGCTTTTAACTACGTATATGGAGTCTGACTTATCCCCATACCTTACAATTGTCTGACCTTGAGTATAGTTTAACTGTTTAGCCTTATCCAGTTTTCTTTGAAGTAAATCATTAAATAATGCAAGGAAATTCCCGTGGTAATCCTGCTCAGTGGCACTCTCGATTTCGGGGGCTGCTGCTGGAATCATGGTTTGTACTTTATCAAGAACATTTGCAAGCAGTTTTATATTTTTAACCTTAGGATTATTCAACACTTTATTTGCAAGGATATCTGTGGCAACGGTGGTAAAATCTTTAAAAAACAGACCGGACAGTCTCAGATACAAAAGTGCAGCGTCTGTTTTTTGATTTGCTGCGTATAGGGTTTTTACTTTGTCAAGACCAATCTCCACATTTGATCTAGATTTAAGAGAAAAACTTGTCTCCACATGCCTGTTATCCTCTGCCCCAGAGTTAGCGTTCATAATCATAGAACTATCCGTGTAGTTGCTTTCATCAGGGACAACTGTTCCCAGAAGAGCTCCAAACGCACAAGCCTGAACCATACTCTGTTCTTTCTGCAGTGACTCCAGCATTGAATCAAGTCTTGAAACATAGTATTCTCTAAGCAATGACCGTAGATTAGGCTTAACACTCATTGCTTTTTGAAGCGATTTATTGGTTATAACCATAACCTCAACATCGGTCTCGGCAATAGCGCTGACAGCCATAGGCTTTGATGAAAACAGAGCCGATTCGCCAAAAAAATCACCAACTGAAAGACTGGAAAGCGTCTTTGAGCTGCCGGAAATCATTGATGTTATCAGGTGATTTAGTAAAACCGGCGGCATAGGTATCAGAGGGCCCTTTGCTTTAACCTTCTTTTTGGATATGCGCACCGTGCCGCTTACTATTATAAACATTGAATCGTCATGGTCACCCTCTTTGCTTATTACATCCTTAGCGTTGAATTTAACCAGAGATATGTCATCAAACATCCTGAGAGCGTTTTTATCCAGTAATTCCTGGAAAAACTTGGGAACGTTCTTATCTATAAACACAAGATCAAGGATAAGCATGAAAGTCTCATACGCCTCATCCACATCTGCCGCTTTTATCTCCTCGTACAGACGTTTTATTAAATAACTAAAATTGCCCTTGTCCATCTATAGCCCCTCCTTGATTTATTCTATACAGATATCATTCATAATACCAGCATATTGTGCCTGAGAGTAATGTAAAAAGTATAGTACCTTTGTAAAAAAAGGTCAGTTATTTGATTGTGTCTGTGTTAGAAAAGAACTTTCATATCTTTAATGCCATAAGTGAAAGAGCTGAGAGCATTTCGTAAGTACCCTCATCATCAAGATTTACTTCTATAACGGTTCCTGTCATGGTTATAGTTTAAAACATTTTCAAGTGAATGGTAAAACACTCTGTGTTAAAAATTCATCTGTGAAAATAAACACTGTTTAAATTCTGAACGCTAACATTCTAAACGTTTAATTGTTTAACGATTTAACGTACAATCTGAGCCAATTAATCCAACAATATCAATTAGTTACACAAGTGGCATGTTTATTGCTATATAAAGGCATGAGCGAAATGCTCCAACAAGATAGATAATAAAAAATGCACAGGAGGGTTAATGGTTATGAGGAGAGATTACAGAAGGGTGATGGTGGTGATAAACGGCTCTATGGATGTGCTTAAGCACGGAGCGAAGATGGCCAAAGAGGACAATTGCAGGGTTACAGCTCTTAAAGTATTGCCTGAGTATGAGGGAGACCTTAGTCTTGTAGGAGTGTCAAATATTGAAGAGGCGTTAAATTCAGGCAGAGAGAAGGTTGAACAGGAAATAAGGGATTTTGCAAAACATGAAAACGTATCAATCAGAACCCGTATTGAGTATGGCGATATAACCGAAAAAATAATTGAGGCAGTTGAGGATGAGGAGACGGATTTAGTCATAATGGGCGTTAAAAAGCAAAGCATAATAGATAAGATTTTAGGAGACAGAACGCTGGATAAGGTGTTTTCACTGGTACCGTGTCCGCTTATGGTGGTGAGGGTATAAGAAAATGGCTGATAATTCGAAAGTACTAATTTGTATAGACGGCTCGGTAGAGGCACTGACCGGAATGCGCTATGGCGCTAAACTTGGCAATGGCCTTGATGCTGAGATAACCATACTGCACGTTAGAAGTGGAAACGGTAATCACGCAGAGTCGTTGACCGACATGGAGGCAGCTCACAGCGAGGCCACATGGGGAGTGGCCATACCTGGAATCAACTATCTGGTTGAAGCGAAGGACACGCTGATGCACTACGGCTGGATGACTGATAAGTGGAACGAGGAACATGTCAGAACCTTTCAGGGCAACCCGCTTGAAGACTTTCAAATATTGTACCAGTCGCCGGAAAAGAAAAAGATACAGCTTAAAATGACAACCGGTCATAATGTAGCATCCAAGATATTATCAGAGGTGGAAAGCGGCGGATACAGTCTGGTAATCATGGGGGCCTCAAAGAAAAAAAGTACACTTGACAGAATCTTATTATCCTCTGAGGTTCAAAAGGTGGTGGTTCATGCGCCATGCTCGGTGTTAGTGGCAAGGGAGCTTGAGGCAGGGCACGGGCATTTGGTTTGTCTTGACGGCAGTGAGAAAACCTACACTGCGATGATAAAAGACCTGATGCTTGCCAATAATTGCGCTTGCTCTGTGTCTTTGATGTCGGTAGCAGAAAACTCATCAAAAGAGGCTGCGGCTAAAGAGATACTTGCAGAGGGGAAAAGACGGGCTAAAGATAATGGACTTGAGGTGGATGAGACTATCGTAGCTGTAGGAAATCCAGTAGAGGAAATAATAAGGCATGGCCGAAAGTACTCGGTAATCGTTGTAGGGGCAGATACTGCTACGGGCCTGAAACGATTTTTCATGGGCGGCACGTCCTTTAATATAGTGTTAAACGCAGAAAACTCAGTGATGGTGGTGAGATGATGAAAACTACTCAGACGAAAAATGATTTATTAATTAAGATATTTCCATTCTTAAAGTGGATAGCAGAGGTAAGAGAAACCTGGAAAGTTGACTTGTTTGCGGGATTAACTGGCGCTGTCGTTGTGCTGCCTCAGGGCGTTGCGTTTGCTATGATAGCTGGAATGCCCCCTCAATACGGTCTTTATACGGCAATAGTGCCGGCTATAGTTGCAGCACTGTTTGGCAGCTCACGGCACTTAATTTCAGGCCCCACAACGGCAATATCTCTGGTAATATTTAGTACAGTGTCAGTGCTAGCAGAGCCCGGATCTGAGCACTACGTATCAATTGTGCTTATGCTGACACTTTTAGCCGGACTTCTTCAGTTTGGACTTGGCATTGTACGACTAGGCGGATTGGTTGATTTTGTATCTCACTCGGTGGTTATCGGTTTTACCGCAGGGGCTGCAATATTGATAGCTTCAAGCCAATTGAAGCATGTATTTGGCTTGCAGTTTAAAAACGCACCGCATTTTACTGAAAATATAAAACTTCTGATTGAAAATCTGCCAAACTACAACCTGCGCGCTCTGATAATAGCCGCAATAACTCTGGTTGTGGTCATCGCATTAAGAATATCTAAGCCCAAGTGGCCGGGTATGCTTGTCAGTATGGTTGTGGGAGGAAGCATCAGTTACGCTTTAGGCTGGCACACTCAGGGAGTGCGCGTGGTTGGTGCGCTTCCTTCTGCAATCCCACCGCTTTCACTGCCTAACTTTTCCTTTGAGACGATTCATGCGCTTGCCTCACCGGCGCTTGCCGTAGCGATGCTTGGCATCATGGAGGCTGTTTCAATAGCTCGCTCTGTGGCGCTTAAATCCGGACAGAAAATTGACGGCAATCAGGAGTTTTTAGGTCAGGGGATTTCTAACATACTGGGCTCTTTCCTTTCTTCGTATGCCTCTTCAGGGTCGTTTACCAGAAGCGGGGTTAATTTCACGGCAGGCGCAAAGACGCCGTTTAGTGCAATATGTGCCGCCATGTGGCTTCTCATGATTTTGGTTTTCGTTAAATCACTGGCAGCATTTTTGCCTATAGCGGCAATGGCTGCCGTCATACTGGTTGTTGCCTACAACCTTATAGATTTTCACCATATCATGCACACGGTTAAGCTCTCCAAACAGGATGCAGCCGTCATGGGAGTTACATTCCTTGCCACGTTGTTTTTAGAACTTGAGTTTGCTATATACGTGGGCGCTTTGCTTTCTATCGGGCTGTACCTTAATAAGACTGCAAGACCTCAAGTGCTCCCCAGAGTACCGGAGCCCGGCAGCGCCAGACATTTTATAACGGATCCGTTTCTCCCACAGTGTTCACAGTTTGGGATTATCAGAATAGAGGGAGATCTGTACTTTGCCGCTATGAATCACGTTGAGGAAAGCATCAACACGCTTACTTCGTTCGTTCCCTCACAGAATAAGATATTGTTACTCTGTGACAGTATCAATAACGTGGATTTAATGGGTGTGGAATCTATGGTAAATCTTGTTAAAGACTATAGGAAAAATGGCAGAGAGATTATCTTTTGCAAGATGAAGCCGGAGGTCTATACAATGTTTAAAAAGAGCGGAGCGCTTAAAACTGTGGGCGAAGACCACGTGTTTGACTCACAAGAGAATGCCATTGCCGATATTGTGGCAAGTCTTGATAAGAATATATGTCATCAATGTTCTCACCGTGTGTTTTGGGAATGTGACGCTAATAAGAATGGCGTTTGCCATCAACAGCAGGATATGATACTTGCCGATGCGTAAATAAGATATTAAAACAAATAGTTTATTTTCCCTTGAGGGAGGCCCTTAGCAAGCAGGGCCTAACCTCAAGGTTTTTTTTGGCGGTGTCATGTCCAGAGTTATTAAACCATAACAAGTCGTCTCATTCTGATATTAATAATAATACCCACGATGATAAAGTTAGATATGAGCGATGTGCCTCCGTAGCTCATAAAAGGAATTGGCACACCAACCACCGGCATCATCCCAAGAGTCATCCCGATGTTTATCAAAAAATAGAGAAACAGCATAAAGGTAAGCCCTGAGGCCATGTACTTGCCAAACTCGTCCTTTGCCTTGAGTGCTGTGTCAAACCCGCGGATGAAAAATATAAGGTATAGACTGAAAAGAAATATTGATCCAACAAATCCCCATTCTTCAGCAAAAACGGAAAAAACAAAATCCGTATGCTTTTCCGGTAAGAACTTAAGAGGTCCCTGTGTGCCCTTAAGATATCCCCTGCCAAAAGTCATCCCTGAGCCTATGGTTATCTTTGACTGCTCAATCTGATACCCTATCCCACGCGGGTCAATATCTGGGTTAACAAACGCTAAAATACGGTTTTTCTGGTAATCTTTCAGATGTTTCCAAACGGTTTTACCCCCAAGCGGAACCACCACAAGCGCAATTGCTATCAGTATTAAGAGGAGCTTTTTCTCTATCTTTTTGGAAATTACTAAAAAAAGAAAGGTCGCAAAAAGAATAATTCCAGTACCCAAGTGCGGCTGCTTAATTATCAAAATAAACGGGATGATTCCAAATACTACAAGAGACAAAAAAAACGATCGCCTGTCAAGCGGACTTTTTACCGAGCTAAGGTATTTAGAAAGCCCGATTACCAGTATTAACCTAAAGATTTCTGACGGTTGAAATGAAAAAATCTTTAAATCAAGCCATCTTTGCGCACCAAGACCGCTTTTCCCCATCAGTAAGACAAGTACCAGTAAAAAAATCCCAATCCCATATATTACATAACCGGCATCCTTAAGCCATATATAATCTTTAACCAAAACTATAAATAACACTATAAATCCAATCAGTACCCAGACAGATTGTTTCAGGTAGTAATTTGGCTGAAGTGATGAGGACATTATAGGTCTTGTAGTGCTGTATATGGTCAGAACACTTATTACTGAGACAGCTAACAGAAGTATAAGCATGAGGGCGTCCACTTGCTTAAGGTACTTTCTGTTTATTTGGAAAACAGTCACTCGTCTGATTCCGTAGGTTTTTTATAGTACGAGCTTTTTACAAACGCTTCGATTACGTTTTTAGCGATGGGAGCAGCTGAACTGCCGCCGTGTCCGCCATGTTCTACCACTGCCGCAACGGCTATCTGAGGGTCCTCCGATGGCGCATATGCAATAAACCACCCATGGTCTCTGAGATGCTGTTTGAGGGTTTCAGTTTTCACTCTGCCCTTTACAACCTGAGCAGTGCCGGTTTTGCCCGATATGTGAACAAGTTCACTCCTTGCGCGCCCTCCTGTTCCGCCTTCATTGACAACTCCATACATGGCACTCTTAACCTCAGCAAAAACCTCAGGTTTAATTTTCAGACGCTTAGACTCATCAGGAGGCGCTGTGCCTTTAAGCAGAGTAAGATGGATGGGAAGTCCCTCGTTTGCTACCATTGCAGAAAGGAGCGCTGCTTGAGCAGGCGTTATGTTAACGTAGCCCTGCCCAATTGAAGCGACAAATGTCTCACCAAGGAACCACGGCTGTTTCATCTTCTTTTGTTTCCATGCTATCGATGGAATAAGTCCCTCTCTTTCCTCGCCGCCTACAATGTCAAGACCAGTCTTTTTACCCAGACCAAACATCCGTGCATACTTGTGTATCTTATCTATGCCAAGCCTTTTGCCGACATCGTAAAAATATATATCACAAGACTGAACCAGCCCTGTGTGGAAAGTAACAGTGCCATGCGCTTTCCAACAGCCAAATGACCACTTACCATAGTGCATCTCTCCGCCACAGCCTACCGGAGTTTTTGTTGTTATCGCACCGTCATCAAGCCCGGCCACCGACATGAGAACTTTAAAGACAGAACCCGGAGGATATGAACTCTGAAGCGCTCTGTTCAGAAGTGGAAACTGTTTGTCTTTATGCAGAGCCGACCACTTCTCAGAGTCTATTCCCATAACAAAATCGTTAGGATCAAAAGACGGCATACTTGCCATAGCAAGTACCTCTCCGTTTCTTGGGTCTAAGGCTACCAGCGAGCCGGTCTTATCAGTGAATGATTCTTCTGCTATTTTCTGCAGGTTAATGTCCAGACTAAGAGTTATGTCGCCTCCAGTTTTGGGCTTTATAACATCAAGCTCTTTTAGTTGTCTGCCAAGAGCATCCACCTCGATTATCTTTCTCCCTGCCGTGCCTCTGAGTGTGGCATCGAAAAGCTGTTCAACCCCCCACTGACCTATAAATGTTTCAGGGGGCACATCGTCAAGTTGAAGTTTTTCTACTTGCTGCTTGTTGGGTTTCCCCAGGTAACCTATAACGTGTGAACCAACTGTTTTGTATACGTAGTCTCTTGTCACGCTTGTCTCTACAATAAGACCAGGGAAATCTGATTTCCTCGCTTCTATCTCTGCGACCTCCTTAAACGACAAGCCATCTTTGATAACAATTGTTTTAAAAATATTGTTTTTTTCCTTTTTTATTTTAAGTGCGAGTTTTGACTCATCTACTTTTACCAAATCGGCAAGGCCGTGTGTATCCACAGGCGTGCGTCCGGGTATGAGAGATGCGTAAAAGTATGGTTTATTTTTAACAAGCGGTATTCCGCTTCTGTCATATATAATGCCCCTTGAGGCTGGCAGTATGACTGCCCTAACCCTGTTTGAATCTGCAGCATCCCGATAATCGTTTCCGTTTAAAATCTGTATAACGTAAAGACGCACGGAAAGAATAAAAAACACCGTGATTATAATATATACTGTAAAGGAGGCATATCCCTCAAAGTACTCCTTATTCATCGTATTCTCTCATTACAAAATATCCTAAAACACCATTTATCAGGGATTGAAACATTATACTGTCAATAGCGGTGGAGATATCCACAGGCCTGGTATCAAACACAGAGAGTGAGAAGTAAACGATAAAACCATCCACAATTGTGAAGGCAAAACTGAGGAGTGAATTAAGTAAAGGAGTGAAGTTAAAAATGCCGCTTCTAAAAAACGAGGTTATAAAAATCACAGAGCACTTTGAAAGCATATTGGGGCCGATTATTCTCAAAGAGAGGCTGTCTTCAATAAAACCTACACCAGCAGACCACAAAACAGCTTTTGACTCCGGCCACTTAAGTCCCATATAGTAAACTAACAGCATAGTTAAGTTAAGTTTGAAGTTTAAAAAACCTGCCCTGTCAAAAGCCATTGCAAGACTGATGAGAGATACCCAGAAAAGTGATACCATCATCTTTTTCATTTACGTTCCTTCTCTTGAGACAATAATAACCTCTTCGGTTTTTGTAGGCTGCGCAAAAAGCTCTACCTTTATCTCAAGGAACATACCTGACGTAGCCCTTTCTACGCTTAACACTCTGCCAACCGGTATGCCTGCTGGAAAGAGGTTGTCTGTGCCAGATGTGACCAGTGACTCGCCAACTTTAACATCTTCACTGACAGGAATGTACTTAAGTAGACATAGCTCTGAACCAGTTCCAGAGAGCACTGCCTCCGTGCGGTTGTCTTCAAGCCGGACAGCTACAGAGGAATAGACGTCAGTCAGAAGCAGGACTGTTGAGTAGTTAGACTCTGCAGAGATAATCTTACCAATTAATCCTCTGTCTGTACGAGCAGCCATGTCTTTTTTTACGCCTGTCTTTGTACCGCTGTCCAGTACCATTTGGTGGTACCATTTGTCAGGTTGCCGGGCTATAACTCTGGCTGCAGACACATAGTTTATTGTTTCATCCTTTAGTGTCAAAAGAGAGCTAAGGCGTTTGTTTTCATTAATAGCCTCATCGTATTGCTGTTCTTTTAAGAGCAGTCTGTTAAGCTCGCTCCTTAGGCGGACATTTTCCCCCTCAATTGTAAACAGCAGAACAAAAGGTTTGCTGACTATACTTACAGCAGTATCTATGACGTCATTTACTAAAAAAAGCGGATACCTTAAATACAGGATTGGCCGAAACGGCCCCCTGAAACTTTGGTAAGTCATAAGCGAAATCAAAAAAAATACATAAAATAAAAACAGAGTGTGATGCTTTTTGAGCATTAACTGACGGCTACTCTCCGCAACAGCGCCAAGTCCTCAAGCATCTTTCCAACTCCCATGACAACAGCAGTCAGCGGGTTTTCAGGCACAATTACAGGGAGTCTGGTCTCTTGTCTTATAAGCTCATCAAGGCCTCTAAGGAGCGCACCGCCCCCTGCCAGCACAATGCCGTTATCTACTATGTCTGAGGCAAGCTCAGGCGGTGTGTTTTCAAGAGCCTGTTTGATTGTGCTTACGATTATGTTTACCGGTTCGCTCAGAGTTTCGCGTATCTCATTTTCTCTGATTGTCACTGTCTTGGGAATGCCTGAGATAAGGTCTCGGCCGTTTACGTCTATAGTGAGTTCCTCTTTGGATATTTTAAAAGCTGAGCCTATCTCTATTTTGATTTGTTCGGCAGTCCGGTCTCCAATCATGAAGTTGTATTTTTCCTTAACGTGCGTTATTATCTTTTCGTCCATCTTGTCGCCGCCAACTTTTACGGCTTTGCTGTAAACAATGCCGTCCATGGAAATAACTGCAACATCGGTAGTGCCACCTCCAATATCCACAATCATATTGCCATAAGGCTCATCAATTGGGAGGCCAACGCCTACAGCGGCAGCCATAGTTTCCTCTATAAGGTAAACCTCACGGGCGCCCGACGCCTCTGCAGCCTCCTTTACTGCCCGTTGTTCTACCAAAGTTATGGCCGAGGGTACGCCTATAATTACACGCGGTGAGACAAAACTCTTTCTGTTATGGGCTTTTTTAATAAAATACTTCAGCATCTCTCCAGCAGCATTAAAGTCAGCAATTACGCCGTCTTTCATAGGTCTTATTGTTATGATGTTAGCAGGCGTCTTACCAAGCATTCTCTTAGCCTCAGCCCCCACCGCTATTATCTTCTTTGTATCCGTCCTCATTACAACCACTGAGGGTTCATCGCAAACAATCCCCTTTCCTTTAGCATACACCAGTGTGTTGGCTGTCCCAAGATCTATCGCCAGATCGTTTGAAAATAGCCCTAAGAGCTTATTAAAAATCATTTTCCCTCCATTTTACCGATGACGCAAACCACCAGAGTGCCGGCAATCTCGTCACCTATTCTCTTTCTTTGTGCACTGCCTGTCATTATAATAAATTCAACAGCAAGTATTCCAATAAAGAAAAACCAGCCCAGAAGCGGTATCCGCCAAAGCACAAGGGCAACTGCCAGGGTTAAATTTCTAAGGATGGAACCTCTGACAATCGCTCCGGTATCAGATCTCTCAGAGGCCACCTTCAAACCCATCAACTTCTTGCCGACACTCGCTCCCTCAAATAATCCGTCCGCAATCAATATATACATTAACGCCGCATAAAAACCGGCTCTCGGAACCAACTCCATCAACATCATAACAATTAAGAAGTCAAAAACCCTGGCCACCACCCTTGACAGAATATCGGGTCTGCCCGCTCCTTCACTCATCGTACATAATAACAGATACGCTTCTTAATTATCAACAGAAGGGTGTTTTATGAAATAAAGCTAACTTTATCCTAACCGGCAACCGGAAGCTTGATAACAAAGCTTGCACCATGTGACAGCTGCTGCTTAACAAATATCCGGCCTCCGAGTTTCTCTGTTATTCCCTTTGTGACGGCAAGGCCAAGTCCTGTGCCCTTTCCCTCAGGTTTGGTTGTAAAGAAGGGTTCAAATATTTTATCCATGTTTTCGGGCAAGATGCCTGGGCCTGAGTCTGTTACCTCTATTTCTACGTACTGACGTGAATCCTCCTCAATACGATGTGTCTTTATGCGTATTGTTCCTGCGCCGTTCATAGCGTCGTTAGCGTTAATCAGAAGATTGATAAACACCTGCTCAAGCTGTGACTGATCACCCGGTAAACGCGGCAGGTCATGTGCCAACTCTTTTTCTATCGTAACGTTATAGAATTTAGACTGGCTTGTAAGAATATTCAGGGCGTTTTCAAGTGCCTTAGTGACGTCCATATCAAGCTTTTCACTCGGTATCGTACGGGAATAGCCAAGCAGCACAGCTATCATGTTAGAGCACTTCTCGGCCTGTTCTATTATCACAGTGAGGTCCTCTTTGTCCAGTTTATTGTCCTCCGGTATGCGCTTATGCAGCAATTGAGCAAACACAATAATTCCCGTAAGAGGGCTGTTAAGTTCGTGTGCGACACTTGCCGCCATACGGCCTAAGGAGGCGAGCTTTTCGGTGTGAACGTATTGCTCCTGAAATCTTCTCATTTCTTTTGCTTTCTGCTCCATTATGCTGGAGAGCGCCCGGGTTTGCTCCTCAAAGTCGTCTCTGTTGTCTTGAAGTGAGCGGGTCATTTCGTTAAACGAGCCGCTTAACGCTCCAATCTCATCTGAGCTCTGGAATTCAAGAGTGTGACCGAAATATCCGCTTTTAACCATTTTTATACCCTCACGGACAAGTGCCACAGGCTTTACCACAAACTTAGAGACCAGCAGGTGCAGGATTGTGGTTGCAAGGGCTATGAAAAAAATACCCATTATGGCTATGTCTGTGGTGTTCTCCCTGGCTTTTTCCGCAGCCGGGTTGAGGTCTATTCTAACGTCCACGAAGCCGTTTATTGTGGATTTATTATCGTGGGCGTGGCACTGTGCAGTCATACAAGTGTGATCATTTTTTATCGGCAGGATCGCTCTCAGTGTTTTTTTGTCCCTCTCATGTTCTATGAAACGATTTTTAGTTATATCCTTTAACTTAACGCTCCCGGCAGGACCTGGAGTATGACACTCATTGCATAGGGGTGAATTAATGGCTGCCGTGTTGTTAAGTTCGTTCTTATCTGAGGAAAACTTTATGTTACCGTTGTGGTCCAACACGCGTATCGCAGGTACACCACGTGAGGCGCCAACCATGCTTGTCACCTTTGTGACAGTCTCATTGTGTTTACCGTCAGCATCAATTGCTATTGCCGCTCTTACTGCCTCAATGTAGAAAAAGCCGTCCTCTACTGCTTTATTATAAAGTTCACTGTTGACTTTATTCGTAAACTTATACCAAAACATTGTGCCCCCAATTATCAAAAGCACTGTCATTGACAGTGTTATCTTACGGCTTAATGTCTTGCCTAATATTTTTAGCATCCTTTTGTTCTAAGCTCCAGCACTTATGTATTTTACACAAATATAGTAAATTTTATAAAATTAATATAGTAAAAAAAAAATTTTCTATTGACAAAAATTTTTTTGTGTATTAATTTATAAGTGTGGGTGTGGTTGACCAAGGGTGTGTTAGAGTGGTTATACTAATCTGTGTGTGCTCTTGGGAATAGGTGGCTGGTGACGGCGCTTGATTAGAATGCTGTGGGTGGTGCAGGTCTAAAGGAGGTAAAACAGGATATAACGTTTAAAGGATTTAAAAACTTGCAATTATTATCATTTTTTTTTATAATCAGAGAGAATAGTCAGGAGTTCCCGCATTATATAACAGACATAGTTATTAATTGCCCTGAAAGGTGAAGGCAGAATCCGAAGAATAGTCCCTGAGAATATGAAAAGAGCCGTCTGGTGGATGTTGAAGTTACGGCTGTAAATTAAAAGGAGTGTAGTTATGGGTAATATTGCAATTGCAGAATTGCAGGAAAAAGATGTAGCAGAGTTGACAGTGGTAGCAGAGGAACTAAACGTAGAGGGCGCTTCAAGCATGAGAAAACAGGAACTGATTTTTTCTATACTACAGGCTCAGGCAGAAAAAACCGGTAATTTGTTTGCTGAGGGCGTTTTGGAAATCCTTGCCGATGGCTTTGGATTTCTAAGGTCTCCTGATTACAGTTATTTACCGGGTCCTGACGACATATACGTCTCGCCGTCTCAAATTAGAAGGTTTAATTTAAGGACTGGTGAGTTAATATCGGGACAGGTGCGTCCGCCTAAGGAAAATGAGCGTTATTTTGCACTCCTTAAGGTAGAGGCGATTAATCACCAGACCCCTGAGGAAAACATAAACAGGCCGCTCTTTGATAACCTCCTTCCCTACTACCCTACGGAGCGTTTGATGCTTGACTATGACCCCAATGACTATGCCACAAGGGTCATGGAACTGATAACGCCAACTGGTAAAGGACAGAGAGGGCTTATCGTGGCTGCCCCGCGCACAGGTAAGACAATGCTGCTTCAGTCCATAGCAAAGGCTATAAAGTTTAATCACAAGGAGGTTCATCTTATAATTTTACTTATTGATGAGCGTCCTGAAGAGGTTACCGACTGGAAACGTGTGGTGCAGGCAGAGATTATAAGTTCAACGTTTGATGAGCCTCCGCACAGACATTGTCAGGTGGCAGAGATGGTGATAAATCGGGCAAAGCGGCAGGTGGAGTGTAAAAAGGACGTGGTAATCCTTCTTGATAGTATAACCAGACTTGCGCGTGCTTATAATGCCGTAGTGCCGGCAAGCGGTAAGGTGCTCTCCGGCGGTCTTGACGCTAACGCTCTGCAAAAGCCTAAGCGGTTCTTTGGTACGGCAAGAAACATAGAGCATGGCGGGAGTCTGACCATCATAGCAACTGCACTGGTTGACACTGGAAGCAGAATGGATGACGTCATATTTGAAGAGTTTAAGGGCACCGGCAACATGGAGCTTCATCTTGACAGGAAGCTGGTTGACAAGCGGATATTCCCAAGCATAGATATAAACACCTCTGGCACCAGAAAAGAGGAATTACTTGTAACCAAAGAAGTGCTGGGCAAGATGTGGGTGCTGCGTAAGGTGCTTACTCCGTTAAGCAGCGTTGAGAGCATGGAGTTTTTACTGAGTAAGCTAAGAAACACAAAGACCAATAAAGAATTCCTTGAAATGATGAATAAGTAGTGTGTTTTGTAATATAAGCCTCAGATGTTGACGTATGCTGATAAACACTGACGCCTCGTTAAAAGTATGCGAGATATTTACAAGCATTCAGGGAGAGTCTTCTTATGCAGGTGTTCCGTGTGCTTTTGTTAGACTTACCGGATGCAACCTTCGCTGCCGCTACTGTGACACAGTTTATGCTTATAGCGGCGGATATGAGCTAACAATAGCGGAGATAATCGTTGAGGTTCAAAAATCCGGGATTAAACTTGTTGAGATAACAGGCGGCGAGCCGCTTTTGCAGGAAAACTCGGCAAGTCTCATAGATGCGCTTATAGCAGAGGGCAATACCGTACTCATAGAGACAAATGGTTCTATCAGTCTTGAAGTCTTAGGTAAAAGAACAGACAACCCCGTTACAGTAATCATGGATATAAAAACTCCGGCAAGCGGGATGTCGGCTCATAATGATTTTTTAAACTTTGACTTACTCCTGCCGCACGATGAGATTAAATTTGTGCTCTCTGATGAAAACGATTACGTCTGGGCAGTGGATTTAATCAAGACTTACGAATTGTCACAAAAATGCCGGATTCTTTTTAGCGCCGAGACATCTTTTTTAAGTCACGAAACACTTGCCTCATGGATAATCCGAGACGCCCTTCCTGTCAGATTAAACGTGCAGCTGCATAAATACATTTTTACAGGGGATATGAGAGGCAGATAGGTTTAAATTGGATATTACCGTTTGAGGTGATTTCAGACTTGACGCAGTTTATTGAATATATCCTCACTAACCCCGATATGCAACGCATGGTTAACCATTTAGTCTAAGAATGTTTTTCACGTTTGTTATATTCTTTTGATATGTTATCTATGAAAGAATTTAAATCATCATTATGTTCTCTCAAAATATCTGAAAGAGAATCAAATGCTTTTTCTGAAAACTTATGAACACTGCCGCTCCTACTGGTTACTATAGCAGTATGAAATTGACTGTCCCCTTTAAGTTTGTATTTCCATACCAAAACACGTACGTGATACGGTTTAATGCCAAGCTTATCTGCTAACTGCCCTTGAATATATGGATAACCTTTGTTAGGGTCTAATTCAGGGATGATAATTTTACTTACAGGCATAATTTCACCAATAAGTTTTAAAGTGGGGGCACCCCCTGTATCAGTGAAATGTCCTGCCTCAATAAACTTGACCTTCTCCTTTAAATCATCTAAAAGTTTTTTATCCATTATCAATTTTGTGCCTTCAATTTTGTCTGTTTCGATTTTCCCTGTTAATAAATCTATCATGGCTATTTTTTGAGGTCCTGTCCTAGCTATTTTCTCAATATGTCTCATCATTGCAGTCCTTTCTTTATTGAGAATATCATATATCATTTTTTTTCAATTCGGTGTATCCAATTTTCTTATTTTGTCCCCTATACCGGTAAAAAATGTCACCTTGTGAACTTTCTTTTGTATTTGATGTGCAGATAACAGGTTTTTCTTCTGCCTCATGTGCATAGATATAACCAAAATATTTTTCTTGTGAAATGACAGTCCCTGAATCCCATTTGATTTCAGGTTCATAATGGTCTTTAAGAAACGTTGTAATATCTTCTTGCTTTATGCTGTCAAACTTTATCTTGTCAACGCCTATAAGGTTACGAGGTTTGTCTTTTACACCGAACAAGATATAACCACCTTTATTATTTGCAAAACAGGCTAATGTTCTTGCATATAAGCTTTTGTTTCCCATGTTGAAAGTCTCTTTAAACTCATAAGTATTACTCTCCCTATGATTTAAATAGCCATGCTCGTCGATGTCTTCGAGTATCTTCCTTAAAATCTCGTCGTGATTTGTTTTCATGACAATAGACCAACCTATCAGTAACTAGGATTGCCTCCTCTTGCGTAAACATTAATTTTTAGATTTTCCATCATATGTCCCAAGAATTATTCATAAAATAAATCTTATATTATTATACATTGTTTATCAAAAAATGCACAAATATATCAAGAAGATGTACAAGCATATCCGTAGAATTAGTGTTCTTACAGAAAGTCAGCTTCAAACTAAATCTGGTTGATAAAAAAGAAATTGCCTATGCAGTTTACTTCGTTAACAAAAGACTGGATTCCTGCCTTCGCAGGAATGACAAGAAAAAAAAGAATGACAGAAAAAAAGTATTCCCGCCTTTGTCATTCCCGCCTACGAGCGGGAATCCAGTCCTTTTTCCATTTTAAAAACATAGAAACCTGCATCTCTATAATCATGAAAACACTCTAACTGAGCTAACTGCATAGGCAATTTCTTTTAATCTTTTCATCTGTTGTTGCGGGTGAAACTCGCAATTGAAACTTTTTAAGCTGCGGAACGCAGGTTAAAAAACTCTCAACTCTCAAACACATCAACAAAACATAATATGAAACCACCCAATCGTTGGCAACAAACCGAGGGGTCACGGGGAAATCATTTCCCCGTGCGGGAGGGATTTTAAGGGAGGGCAGCGCTCTCCCTTATTTATTTATCTTTTTGAAGACAGCTATTTACAAAAAATTGGTATTCATGTTAATATTTTGCCATGAAAAAAATTGGTAATAAACCGAAAAAACTGTCAACAAAGAAATCTAAGTCGCTTTTTAAAAAAGCTCAGACTTTGATTTCCGGCGGTGTTAACAGTCCGGTTAGGGCATTTAAGGCGGTGGGCGGTGATCCTCTTTTTATATCACACGCCAAAGGCTCCAAACTTACTGATGTTGATGGTAACTCATACATTGATTATGTGCTTTCATGGGGGCCGCTTATTTTAGGCCATGCGCCAAAGAAGGTTATCGAGGCTGTCACTGAGGCTGCCGCTAAGGGCACAAGTTTCGGCGCTCCTAATCCATACGAAGTAACGCTTGCTGAACTAATTGTTGCAGCCTATCCGTCAATGGATAAGGTACGCTTTGTAAATTCCGGCACTGAGGCCACAATGAGCGCTATCAGAGTTGCACGTGGATTTACAAAACGAGATAAGATTATAAAATTTGAGGGCTGCTACCACGGACATGCCGATGGGCTGCTTGCTAAGGCAGGCTCAGGGGCCGCAACACTTGGCGTTCCAACAAGCCCTGGAGTTCCTCAATCATACGCTATGAACACCATCACTGTTCCATTTAATGACATAACAGCTTTGAAAAATGTTATCGAAAAAGAAGGCGAAAACATTGCCTGTCTAATTCTTGAACCGATTGTCGGAAATATCGGCTGTGTTATCCCCAGAGACGGATTTCTTGCGGAAATCAGAGAGTTGACCCAAAAACATGGTATCGTTCTGATTTTTGATGAGGTTATGACAGGCTTTAGGGCAGCTTATGGCGGCGCTCAGGAACTTTTCAATATAAAACCCGATATGACCTGTCTCGGTAAAGTCATAGGAGGTGGACTACCAGTTGGAGCTTATGGCGGTAAGCGGGAGATAATGTCTTTAATTTCTCCTGAGGGCCCCGTCTATCAGGCAGGCACACTTTCGGGCAACCCTGTAGCAATGTCTGCCGGAATTGCAACTTTAAATATTATAAGAAAATCCGGCTTTTACGAAAAACTCAATGAAACTGCAAAAACCCTTGAATATGGGCTTAATGACGCTGCAAAAAAAGCCAACTCTAAGGTTAAAATTTATCGTGTCGGCTCAATGATGTGCCAATATTTTACAGATAAAGAAGTTATCGATTGGCCGACAGCCGCATCCTGCGACACTCAGAAATTTGCCAATTACTTTAGAGGAATGCTCACAGGCGGCATATACCTACCGCCGTCTCAGTTTGAGGCGTTTTTCCTTAGTGCGGCACACAAAAAAATTGATATTGAACGAACCGTAAACATGAGCTACAAAGTTCTGAAATCTATTCGTTGATGTTTTACCATTCCTATTACAATGATTAATTAATTTATGTTATAATGATTAGAGATGGAGATGTCGTATAAGAAGTGCGGCTGGTGGGAGAGACTCCGGTGCGGCTTGCCGCAGGAGACGGGAGAGAACCTCGTACATGGGTGCTTTTCATGGTTTTAGATGTGTACTAACATATATTATGGAGTAAGATGAAAAAAATAAAAACCTTCCTTTTTTTGCAAATGATTCTGCTATTTACCCTTGTCTGTGTTACTGGGGCATTTGCTGCAAATTCAAGTTCCAGCGCTAATTCAAACACATCTGAAAGCAACGAGGAGTCAGCTTACTACCACTACATGCTTGGAGTTATAGCTGAGGAACAAAACGATTGGCCTAAAGCACTAAAGGAGTTTAGAACAGCCCTGAAAGAGGACCCTGAGTCACCATACCTTAAGGTTCAGATAGCGTATGTGCTGCTACGGGAGGACAGAGCCGAGGATTCTATGAAGTTAACCGAGGACGTGCTAAAGAAACATCCAAACTATATACCGGCAATGAAGCTCTTAGGGGAATTATACAATGCACGGCACGGGTTAGAAGAATCTATTAAACTGTATGAGAAAATTATAAGCATAGACCCTGATGACACAGGATCAATAGTGTTTTTAGGTGCTCTGTACTTGTCTAAAAAGGATTACGAAAATGCTGGCAGAGTGCTAAGAGTGTTTGTTGACCGTGATCCCTCTAACGTCATGGGGAATTACTATCTGGGTATAATATTTTTGGAGACTAATGACCTTGATAATGCAACCAAATACTTAAAAATAGCTCTCACCCTCAATCCCTCCTTTGACCCAGCGCTCGTCTATATGGGCATAATAACCGAAATGAAGGGCAATAAGGATGAGGCGGCAAAGTACTACAAGAGCGCACTTGCGATAAATTCCCAGAATTTAAAAGCCAGAGAGATGCTCTCCAGATTATACATGTCTAACAAGGACATCCCCAAAGCAATCGAAGAGCTTGAAGCGTTAAGCAAAGAGCTGCCTGAAAACATAGATATACATTTAAGAATCGGCCTTCTGTATCTTGAGGAGGAGGTCTTTGACAAAGCAGTAGATGAGTTTATTCTTGTCAAAACAGCTGCTCCTAATAACGTCCTTGTCAAATATTACCTGTCTTTAGCATATGAGGCAATGAAGAAAGTTGATTTGGCTATCGAGGAGTTAAAACAGGCTGTCAACATAGCTCCTAAAAATGTAAAAGCCTTCCTCAGATTGGCCTACCTGTATAAGGAAACTAAGGATTATGAAAAGGCTGCCCATTATTACGATGAGCTGCTTTCCTTTGATACATCAAAACCGGAGTATTTCCTATATGCTGCACTTGTTTACACCAGTATGAAAAATTATAACAGGGCAATAGAGCTGCTTACAAACGCTCTTAATATCTATCCTGATAACGAGGAACTCTACCTGAATTTTGCAAATGTTTATGAGAAGATTGGTGACTTTGTAACGATGGAGCGCTATATAAGAAAGGTGATTGAAATAAATCCTGATAACTCAGACGCTTTAAATTATCTTGGGTATTCGTTTGCTGACAGAGGGGAGAAGCTTGATGAGGCGCTTGAACTTGTAAAAAGAGCTCTTAAACTTAAACCCGATAACGGTTATATCATGGACAGCCTTGCATGGGTTTATTACAAAAATGGAAAATACAAGGATGCTCTGAAAGAACAACAGAAGGCCATAAGTATTGTTAACGATGATGCAACCATATTTGAACATCTTGGTGATATATACTTGAAATTAGAAAACTATGACAAAGCTGCGGCAGCATGGGAAAACTCCCTTAAACACTATAAAGATGAGGCCGGCCTTAAGAACAGAGTGGAAGAGAAAATAAAAAATCTACCAAAACACGAGTAAGGGGTGAGGCACGAGAGCCGAATTAGCTACGCCCTCCCCCTTGTTACTTTACCTCAACGACTTTCTCCGGTATATTAACCTTAATGTAGAGATCCCTTAACTGCTTTTTATCAACATCTGAAGGAGCGCCGCTTAGGGGGCAGACCGCCTTTTGAGTCTTAGGAAAGGCGATTACATCTCTGATTGATGCAGCGCCTACCATTATCATTATAAGCCTGTCAAGACCAAGCGCAAGTCCGCCGTGAGGCGGTGCGCCGTATTTTAGAGCGTCCAAAAGAAATCCAAATCTCTCAGCAGCCTCCTCAGCGCCGATTCCAATCATTTCAAATATCTTTTTCTGAAGCGCTGGACTGTGAATACGAACACTGCCGCCACCGATTTCTGAGCCGTTTAGCACTATGTCGTATGCCTTTGATTTAATGCTTGATAGATTAGTGACGCTGCCTGATAGTATCGCTTCAATATCAGCGTCCGTAGGCGATGTAAACGGATGATGAATCGCAACAAATCGGTTTTCTTCTGAATCGTACTCAAAAAGAGGGAAATCCGTTATCCAGACAAAACTGTTCTTATTTTCTATGATGTTGGTGCGCTTTGCTATCTCTATCCGAAGCCGTCCTAAAACATCATTAACAGTTTTCCCGCTATCAGCGACAAAGAGCATCATATCCCCTTGTGCAGCCTGAAGTTTTTCAGTCATAGAGCGCATGGTATCTTCTTTAAAAAATTTGGCGATTGGGGATTCAAATCCATCCTTTATTTTTATCCAAGCCAGCCCCTTAGCGCCATAGGACTGCACCTCAGAAGTCAGCACATCTACCTCTTTGCGGGAAAGCCCTGCCATTCCCTTACCCAAAATTGCCTTTACTTTGCCCCCGGAGCTTAACACATCAAGAAAAACCTTAAAATTGCTCTGTAACGCCTCTGGCGCCATATCAACAAGCGGCAATCCAAATCGTAAATCGGGCTTGTCACTTCCATACGTCTCCATTGCATAGTCATATGTCATACGCTCTATTGGCGTTGCAATATCCTCGCCATTAACTTCTTTGAATAGCCGCTTAAGCAGTCCCTCAACAAGTATCATCACGTCATCTGCCTCAACAAATGACATCTCAAGATCAACCTGCGTAAATTCCGGCTGACGGTCGGCCCTTAAGTCCTCATCCCTAAAACATTTTACAATCTGAAAGTACCTGTCCGCCCCTGCTATCATAAGAATCTGTTTAAACAACTGCGGCGATTGAGGTAGCGCAAAAAAAGCCCCAGGATTTGTCCTGCTTGGCACAAGGTAATCCCGTGCGCCCTCAGGCGTAGATTTTGTTAACACCGGTGTTTCTATCTCAAGAAATCCCTGCACATCCAGATAATCACGGATTAGTTTACATGCCTTGTGACGCGTTATCAAATTTCCCATCATCTCAGGTCTTCTCAGGTCAAGGTATCTGTACCTAAGCCGCAGAGACTCAGATGCTTCTTTGGCCTCATCTATGGTAAAGGGGAGCGGCTCACATCGGTTTAGAATGTTAAGCGTTTTTACATAAATTTCTACCTGACCGGTTGGAATGTCGGGGTTTTCCGTACCCTCCGGTCTTTTTCTGACCTCGCCGGTTACAGAAATCACATACTCGCCTCTTAGTTGATGAGCCGACACATGCGTCTCTGCGCTTACGTCCGTGCTAAATACTAATTGCACTATGCCACCTCTGTCCCGTAAGTCGGCAAATATTAGCCCACCGTGATCGCGGCTTCTAAACACCCATCCGCTAAGGTTTACATCTTTTCCAATGTCATCAGATGTTAACTCCCCGCAGCCCTTAGTCCTAAACATCCCGCCTCCTGACTCGTCTCTTTGCAGTATCTATAGCGTCTAATTTTACAAAAGTCTTTTTGGGTTTTTCTCTTGCTTCAGTTCTGTGTTTGGTTTCCGATGGTTTTGCAGAGCTTGTTTTATCAAAAGAAAATGGTCTCTCTTTGGAAAATGGTCTCTCTTTAGATTTGCTGGTTTTCTCATATGAATATGATTTTTTCTCTGCTGGTTTCTCTGCTTTTTCAGAGAAATATGTTTTCCTGTCAATCGGTCTTCTTGCTTTCTCAAAGAAAGATGCTTTCTTCTCGGGTGGCTTATCTGTTCTTTCAACAGAAGCAGGCTTTTGTGCCAGTGTATCGGTATTTCCGGTTTCATCAAACAACGATTTTAGCTCTTTTGGTGTAAGAAGTGCCCATGAACCGGGCTTCAGAGAGCCAAGTTTAATGCCGTTTATGGCAACACGTTTTAGTTTTGCCACGGGGTGTCTGAGCTGCTGGAGCATTCTCCTTATCTGCCGTTTTCTGCCCTCAAACAGAGTTATCTCTATCCACGTGTTAGACTCCGTGTCGGTGTCTTTGAGTCTCCTTACCTCAGATGGGGCTGTCATTCCGTCTTCAAGCATCACACCCTTTCGGAGTTTTTCCATTACGGCATCGGAAAATTCTCCTTTCACTTTTACATGATACCGTTTAGGGATTTTTTTAGAGGGGTGCAGCACCCTGTGAGTAAGTTCTCCGTCATTAGTAAGAAGCAAGAGTCCCTCAGAGTCATAATCAAGCCGTCCCACAGGATACACTCGTGCGCCAATGCCCTCAATAAACTTAAGAATAGTGCGCCTACCCTCGGGGTCTTCAAGAGTTGTCATCACCTGCCGGGGTTTATAAAATTTAGCATAAACTTTCTCTGCTGCATTGGCAGCGTGCAGGAGTTTGCCGTCAAGTTTTATGTGGTCACGTGACAAGTCTGCCTTATCGCCTAATTTTACAACCTTGCCGTTTAGTGTTACACGGCCCTCTTCAATCATCTCCTCAGCTTTTCTCCTTGAGGTTATTCCAAGCGAGGATATTATTTTTTGTATCCGTTCTTCCATAACTTTAATTTTAACATAAAACGTTTGTTTTTAATGCTTTTTTTTAATTCAGGAGGGTTCGTTAGTTTCCTCCAGTGTGGTTAGGTCCTCAACCCCAGCCATATCTGCAAGCATCTTTGTGTATTTCCTGAGCTCCACTTGCAGTAACGATAGTTCATCTCTAAATTCTTTCTGCTTTACTGGATCATCAAAATAACCCTTAAGACTTCGTAGATGCCACTTTGCTGTAAATGGGCGAACAACCTGATTTAATACAACAATCGCTATTTTTGCAAACTCAGCACAGTCCTTTGTGTGGTTTTTCAGCACCTGACGGGTAATTGCAAAAAGGGAAAAGACACTATCAAGCGCAGTTTTTTCGTCTCCATGTACAGGATCCAATGGTTGTGTAGTTATACGAGTGAGCAACTCAACATACAATTCCCAGGCTGCATCTTTATCTTCGTTTTGAGGTTTCCATTCCATCTCTAAAAATGACGCTTTTATCTTTAAAGATTTCATATCCCAATTTTCCAGCCACTTACTCCATTTCATTTTTACCTCCTAAGACTGTGAGAACCCTAAAGATATTATTAAACTAATTTCTGTATAATATCGGAACTTATATGTTAGGTCAAGACTTTAACTTGGTCTTTGCAACAACCTTGACTTTTCTTGACCTTCAATTGTTAAAATAAGAGCACATATAAATGAAGGAAATTAGCTTCTTAAATGCTTTTACCCGCAAGATTCGGTAAAGAATCTGTTAGAATAATAACAAGGACTTTAGTTAAGTGTGTAACACATTGGTTTATTGGTGAATAAGGCTGCAGAGAATATATATTTTGTTTTAATTGAGCCTAAAGAGCCCGGAAATATTGGGGCATCCGCGCGGGCTATCAAAAACATGGGATTTTCAAATCTTGTACTGGTAAATCCCGAGGGTCACCTGACAATGGACGCCTACCTGTTTGCCCATGGTGCTGAGGATGTGTTAGAGCAGGCCGTAGTATGCACAGGGCTTGAGGAGGCCGTAGGTCAGATGCACCTTGTCATTGGCCTGTCAAGGCGTTTTGGTAAAACCCGAGGCGTTTTTATGCCCATTGCTGAGGCTGCCAAAACCGTTCTTTCCAGCTCGTCTGAAGGCAAAGTAGCGCTCCTTTTTGGACGGGAAAACAATGGACTTAACAACAAAGAGGTGGAATCCTGCGGCTTTATTGCTTTTATTCCCACCTCTACTGCCCAACCCTCGCTTAACCTTGCTCAGGCTGTCCTTCTTACGGCATATGAGTTGTCAAATATTTTCGTTTTAGATTCTGCTTTTAAAGTTAAACCAAAGGCCACCACGTATCAGTTGAATCAACTCTATGACAGAATCGAAAGCACTCTTAATGCGTCAGGGTATGGCAGCCGCGGCAGCCAGGACTTAAGAGCAGAGGTCATGCGCAACATAAAACACCTGCTTGGCCGCTGTGGTATAATGGTGTGGGAGGTAGATATGATTCACGGGATACTTAGTCATATAAATAATAAAATTTTAGAGGAGGGTTAACTTCTTATGTATCATTTAACAGGCGCAATATTGAGTTTATTTATTTTGATAGCGGGTGGAAATACTTTTGCTGCAGGGACCTTTTCAATTAGCGATACCTCAAGGCAAATCATAGGAGTTGAGCAGACATACACGGTGACTGACAAAGAAGATACACTTCATGATATTGCGCTTGCTTACGGAATAGGTTATAACGCTATAGTTTCCGCTAATAGCTCTGTAGATCCGTGGCTTCCTGATGTCGGCGATATTATTAAAATTCCAACACGATGGATTATCCCCGAGGTTCTACACGAGGGGATTCTCATAAATCTTGCCGAGATGAGGCTTTACTATTTTTTTAAAGTTAAGAATCACAAATTTGTCAAAACTTTTCCCGTGGGAGTCGGTGATGAGGGGTATTCAACACCGCTTGGCACCTTACACATAGTTGGGAAAGTTGTTAATCCAGTATGGAGAGTGCCTCAGCACATACGAAAAGAGTATCCACATCTGCCGGCCTTAGTACAACCTGGACCTGACAACCCCCTTGGTAAATACTGGCTTCAACTCTCTATAAAAGGTTATGGCATCCATGGCAACAACATCGCATACAGTGTCGGTCACAGGGCAAGCAGCGGCTGCATAAGAATGTACAACGAGCAGGTGGAAAACTTGTTTCAATATATTAAGGTCAAAGATATAGTAAAAATCATCAATGAGCCGGTGAAAGTAGCAAAGCAGGACAACAAGGTGTATATTGAAGTTCACAACAACTATAACGATGATAACATAACTAAAGAGGATGTGCTGTCTGCAATGGCTCTTAAGAAACTGAGTGGGAAGGACCTGCTTAAATACGTTGATACCGGCTTACTAAACATTGCTATTAAAGAAGCAACAGGCCTTCCCACCGTAATTTCTAAGTAAAAGAGCTTTTTAGTGCTTTTTTAAGCCCTTTTTGAAACCCTTTTCGCACTTCTCAGCGGCTCTTTCTGCCTTTCTTGCTGATTCCTCAGCGCTGGTTGCTGCTGCAGATGCTTTCTTAGCTGCTGAATCTGCTCTGTCAGCTGCCATTTTAGCCTCATCAGCTGATTTCTTAGCGCTGTCTTTTGCGCTTTCAAGATATGCCTTGTCCTCTTTGCTGAGCTCATACGTACAGCCAAAGGTTACGAGCGTAAAGGCCAACAACAGTAATAACGTGATATGTTTCATACGTTACTCCTCCCTTCAAAGGTTTTTTCATGATAACCGCCTGAATGTGCGGTTTTTAGCAAGCCCTTGTACAACATAATATGGTGCTATCTTAAAACATCTAAGTTAAATAAATCAAGTATTTTTTTATATAATTTTCTCCTGTTAAAAACCGGCTTACAGAACACCTCTAACTCACCATAAACCTCATCAGTTTCTGATTGCAACGCAATACTCATCCTAAGGCAGTTTAACCGGCAGATGTCCGCTCATAGGGCTCTCCCCCATAAGACAGCGTAACACTGCCCTTTCAGCCTTTTCAGAGGAATCATAAGCGGCAATCAACACATCAGCCTCCTCAAAATGCTTCAACACATAAGGATTTCCAAATGATATAACGGTTGTGTGTCCTGCTCGTTTTATTATGCGTTTTAATGACCTTATTTCCATATCGGAGACACAGAAGTTTTTACTGAAGGCTGACACAGATGTGTATATGGCTGCAACTACCCGTTTGCCGTCAATAAAGGGTTTATCCATAATATTATTTCCTCCAAACAGGGTATATAAAAACACCTTAGAGGAGAAACCGCCTAAATATATAAATTTAACATCGCAAGGTTTTTCCGTAAAAGATGGCAGATCGCCTTTAACTAATGTTATAGACTTATCAAATAACCTGAGGGACAAGTCATCATGGGTTTTATAGTCAACATAGGTTGTGTCGGTTTTTTTTAGCTTTTTTCTTAAATTAAGAACCCTCTTAAAGGACTCATATACACGTTCCACTTTAAGAATTCCTGTCTCTATGGAATCATTAAGCTCCGACACAGCACGCATAACATTAACAGGGTGCAGCAAGATGTCACCCCCTGCATTTATACACTTTGTGTGAACAGAGTCAATTCCTTTAAGTGCATCCATGTTAAGAGCATCGGTTAGAATAAGGCCTTCAAACGATAGGGTTTTCCTGAGCATATTTGTTACGATTTCCTCTGAGACTGTGGCAGGGAGCGAGTCTATCAACGGGAGGCTCAAATGGCCTACCATGATGGAGTCAACTCCGGCGTCTATGGCCTCTTTAAACGGAATCAGCTCAAGCGCATTAAGTTCAGTGAGGGTTTTATTTATTTCAGGAAGCGTCAGGTGCGAATCACTCAGAGTGGAGCCGTGGCCTGGAAAATGTTTAGCAGAGGTGATAAGCCCGGTCTCCTTTATGGTTTCAATATAGAGGCGGCTATACCATGCAGTTATTACCGGGTCATCAGAGAAAGCCCTGTTACATATTATTGGGTTAAGGGAATTTGTGTTAACATCCACAACTGGAATAAGTGGCATATTGATACCCACATCAGCAGCCTCAGCACAAATTGACTTTAAAAGCATCCGGATTTCCTGTGAATCAGTATCGTCTCTTCTATAACATGCGGCAGAAACAGCCATCTGGCATGGGAAAACTGTTGTGCCATCCACCTGCTGCCCGACTCCCTTTTCTATGTCTGAGGCAATCAGAAGCGGATAGTCGCTCTGATTTTGAAGTACGGTAAGGAATTCCTTTATTTCATTGCGTTTACCGCCAAAGAGCAAAAAACCAGCAATACCTTTCTTAGCAAGGTCAATGTATTCCTGCCGCTTTTTGGCAGAATTAAGAAATGCTCCGTCAAGCCGGCATATTATCAGCCCGTATAGTGCCCTTGTCAATGAATCATCTGCTGTCAGCATGTCGTCCATGAAAGAGAGTGTATCAAAAAAGACCGTTACGTTACAACATTTTTCCCGGTCTGCAGGAAAAATTTTCCTTAAAACAGAAAATATTACTCAGACGTCAGAAGTTAATACCCTCGAAAGTGTTGAGTATAAGCGCTTTGTTTATTTGGCATAACATTTGCATAGTATATAACAGTTAAACGTTTGCGGCTTAATGAAATTTAATTGTACTGAAAAGATATTTAACAAAGGAGGTACACAATGAATGCGAAGGAAACAGTAGTAGTAAAGGGATCAGTTCCGTTTGATATGCTTGATGAGGACGAACAGATAATGTCAGTGATAATGGCTCTAAGACAGCACGGAAAGATTGATTTGCCCATGAACGACAACTTTGAAAGGGCTGTCAGACAGGTAAGAGAAGAGACCGCATCAATTACAATGCCTTACTATACGAAATAAGACGTTGCTCTAAATACACATCCTCCTCCAACCCCCGGATGACTGCCAAAAAGTTACTAAACTTTTTGGCAGTCCCCCACCTTATATCAGATTTTGTGTCGCTCGTTGTTGTCTTTAGAGTCCCCCTTTGTCTATAATAGTGGTGTGAAGATAGGTTTTATAGGCGGCGGTAACATGGCAGAGGCTCTGATAAAGGGGCTTACAGAAAAAGGCCAAGATATTACCCGTTCCAGCGAGGTTGATACTTTAGTCTTTCAACAAGCTGCTCCTTTAGTCTTTGTGCAGGCTGGTATTTTAGTCTCCGAGCCTGTTAGCGCAAGATGTTATTATCTTAAGGATCATTATCACGTAACCGCCATGTCTGACAACATAACTGTATTAAAAGCCTCAGATACTATTATTATAGCGATTAAACCTCAGAACATGCCTACACTTAAAGAACAGGTACAGGGAATTGATTTTACCGGTAAAACAGTCATGTCAATAGTGGCTGGGATAAAACTTGCCGCACTTAATGCGATGTTTCCGGGAGCTTTTGTCGTACGTGTAATGCCCAATACGCCTGCTTTGGTGCTTGAGGCAATGTCTGTGGTGACAAGCGATACATCAGTGCCAAAGGAAATTTTGAAAAAAGCAGAGGGTATTTTTTCTGCAATAGGTCAGGTTGTGTTTTTATCTGAGGATATGATGGATGCTGTAACGGCAGTGTCTGGAAGCGGTCCAGCGTTTTTTGCTCTCTTTACAAAATGTGTCATAGAAGCTGGTGTTGCTCTTGGGCTGCCTGATGATATTTCCAGCAAATTAGCTATACAGACTATGACAGGAACCGCAAAACTTCTTAGCTCCGGTCAGCTGCCTGCTGAATTAATAAAAATGGTGGCATCCCCTGGTGGAACAACAGAGGCCGGTCTAAAAAAATTTGAAGCTCTCGGACTAAAAAATATAGTTTCTGAAGCACTGCAGAGTGCCGCACACAGAAGCGCAGAGTTGGGTAAATAGAGTTGGAGGTGTACAGGATATGTTTGTAGCCGGACATTTTTTTATATCTATCGCAACAGTAGCAGATATAGTACTGAGCGCTTATACGTGGATTTTAATCATATCGGCATTGATAAGCTGGGTAAATCCCGATCCCTATAACCCTGTCGTGAAGTTTTTGTATCTTGCCACTGAACCGGTTTTAAGACCGATACGCCGGAAAATAGGCACCCTTGGCGGCATTGACATCTCACCGGTTATAGTTATTTTACTCATACGATTCGTACAGTCTTTTGTAGTTGCCTCACTGAAGCAATTTGGTGCAAGGTTGTTGTTTTAATATCAGAAAAAGAATATCAAACACAGATAAATAACTTAATTGCCTATGCAGTTAGCTCCGCAAACAAAAAAATGGATTCCTGCCTTCGCAGGAATGACAAGAAAAAAAGGAATGACAAGAAAAAGAAATGACCCCCCTTTGTCATTCCCGCCTTTTTCACTTTGTCATTCCCGCCTACGAGCGGGAATCCAGCCCTTTTAACTGTATCATTTGCTGACTGAAAAAAATCTACAGGAGTTAACTCAATAAGCATTATAACTTATTTAGTTTCTGTGCTGTTGCTGCATTTGTGAGATGGCCTCAATTTTATTTCTTATTTCAGCATACCGCACCGGGTTTTCCTCTTCAACCAGAAAACTCATAGCACTCTCGTATGCTTGTTGAGCCTTGATGAGATTATCCTCTTTGTTGTCTATAAAGGAAAGATTAAAACACATATTGCCAAGAGTAAAAAGCATAGAGGCGTATTTGGCTGGGTACTTTTCCACAAGCGGCATCTTTATCGCTCTTTCATAGCTGCGAATCGCCTTCATAATATTCTGCTCTTTGTCGGTAAGCTCAGAAAGACTGTTATAAGCATTTCCTAAGGTCAACTGCGTCTTAAAGTACTCATCCGGCGTCTGCTCGGGGATGTAAACTTTTAAGGCTTCTTTGTAGGCAAAAATAGCAAGTTTAAGATTTACCTCTTTTTCTGTACTCTCAGCATATAGAAAATAGGCATTTGCTACATTTATCTGAGCCATAGCATAATCCATAGGAGACGTTTCAAAGGTATAAACTTTCAGGGTTTCCTTAAATGCAAGTATCGCCTTTTGCAGATTACCGCTTTTGTCCTGAAGTTCGGCAAGGGCGCCGTAAGCACTGCCCAGGTTATTTTGAAGCATACCGTATTCAGCCGGGAAATCCACATAAGTCCTTACCTTTATAGCCTCTTCATAAGCATCTATGGCCTTGTTAAGAAATCCTGCCCTGTTGCCAACCTCTGAAAGATCACAGTAAACGTTACCCAGATTAGCCTGTGTCTCAGCATAATCTCCCGGGTCTGTTACAACTGTGCGTACCTTTAACGCCTCTTCAAAAGACTCTGCCGCTTTGCTTAGGTTTTCCTGTCTGTCTTTGTACCGTGAGAGTTCCCACAGGGTGTGTCCAAGACTGTTATGGGTTATTCCGTACTCACGCGGGTGCTCGTGGTCAGTCCTGCCCTTAAGTGCCTCTGTAAAAGCCGTAGCAGCGCGGCTTAGGTTTTCGTCTCTGTCCTTGAACTCACTCAACGCCCTGTAAGCAAGCGCAAGGCTGTTTTGGATGCTGCCGTATTTTAATGCATCATCGTTTAGATTGTATGCCGTTACTGCTGCTTCAAACGCTGATATTGCCTCAATTAAATCAGTCTCAGCTGCCGTCAGCTCATAAAGCGCCCAACACGTATTGCCAAGATTCATATTCACCATGCCGTAGTCATAGGGCCTATCTTTGAACTTAAACACAGTAAGAGCATCAGCATAGGCAGATTTTGCTTTTTTTAAGTATTTTTCCTTTTCGTCACCAAGCGCTAACTTGCGATAACATATCCCTATGTTGTTTTTTATATGACCATAGACCTCCGGAGCCTCCTTTAACGAGACATCCACCACTATGTCAACGTAGGCATTCAAGGCGCTTTCAATATCGCCATCCTCAAGCAGTTTATCCGCAGCGGTTACTTTCTCTGTATATGCTGAAACTGCTTTCTTTTTCTTTGATACACTGAATACGAAAAAAACGAGGATAACAAGCAAAAACACACCGGTCACAATGCCTGCCATCACAGGATCAAATACCATAATCAACTCCGAAATCTCTTTTCCCCAACCGCCCTCCTGACCTCTATTGTAATGTTTGGATAATTATACAACTAATGGCAAAAAAAATATATGCTAAATAAGGTTTTTAACGTTTGTGATATTGTCAATTGCTTCTAAGGCTGCCTCTCTGACATCCTTTTCACTATCTGTGGTAAGTTTCCTCAAATGCTCTATATGGGGGGGGCCACCTATAATGCCAAGACAGTAGGCAGCGTCCCCTCTGACAAAAGAAATCTCATCCACTAAAAGTGGCAGCAGCATATCCGCTATATGTTCTAAACCCGGCATCTTTGCCTCACTAAGCTCCTCAAGAAGTGCTACTGCCCCTATGCGCACACGCATTCTCTCATCCCTGAGCAGCCCCACAATAAGACTGTGCGTATCGCTGTCAGCTTTAAACATTGACACGATATTGTCCAGAAAACCCTTTTCCATATAGTCTGACACCATATCCTCAAAGGGTTGTCCGTCATCTATTTTGCCATTCATAATTATGCTTCTGTGAATTTTAATTATACTCTTTATGCTCGTTGGCTGCTATTTTTTCTTTTAGCGTTTTGACAAGTCCCTCGTATGTTCCTGATCCCAGCATCTTAGTAAACTGAGTTCTATAGTTGCTGACAAGGCTTATTCCCTCAATAACAATATCATACACTTTCCACTCATTATTTATTTTCATGAGTTTATAGTCAATGGGGATTTTCTGAGTCTTTCTTATAAGCATAGTTTTAACCGTTGAGTAATCGCCGTCAACGTTCTGTTCAAGGAATAACACTTCCTCTCCGCTATAGGACTCTATTTTTGTAATATAAACGTTTTCAAGGAGGCTTTCAAAAAGAGCAGTAAATTCCTTTTTTTCAGCATCGGTTCGCTTTTGCCAATTGACAGCCAGCGCCCGCTTTGACATCTCTTCAAAATCAAAACGACTCTCTATAATGGCGCGGATGTGTTTACGCCTCTCTGGCGTTTTATCCTTGCTTTTTAAGGTATTGTCCTTTAAAACCGTATAAATCTTATCTATAACGATTTTTAACAACTCATCAGGAGTCTCGGCAAAGGCACCAGATTCTAAAATAAAAACAAACACTATCAGAGCAAATGCGATTTTTATATATTTCAAGGTTTAACCCCCTATTAAGTTTTTACTTAACATCGCCAAAGGCGTATTTTGAAATCAATTCCTCTATGTCAACAGCCGATTCTGTTTCCCGTATTTTGCCGCCATTAGCAAGTAAAGTCTTAGAGCCGCCCGGAGCTATTTGGATATATTTTTCACCAAGCAGCCCTTTTGTTTTTATTGAGGCAATGGAGTCCTCTGAAATATTGACTGTTTTGTGGATAGCCATCATAACCTTTGCCTGATAGGTTTTATCATCAAGTGTTATGTCGCTTACTTTTCCGACTGCGACTCCGGCTATCTCCACAGTGGTTCCCTTCTTAAGTCCGCCGGTTTTAGTAAAAGACGCCGTAACAATGTAGCCCTTTTCGTCTAAAAAATGGACATCTCCCAGCTTTATGGATAGATACGCCATAGACAGAATCCCTAAGACCAAAAAAAACCCTACTGCCGTCTCAATATCAAATCTTTTCACTGTTAACCCTCCTGTTGATATTCTCTCTCATCCCACATCCACTTCCAATGAACTCTTTTACCTCAGGAATTTGACTGTCTTTGATTTCCTCCGGTGTGCCACAAAAGACAATTCTCCCTTCATAAAGCATTGCAACTCTGTCGGCAACATCAAAAATTTCAGGAATCTCATGGCTTATTATAAGCCCTGTAAAGCCATACCTCTGATGATTTTCGCTAATAAGGTCATGGATTGATTTTTTTAGCACAGGGTCAAGACCGGTTGTCGGTTCATCAAAGAAAATTATCTCCGGGTTTGATATTATTGCCCTTGCTAAAGCCACACGCTTTTTCATCCCGCCGCTTAACTCAGCCGGATACTTTTCCTCCACGTCCTTTAAGTGTACATCGCTTAACGCCTTCGTAACACGCTTAGCAATCTCAGTATCCTTAAGGCGTGTCTTTTCCTTAAGCGGGAAAGCCACATTCTCATATACATTCAGAGAGTCAAATAGAGCGCCGCTTTGAAACAGCACTCCAAAGCTGCTGCGTATTCTGTTGAGCTCTCCCATGCTCATACCGGTAATATCTCTGCCCCCTATAAAAACGGCGCCGGAGTTCGGCTCTAACAGTCCGGTTATGCACTTAAGAGAAACGCTTTTCCCTGCCCCCGATGCTCCTATGACTGCCATCAGTTCACCCTTATGAATGGCTAAATCAACACCTTTTAAAACCTCAACGCCATCAAGGATTTTCTTTAACCGGCTTATCTTTATAAAAGGCTTTTTTCCCATTAAATGAAATAAGACCCAAGAACATAATCCCAAATGAGAACAACTACCGAGGACATTACAACTGCATCCGTTGTTGCCTTACTAACGGCACGCGCACCAAAACCAGAGGAGCCTTTACCCAGAAAAAACCCCTTATAACAGCATACCCATGAAACTATCAAAGCAAAACTCAACGATTTATAAAGCCCGATTAATAAATCAGCCCTTTCCACAAAGCTTCTCATCTCCTCAAAATAAACGCCGCTGCTTAACCCCAAAAGCTTAACACCGACCAAATACCCTCCGAATATACCTGTAACATCAAATATTGCAGTAAGAAGCGGAAAGCATATCAGGGCTGCTATAAAGTTGGGAGTTATCACGTACTTGTACGGATTTAACCCCATGATATAAAGGGAGTCAATTTGCTCGGAAATTTTCATAATTCCTATTTCTGCAGTGAGTGCCGAGCCTCCGCGGCCGGTTACCATAAGGGCGGTAAAGACGGGTCCTAGCTCTCTGACCAAACTGAGGGCAACACCCGGGCCAAGCAGAGACTCAGCCCCGAATTTTCTCAACGTATAGAACAGCTGAATAGCCAGCACCATACCCGTAAAGGCTCCTGTCATAAGGATTACGCCAAGTGACATGTAGCCGATAAACCATATTTGGCGAACTATCAGTTTCCACTTATAGGGGGGAGTCAAAGCGTAGTAAAGAGAGTTAATCAGAAAAATCCCAGAGCTTCCAAGGTCTCTCAGATATCTTACAAACCGCCCTCCTACGGGCTTAAAAACAATCTGACCGAGCATAATTATTTATCTGCCCATACATCAATAGAAAGCTCCGGGCATATTTGAGCACAAAGGGCACACCCTGTACACCTCTTCATATCCGTCACAAAAACAGTGTAGTAACCGGAGGTGTTTAACTCATCGCACAGATGAAGTATTTTTTTTGGACAGACAGTTATACACAGTTCGCAGCCCTTACAAAGTTCGGCGTTTATTTCTATTGTGCCTTTCATGGTGCACTCTGTCTCTGAGAGTCTCCTGACTGGAGATTTTTTGCAAGCAGTTCTCTTGCATGTTCAAGGGAAATGTCAGTAATTGCGCCGCTTAACATTCGAGCAAGTTCACAGACACGAGCCTCTCCGGTAAGCTGCTGCACTTCTATGTTTACGACTGTACCGGTGTCGTCTTTAATGATTTTAGCGTGGTTGTCAGCTTTTGAAGCTATCTGAGGAAGGTGAGTTATACAAAAGACCTGATGTCTGGCTGACAGTTTTTTGAGTTTTTCACCGACAGCATCTGCCGTCTCACCGCCAATTCCAGCGTCCACCTCGTCAAACACCAGCACTCCGATATCGTCACAGTCTGAGGCAGCGCTCTTTAGCGCAAGCATCACACGGGATAGCTCCCCGCCTGAGGCCACCTTCTGTATGGTTTTAAGCGGCTCGCCGGGGTTAGCGCTAAACAGAAACTCTATCGTGTCTGCTCCGTCGCTAAGAAACTTAAGCGAATCACCATCCGTTGTGCTGCTTTCAATCTTTATTTCAAACCGTGCGTTTTTAAAAGCAAGTTCCCGCAAGGATTTGTTTACATCTTTGGTTAGGGCTGAGGCTGCTGCTTTTCTTTTTTCTGAAACACTGTAAGCCGCGTTGGTAAGGGCTTTTCGTGTTGAGTCAATCTCAGCCTCTAAGCTTTCAAGCCTTTCCTCTGCGTTTAACAACGAATCCAGCTCCAGCTGTGCCTCATCTCTGAATTTATAAATCTCATCCGTACCGTTGCCATATTTTTTTTCGATTTTCTTTATAAGTTCAAGTCGTATTTCCACATCATCAAGTTTTCCGCCTGTTAAGTCCACATTTTCCTTATAACTCCTCAACATTATGCAAAGCTCATTGATGTATGATAGCGCCTCCTTAGCCATGCTGTTGAGCTCGGCACTGTGCTCGTCCAGAGAGCTAAGCCTCATCAGGTTTTCAGACACTAAAGAAAGTCTGTCGTTTACTGAAAAATCACCGGAATGGAGAATTTCATAGGAGCTTTCACTGAGCTCTTTAATGGTTGTAAGGTTTGAAAGCATGGTAAGCTCTTTTGTCAGTGATTCCTTTTCGCCCTGCTTAACGGAGGCAGCATCAATTTCCTCTATCTGATACCGCAGCACGTCTATACGTTGATTTCTTTGTCTGAGATTTTCTGAAAGTATATCTTTTTCTTGTGTTAAAGATCGATATGCTGAGAGAAACTCTTTGTATTTGCGTACGTCTTCTTCAATTTTACCAAAGGAATCCACAAGGCGCATCTGCCTTGCTCTGGACATAAGGCTCTGGTGCTCGTGCTGACCGTGAATGTCAAGCAGCGACTCACCTATTTCCAGAAGATTTTGCAGATTAACCATGCTGCCGTTTACATAAACCCGGTTTTTACCTGCTGAGGAGATCACCCTTCTTATGATAAGCCCATCGCCTATATCAATGCCAAGACGAGTTGCCGCTTCATTTTCCGCAATATCAAAAAAAGCCTCAACAGACGCCTCATTTGCTCCTGTCCTTATCAGAGCCCCCCCAGCTTTCCCGCCTAAAACAAGCTCTAACGCATCCACAATTATGGACTTACCGGCCCCAGTCTCACCGGTTAACACATTTAACCCCCCTGTGAACTCAAGCCTTAAACTGTCCACTATGGCAAAATTTCTGATGCTTAACTCTTTTAGCACTGCTGCCTCTAATATCCGCCGGCCAAATTTAGACTCGTAGTATAGCATACCGGCTGAGAAAAAATATAAACACATCTGTCACAAGGACAGCAATAAGCCTTATCCCTTTTTAAGAACAAGGTAAATTCGTTTTTCTATCCATAACTTATCCCACCACTGAACAGGACTTACATAGACTCCGTGGCATATTATTGCAAAGTGAAGGTGATCGCCGCCAGCAAACCCCGTCATTCCGCTTTTTGCAATTATGCCGCCTTTAACAACCTTGTCTCCCTCCTTTACTAAAATTGCAGAAAGATGCCCGTAAAGACTCATTAGCCCAAGACCGTGGTCAATTATTATTGCATTGCCATAGATTCCGAGATTTCCTGCAAACTGCACTATTCCAGAGTTGGCGGCAGGAACCGGTGAGTTAGCCAAAGAGGCAAGATCATATCCCATATGGCGGCTGCCGCTTATTATCTTACCACTGTATTCGTATGAGCGGATATCCCCAAAATGGGCAAACACCTGGGTGTTTTTCATCTGAATAAAGGCGCCCTGCCAAAGAATCTCATTAACGCTCTTAGACGTTATCTCACTTATTTTAGCTTCATTTTCAGTTCTCCAGCCCTCGTTAAGTTTTATAAATGCATCCACAGGGGGCATCTCTCCCTCAGTAATGCCAAGCAGGGGATACACTTGCCGTTTTATAAAATTATCCGATATTTTTAGTGTATCTTTTCTGTAAACTGTGGGCTTAAATATTGTCTTAATCGGCGTCATAACTACGTTTCCGGCACTGTCCTCCGCTACAGCGTTTAAAGGTGTAGTGCCATTGTATTCAACATCAAGCGGATAGATACAGAAGTAGTGGTTTTTATTTTTAAAAATTGAATTTACCGCCGGATATGTTTTATCAGCTATCTTAACATACACTGAATCTGCCCCCGAGGCCTCTATCAATACCGCTGTGGCTGAGCCCTGATCTGATATATACGTGGAATCAAGGACTGATATAATCGGAGGGATTGTGTCAATAACCGTGTCAAATTGTTTTTCGGTCTTTGAAAATAGTCCGCTTTTTATGATAACTTTTACATGGGCTGTGCCGTCTTTAATCCCAAGTTTTACAGGCTCAATTTTAAGCAGGTAATCGGCTGATTTTTCCCCTGGCTTATCGGAAACTATCTCCTCTGTCTTTGTGCCGTCACCCTGAGTTATAGTGATTGAGACTGATTTTAACGTGGATTTACTCACTATCTTAACAGGAATCTCTTTTTTGCGCGGAAGCTTTTCTAATCCCTCCAATCCTGAAATCACAGGCGGCTTAACGCTTATTAATGTGTAAAGTGAAAACGCAGCAATAGAGGCAACTGCTATGCCCAACACATAGTAAACGTATTTTAATATGCCTGAACTTTTTTCATTTCTGAACATTCCTCTTCGCTCCTTTACTTAATTTTGTCATGGAATATCTATATCATAACCTTTGATTTTTCTATGAAGGTTACTTCTTTCAATTTGAAGGGTCTCAGCGGTTTTAGATACATTCCACTTGTGCTTTACCAACTGTTTGATTATGTAGTCTTTTTCGAAAGAATCCCGGGCTTCACGGAGTGTTTCATAAGCAAAGTAGTCTTTTTGCGGAGTGTCGCCTATGGATATATCGTTTGGTGTGATGACCTTAGATTGAGTCATTATGAAAAGCCGCTCAAGAGTGTTTTTTAGCTCCCTTACGTTACCTGGCCAGTCGTGAGCAATGAGTGTGTTCATAGCCTCTGGGCTTATAACTCTAAGTGGGCGCGCATACTCAGCTGCAAAAGAACCCATAAAGTGCTCTATCAGTATAGGCAGGTCATCTTTTCTTTCCCTAAGGGGAGGCACTATAACGGGGATAACATTCAGCCGGAAAAAGAGATCCTCGCGAAACTTTCCCTCTTTAACCTCTTTCTGGAGGTCTTTATTTGTTGCCGCTATGATTCGCACATCTACCTTGATGTTCTTACTACCACCCACGCGCTGAAACTCCTGTGTTTCTATGATTCTTAGGAGTTTTGCCTGTGTAGTCATAGACATATCCCCGATTTCATCAAGAAACAGGGTGCCCTCGTTAGCAAGCTCAAACTTGCCTTTTTTCTTTTCAAAAGCCCCTGTAAAGGAGCCCTTTTCATGGCCAAAAAGTTCACTTTCTATAAGTTCCTGTGGAATGGCTACACAGTTAACCTCAACAAAGGCTTTGTTTGCCCTGTCGCTTTGGTAATGGAGGTTTCGTGCAACAAGCTCCTTCCCTACGCCGCTTTCTCCCATTATCAACACTCGCGCATTGCTCTTACCGGCAATCTCTATTTCCTTTTTCAAATCAACTATTACGCCTGATTCGCCCACTATGGTGTGTTTGGCAATCATGTCCTTTTTAAGGGTTTCGTTTTGTACCTGAAGCTCTTTCCGCTCGATTGCATTTTTTGCAGTAATAAGCACCCGTTCCAACGATAGTGGCTTTTCCAGAAAATCATAAGCTCCCATTTTGGTGGCCTTTACAGCCTGGTCAATTTTCCCGTGCCCCGAAATTATTATAACCGGCAGCACTGAGTTAATCTGCTTTATTTTCTGCAGCACCTCAAGGCCGTCTATGCCGGGAAGCCACAGGTCTAAAAATATCACATCAGGTGGGGCCTTCTCTATATACTCTAAGCCCTCCTCGCCTGTTTCAAATTTCACAACAGTAAAACCCTCATCCTCAAAAATCTCTGAAAGAGTCTCCCTTATACTCTTTTCGTCATCAATTAAAACTACTGTAAAATTGCTCATATCCCCCGCCTGCTTAAAAACATGGTAATTCTATTTTAAACGTTGAACCCTTCGGATTGTTATCCAAAACGGAAATCATACCCCTGTGCTCTGTTATAATCCTGTGGGCTATCGCAAGACCAAGCCCTGTTCCGTTTTTTCTCCGTGAAAAATACGGCTGAAACAACTTATCCTTATCCTCCTCTCTTATGCCCTCACCTGTGTCTGATATCTCTATTATAATGTTACTTGTTGAGTCATCCTCACTGACTGATACAGTTATTGTACCATTTTCATCAATAGCCTGCACGGCATTATCAAAAATATTTATCAGCACACGTTTGAAATTATCGGAGTCAATTAGAAGCTCTTCTATACGGGTTTCGTAGTGCAGGGTTATCTCAAGATTTTCATACTCGCTGTAGAGGTCGATAACCTCGTTAATCAGCGGTTTAAGGTGTGTCACTGAAAGCTCAATGTCGGGCATTTTACCAAGACGGGAAAACTCGTTAACAAGTTTTTGAATGCCGTCCACCTCACGGACAATTGTACCGGTGGCTTTTTTTAAAATTTCACCAAATTTAGCATCTCCTGAGTTCCATCTCTTTAGCATCCGTTCGGCGGAAAGTTTAATCGGAGTGAGAGGGTTTTTTATTTCATGTGTAAGCCGTTTTGCCACGTCTTGCCATGCAAGAGCTTTTTCTGCTCTTATCAGCTCTGTCAGGTCATCAAACACAACAAGCAGGCCCACTGGGTTTTTACTGTCGTCTTTTAGCTGCACTATAAAGACCCGCAGCACTATACTCCTGCCGTTAATTGACACTCTTATCTGGTCCTTTTTACTGTGGAAATTATACAGATTAATATCTTTTATGAATTTCTCAAACTGATCAGACTTAATATTTTTTGTAACCTCCGTATAGTGACAGTTAATGACATCCCGTGCGTTTACTCCTAAAATATTGCATGCAACGTCGTTTATCGTTATCACCGAGCTGTCCACATCAAGAGAGATAACCCCTGAGTTTATATTATTTACAATGTTTTCAAAACTCAGCCTTCTTCTTTCCGACTCAAGATAGGCGCTGTTGAGGGAAAGCTCGGTATCTTTGATTTTTTCAATCATCGTGTTAAATGAGCTTATAAGCATTCCTATTTCGTCGTCTGCCTGTTTTGTTTCAACCACTGTGTTAAAATCGCCAAGCGAGACATTTGCAGTTGCCTTAAGCAGGTTTTGAATTGGTTCGGTAATGCTGCGGGATATACGCAGTGCTATCCACAGAGCAAGAAACATGATAAGAAGGGTAAAAAAACCCAAAATTATCAGATAGTTTGCCTTAAGCGGCACTCTGAACTCTCTTAGTGCCATATAGTTTTCGTTTGCCTTTTGAATCTCACCAACCCGCATAGTTATCTCAGGGGGTACCACCTGCGACACACTCAGCACTTTATCAACCTGCCCGCCTTTATAAATGGGCACAGAGGCTCGTATTATATCGGTATCACCTTGAGTTATAACCTCTACAGCGCTATTGCCGCTAAAGGCGTCCTTTTGTGCCTCGGATAGCTCATGAGATTCATTCTTTGCTATCACGACCGATGTGTATTTACTGTCTATCGGTATTGAATTTTTAAGTTTAAAGGCGCTTTCCAGTGTTTCTTTCCTTAAGAGAACGTATATTTTTGCAGAAAGCGCAAGCGAGTCCTCTATCGGTTTGCTAACAAGCGGAACAAACCACTTATCAACGTAGCTTGTTACAAGACCGCTTGAGATTATAAACAACATAAGTGAAGGTAAAAGGGTTATTCCAACAAGGATTATGACAAGCTTAGTTTTAAACTTGTAGCCGACAATTCTATTTCTCTTTTCCATGAAAAGCTTAATCAGACTTTTAGCGGCAAAAAAGATTAGTGTCAGGATGGCTATAATGGTGATATTAAAAGCTGCTATGAACTTTGAAGCTGTATCAAAGTCTGTTTTTACAGAGTTTAAATCTATATAAACCCACCCAGCTACTAGCAGGGCAATAGCCAGTGTGAGCATGGTTAGTTTTAAGTATTTCATTTAACTAAAGGAGTGAAGGTTGCCGAGTCTTTTTTTATCTTAAAATCCCTGTCATCAACAAAAAAGAAGACATAGCCAAGCATCTGCTGCGGCTTTTGTTTAACCGATTCAACCGTAATCCTCACAAAGTACGAACTGTCATCTGACAGAGCATCTGTGACAAGTGTTGCCTCCTTAATATTTAATGCCCACTTGATCATAGAATCAAAGGAATTGAAACGTTTCTCCAAAATAGTGTTACCCTCAATGGATATGACCTTATACTCACCCTTTACAGGATTAGCTATTAATGTCCGGGAGATTTTCTTACCCTTTATAAACTCATCCGGCCAGAGGTTCCACTTTCTAAATATATCTATATAGAAAGCGATTTCCTTTTGAAGACCCTCACTGATAAGTTTGATTTGGCTTTCCTCAAGAGAAAGTGTTAAACTTGTCTTTACCGTACCGCCGGAGATATGTACCTCCAGCCTGGTTATCTCCTGTGCCATCACCCGGCAAGGAGCGAGTGTTACACACAGAGCGGCAACTGTTATCGTTAATAGTAGTCTGTTCACAGGAAATTTCTCTTTCTTTATGTAGAGAGGGTATTTTAACATAAACAGCAAAGGAAATTTGAAAAGTTACAAAATAAAATATGGCTTTTTAAACCAGCCAGAGCTACGGACTGTTGTCATCTGTGTTATTTTGGCTATACCTACAGTTTATATTATAAGTAATAGCGATGTCCTGATAAGAAGCTCTATCGCCGTTTTTTTTCAAAATCATAATGCGGTCAGTTTCTTTTACGACAAAATAACTCCTTTACTTAATTTCATATTTCATGGAATGCCGCAATTTACTGTAGCTGTAGTAATATTAATACTGGGCAGGTACCGGTTCCCTGAACTCTTTGCGCACGGGAAAATCGCCCTGATTTCTCTTTGCTCAAGCGGGTTAGCAGTGCAGGCAATTAAACACATTGTGGGACGCGGCCGCCCGCGGGTCACTGAGACTTTCATAGCAGTAGGCCCCACTCTAAACGGCGATTACGACTCCTTTCCATCCGGTCACACAGTGCTGGCTTTTACAATAGCGGTGCTTATGACGCACTATTTCCCAAATTTTAGGGTCCCGGCATATATGTATGCCGCTTTGAGTGCGTTTCACAGGGTAAAGACAGGGTCGCACTTTCCCTCGGATGTAACGGCGGGGGCTTTTGTTGGCGTGGTAATAGCCAATATAGTATTGTATTATTTCAGAGATAATGGAAAGTATGAAGAAACCACGAATAAAAGAGAAGAATTGAAACCACGAAAATCACGAAAATCACGAAAAACAGAATCAGAAAAGGAGGCAGAAAATGGATGTTAATGTTAAGTATGACAGTAACGGATTGATTCCTGCAATAGTTCAGGATGCAGACAATGGGGAGATTCTAATGATGGCGTACATGAACGAGCAATCGCTTATGGAGACAATCGCAAGCGGCTACACGCATTTTTGGTCTCGCTCGCGTCAAAAGTTTTGGAAAAAGGGGGAAAGCTCAGGGCATGTGCAGGAGGTTAAGGAGATTTTAATAGACTGTGACGGCGACACGCTTGTAATTAAAGCTAAGCAGCATGGACCCGGGGCTTGTCACACTGGGCATAGAACCTGTTTTTACAGAAACATTGACGGCAAGGAGGTCTCAGGAAAAACATTCTCCGAGGAGGACGTCTATGGACGTAATTGAGTCGCTCTATGAGATGATTTTAAGCAGAAAAGCCAATCCTGTGTCCGGCTCATACACCTGTAAGCTGTTAGAGTCGGGCAGGGGAGGGATTTTAAAGAAACTTGGCGAAGAGGCGGTTGAAACCATATTAGCAGCGTACGAAAACGACAAAAACCGGATAATCCATGAGTTAGCCGACCTCTTTTATCATACTCTGGTCTTTATGGCTTATGAGGATATAACTCTTGAGGATGTGTATTGTGAGCTAATCAGCAGAAAGCAAAATCACCTGCCAAAGCTAAATGATAAGTGTTGAAATATCTCACCGGGTTAAAACATCTATCCACATACGAATGGATGTCAGCGCTATAATAACGGCAAGTGCTTTTCTTAATGTCTGAGCCGGAATTTTTTTTGTAAATCCAGCGCCTAACCTTGCTGCCGGCACTGCTCCAAGCACAACTGAAGCAGTCAATAAGAATGGAACCTGTCCAGTTAAAACTTTCCCTGCAATGCCCGAAACTGATGACACGAGTACTATTCCCAGAGTGCTGCCTATTGCTACTTTAACAGGTATCCTCAGAAAATATATCATTAATGGGGTAAAAATATATGCTCCCGGAGCACCCACCATGCCACCTATAAATCCTAAAGCAGAAGATATTATCACAGCTTTTATTTTGTTAAACTCTATCTTTTCTAAATCAATGTTTTCATCCATTTCCTTTTTTGGAAAAAATAAAATTATAGCGGCAAAAGCAGACATAACTGCAAAGATAGCAAGTAATACACCGCTTGATGTCGTTTTAGAGCAAATTGCTCCTATAAATGAAAATACTACTGCGCTAACCCCCATTACTAAGACAAGGTTTTTTAGAACTAATCGGTTCTTATTGTGCACAAGTACTCCAGCAAGGGATGAGGCAAAAACAACTACTATAGTAATTCCTGCAACCTGTTTCATATTTAGTATCCCTACGCCTAACAAGGGGGGAATATAAAGCATCATTGGCACAAGAATAATCGCCCCTCCCAATCCCAACATGCCTGAAAAAAAGGCTCCTGTTACCCCTATAAAAAACAGTGTTATCAGTAATCCGTATTCAGTCATATCTTAATTCTCTTAAAAATTTCATTTTCCAGTTCCTCATGCGTTACATTTTGCCCCTCAAAAACAATATCGCCGTCAATGCTAACTGCTGGTAATTTTGGTGCTGCGCAACCACTACACGTATAATTTATGACATCGCTTTTTTTCATTATCATATATTCAAAATTATATTTGTTTTTCAGACTGGTAACTGAGTTAAGGATATTAGTGCATCTGTTTCCAAGCGGCTCGTTAAGAAACAATTTTAACTGCATAGAATTTTCCTCCATATTGTAACATTGATATATTCTAATATTAGAATATATCAATGTTACAATATGGAGTTTGATTAAGTCAATACTAAAAAGTTATAATTGCCTATGCAGTTAACTCCGTTAATAAAAAATGGATTCCTGCTTTCGCAGGAATGACAAGAAAAAAAAGAATGACAGAAAAAAGCATTCCCTCCTTTGTCATTCCCGCCTCCGAGCGGGAATCCAGTCCTTTTAAATATATCATTTGCTGACAAAACACCGTCTGCCGGAGTTAACTCAATAAACATTAAGTTATATTAAAACATAGGAAGGGAGATATACTGTGAAAAGTTTAGGGAAAAAAATAGAGTTATTAAGAGTAGTTGCGCATCCTGTGAGAATCAGAATTCTTGAGGAACTCAGGATGGGAGTTAAGTGTGTCAGCGATTTTGAAAAATTCTTGGAAATAAGTCAGCCCAACGTATCCCAGCACCTTTCTTTGCTGAGAAACCATGGGGTTATCAACTACTATATGGACGGTAACCTTAGATGTTATTTCTTAGTTGACCCTATAATTATTGATATACTGACTATACTTAACAAAGAATACACTGAAAGCATTCCTCCCCCCGCTTGCTGTCCAATAAAGAAAAGAAAGAAAACCGTTTTGGAGCAATAAGCAATTTAAGCGATACAAAGTTTTTTTTAGGCTGTACTGTAGTCCGCCAGCGCCTGTAAAGTATTTATATTTCAATCGCTTTTTTTCTTTCTACATAAAATAGTCCAAATAAAAAGATTAAGACAAGAATTTCTAACACAACTACACCGCTAAAATATTCCACCCCGAACTGTTGATAAATGGTAAGCTCTTTAGGCTCCTCAAAACGAAGTCCGTAACCACCCATCAACGGTAGAATTTTCTCTGCAATAAAAGAGGCGCTTAATACTCCCATTACCCCCAAAAGAGCTAAGTATTTACCTGTTCCAAGGCGTCCCACACACGTACCAGGGCACATGCCAAGCAGACCCATGCCGACACCGAAAACGCCGCCCCCTATGACATGAGACAATCCCCAGTATGGTCTGATTCCTATTTCTACATTAACTCCAAATAGTTTAAACACAATGATACCTAACACAACCGTTGCCAGAGCCGTCATCATAAATCCATATAATCGGATATCTTTAAGAAGTAAAGCGCCAACTACCACCGAGTACCTCAAAGCCCCGGCTTTCCAAAGCGCAAAACCAAACACAAAACCTATTATCAAGCCTGAAATTATATCCATCTGCTTCCCCCTAATCTTCATTGTAAGACAGGCTACCTGTCGTCTTATCTTTACGTAAGTAAAGGAAGTTTGCTGTTAATATTGCGGCGGCAAAAAAAGAGATGCTTGTCACAATGCTGCCCACCGACAATGTGGGCACTCCTGTAAGAAATGCTCCAGTAGTGCATCCTCCGCCTATATTAGCTCCCACACCTAACAAAATGCCGCCGCCAAAAACAACCGCAGCCCGTTTCCACACACTGCCGCTAAACGTCCTGCCCCATATTGCCGTTATACCATGCAGCTGAAACGTACCGGAGAGTTTTGATGCTGCAAATGCGCCCAGCATTATCCCTCCAAGCATTGACACCATCCAGGTATCGCTGCCCCTTATCTCTCCGATAAATGATGTTCCGGCTAAGTAATCAGGGTTAACAATATTAAGAATCTTTCTCACAAGTGCAACAAACGCTCCCGCTATAGCAAGGTTTTTAGAGAGCAGCATTGCAGCTAAAATAGAAACTCCGGCTAAAATTCCTGCCATTGACCAGTGCCACTGGCTTTTTAATATCTTTTTCACGTTACCCTCCTTTGTTTGCTGTTACATTTAGTAATACACGTCAGCAGGAATAGAAAAACTTTTAATATCCTTTGACTGTTCCAGCATCGCATTGTTATATTAGACTATTAATATATGCGAATGTTTGAATATTGTCAAGTGTTTTTTTATGCCTTTTCACATTTTAATTGTTCAGTGTATTTTAGGTCATTCCAAGTAGCAATTAGAAGTAGCGACGTTTAGTAGAGCAATAAAGGGAGAAACCGGCAGAAGTTTATACTTAACTCTGCTTAGACTTCACACACTCCCTCTGTCTTTTACATTCAAACAGAAAAATTCCGGCAGAAACGGACACATTAAGGGAGCTGACAGAGCCATAAACGGGAATTTTAATAAGCATATCGCATTGCTCAGAAACAGTCCTTCTAAGCCCAGTGCCCTCTGAGCCAAACACAAAGGCAGTAGGCCCTGTTAAATCAACGCTCCAGAGGGAGCGCTCGCAGGCTGCGTCGGCGCCATAGACAGTAACGCCGTTGTCTTTAAGATACCGCATAGAGTTTTTAATGTTTGAAACTTGAGCCATTGGAATGTAAAAAGACGCCCCGCTTGACGTCTTATCCACAAGGGGTGAAAGCCCGGCACTCCTGTGAGTTTGAAAAATAACTCCGCCTGCGCCTGCTACCTCAGATGTTCTAAGTATTGCTCCAAAATTTCTTGGGTCTTCTATCCCGTCAAGTATCACAAACAGCGGATTAACAGCGGTTTTAAATAGCTCCTCAACTGAGAATAACCTCTGTTTTTCACTAAGCAACGCACATATTCCCTGATGCGTATGCCCATGGAATTTATCAAAAAACTCCTTCCCTACCTCCTCTACGTTAACCTTAGCCTGGCCGGTCAGAGACAATAACGCCGCCCTGTCCCGTTTCCATCCCTTAGTTATATAGACAGTGCGTATGTGCTGTTTTGAAGTTAATGCCTCAAAAACCGGGTTTATTCCGTAAATCCACTGTTCGGTCATAATGCTTAGGTTAAAACCCCGGGAAAAGTTTTAATGTTACAGACTTACCGTCATTTAGCTCATGCACTGCAGATAGGATTCCGCCGTCTATATAATCAAGTTTGAAATCTCCAAACCCCCTGCTTACAAGTCCTTTAGCATCTGACGGGCAGCCATGCTCGCACCCAGCGACACCCTTTATCATTTTGGCTATCAAGGAATCTATCTTAAGCTCTGAAATGTCCACTCCGTTTTCCCGCCCAAAATGCACTATCTTCTCTGTTGCTGTCCTGGCGTCAAACTTATACGGATTTTCTATGTCAACTCCAAGTGACTTGCTGCCAATAGTTACGTCAAGTTCCATTCACATACCTCCGTTTTGTTTTCATAATACCTGCCGGTTGAGTCATACACACATAACTATACGTTATATTATTATTTTACTGTACCAATAAGTCAAGCAATGGTGTTAAATAAATGCAATCAGCCCTTTCTCTTTTCCCAGTCCTTTCGTTTATAATTAACTGATGACGAAGAAATTTTATTTACTCTACCCACCGATAACTAAAATGGAGAGGTACTCGTCAAAGGTGGGAAGTGTTGGAGGGGAGCAAATCCCTCTTGGGATATACTACATAGCAGCATACCTTCGCACACATGGGTTTGTGACATCCGTGACGGATGCCGAGGCACTTAAACTTACTGAGGATGACATAATCAAAGAAATCAGAGATTTCTCGCCTGCCTTTGTAGGAATAAGCTCAACTACGGTTGCCTTTCATCGTGCACTGACGACAGCTAAGTTGATAAAGGAGACATTCCCAAATATCGTTACCATATTAGGAGGCCCGCATGTCACCTCAAATCTTGAACACGCAATGTCCTTTGAAGCGTTTGACTATGGGGTGTTAGGCGAGGGAGAGGTAACAGTTCATGAGCTTTTAGAGGCTCTGTATGAGGACAAACCGGTAGCCGACATCAAGGGTATAGCATATCGCGACAGCAGTGGAGAACTCAGAAGCACTGTACGCAGGGACTACATTGAAAACCTTGACACCCTGCCATATCCTGCTTTTGACCTTGTTTCCGATATTAATCTCTACAAGCCTCCTCCGTCAAATTACAAAACCCTGCCTGTAGTAAACATGATAACCTCACGAGGCTGCCCTAGCGGCTGCACATTTTGCGATAAAAACATATTTGGCAGAATGTACAGAAAGCGCTCTGCTCAAAACGTCTTTGACGAGATTCTCTTCTTATGGGAAAAATATAAGATTCGTGAAATCGCCTTTGTTGACGATACTTTTTTAGTCAATAAACAGCGCATATACGACTTGTTTGGATTGATACAAAAATCGGGACTGTTTTTCCACTGGACGTGTATGGCAAGGATAAATAATGTTGATTTTGAATTTTTAAAATTTTTAAGAGACAACGGCTGCTGGAACATTGCCTTTGGAATAGAGTCCGGCGATGAGGAAATACTGAAGGTGATAAAAAAAGATATTTCGCTTGAAAAAACCCGGCAGGTAATAGAGTGGTGCCATGAACTTAAAATTAAAACCAAAGGTTTTTTCATAATAGGGCATCCGCTTGAGACCCTTGATACGATGAACAAAACCATAGAGTTTTCCCTAAGCATTCCCCTTGATGCGGTCGTGGTGACAATCAACACGCCTATTCCAGGCTCGCCCCAGTACGCTGAGGCGCACAAGTACGGCTCATTGGACACTGCCGATTGGTCGCAGTTTAACTACTGGCGTCCGGTTTTTGTTCCAGCAGGGTTAACAAAAGAGATTCTACTTGAAAAGCAAAAGGAGATGTACACGCGATTTTACATGAGGCCACACATCTTGTTTGAGTACTTCAAAAGTCTCTTTGGCAGAGGGGGTATAAAACGCCTTAAGGCCATACTGCCATCGCTCTCGCTTTTGATTCAAAGCAAACTAAAGAGGATTTAGTACGACTCATACCAATTTAGATGTCAAAAAAAAGATTAACGAATGAAGCTACCCGCCGCAAGCAACGGGGTATCTACTAAAAAAACTATTAGTAATATAGAAAAAAATGGATTCCCGCTCGGAGGCGGGAATGACAAGGGAGAGCACACTTCTTTTTTGTCATTCCTGCGAAAGCAGGAATCCAGTCTTTATTTACTCTGTAAATGCTATCTCTACTTATATGTCTGAACGCACATTCACGCCGCAAGCGGCGGGGAATAATACCCCAAGAGATTAAATTAATTGCCTATGCAGTTAGCTCCGGTAGAGGGTTTTCTGTCATTTAAAGGATGTATATAAAATAACTGGATCCCGCATCAAGTGCGGGATGACAAATGAAGGCGTAGTTAGCAGTCCTGTCATTCCTGCGAAGGCAGGAATCCAGTTTCTTGTTAGCGGAGTTAACTCAATAAGCATTTTTAATTTATCTGTGTATATCTGTGTCAACTGTGGTTAAAATTTTATCTCTGAGTGCAACTCGGTATAAGGAATTGACTCATCGGGCTTTTGCAGCTGCACAATTTGACAAAAAACCTACATTTTTATAGAATACAAACTGTGATGAGAGCCGCCTCGGGGTTAGCAAGTGCATGTTTGTTATCAGTGTTTTTGACGCATGGTGTATCTTTTGCACAAGCGTCTGAGCCCTCAGCCTCAGAGACCATGACAATTTCTGAAGGGGTTGCCATTGCCGTTTCAGATGAAAACCGGATTGTTAAAATAGCAGCCCAAAGCGTTAATATCTCAGAGCGGGAAACTGACATTGCCGCCGCACCGCTTTTACCATCTGTCAATGCCGAAATATCGCAGGGATATTTGCAGCATACGCCCACCGCTATGTTTGGTTCTATGCAGGTGCCCATGGGTAACAGAGATTCCCTCTCTTACACAATAAGCGCAAGGCAGACTATTTTTGACTTTGGTGCAAGTATCTCCCGTTACAGAGCCTCTCTCTCAACCCTTGATGCTGTTAAGTACGACTATGAACGCACAAAAAATCTTATAGTGCTGGAGTTTATTGTTGGCTGCTACGATACGCTTGAGTTTGAAAAACTTGTAGCTGTGTCACAAGCTGAGACTGAAAGATTTCAGTCGCACCTTAAAGTTGCACGCTCTCTTTTTAAAGAAGGCGTGATTACAAAAAATGACCTCCTTCAGGCTGAGGTTAAACTTGCTGATGCTAAGCAGCGGCATCTCTCACTAAAAAATATGCTGGCGGTTTCCGTCTCTAAGTTAAATAATATCTTATCTCGGCCATTAAAGACACAATTACACATAATTGACGACCCTGAGTCGCCTGTCACTGATATGTCAGTTGAACACTTTTGGAAAATAGCCGAAAAACAAAGACTTGAGATAAAAATTATGGACAAGCAGCTTCAGGCATTGAGCTTTCATGAAAAATCGAAAACCGCCGCATTTTTCCCGTCATTTTACGTACAAGGCGGCTATAACTATACACAAAATGACTACCAGGTGTATGAGGGGAACTGGGCTCTTATTGCAGGGGTAAGTGTTAATCTCTTTAATGGAGGCAGCACAAGGGCCGAGGTATCAAAGTTGAAACTGATGACAGAAAAACTCTCAGAAGAAAGAAAAAAACTCATTGATAATATCAGGCTTGATGTTCAAAAGTATTATCTTAATATGAAAAGCGCTGAGGAAAAGATTTCAGTTTTAAAGGATTCAACTCAGCAGGCAACGGAAAATCTGCGTATTAACAAAATTCGCTATGAGCAAGGACAGGGTACAGCAACAGATGTCTTAGATGCTATAACGCTTTTGACCAATGCTGAGACAAACTACTTTAGCGCCCTCTATGATTTGAAGCGAGCCTCTGCGGGACTTATGTATTTAAGCGGAGCAGATATGGCAGAAGTGTTTAAAAAGAAAATACTGTAAATAAAACTCATAGATGAGGGATAAAACATAACTATGGATCAAGCAGTGGATAATACTCCGGATAACAACAAGAAAAAAATTGCCTTAACGGTCTTAACAATAGTAATTGTTATCGGCGGACTAGTTACTATTTTATACCTAAGATACAAGGCTCATCATATCTCAACGGACGATGCCTTTGTCGAGGGCAAGATTCACACAGTATCGGCAAAAGTCTCCGGTACAGTTAAGACCATTCATGTGACAGACAACCAGTTTGTCAAAGAGGGACAGCTCCTTGTGGAACTTGATGACTCCGACTATGTGCTTAGGTTAAAAGAGACAGAGGCGGCGCTTGCTGCTGAAAAAGCAAAGGCAGGCGAGGCAGACTCAAAGCTTGATACTGCCAAAGGTCAGCTTTCCGAACATGATGCAAAAACCGCTATAGCAAAGGCAAATGTCGCTCTTTCAGAGGCTAACCTCAAACAAGCGCAACTGGATATAAAAAGAGCGGAAAACCTTTACAAAGATGAGGCGATTTCTAAGGAAAAATACGAAAAGACTCAGACAAGTTACTCAGTCCTTACAGCGGCCAAAAACTCCGCTATGGAGCAGCTTAGGCAGGCAGAACTTGCATTTAAAACCCAACGGTCTGTTATAAAGCAGACAGAGGCAATGCAGATATCACAACTTTCTGCTATCAAGCAAAAAGAGGCGCTTTCTGAGGAGGCAGCCCTTAACCTGAGTTACACAAAGGTATATGCCCCAGCCTCAGGGTATATAAACAAAAAGAGCGTAGAAACCGGAAATCGCATTCAAGCCGGACAGCCCCTTATGGCGATAGTCGCCCTTGATGACATCTGGGTGGTTGCTAATTATAAAGAGACACAGGTTTCAAAGATACACCCCGGACAGAAGGTTGAAATATCGGTAGATGCCTACCCCGGGAAAAAATTCAATGCTGCTGTTGACAGCATAATGGCAGGCACAGGGGCTGTGTTTTCCCTGTTTCCGCCAGAAAACGCAAGCGGTCATTATGTTAAAGTGCTGCAGCGTATTCCTGTAAAAATCGTGCTTGATAACACCACAGTCAAAGAACACGTGCTAAGAGTGGGGATGTCTGTTGTGCCCACAGTTATTGTGGAGTGAGCTTAATGTTTTACAGATTTTGGAATCAGTATTTTAACCGTAGTACCTTCTCCCTCAGTACTTTCAAATTTCAATTCCCAATCGTGCGCCCGGATGATGTGTTTGACTATGGCAAGTCCAAGCCCGGTTCCTCCAAGCTCTCTTGACCGTGAGGGGTCAACGCGGTAAAATCTCTCCCCAAGGCGGGTAAGACTCTTTTTGGGAATCCCCACTCCCGTATCTTTAACGTAAAGACAACATTTGGAGTTGTCATCATTAAAGCCTATCTCTATCATCCCATTTTGAGTAAACTTTATAGCGTTATCAATAAGATTAATCAAAACCTGCACCACTCTGTCCTTGTCCGCCACAAGCGGTATATTGCTGCTGGTAAAAGAGGTTTTAATTGTTAGTGATTTTTCAGCGGCCTTAGCCCTGAGAGTCTCTACCACAGTGTCAACAACATCAACAAGATTAATGCCTTGCTTGTTTATTCGTATAACGCCCAGCTCTATACTTGAGATGGTAAGCAGGTCTTCAACCAGCCTATTAAGACGCTCGCTGTGAAAGACAATCGAGTTTAAAAATTTGACGGCATTCTTTTTATCCGTTAAGGCGCCCCCGATAAGGGTTTCGGCAAATCCCTTTATGGCAGTGACCGGAGTCCGTATCTCGTGGGATACGTTTGCCACAAAATCTTTTCTCATTGTCTCAAGTTTCTTTAACTCAGTAATATCATGAAAGACAATGACCACACCAGAGAGATCGTTTTTTTTGTAAAACGGCGACATTCTGACCATGAGGTATTTTTCTGCTGGATGCTCAAGAAATATTTCGCCGGATTCGCTTTTGTCAAATTTTTTCACATTCTCAAGCATAACATTTAGATTGAAACTCCTTATTATCTCAATAAGTGTCCGAGAAACAGGTGTGCTCTTGTAGTCAAACATCTCTCGTGCTCTGTCGTTTAAATAGACGACTTCGTCACGATTGTCTATAATAAGCAGTGCATCTGGAATGCTTTCCAGTATTGCGTCCAGTTGGGAGCGCTCCTCTTCTGTCCTTTCAGATTTTTTCTTCAGGTTTTTTGTTATATTGTTTATAAAATGATACACCTCAGCCAGATCAGGGTAGTCCTCAAAATAGACCCTGTCCTGAAAACTCCCGTGATAGACAATCTCTGAAAATAACTTTATCTCTTCAAGAAAGCGTTTCTTACTCCTGTAGTCCCTGTAAATAAAAATTACCATTATACATGCGCCTATAAATGAAAAAAATACAAAAGAATATGTCAGAACATATACTTTGAAATTATTGTCATAAAAATTGTTTTTAATGATTAATAAGGCAATCAGGTAAAACAGAGCTGAGGAGACCGACATTATTGCACAGACAGTCAAAATGCGAAGACAAAGGCGTTTACCGGCTGTTATCATACCGTTCCCTCAAAACAAAAACCACAACTATTTTTTTCACTGCGCATCCGCCATATTTATGCTATTAATGTAACATAAAAATAAACTTTGCTGCGATACAGGAAACGCTTTCTTTCATATCGTTATTACACAAAAAAAGTAATTTGACTTTCTTTGATTTAATTATGTACAATATCAATGGACTTTAATGGAACAGACAGTTATAAATTTAATTTTGCAAGCTGGTTACGTTGTTAAGGGCGTAATGTTGACACTGCTTGTGTTTTCGGTAGTTTCATGGGGCATAATAATTTATAAGTGGCGGTTTTTTGCAAAGGGCAAGCGGGAATCCAATGATTTTGTAAGATACTTCAGAGCAGGTAAGGAACCTGGCGGGTTACATAAGTTAGCTAGGGCCTGCACAGTAAGTCCGCTTGCAAATATCTATACCGCAGTCTATGAGGACAAAGACGTCTCAGGGACAGACGGCATAAGAAGAGCATTAAACAGATACGGTGCGCTTGAGACCGCTAATCTTGAAAAATATTTGAACTTTCTTGCCACAACCGGTTCAACAACTCCGTTTATAGGGCTGTTTGGTACGGTTTGGGGTATTATGAACGCTTTCAAAGGTATTGGAGCAGCTGGCTCTGCATCTCTTGCCGTGGTTGCCCCCGGTATTGCGGAGGCTCTGATTACAACAGCTGCTGGTCTTGCTACAGCGATACCTGCCGTTATCGGTTATAATTACTATCTCAGCATGGCAAAAAGAATGATGGTTGAGATGGAGGATTTTTCAGAAGACCTGCAAGCCTTTTTTGAGGGACTAATTATTGAAAGTAGAAAAAAATAGGTCTGCCCTCTCAGAGATTAATGTAACTCCGCTTGTTGACGTTATGTTGGTGTTGCTGGTGATTTTTATGGTTACAGCTCCTATGATGAAACAGGGCATGGACATAGAATTACCAAAAACCAAAGGCTCATCTCTTCCAAATCAGGAGAGATTCACTGTTACTATAAAAAAAGACGGTGTGCTTTACCTAAACACAGAGAAAATGACCGAGGAGGCTCTGATTAATAAACTAAAGAGCGTCAGCACAATAAACCCTGATGTATATCTTGAAGCGGATAAGACCGTTCCCTATGGTCGTGTAGCCGAATTAATGGCTGAAATAAAAGCGGCAGGCATAGAAAAACTTGGCCTTGTTACAGAACCCAAAGTAAATGAAAAATAATGAAGCAACCGAGTATTCAGTTAGCGGCAATTGCATCTCTGATTATTCACGCTGCGGCCTTTATGCTGCTGGTCTATATCGCTAACAGACGTCCGGAGTTTACCATGCCGAGGGCTTACACTGTAAACCTTGTCTCTTTGCCTAAAACATCGCCTGCAAATCTGCCTTTAAAAGGAGAGCCGCCAAAAGCCCCTAAACAAGTAGAACCTGAGGTTAAAGAACCGGCTGAGGAGCGTGAAGCTGAGGCAAAACCAACTAAAACTGAACCAGAAAAACCCGCTAAAACCGAGCTGAAAGAACCAGAGGTCAAAAAGCCGGAAAAGCCCAAAGAAGTGCCTAAAAAACCAGTAGACAAAGGCAAAGAACCTGTCAAAGTAAAGGATAAAAAGCCGGAAAAATCAAAGGAATCGCCTAAACCGAAAGAAAAACCTAAATCTGAGGAAACCCCTTCAAAGAAGGAGACCCCGAAGGAGGATACCACATCTGTTGAGGACAGGATAGCAGCGTTGAAAGCTAAAAAGAAAATCCAGCAGCACGCTATGCAAAGGGCAGTCGTAGATGTGGGAAAAACGAGTACAAAGCCGGGGCAGCATGTCTCAGGAACAGGGCAAGGAGCGATGCCATCTACCGGTAACGTCATAACGGATGAGTATGCGGCTACGGTCAGCGCTCACATCAAGAAAAGATGGGTATATCCTGAGGCTGGGAAAAAAGGACTGCTCGCTGTGGTTACATTTACTATAAAGAGGAACGGCCAAATAGAAAACATACAGCTCGAAAAGAAATCAGGAAATACATTCTATGACCGCTCTGCGCTTGCAGCTGTTACAAAGTCTGTTCCTTTGCCACAGCCGCCTTATGATAATTTTGAATTAGGTATAAACTTTAAGGATGATTTATAATAATTTTATGGGGGATACAGTTTGACTACGAGAAAGATGTTTATGGAAGGTTTTTTCTTAACAGTTCTTGTTTTGATTTTTTACGCAAGTGCCGATGCAAGGCTCTATGTGGACATAACATCACCAGGAATGAGGAAATTGCCTATTGCCGTTCAGGACTTTCCTGGACTTCTGGAGGGTAAAGAGGTCTCAGACACTGTGGAGTCTGATTTGGGTTTCACCGGTGTGTTTGCAATGCTGGATAAGTCCAGACAGGTAGAGGGTCCAGGGTCGCCTTTCAGCCCCAACAACTGGAGACCGCTTGGTGTGGATGCCGTTGTAAAAGGTACCCTTGAGATGAACCCAAACGGTGAGATGAGTGCCACTGTAACCGTGTATGATGTTACAGAGGCAAACACAATGATGAAAAAACAATATGTAACAAGAAAGGATTTGATAAGACCCCTTGCTCACCGCATAGCCGATGACATATATGAGGCAATAACCGGTCAAAAGGGGATTTTCAGCTCAAAAATCGCCTTTGCAGGTCAGACTGGAGAAGGACGCTCTATTTTCCTTATGGACTATGACGGAGAGAGGATGAAAAAGATAGTGAGCCGCGGCAGTATCACGATGAAACCCCACTGGGCGCCTGATGGTAAAAAATTAGCCTACTCATCACTTAGAAACGGTAAATGGGGGATTTTCATGCTGGATTTTGACAGCGCTACGGAATCTTCTTTCTTCTCTTCACCGGGAACCAACCTTGCCGGAGATTTTACACCGGATGGTAAGTATCTTCTTTTGTCGTCATCAAGCAAAGGCTCCCCAGACATTTACATGCTGCATATTACAACGAAAGTCTTAAGCCGCATCACTTATTCTGACGGCATAGAGGTCTCCCCTTCACCCTCCCCTGACGGCAGCAGAATTGTGTTTGTATCTGACAAAAGCACGACCCCGCAAATATACACTATGCTGCTTGACGGCACAGACGTAAGGAGAATATCCTATGAAGGTAATTATAGCACGTCCCCTGAGTGGTCTCCGGCAGGGGACAAGATTGTGTTTGCCTCAATACGGGGAGGACAGTTCCAGATATTTACGGTAAATCCAGACGGCGGCGCACTGACTCAGTTAACACATGAGGGGACAAACGATGAGCCTTCTTTTTCGCCGGATGGCAGATACATTACCTTCACATCTACGCGTGACGGCGCAAAGGGTGTATATATAATGAATGCAGACGGACAACAGCAAAGGAGAATAACTCCAAGAAACATAAGGGCCTTTGGCCCTTCATGGTCACATTAAACCTAAGGGGGATCACTGATGAAATATTTAGTATTACTTTTGTCGCTTTTAGTATTTGCAGCAGGGTGTGCAAGCGACTCCAAAGTGAAAGATGACAGCCAAAGACTTAAAAATGTAAAAACACAAAATACAGACGATGGCATTTCAATCAACAAAGAGGGGATAAGTGATAAGTCCTTAACAGATGAGCAGTTGAGAAATGTAATGAATACAATCTTTACTGATGTACATTTTCCATACAACAAGTATGATATATTAGACGAGGACAAGGCGTCTTTGAGGCTAAAAACGGACTGGCTGCTAAAACATCCCTCTGTTACGCTTATCATAGAGGGGCATTGTGATGACAGAGGCTCAAGCGAATATAACCTGGCTCTGGGAGATCAAAGGGCAATGTCGGTTAAAAACTATATGGTATCTCTTGGAGTTCCGGCCGACAGAATAGATACCATGAGTTTAGGCAAAGAAAAACCTATTTGCACCGAAGAGAACGAAAGCTGCTGGGGAATGAACAGAAGGGCTCACTTCATTTTAAACAGATAGCATAGGAGGACAACATTTTGCGTTTAAAATTTTTGAAAGTATGCGCTGTTGTCTCTTTGGCGGCTTTGTGTGCTTGTGCGCAGGACGGTGAGTACAGCACAATGAAAAATGAGATTATCGAACTGAGAAAAGTCCAACTTGGACAAAAACAGGAGATAACCGAAATTCAAAAACGCTTATCAATGACAGACACGTCAAAGACAGGAGCAAAGACCGATGTTCTTTCAGCAATAAGAGAAAATCAGGAGACACTGAACTCAAAAGTGGTACATCTGACCAGAGAGCTTCAACAGTTGTCAGGGCGATTTGATGAGAGGAAGTACTATGATGACAGAATGTTTGCTGAGACAAAAACAGACAGAGATGTGCTTAAGGCGCAGCTGGAGGCGCTTGAAAATGAGATAAAGGTGATTCAAGGAAAGCCTGTGACGGCACCCCAGCAAAAGTCGCCGCAAGTTGCACAGACTCAAGTTGCACAAACGCCACCGCCTGCGCAGCTAAAGCCCCAGGAAACCCCTCCTCCTCAGCAGCAGCAACAAGTTGCCGCTAAACCTGAGGACACAGCCGACACTAAAACTCTCTATGAGGATGCCTACAAAGACCTCCTCTCTGGCAAACCAAAAGAGGCACGAGATAAATTTAATCGGGTTATAAAAGATTTTCCGGCAAGCCCGTTTGTGCCAAATTGTCACTTCTGGATAGCTGATTCGTACTTCAAAGAGGGAAACTATGAGGATGCGATATTGGGGTTTGATGTTGTGATAAAAAAATACCCAAGCAGCACTAAGGTTCCCGGAGCAAAGTTAAAACAGGCAATGGCATTTAACGAACTCAAGGACACAAAAACTGCCAAGACCATTCTTCATCAGCTAATTGAGGAGCATCCACAGTCAAAGGAGGCTGAACAGGCCAAGCAATTACTTGAAAAAATCGGTGGCACTGATACCAGCAAAACTGATGTAAAAAAACTGCCAGCGAAAATTGATAAGAAGACAGATAAGAAAAAATTGACCACCGATACTCAAAAGACAAAGAAAAAGACTACTACCGATGTTAAGAAAAAAACAGATGACGAGTGACCGTTTGCAGATGTGCTGCGGTATAAATAAAAGTTGAAAAAAGTGGTTTTTTGTAGTATAATAACGTTGTATTATGCCGATGTGGTGGAACTGGTAGACACGCACGTTTGAGGGGCGTGTAGGGTAACCTATGGGGGTTCGAGTCCCCCCGTCGGCAGTGTCCTTGAAAATCTATTAAGAACAGTATATTTATATTAACCCGAAGGTACTATTGCCAAGCCTTCTCCATCGCTTATATAAACCAAAATAATATAAATGTAATTGCCCATGCCCTTAGCTCCGCAAAGAAAAAACTGGATTCCTGCCTTCGCAGGAATGACAAAAAAAAGAAATGGACCCCCCTTTGTCATTCCCGCCTCCGAGCGGGAATCCAGTCCTTTTTAATGTATCTTTAGCAGACATAAAACTATGTACCTGAGTTAAGTATATAAGCATTTAAATTTAATTGGCATTTAAGTTACAATATGCGCTAATGAAATGAAGACTATTTTTAAAATTCTCCTGATTTCTATTTTGGTGCTATGTTCAAGCACCCTTGCGCTGTCATGGACTGATGACAACGATGAGAAGGTGCTTTCCATGTATTTTAAAAAGGAGTATTTGGTTATAACTCCTACCAGGTATCTTAAGTCAACATCTCAGGTGGCTGAAAACATTGCAGTAATCACCGCTTCAGACATAGAGGCAATTGGAGCCGTTACTCTTGCCGATGTTTTAAAATATGTTGTCGGCATACAAGCATTGATGATTCCAGGCGGGATAGGTGTGGAGTCACACATTCAAGGCACAGAGACAACAAATCACGTGCGAGTCATAATAGACGGAGTGACTTTAAATGATATATCTTTGGGCACTATCACTTTACAGAGCATTCCTGTGGAAAATATAGAAAGAATAGAAATTATTAAGGGGCCTGCCTCCGCCGCATGGGGCTCCTCGCTTGGCGGTATCATTAACATTATAACGAAGGACAGTTACAGTGAAAAACCAATCAGTGTGAAACTTCAGGGTTCTTATGGATTCTATAAAACCCAGGATGACCGTGCAGCGCTAAACGGTACTGTTGGCCCCATAGGGTATTACGTGTTTTATGGCAGGCAATATTCTGATGGATATAATTCTGAGCTTTTAAACGATCAGCACAACTTCTACACTAAACTAAAAGTTGCTTTATCAGAAAATACAGTTATGAGGTTCACTCTTGGGTATAAGAAGGTCTCAAATGAGCCAATTAAACCTGAACTTGTAGATTTTAACAATTCTTTATTTATAGTGGACCCCATTGTCAAGACCACTTTTTAGTGGACTTAAGGTATAGCCCTCTAAGAGGGTATTTAGTCTGTTAGTATAAGGGTAAGGGATAGGGTAATGCATCCTTACGCCGCCATCGCAAAATCAGAGCTTTTATAAACCTCGGCAGGTGTTTTGCCTCTAAGCGTAGAATGCGGACGCTCATTGTTATAAAAATCAAAATAGCTCCTTAGCGCTTTAATCAACTCATCAACAGTTTCATAATCTTTTATATAAACCTCCTCATACTTGACACTGCGCCACAGCCGCTCAATCATGATATTATCCATAGCCCGTCCTCTGCCATCCATACTTATCCGAATCCCATTGCTCTGAAGCACATTGATAAACGCTGCCCCTGTATACTGGCTGCCTTGATCTGTGTTGAATATCTCAGGACTGCCATAGAGCCTAAGGGCTCGCTCAAGGCTACTTACGCAAAAACCATCATCCATTGTCACTGACACCTCCCATGACAGCACATAGCGGCTATACCAGTCCATTACTGCTGTCAGATACACAAAGCCATGTCTCATTCGAATATACGTTATATCACTGCACCAGACTTGGTTGATGATAGTAATATCTAATAATCGCAGTAGATAAGGGTAAACTTTATGTTGCTTATTCCGTACTGTCGTTCTTTTTCTGGGTGCTATAGATACAAGACCCATCAACATCATCAAACGCTTTACTCGCTTGCGATTTACTTTATATCCTGCTCGGAAAAGAATGTAAACCATTGTGCGGCTTCCATACCATGGATGCATTGTGTACTGCTCATCTATTGCCCTCATCACCTTCAAATTCTCCTCGCTCTCCGGTACTGCCTGACGATAATAACTGGAGCGTGGAAGGCTTAGCAGGTTACACTGCTGACGAATACTCAATTCCTTATTTGCTGGCTCTATCATCGCTCGTTTCTCACTTACCGTTGCGCAAGTAACAGGCTCTTTTTTTTTAGCCAGTCCACTTCTACTTGCAACTTCCCTATTTGACTATATAACCGCTCTCGCTCTGATTCATATGCCGCCTGAGAATTTTCTTGCACTCCATTAAATAACGTTGACGCCCCTTCTACTAAATGCTTTTTCCATTCATTCACCTGGTTCACATGAATATCAAATTCCTGCGCTATCTCATTGGCTGTCCTCTGACCTTTGAGCGCTTCTATTGCTACTTTTGCTTTGTACTCTTTGCCAAACTTCCGTCTGTTTTTCATTTTATCCTCCCATTCATTACAACCAGCTCTATCTTAACTGATTGTCTCATATTTGGGATCCACTATAATTTACTACACTTAGCATAAACTCCAAACTAAGTGAATCAGTTGACCTTAACGTTTCACTAAGGAACTCAGCGTTTGACCATGATGTCGTGATGAGAGGTGGAAACGAGATTGTAAGTGAAAACGACTATGGCGCAACTGTAAACGTCAAATGGAGTGCTTACGGGCACTCAGTTGTGACCGGCGGCGATTACGATTACCAAACTCTTAAGACAGACACATTGGAGGGAGGCAAGGCTAATTTTAAAAAGTGGGCGGTTTTTGTCAACGATACCATTCCGGTTAGTAAATTTACTATAACGCCCGGCATCAGATACGACTGGCTCACACAGGGCGGAGCATTTGTAAGTCCCGGGTTTGGAGTCACATACGATTTAGGTAAAACGACCATCCTGCGGTTTTTCGTAACCAGAGGGTTTAACTCCGTCCCTGCCAAGTACTCCTTAGTAACTATAAAAGCTGGGGATTCCTCTTATCTCGCAAATCCAGACTTAAAAGTAGAAAAGGTGCTCTCTTATCAGGCAGGGATAGAAAGCGGCATACTAAAATACCTGTGGTTTAAGACATCTCTTTTCAGGCATGACGTCTGGGATGCTTTTACTATGAAAACAGTATCGTCAAACACCTATCAGATGCAAAACGACATGAGACAAATCCGTCAGGGGTTTGAGATAGAAACTGAAACTGTACCGATTTATCATACAATCATTACTTTGGGCTTTACGTTTACCGATACAAAAGATGAGGATACCGGACAGAAAGTTGAAGATACACCTCAATACAGTTATGATTTAGGAGTTGAATACCGCAACCCTAAAGTTTTAAACGCTTCACTAAAAGGCCACTATATCAGATGGTACTATAACCCCTCCAAATACGATAATTACTACACATTTTTGGGAAATAACGCCATGATTTTTGATATTAATCTCACCAAAGACGTATATAGAGATAATAATGTGAATGTGGGACTTTTTGTAAAGGGTAACAATATTTTTAATGACTCCCTTATTTTCTATGCCAACCGTCTCTACAACGGACGCATAATCTATGGCGGCGTAAAGGTAAGCTTCTGATATTAATCAGCTTAGGGTAATTGACATTTAACGTCAGATAATTTACAATCACCGCATGGGCGAAGAGTTGAAGATTCTGGTGTTGATTCATGACCAGAGGGGTCTTGATTTTGCAAAAGGAACTCTCAGCTATATGGGTTATCCGCAGGTTGCAGGAGTAACAAAGCCGCTAAGTGTTTTCAATATCCTTAAAACTGAACACTACGAGATACTTATGGCAGATTATTTCACTGTTATCTCCTATGAGGAAAATTTTTTTAAAGAGCTAAGAGAACACTACAGCATAAGAGTTATTCTTCTTATAGACGCTGAGATGGAGGCCTCTGACCTTAAAAAAATGTACAAAGAGGGAGTCAGTGCGGTTTTGCAGTATCCGTATCAGATTGAAGACGTTAAAAAAGCAATAGACGATGCAATCAGAAGTGTCCCCATGGCAATAACCAAGACTATCAGAAAAATCCGCGATCTGGATTTCTTTTCCTTTCTCACCGACGAGGAGTTGATGACTCTTTTGAGAATTTCCAAATGCAGAAAGTATGCCGAGGGAGATTTGATTTTTGACGAGGGACAGCCTGGTGACAGGTTTTACGTGATAGTGGATGGTGTTGTAAGCATTTCAAAAAAAATCGGCAAAAAACGCGAAGAGACCCTTGCAAGACTAAAAAGAGGTAGTTGCTTTGGTGAGATGGCTATTTTGGACGGCCAGCCTCGTTCTGCTAAAGCTAAAGCTTTTGACGATGTAATTTTACTGGAATTTGACAAACGCATCATGGTGGGCTATGACGATATTATAACACTGAAGCTGTTTAAGAAACTTGCCCATATCTTTAGCAAAAGACTCAGAGGGGCAACCACTAAAATCAAGGAAATGGTTCTCACCTCTCATGCCAAAGATGGTTTAGCTGACACTCCCGTCCTGTGATGCGTTTAATTCTATAGTAAAGACGGCGCCATCTCCCCTGTTTGACGCAGTGAGCCTGCCGCCCATGTTTTTCTCTATTATCGTCCTTGACATGTACATACCAATGCCTGTGCCCTTTTTATCATCTTTTGTTGTAAAGTAGGCGTCAAACACTTTTCCCAAAGCCGCCTCTGAGATGCCGCCGCCGTTGTCGCTTATTTCCACTACAACCCGATTATCTGAGCACCATCCGGTTATATCTATCCTGCCCTTTATGCGGGAGTTTGTCGCTGCTCGATTTCCTTCAATGGCATCACGTGCATTATTAATTATATTAAAAATCACCTGCTTAAACTCGTTAGCAAATCCTTCAACCTCTATCACTGAATTGTCATTAAAGTCTAAATTCACTGTTATCCCAACGTTTTTCAGCATGGTTTCAAAAAGAAGGAGAGTCTCTTTAATTGACTGAACTATATTAAAAAGCTCTTTTTTCTTAGAGGGTTTTAGAAAATTTCTGAAAGCCTCAATTGCTTTTGACATAAAATCTATCTGGCTCACTGATTCTTCTACGGACTTATTCAAATAGTCGCTGTCAAGCTCTCCGTCAGCGAAGGCATCCTGAAGGTCATACAGTATGAGAGATATAACATTAAGGGGCTGTCGCCACTGGTGGGCTATTGCGCCTATCATCTCTCCTATGGCAGCCATCTTAGACTGCTGCACTAAGAGCAGTTCCTGTTCTGAGGCAAGATTTTTAAATAAATCGTGGCTTTCCTTAAATGCTCTCTCTGTATAAGCCAGCTCTGCACATCGTGTTAGCGCCTCAAGAAGCTTGTCGGTGTTGATTGGTTTTATACGTACTGACTGACGCCAACCTCTATTGATTCAATAAGCATGTCTTTGTCACTGAAGGCAGTGGTGATAATCACCTGAACTTTTGGATTTTCTTTCTTTATTTCCCGAACCATAGTGAGACCGTTCATCTTTGGCATACGAATGTCGGTTATCACAATATCAGGCCGGTATGCTAAATAAATATCCAGTCCCTCTTTGCCGTTTGATGCCATATAGAGATTGCGGCAAAGTCCCGTTAGCGACTCTCCCACGCTTAGCCGCACAGCAGCCTCATCCTCCACATACAGAACACTCATCTCATCTAATATTACACGTCGGTCGTTGTCAGACATTATTCCTTACACATTTCCATTGAATATCTCACCACGTTTACATCACAAACTGACACTATCCCCTCCTTAAGCATATCGTCTATCGCCTGAAGCGCTCTTTCCATTTTATCCTCCGTCTCAACAATAACCATAAGCACCGGCAGACCGTCAGTCAGAGAAAAAAATCTGTGCTTGTGGATCTCCTTGTGACTACCGTATCCGGTAATGCCCTTGAAAACTGTTACACCGGTAATCTCCTCCATGGCAAACCTTTTTAAGAGCGCTTCAGTCATGGGCTGCCCCTCCCACTTATCGTTTTCATTTATCATTATCTGAAGCACCTTTGCTGCGTATCGGGTACTTATGCGTTTAGTAGTGTCCGATATTTCCGGCGCTACGGCACGCTTTTCCCATTTGACTATCTCAGTGTCACTGATTTCAATAAGCCCTTTGTCAACAATCAGGTAAATATCGGGAAGCACACTGTTTATTGCTGCCTGCGTGTCAATTGCTTCTATTTTTATGGGAAGGTTTTCAGAAAGTTCAAGTATTTTTGACGTGTGAACCACTGCTCCTCTGCCAAACCCCGCAGTACCCTTAAAGAGAGTGACACCGTTTATTCCCTTCTTTAAAAAAAGCTCTATAACTACCTCATACACGGGCTTATCTCCGTATTTTTCATTTTCATCCACGTAGATGGTTAGTTTTTTAGCAGCTCCTTTAATAATCATAACTATTTCTCACTCCTCATATAAGTTTAGCAAGTGTTTCCCCTAACTTTAAGGCGATAAAGCCGACCACTACGCTTAATACCACATTTAAAGCGGCGTAGAGAAACTCCCCGCCCCTCAGTAACTGCCCTGTTTCATACTCAAAGGTGGAAAACGTTGTATATGCTCCAAGAAATCCCACTGCAAGAAACAACCTCCACTGGGGATTAACCATATACTTTTCCGCACAAATTGCCATTACCAACGCTATAAAGAAACTTCCGCTTACATTTATGAATAGTGTCCCCCATGGGAAACTGCTCCCAAAGCGCCTCCCAATCCAACCGCCTAAGGCGTAACGGGCAACGGCTCCAAGAAACCCGCCCATGCCTACTATTAAATAACTTTTGTACACATTATTTGTCTTGTTTAGTTTATAATATTTTAGCATTTTAATTAAAAGAAAGGGGTAATCTTAAAACTAAGTGAAAGTTTCATTAAAAGACAGAGAGGGGCTGTTGGGTCTGGCATATCTGCTTTCTGTGATAACAGTGTTTTATAACATCATAGAGGGAGTGGTATCTGTCTATTTTGGACTTGATGATGACACAATGTCTCTTTTTGGGTTTGGGCTGGATTCCTTTGCCGAGGTGGTTTCCGGCATAGGGATATGGCACATGGTCGTGCGGATGAAAGGAGACGCCGGTTCAAACACTATTACACAGGATGCTTTTGAAGAGACAGCTTTAAAAGTAACCGGCAGGGCTTTCTACGTTTTAGCGGCTGGACTTGCCATTACTTCTGTTTATAACTTTATAGCTGGTAAAAAACCGGTTACAACAATAGCAGGAATAGTGGTGGCAATTGTTTCCATTGTCTCAATGCTCTCGCTTATTCACTACAAGACCAGAGTCGGAAAGGCACTTGGTTCTGAGGCAATACTATCCGATGCCGCCTGCACACGCACATGTCTGTATCTGTCGGTAGTGCTGCTTGCAGCAAGTGTTGGCTATGAGGTTACAAAAATAGCCGGATTGGATAGTATCGGAGCCATTGCCATAGCTGCTTTTTCAGTTAAAGAGGGTAAAGAGGCGCTTGATAAGGCTAAAAACAAGGGTGTTTGTGCTTGCTCATCTTGCGGCTGTAGTAAATAACTATTTAATGTTTTTTACCAAATATTACACCTGTACATAAATCCTCAAGATAGGTTATAATGGCAGTGATTTTTTTGATGTGGAATATTTTTTTATTTTTTTGCTAAAATTGATGTCTGACAGAATTAAGCAGACAAGTGGAGGTGTAAGAGCCTAATGAAAGATCGTGTAGCATTGGTAACTGGTTCAGCCAGAGGGATAGGAAAGGCGATAGCAGAGGTGTTGGCTCAAAGAGGGGCTAATGTGGTAATTTCTGATGTTAATCTTGAGGAGGCACAAAAAACTGCCGCAGAAATCGCAACATTTGGCGTAAAAACTATGGCCGTTAAATTTGATGTGTCAAACTCCAAAGAGGTCACCGAAGCCTTTTCCGCTATTACGGCACAGTTTGGACAACTTGACATACTTATCAATAACGCCGGTATCACCAAAGATTCCCTAATAATGAGAATGAAGGACGAGGATTGGGATGCCGTGATAAATGTAAATCTAAAGAGCGTATTTCTGTGCTCTAAGGAGGCTCTTAAAACCATGTCTAAGCAAAGATATGGCAGAATAGTTAACATTGCCTCTATCGTAGCCTTTATAGGCAATGCTGGACAGGCCAATTACAGCGCCTCTAAGGCCGGTATAATAGGGCTTACAAAAACTACCGCTAAAGAGTATGCTAAAAGAAATATAACAGTTAATGCCGTAGCACCTGGCTTTATTAAAACCGCTATGACTGAAGCGCTGCCGGATAAAGTTAAAGAGGATATGTTTAACTCTATCCCTATGGGACGTTTTGGCGAGGTCTCTGATGTTGCTAATGCTGTGGCATTTCTCGCCTCAGAATCGGCTATGTATATCACCGGAAATGTCATACACGTAAACGGCGGGATGTATATGTAGATTGCTGCATACACGTACAGATGAACACTGAAATTAATATATAAATAAACGGAGGTTAATTTAATGTCGGTAAATGTAGAGGAAAAAGTAAAAGAGATAATATCTAAGCAGTTGGGCATAGAGTTGGCTCAGATAAAACCGGAGGCTTCTTTTGTAGAAGATCTTGGAGCAGACTCACTGGATACTGTAGAGCTTGTAATGGCTTTTGAGGAGGCTTTTTCGGTTCAGATTCCGGATGAGGACGCAGAGAAAATCACAAAGGTTGAGGATGCCGTCAACTACATAAAGAAAAAGCTTGGTCAATAGGTAAAGTTCGGGGCAGCCGCCGGAATTTACGTAAAAGGAGGCATATGGCAAAGGCAAGAGTTGTAGTAACGGGGCTTGGGCTGATAACTCCTCTTGGCACGGGGGTAGAGAAATCATGGGAGGCGCTTGTGGCCGGTAAGTCCGGTATCGGGCGAATCACACGCTTTGATGATCCTGATATTCCTGTGCAAATAGCAGGTGAAGTAGATGACTTCAATCCTGAGACCTACATACATCCCAAAGAAATCAAGAAGATGGACAGATTTATCCACTTTGCAATAGGCGCCTCTGATATGGCAGTAAAAGACTCCGGGTTGAAAATAACTGAAGAAAACGCAGACAGAGCAGGCGTCTATATAGGTTCAGGGATAGGCGGTTTGCCCGCTATCGAGCGCTATTACAAGGGCTATCTTGACGGTGGTTATAAAAAGGTGTCGCCGTTTTTTATCCCAATGTTGATAATTAACCTGGCTGCCGGAAATGTCTCAATGCTGACAGGCGCTAAGGGTCCTAACTCAGCTGTAGCAACAGCTTGTGCCTCCGGTAATCACGCAATCGGAGACGCATTTAAGATAATTCAGCGCGGGGATGCTGATGTTATGATAGCAGGCGGAACAGAGTCTGTGATAACTCCGCTTTCAATATCAGGGTTTACCGTAATGAAAGCGCTTTCAAGGAGAAACGATGAGCCTCAAAAGGCCAGCCGCCCGTTTGAACTAAATCGTGACGGCTTTGTTATGGGCGAGGGGGCGGGAATACTCGTACTTGAAAACCTTGAACATGCACTTAAAAGAGATGCTAAAATATATGCCGAGATAGTTGGGTACGCTATGACAGGCGATGCCTACCACATAACCTCACCGGCGCCTGAGGGTGAAGGCGCTCGCAGGTGTATGGCCGCCGCAGTAAAAGATGCCGGCGTGCCTTATGAAAAAATTGACTACATCAATGCTCACGGAACATCCACTAAGTTTAACGATGAGCTTGAATCTATGGCGATAAAGTATGTGTTTAAAGACCATGCCTATAAAATGATGGTAAGTTCTACAAAATCAATGACCGGGCATCTGCTGGGGGCATCAGGTGGCGTTGAGGCCGTGTTTTGTACTCTTAGTTTATATAACGCAATTGTCCTTCCAACCATAAACCTCGATGAGCCAGACCCAGAGTGCGATCTTGACTATGTGCCTCACACAGCGCGGGATGCTAAAATTGAGTATGCTATGTCAAACTCATTTGGTTTTGGCGGCACTAACGCATGTGTAATATTTAAAAAGTTCTCTCAGAGCAGGACATAACCGGTAACGAATGCTTGAGGAGGCGCTCGGCTATTATTTTGTTAACAAAAAACTCCTTGAAGAGGCTATAACTCACAGGTCATACTATCACGAGTGCTCGGATAAAAGCCGCAAGTATAATGAACGTATAGAGTTTCTTGGTGATTCTGTCCTTGGGCTTGCTATAACAGAGGCTCTGTTTAACGAAGCCGCTATTTTCACGGAATCTGAAATGTCTAAAATGAAATCCTATCTTGTGTCAAAAAAGATGCTTCACCGAATAGCCATAGGGCTTAACCTCGGTAGTTACCTGCGCCTTGGGAAAGGTGAGGAGTTGACAGGGGGGCGAGAGAAAGCCTCGTTGCTGGCTAACTCCATGGAGGCAATAATAGGGGCCGTGTTCCTTGACTCCGACTACGACAAAGCCAAAGAGGTTGTCCTTAACCTTTACAAAAAGGAAATAGAAGAGCTTGTGGTTAAACAGCGATGTTTTGATTATAAAACAGAGCTTCAAGAACTGGGTCAAAAGCTATATGCAGAACTCCCCGAGTACGTGCTTGCAGCAGAAGCCGGCACTGACCATGAGAAGTCATTCACCTATGAGGTGCGGTTAAACGGCAGGTGTTTTGGTACCGGAGAGGGCAAAAACAAAAAATCGGCACAATCGGAGGCAGCTCGCGCTGCCCTTGAAGCAATTAAGGATGTTGTTGTGTTGATACAGAAAAGAGATGAAAAAACCTCAGTTAACGTATAAAAACGCAGGGGTGGATATAGAGGCCGGGGACGCCTTTGTTAAACGCATAACCCCTCATGCGGCAAAAACATTGCGCAAAGAAGTGCTTACAGGAATTGGCCCATTTAGCGCACTGTTTAAACTTGACCTTAAAAAATACCACTCCCCTGTGCTGGTAAGCGGCACAGACGGCGTTGGCACTAAGTTAAAGGTTGCATTTATGACAGGCAAGCACGATACAGTAGGCATTGATCTTGTTGCGATGTGTGTTAATGATGTGCTGACAACCTCTGCCGAGCCGTTGTTTTTTCTTGATTACCTATCGGTGTCAAATTTGCAGCCGGAGGCGCTGGAGCAGGTCATAAAGGGGATAGCAGATGGGTGTCTGATGGCGGGGTGCTCATTAATAGGCGGAGAGACCGCAGAGATGCCGGGATTTTATGAAAGCGGCGAGTATGATATGGCTGGGTTTTGTGTTGGAGTTGTTAACTCCGATGAAATAACGGACGGCTCTGCTATTAAAGCTGGAGATGCAATAATTGGGCTATCCTCAAGCGGCATTCATAGTAATGGATATTCTCTTGTCAGAAAAGTGTTTTTTGAAATTGCAGGGTTAAAGGTTGATTCATATGTTAAAGAGCTTGGAAAAACTGTTGGCGAGGAGCTTTTGGTTCCTACGGCAATATATGTAAAGACAATTTTACAGCTTAAAGAAACTGTGAAGATAAAAGGGATGGCGCATATAACCGGAGGCGGCATAACCGGCAACGTCCCACGTGTTTTACCTCTTGGCTGCGGCGCCCATATTGATAAAACTGCATGGGAGCGCCCACCTGTATTTGATCTAATAAAAGAGATGGGCAATGTCTCGGAGGATGAGATGTACTGCACTTTTAATCAGGGGATAGGCTATGTGGTTATAACATCAAAGGAGGATTCGGTTGCCGCACTTAAAAAATTAAACGATTTGGGACATAAGGCTTATCTGGTAGGTGAGGTTGTAGCAAGGGAGGGTGTTGGTTATAGTGCTTAAGAGGTGCTTCAGGCTTCTTCAAAGACTTTACGAATTCTAAGCCATCCTTTATCTTTTATATGGATAACATCCAATCCTGACTCCCTCAGAAAAGACACAATGCGTGGGCAGCATACTCAAGGCAGGCGTGTATATCTTCTTTTGTGAGATGTGGATAATCCATGAGGATTTCATCTTCTGTAACAGATGAAGCAAGCAATTCAAGAATGAATCCGACAGTGATTCTTGTGCCTTTAATAATTGGTTTTCAACCTAAGATTGCCGGATTGACAACTATTTTTTTCATAGCACTCCCTAAAAGAGATTAATTTCAGCGACAACATCCAGCCTATTTGTTATACTATCATAATCACGTGAGTTTTTACTGAATCGTGAGAGTAGAAAAAAAGCAAGGGCCGATGTTTTCTTAAAAAGATTACTCTCCCTAATCATTGTATATTTAACTTGCCAAAAGGAAGCAACCTTCAGTTGGGAAACTATTTTATTACTACAGCTGGTTTAATTTAGTGGAAATCACAAGTTATAGGATATATATTCCGGTTAAAGACTTAAATTCACGGATATCGTCATTATTTACCTTATGGTCTTTTTTCATTCCATTACTATCAAAATCCCAAACCTCTGTTTCTGAATGCTGAAAAATGTATTTTATATAATCCTCCAATCTATCAAAGTCTTGATCTTTTACCATTTTTACATTAAACTCACTATTCTTTTTTGTCTCCACTAGTTTGACATGTCCCTCTGCTCCTTTTTCATATAATTTTTCTATATCAGTATTTATTATAAAAAAAGCCGATGGAGGGTCAAGAGGATAGTAAACCATTTCAGTAACCAAAGGAATTGTTGTAACGAGCAACCAGATATCACGCGGTTTAATATCTGATTTTTTCATGTGAAAAGCAATGAGTTTATCAAAATGTTTTACTGCAACTGGCTTATGTGTGATGTATACATATTTTATACCTCTTTTTAGATTATTTACAACGTTATTAAAGAAATCAGTGCTGGTAGAGTTATCACCTTGATTATAGTCATTACGAAAAGTAGGTGTTATTACTAATATTGCTTTACCTTTTTGAATTTTGCTTTCATAATGCTTATTTAGTTCTGAGTCATTAAAAATCCACTGGTGAAAACTTGATACAAAAATATCGTACAAAGCTGAATGAATTTTTTCGGTGGTACCATTTAGATTTGCACATGCCTCTTCAAAAAGCTTGGACGAATAACTTTTAAAAAAGTTCAATGTAACTATCCATGTTAAAAACAAAAACAAACCAATTAACAGATATTCATAAGTTCTATCAATTTTCAACGCTTTAGAAATAAAAGTTAGAAATAGAGGAACAACGCCAAGCAGTATGGTAAAAAAAATCCCTGCATTTATACTGTACTTCTTATGTATTTCATCAGTGTTCATATCTAAAACTATCTATAGTTTAATGTTTTAATATGAATAAGTCAATATCATTAAAGTAAATTTCTAAACTTATTTTACTCTAAATTAAAATAAGTTTTAATGCTTATTGAGTTAACTCCTGTAAATTTTTTTCAGTCAGCAAATGATACAGTAAAAAGGACTGGATTCCCGCTCGTAGGCGGGAATGACAAAGGGGGCCACTTTACAGGGGAATCCCCTTTAGGGGAGGTCATTCCTTTTTTTCTTGTCATTCCTGCGAAAGCAGGAATCCATTTTTTTGTTTGCGGAGCTAACTGCATATGCAATTATTTTTTTACTTTTATGTTTTGGGGTGTCTTACTTTACAGCAAATTGGACAAATCCCTAAAAGAGTTAGTATAGTACGAAATGGGAGTTGGTTATGAAAAGAAGCGTCTATATCGACAGTATTGCGCTTGATGAGGCGCAAAAGAAGTGGGCGGCGGCTCTTAAGGAAAAAGGTCTTGATAAGCCTCTGGGTTCGGAGCTTATTAGTACAACGCTTTCCTGTGGCGCTGTAACTGCTGAGGCGCTCCCTGCTAAAGTGTCATCTCCCGCGTTTCACTCATCAGCAATGGATGGCTATGCCGTCAGGTTTGAAGAGACATTTGGCGCAAATGAAACCAATCCTCTTTTATTAAAAATTCCCGACGCCGCAGTCTATATAAACACAGGGGAGCCAATTCCTGAGCCATTTAACGCCGTTATTATGATTGAAGATATAAACACAGTAACAACGGGCAACGACAACTTCATAGAGATAATCGCTCCTGTGACGCCTTATAAAAACGTTAGAGTAACCGGAGAGGACATTGTGGCAACCGAGTTGATACTGCCCGAAAACCACCGAATCCGCCCAATGGATGTAGGTGCTCTTCTTGCGGGCGGTTACATAGAGGTTCCGGTGCGAAAGAAACCAGTCGCAGCCATAATCCCTACCGGTAATGAACTTGTGCCGCCATGTGTTTTGCCCCAACACGGACAGGTGGTGGATTCCAACTCTGCTATGCTAAAGGCAATGACTGAAGAGCTTGGCGCAACCGGACTGCGATATGACATTGTGCGGGATGACCTTTCAGAGCTTAAAGCCGCAATTTTGAAAGGTGTTAAAGAGGCCGACATGGTGCTTGTCATAGCTGGCTCATCTGCTGGTAAGCGGGATTTTACAACAATGGCGATTGCCGAATTAGGCTATATAATAGTCCATGGGGTTAATATAAAACCAGGAAGACCCCTTCTTCTTGGTTTTGTTCAGAATAAACCTGTGATAGGAATTCCCGGCTTTCCAGTCAGCACTTATTTAACGTATAATCTTTTCGTAAAACTGATGATTCTTACGTGGCTGGGAGTTTCAGACACTGCGATTAACTCTATCACGGCTGTTAACTCACGTAACATCAGCTCCACCGTTGGACAAGAGGAATTTGTCCGTGTGAAGGTTGGCATGGTGGCAGATGGTGAGTTTATCGCCACTCCGTTAAGCCGAGGAGCCGGAGCTATGATGTCTTTAGTGCGGGCGGACGGCATTCTAAGAATACCGGCAATGAGTGAAGGAGTGGGCGCTGGAACTAAAATTGGAATTGAGTTGATTACGCCTGTCTCTGACATCACAAATACGATAGTGTGTATCGGCTCTCATGACAACACGCTGGATGTTTTGTTTAATCTTCTGAGAAAACGCACACCATATTCGTTGTCATCGGCTCATGTGGGTTCAATGGGAGGCTTAATGGCTATTAAGCGCGGGGAGGCTCACATTGCAGGGACCCATCTTTTGGATGAGGCCTCGGGGACATATAATGTGCCATTTATAGAAAAATTTCTTGCCGGTGAGGATGTGATATTAATAAATCTTGTTCACAGAGAGCAGGGGCTTATAGTGAAGCGTGGCAATCCAAAGGGGATATTGTCAATCAATGACCTTAAACGCCCGGATGTTATATTTATAAACCGTCAGGCAGGCACGGGTACAAGGCTGTTAACCGATAAGTGTCTCAGAGAGGTGGGTATCTCGGCAGATATGGTTAAGGGTTATGACCGCATTGAATACACGCACATGGCGGTGGCCTCAGCGGTAGCCTCAGGGGTAGCCGATACCGGTATGGGGATATTATCGGCAGCAGTTGCGCTTAATCTTGATTTTATACCCGTTACACAGGAGCGATACGATTTTCTGATGAAAAGGGAAACCTACAAATTACCCATGGTTGAAGCGCTGTTTAATATAATCAGAAATGATACGGAATTCAGGGAAATCGTCACAAAAATGGGCGGCTATGATATGTCTCAAACCGGCGAAATTATGTACTGTAATTCTTAAATTTTGACGTGATGACACTTAGATACACACCACATACTACTTATGCAGAGTCTTAATAATATCGTCTGCCATTTTTGATGCTAATTTGGGAAGTTCATTAGGATCAAGCAATGAGTTTAACAAATCCTTATATTGTCCTCGTAGTTTCACGTAAGGAGTATCAAACTCATAATAAGCAAATGCTTCATTTACATTACCTACCAGCCGATTTCCTATCAATATAAAAATAATAGGTAGTATAAAACCAGCAATTTCAATCCAGTATAAGGTGTAAAACAAATAAAGTGAAAAATGATTATGTTTACTTTCAAATGATTTGACATCCAGACCAACTAATGAAACTAATAAAAGAGAAGAACATATTAAAAACACTAAAATTATAAATCTGTCATTGTAGTTCCAAATTTTTGTTTGAATATTAATAATGTCCAATTTGATTTCTTTACAAGCATCATGCTTACCAAAGAAATTATACGATCATGCTCTTCTCCTATGTTTTCAGGAGCATATGATCTATTACTTCCATTTAACGTCTTAGTGATAAACTCCATTATTTTATCAGTCATCATTTTAGTAAAATTAAATTGGTCAAACTGAAGATACGCAAACCCAACACCCACAACCACCTGGACAATAGAAATCAGCTCAAGTAAACTATACAACTAATACGCCAATTCACCCTGGAGAACTAAGTCTTGAGAAAAAATACTCTCTGAATTCTTACATAGGTAGTCAAATATTTTGTATAATTTATCAGTCATTTTTTTATCTCCAAAATTAGCTATAGCCTTCATCTTTTTTTCATCTATTTCAAATCTATAGCCGCTCTCATCCATGACGGCGAAATGGTTTATACCTTTCTTTTCAGAAATATTAAACAACCTAATATCTATATTTTTCTTATCGGATTTGGAGAGGAACTCAACAAATTTGTTAATGGGCTCGTCTTCTCTCACATCAGTTTCAACGACAATGGTAAGTTTAGTGTTCTCCCTGCCAATAAAGTCAAGAGCAGTAGCCTGCAAGTCAGAGTCACCAAATACTTCGTTAGAAAGAGCACCGCTGTAAATATTCACTTTGGTTATTGCGGTTTCAAAAAACTTAGTCAACAAGTAAGCTGCATGCTTGGAATGCCCATTTTCAATTGCATGGTCCCTTTTCTCCTTAGCGCAGGCATCTATGAGTGCTTTATACTCCTTCTCTAAGTCCAACATAACTAACCTCCTTTCAAACGTAGCACATATTACACAAAAAACAACACATCTGTCAAGCACTGTCACATTAAAAAATATTTAAGCCGCCTCTAATATTTAAAATGAAAAAATCATAGCACTAACCTATACCTATATAATACCACTTTAAACTCTGCAAAAACTATAATACAAACTATAACAAAATTCAGATGAAAAAACTGAGAAAAGCATGCAAGCCAACGTATTATCACCTGATAGACATGTCATATTTATATAAAAGGTAGAAATAAGACATTGTAGCCTCAGCGCACAAAATCCACCACATTTGCTATCTTTACACATGTTTATGTTACAATTGTAGCGTTATGAATGTAATGGTGGATGAGGGGACCTGTATTGGCTGCGGCAGGTGTGAGGAGTTATGTCCTGCGGTGTTTCATGTTCCAGAAGAAACCGGCAAATCTGAGGTAATTGACCCAGATGGCTGTGACTATGCCGGGTGCTGTGAGGCTGCCGAGGAGAACTGTCCTGTGCACGCTATACACATTAAGTGACCGTGGGGGTGTGGTTTGTCTAAAGAAGTAAGAGTGCGGTTTGCTCCAAGTCCTACAGGGTATCTTCACATAGGGGGCGCAAGGACTGCCCTATTTAATTATCTGTTTGCTCGCAAACATAAGGGGACTTTTATCCTTCGCATAGAAGACACCGACAGGAGCCGCTCAACAGATGAGTTTATAGATGCTATAATTGACGGCATGAAGTGGCTTAACTTAAGCCATGATGAGGGGCCGTTTCGGCAAACTGACCGCACCGATATTTATAACAAATACGCTATAGATATGCTTGAAAACGGAGCGGCCTACTACTGCTACTGTGAACCAGATGAGCTTGAGATGCGGCGAAAGGAGGCCCTTAAGCACGGAAAACCTCCTAAGTATGACGGCAGATGCAGAGATATTAAAACGCCTCCCATAGGAATTAAACCCACAATACGATTTAAGATGCCTGAGCATGGGCAAACCATAGTTGATGACCTTATAAAGGGCAAGGTTGATTTTGATAATTCCGTTTTGGATGATTTTATAATTATGCGCTCGGATGGCTCCCCCACATATAACTTTGTTGTAGTTTGCGATGACATAGATATGGGGATAACTCACATTATACGAGGCGATGACCACCTTAACAACACCCCTAAGCAGATGCAAATATATAAGGCCTTTGGCAAGATGCCTCCCCTGTTTGCACATTTGCCCATGATTCTTGGCTCTGACAAAACACGATTAAGTAAACGACATGGGGCAACCTCTGTGATGGCGTACAAAGATATGGGATATTTGCCGGAGGCACTGCTTAACTACCTTGTGCGGCTTGGCTGGTCTTTTGGAGATCAGGAGGTGTTTAGCGTTGATGAGTTAACAGAGAAATTTTCACTTGAGTCGGTCGGGAAATCCTCAGCCGTGTTTAATCCCGAAAAACTCCTCTGGCTTAACAGCGAGTATATTAAAAACTCTGACCTTGCAAGGCTGGCTTCTTTTGTCAAACCGTTTCTGCTGTCAATGAACATTGTTGATAACTCGTATGTGTTTGACGAGGGTTGGTTAGCAAGCGCCATTGCAACTTTATTGGAACGCTCAAGAACCCTTATTGAGCTTGCCAATTCCCTTAGATACTATATTGCCGACACTGTGGAAATTGATGAAAAAGCCGGCAAGAAGTTTATCACTCAGGATACAAAACCATTTCTTACTGCTGTTGCAGATAAACTAAAAAACTTAGAGGACTTTACCCCAAAAGAAATAGAAGGAGTGTTTTTGTCTCTTATGTCAGAGCATAACGTGGCACTTGGGAAAATTGCCCAACCGGTAAGAGTTGCCATAACAGGAAACACGGTAAGCCCTGGAATTTATGAGGTTCTTGAGATTGTCGGAAAAGAAAAATCACTTAGACGCTTAAACAGAGCTATCGAAAGCTAATTACTATGTTTCCCATACGGTTTCCCGTGCAAGCTTACAGAACTCACTAAGCGATATCCTTTCGTTTGGGGGGCTTAAGGCTGAATTTATCAATTTTCCCGCATTTTTACATTTTGTTAACTGTATTAAGTGCTCCCCTGAGACAAAACGCAGGGGGTGTCCCTCTGTAAGGTAATAGCCGATAAGACCAAGGAGCGCTACCGTGTTTTTTTCTATCGCCTGTTTAGAACTTAGAACGTTTTCCATTGCCGGAGTCTTTATAAAGTCCGGGTCTATAAAGGAAAGCTCTCCTGTGATTCTCTCCTTAAAAGTTTTCAAATAAATCCTGTCCATGTTGACTTTGGATATGCCGGTTGCCGCAAAGTGTATGCTGTCGCCATTTCTGAAGATGAAAGACGGGTGAAGGTTTGGCACAAACCAGCCCGGTTTGTGACTTAAGAGATGTTCAGCAAGTGAAATCAATATTTCTCCCGCCTCTTTTACCGTAACACCCTCTGTCACAGTCCTTTTTAAAGACTTATACGGCAAAAACTGCTCAACTAAAACAGTCCATCGTTTATTGGCGTGAACGTTTATCACCCGTGCAAAAGAGTTGGGAAGCGCCTTAATTTCAGCATCAAGACCTATGCTAAGTGATTTGTACTTATTAAATATACAACGCAAAATTACCCCAGTTCTTTTTAACCGGTTAAAGGCCTTTATGGTTAAGAAAGCCCCATGTACACGGGGCATATCTATTGGGGTGTAGTTTGACACAATTACCCTTGGCAGCGCTTCTCTTAAAAAACACTCCTCACACATGGAATTGATTAGCGGAGTAAGCTTGTCATTTAAATTTTTTAACCTATAAAAAGATAGCACTTTTAATTGGCCGGTAAGCCCTCTCACTCTGCTAAAAAAGTGCCTCCGGTAATTGATGAGATAATTCTCAAGTTTTTTCTCCGGTATGAATTCAAGAAATCTTAACACATCAGAGTCAGGGTCAGGCACTTTTAGAGTGGAGTCGTACTTAAGCACAAGTTTATGAAAATAATTGAAAGCAGGTTTGTACTCGTTCATGTTCATAAAGACTCTGGCAAGCTCAAATTTAAGAATTGATATTTCAACATCCCCTTTGTCCGGATAGTCGTAAAAATCACGGCTCAAGCTATGTCTTATCTGAAACACAAGCCAAAGAAAAGGCGAGCCTCTGTGGATTTTCTTATAAAAGAGTCGTTTATACAAATACGACAGGTAGCGGTAAAATGTCCATCTATCCTGATCTTTCAAGCTCCCTGAGTCAAGGACAGCCTTTTCATAAGTTGTAAGAACTTCAAGCCAGATACAGTCCTTTTCTTTTAACAAAAGAGCAAGAAAAATCCTGAATCTGAAATCGGTCTTTTGACTTAGAGGCCATTTGAAAAAATCCTCAGCCTCAAGATATTCATTTAACTCCTTAATGCCCTCCCGTTCTCTTATCAGTTTTTTAAAGAGCAGGGTTGTGCCCAGACGATCAAAAATATTCAGATAGATTTTTATGAAAAAGGTATAGTTAAATATTATTAAAACAATCGCTACCAGTATCAGTATGCCAGAGGCTATTGGGAAAAATGCCTTTAAAAAAGATTTAACACGTCCAAGGTCTTTGTAAAACCCTGCAATACGTGCCTCTTCAAGAAACTCCGGGTCCTGCTTTACAACATAGTTAAGGGTTGTCTCAATGTTGTCTGAAAGCAGCCACTGTACAAGGACAAAATAATCGTACTTTGAAGCTCGTTTCCTTAAACTATCTTTCATCTCGCCAAGTTTTGCGTACCTTACAGCCTCACCCTCCATCCTTGTCTTTAGGGTATCAATTTTTTTACGAAAATCTGGATTACCAGGATACAGTTGTGCCATTAATTTAAGCATATCCTTCAGATGACTCTCATTTCTTATGTCTATGAAATTATCTGTCTCTTCAAACAGTGTACTTGTCTCTTTTAGCGGATACACTCCCTGATTTAAATATCCCTGTTCGTTTGGTTCATAAAATTTGGCTTCAAATGCGTTGCCGCCGTCAAACCATATTGTGCCGTTACCGTCAGAGCCGATAAGCGCATACTCTCTGCCCTTTTCCTTTGACAGTGGAAACAGATAAATCTTATCAAGTTTGGGGATTTCTGCAGACACCGGAGCAAGTTTTATCGTCTTGCCGTGTTCATAAGCATTAAGAGTTGCTCCCTCGATAAAGATTAAATTGGAGGACACTGATTTATCATTATCACCTTTTAAGTAGATAGGAATGTTTTCGTACTGCGGAATTGTATTAGCACTGCTGTCACTTTTACCGCTTACCGGGTCAAGGAAACTAACTGTAGAGTTATCCGTAAGTCTAACCATCAGGCGGCAGTCTTTACCGGTTTCACATATAAGAGGAATTTGATTTTTAGAATCATTTTTAATGCCTGAAGAAATACGTTTACTAAATTTTAAGGAGAGTTTTTCGGTTTCATGACTCCATGACAGAGTGTAGGTGGAAAGTGAATTGTCGGGGTGAGGAGCAATGACAAGCCATTTCACTGTGGCGTCATCTGCAGTTTTAATCACTGTCGGCAACACTTTCATCTCACCGCTTACTTGAAACGTAACTTTCTCATACCCAAATTCCTTTCCTGTTGAGAGAAAAACGTCTATAAAATTCTGGTTCTTGTTTGAATAAGGAATGAGGAAATCACTTATTCCGTCATCGTTAAAATCATCAACCACGGGGGATGTAAAGCTGACTCCGGTCAATGAATAGCTATGTATCTGAGGAGCAGCCATATTGGTCAGATATGCGCCGTCTATCAAATAAAGACCATGTCCGGAAACCAGAAAGTCCACATTACCGTCGTTATCAAAATCAGCAACCGCGGGTTTTGAAACCACACTGCCTTCTATTTTAACTTCAAGTTTCTTAGTAAACGTTTTTCCGTCCACTATAACCATGAGACTCTCTTTGGCAGGCTTATCGTACTCAGAAAGTCTTGAAAACACAACAATATCTGGATGAGTGTCTCTTTCTAAATTTATCAGCATAGGCTGCACCTTTATTGAATCGCCTACCTTTAAAGACTTTACTCTTTTGCCGTCCTGTTCTAAAGCAAAAAGATAGCCTTTTTTTGTGCCAAATATGATTTCGCTTTTTCCATCGCCTTTAATATCGCCAAACACAAGCGGCGTGGATATGTCTCCGTATTGGGTTACATAATCAGACAATTTCTCAGGAAAGTGCCAAAGAGCTCCGCCACCCTCAACGTTTCCGGCTATCAGTAACAACAGCAGTACCGGTATCGCTAAAATTCGTACCTTCTTCACTGTTTCTCCGCAAGCAGTTTCTCAACCCATTTGACTAAATTATCTCCGCTCATAAACAACTTTTCCGGATAATGCGATTTCCTTATAAATCATATATGGATTGTCCTTAAGTTCATCAAACTTTGCAGGTGATTCAACAATTAAATCCACTCCGGCTCCAATTCCATAAAGCGATCTGTATAAAGCATGAGTAAGCTCTCTTTTATTTTCTATTTCTTTTTTTAGAACAAAAATATCGTAATCACTTTCCGCTGTAAAATCCTCTCTTCCCCGTGATCCAAAGAGGATTATTTTATCAGGATTTGCTACCCGAATAATTATTTGAATTGTTTTCTCTAACTGCATATCCATCATAATTCACCACTTATTGTTAATTAGCCACCTGCCTCTCCCACGATCAGCTATTGAGGCTGTCTGAACCTGCCCTTGCTATATTATCACACCAGTCATTTGTTATTCAACAAGAAATGAATGGTTGTCAGGGCAAACGCATTAGAAAAAATATTGTTGTTAACGCTTGGTTTCTTGGGCGAGATTGCCCTCCCCTGAAGGGGATTCCCCTTGTCGCTATCGCTTCTCGCAATGACAAATAAAAAAAACGCTCTACGCAGCCTTCGTAAACCATAAACGACTCTAAGATAAACAAACAAGCCCTTGTTGTCATTGCGAACCCACGCAGTGGGTGTGGCAATCCCGTCCCATGCACACACTTGCGAATCCTTTCAGTTCCTTATTTTAAGAATGCGCACCCTTTTGGGACATTGAGAGCTCTAATGCGTTCGCCCTGGAATGGTTGTCAGTGTACCCTGAGTTGTTAATGAGTTAAGTATTGTTAATTAAAATTATTTTCTGTTACAATAGTGGCGTTGGGGTGTAAGAGGTACAAGTGCCTCTGAAAGTGAAACGCTGTAATACTTAGTGAAAAAGGGGGATTAAAGTATATGAAGAAACACTTTGCGATATTTCTGATAGTAATGTTTTTAACCGCATTAGTGATTGAAGAGGCGTATGCCCGTGCCGGTGGTGGAGGCAGAAGCAGTGGTGGTGGCAGCCGCAGTTCAGCATCGTCATCCTCAGGCAGCCGCGGCTCAAGAACCTATAGCGCACCAAAGACATCTCAGCAAAATACGCAGGCTGTACAAGCTCAAAGACCTGTAGCGGCAGCTCCTGCACCAGCGTATGCAACGCCTCAGCGCAGCGGGTTTTTTAGCTCCTCGTTTGGACGTGGATTAGCAGGTGGATTAATTGGCGGCGCTTTGGGCAGTATGCTGTTTGGTTCACATGGTTATGGCGGAGGATACGGTGGTGGCGGCTATGGCGGAGGGTACGGAGGAGGCGGTGGAATCGGTCTTTTTGATATTATTCTCCTGCTGATTATTGGTTATATAATCTACAGAGTAATAAAATCACGCCGCAGAAATGTCCACGACTACGAAACAACCTATATGGTAGGTAATAGCTATGAAAGCAGCTACGAGGAACCGCATTCCGAGAAGGAAATTATGGACAGCGTTACAGGACTCCGCGACATAAAACAAATTGATCATAATTTTGACGAATATCATTTTATTGAGGCTGTGTCAAGTTTTTTCATTAAACTTCAGGACGCATGGTCAAAACGCAATCTTGAACCCGTTAAAAGTATGATGATGCCGGAGATTTATGTAACTTTTAACTCTGACGTAGAGAAAATGAAAGCTAACGGCGAAATCAACAAAATTGAAAACATATCCCTCAAACAGGTTATAATTACTGAGGCATGGCAGGAAAAAGGAAAGGATTACATAACGGTAGAGATTTCCGCTAACTTGATTGATTACACAACGGATGAGTCCGGTAAATTAATTGACGGCGATAATGTAAACCCTGACAGATTTACCGAATTCTGGACATTTGTCAGAAACTCTAATACAAACGACTGGAAATTCACGGCTATTCAACAGCAATAAGGGAAAATAAATTGAGAGAGGGCTTTGCCCTCTCTCACAGATAAAAGATTTACTGGTTATAAACAGTCAGAGTGAGAACGTTTTTGGTGTCAACTCTTTGATAGTTGACCTCATCCATAAGTTGTTTTACGAAAAAAATCCCGAGACCACCGATTTGTCTATCTTCAAGTGACATGTCAAGGTCAGGCGCCTCTGCCTCAAGAACGTTAAAAGGAATGCCGGAATCAACTATTTCTATTACAAACTTATTTTCTCCGTCAGAGGTGCAGATTACAGAAATATCGCCCTCGTGCTCCACATACGCATAGTTTATGACGTTAACCACAACCTCTTCACAGGCAAGCTCAATGTCCCCAATTTTCTCGTCAGCTATTCCAAACCCCTTTGCTGCCTCAGTTATCCGGTCTAAAAACTCATGGAGATTTTCCATCTTAGCCGGCAACTTTATTTCTGATAATGCTGTCACAAGGATTACAACTCTTTCAGTGCTTCGTCCATTGAGTTGCAAATTTTCAGCACGGTAGTCATGCCGGACATTTTCAACACTTTTAAAACCTGTTCTGTGGGCTCTATAAAGACAAGTTTACCCTCACACTTTTTTATCTCTTTGGCAGCGGCAAGAAAACTCCTTAAACCGGCACTGCTTACGTACTCAAGCCCTTTCAGTGAAACCACAACTTTAGCAGGATTCTTAGCTAAAACCTCTTTCATCTTTTCGTCAAAACCGGACGCACTCGTTGCATCCATCCGGCCACTTATAGAAATCACATCCAATCCGTTTATTTTATCTGCTGTTACATCCACGGTGACCATACCCCCTGTTTTTTTATTTACCTGTTTTAGCTATCCTAACACAGAGTCAAAAATAAATCAAATTGCCTATGCAGTTAGCTCCGCAAACAAAAAAATGGATTCCTGCTTTCGCAGGAATGACAAGAAAAAAAGGAATGACCTCCCCTAAAGGGGATTCCCCTGTAAAGTGGCCCCCCTTGTCATTCCCGCCTACGAGCGGGAATCCAGTCCTTTTTACTGTATCATTTGCTGACTGAAAAAAATCTACAGGAGTTAACTCAATAAGCATTAAAATCAAATAGTTTTCCACTCACGTACCACTAAGTACTATCTACGTTGTCATCTTCAAAGTTATCAGGGTGTTCAGAGGGAGTTTTCTTTCACAATATTGCTGACAAGGGAAGAGGTCAAAAAAAGCTGGTGACGGTCTTTAAAATGGTCTCAGGGAATTTTACTGTTAAAAATCAAGGAGTTAAATGGCGTCCCCAACGGGATTCGAACCCGTGTTACCGACGTGAAAGGCCGATGTCCTAGGCCGAGCTAGACGATGGGGACGCACGTTATGAGTCGCCTGGGATTCGAACCCAGGACGCCCGCCTTAAAAGGGCGGTGCTCTACCAACTGAGCTAGCGACTCAAACAAAGGCATAGTAACACCCTTACATCAATTTTGTCAATCTCCTTTGTGTATTGTTAAAATAAAAATGTCCACTGGTTTGAAACTCAGTGAGGATGCTGCATAAACATGTAATTTTCTGTATTTGACATTTTAAAACTAAAACTGCTATAATATAATTTAGAGGTAAAGGGATTTTGTGAGTTCTTTACTAAACTTAACGAGTGGGCTTAACCCACTTTTTTGTTTTTATATGATGGAAATGCAAAGGAAATTAAGAAACCTCGTTGAGGAGGCGGCACTGAGGCACGGTGTTGAGGTTGTAGGGGTCGAGGTGAAAGGCCACGGGAGGCGTACGCTTTTGAGATTAACGTTGGATAAGGAGGGTGGAGTTACTCTGAGTGATTGTGAGAAAGTAAGCCGTGAGGTTGGTGTGATGCTTGACGTTGAGGACATGTTTCCAGAGTCATTCACTCTTGAGGTGACCTCTCCCGGCATTGACAGACCGCTTAAGGGCAGAACGGATTTCTTAAAAAACATAGGGAAACTTCTTAATGTGGTAACAGCAGAAAAAATATACAATGAGAGTTTCTTCAGGGGACGCCTGCAAAGTGTTGCAGAAAATTCGATAATCCTTACGGTTGATAAGACGATGGTGGAAATCCCCATTGACAACGTATCAAGAGCTAAAGTGGAGATAGAGATAAAATGAGCAAGGAAATCCGATACGTAATAGAACAGATAAGCAACGAAAAGGGAATATCACGGGACCACCTAAGAGCCACGATAGAGTCGGCAATGTTGACTGCTGTGAAGCGTAAATTTGTAAGGAATGAAAACATAGGGCTGACCATAAGTCCGGAAAGCTATGAACTGAGCGCATTTAAGATAAAAACCGTAGTACAAAATGTCGTTGATCCCCACATTGAGATAACGCTTGCGGACGCCCTGTTACTTAATAAGAATGCAAAATTGGGCGATGAAATACAAGACCCTATAGACATAAAAGACTTCGGACGAATTGCAGCCCAAACTGCCAAGCAGGTGATAATGCAAAAAGTGCGGGAGGCTGAAAGAGATGTAATCTACGATAAATTCATAGGGAAGGTGCAAACGGTTGCCTCCGGCGTGGTACAAAGAAAAGAAAAAGGGATGTACTTTATAAATATCGGGAAAGTTGAGGCGGTGCTGCCGATAAAAGACACTCTGCCACGAGAGTATCTTAAGTCAGGGGATACGATAAGAGCCTATATTGCTGCCGTTAATCCCTCAACAAAGGGGCCTCAGATAATACTATCAAGAGCTTCTGCCAACTTTGTGGCAGAGCTTTTCAAGATGGAAGTGCCAGAGATTAACGATGGAATTGTTACTATAAAAGACCTGGTCAGAGAGCCAGGAGAAAGAACAAAACTTGCTGTGTTTTCAAGCGATCACTCAATTGACCCCGTAGGGGCATGTGTTGGAATGAAAGGAACCCGCGTACAGGCCATAGTCAGAGAACTGCGCGGAGAACGCATTGACATAATCCACTGGACTACCGATATACGGGTCTATATAGCCAAGGCGCTGACGCCAGCCGAGGTGGATAGAATCGGTATCAATGAAGAGGATAAAACAGCAATGGTCGTTGTTGATGATTCACAGCTCTCTTTGGCTATCGGCAAAAAAGGGCAAAACGTAAAACTTGCCATGAAACTTACCGGTTGGGACATAGATATTATAAGTGAGTCACGGTACTCAAAAATGCGCCTCGACGGTACAGATAAGGACTTTGACGAAATAATACTTGAACAGAGGCATGGCGGCTAAGACGAGAGTGTTAGAGTGGAGGAATTCGTAAGTTGTGGGGTGAGCTTAAAGACGATTTAGGGCGCGGGATAGAAAAACTTAAGTGGGTTTCTGTGTTTGTTTCCGACAGACTGAGAGCAGATATTGCATTCTTTAAAATTCTTGAAAAAATAACAGAGCTTGAAAAATCAAAGACCTCGCTGTACGCTGAGATTGGCGAAAAAGTATATGAATTAAGCGCATCCCCAAATCCACCTAATGTTTATACCAATCCGGAAATTTCAAGGGCTTTGCGAGCCATTAATGAGCTTGACGGCAAGATTGAAGAGCTGCGAGCCTCAGCAGTCAGCACACCGGAGGGGTAGTTGTTTCCATATGTTGTAGTTTTGACCTTTGGGCTTGTTGTCGGCTCATTCCTAAATGTCTGCATTCACAGGCTGCCGCTTGAAAAATCCATAGTAACTCCTCCCTCATCGTGCCCACACTGTCACACCCGCATTAAGCCCTGGGATAACATCCCTGTGCTAAGTTATATGATACTTCTTGGCAAATGTAGGCATTGCAGGGAACGAATCCCGATAAGGTATCCGTTAGTTGAGCTTTTAAATGGGCTGCTGTATGTGTTGACATTTTACAAATTTGGACTGACTCCGCATTCAATATTTTACATGGTATTTGTGTCATCTTTGGTAGTAATCATTTTTATTGATTTTGACCACATGATTATCCCCGATGTTATAACAATACCGGGAGCGATAGCAGGTCTCATTGCGGGCGCTTTCATACTTCCCGATGTATTTAACACAACCGAAAAACTTGGCATTGTAAGCTCATTAATTGGATTAGCCGTAGGATTTGGGGTTTTTTATGCGATAGCGTTTTTAGGTGAGAAGATATTAAAAAAGGAGGCAATGGGAGGAGGCGACATTAAACTAATGGCAATGACTGGCGCAATTTTAGGCTGGAAAGCAGTGCTTATGGCGATGTTTGCCGGCAGTTTTATAGGCTCAATTTATGGCATCTCCGTGATGATTATAAAGGGCAAACACTGGCAGTCAAGGATTCCTTTTGGCCCATTTTTAGCAATCGGAACGCTTCTTAGCCTGTATTTTGGAAAGGAACTGCTGTATTTGTATCTACATGCAGGACGGCGGTAGGGAAAATAGTCACTCGGTGTCGGATGAGGTTGTCTGACGGTCTTTTGCGAGTTTTTCGCTTGTTCTTGTAAGGCGGTCTATTAATGTCCTAAGAAAAACCCTGTTGAATCTGAGTTGACAGTGCACCGATGCCTTGTCAATCAGAGAGCCGTTTACTTTAAGCAAGGACACCTGTGTCAAAGATATAATATCTGCAGTTCTGCGGGCTTTTGACAAATACCCCATCTCTCCAAAACAATCCCCGTGTGTAAGTTTAACTAAGACATTGTCACCTTTTTTAACATACACCTCGCCTGAGACTATGATGTAGAAGGATTCGTCTATCTCTCCTTCGGTTATTATCCGCTGCTCCTCTTCAAACTCTACCCAATCAGAGGCCTTTATCACCTCCCACAGCTCAGAGTTGTAGAAATCCTTAAAGAAATCAAGTTTTTTAAGTTTTTCAAATTTCTCCTGCTCCTTAATGCCCTGTCCTGTGTGCTTGAGGGTTCTGTAGGCATGGCTTATATCGGCGGCAAAGTCAAGACCTCTTTGGTATCTATCATCTGGGTTTCTGCTTAGAGCTTTCTTAATAATATTTTCTATCGTCTCGGGGATATCCGGTTTAATCTGTCTGATAGTAATCGGGTCTTCGGTTATGATTTTATATATAAGGCTTGATACGTTATCGCCGCTGTATGGGGGAGAGCCGGTTAAAAGTTCAAACATGACCACTCCCATTGAGTATAAATCAGTGCGGTTGGTCAGCTCTTCTTCTTTGACCTGCTCGGGGGACATGTATAGCGGGGAGCCGAGAAAGCCTGTTACTTGGGTCTCATCGCCTTTAATGATTTGAGCGACGCTAAAATCACCAAGTTTAACCTCCATGTCCTTTGTAAGCATAATGTTACCGGGCTTTATATCTCTGTGGATAACGCCAAGTGTGTGAGCGTAATCAAGAGCCTTACAGCACTTAAATATTATGGCAAGCACCTTTTCCTGTGGCAGAAGGTTAGATGTTCTGGAAAAATCGCGCAGAGTTTTGCCGCCCTTAATGTATTCCATGACAAGATAGCTGTAACTGCCCTCCATTCCTGCGTCATACACGTGGACAATGTTAGGGTGGTCAAGCATACCGGCAACCCGTGCCTCGTTAAAAAACATCCTGCTATATCTTTGTGAGAAGTGCTTGTCTTGCATCATATCGGAAAGAGCCACTTTTAGAGCGACCTCTCTGTCTAAGAACGGGTCAAACCCCCGATAGACAACACCCATGCTGCCGCGCCCAAGCTCCTCTTTTACCTCGTATTTACCAAGCTTCTCTATTTTCGTAAGTGCCAACTTGTTCTCCTTTTGATGTACCTTAAAGATAGCAGAAGTTGCGATGATTTGACAAGTTTTGCTCTTTACAGTCAGCAGCACAAATTTACAAACATAACTTATTATGATAGACTACTTTTAGCGATTTTCATAAAAATAATTAAGGAGATACACTATATGCCGCATATGACGCTGCTAAAAACGGCAAGGATACTTGTTAAGAAGCACAATTTTACCGGTCAGGGACTGCGTGAAGCAATTCCCTACATAAATGCCTTTAACGGGAAGCGGTTTGTGCTTAAAATAGGCGGCTCTGTTTTAAATGACCTGTCGCTTATACCGTTGTTGATAGAGGACGTCGTGTTTTTGAAAAAAGTAGGGATAAGTGTTATTTTGGTTCATGGCGGGGCGCGTCAGCTTAGTGAGGCGATGACAGCCAGAAATTTACCGGTTGAGGTAAAAGACGGCTTACGGGTGACGTCGGCTGAGGCGCTGGAATTAGCGGCTGAGGTTTTTATGGAGATAAGTCAGGCTATCAAAACAGAGATAGAAACAAACGGCTATAAGGGCGCAATTTTTGGACGGGACTCCGGCCTTGTTAAATCAACACAGATTGATCCAGCCGCAGGGTTAGGGTTTGTCGGCGTTCCGGAGAGCGTTGACGTTGCTTTGCTTAGTGCGCTTGCTAAAGATGTAATCCCTATCGTGTCGGCAATTACAGCGGGGGTTAGCGCGAGGGATATCGGCTTTAACGTAAACGCTGACGATGTAGCCGGCATAATAGCCTCAGCGATAACTGCGGAAAAGCTGATTCTTATGACCGATGTAGATGGCGTGCTTGACGCCTCGGGTCAGCTTCTATCTACTTTGACAGTTAGTCAGGTTGAGGAGCTGATAGCGCAAAAAGTTATCCATGGGGGAATGATCCCTAAAGTTCAAACCTGTCTAAACACACTAAGAGGCGGCACTCAAAAGTGCCACATCATTAAAGGCAGCGCACGCTCTTTCATGGATGAGATTCTCACTGACAGAGGAGTTGGTACGGAATTTATTAGAGATAAAGCTCCTTAGTAAAAAAAGTTCTTGACAATGTTACTCACAATAAGTAATATTATCGCATTAATACTCTAAAGGGGATGTAACGCTTAAAATGAAGGGAGAGAACAGGGCGTCTTTTTTACAAATAAGCCAACACATCATTGCCTTAATCTACGGAATTACATTAAGAATTCTCAGAGAAGATGCTGTAGAAAATGTCTATGAGAATTTGTGTAAGAGCGATACATTTAAAAAAGAATTTCCTGACATTGAAGAGTTTAAGAGTTTTATAAGATATATAGATTGTAACAGCGACACATTAGAATATCTTGACCTTTTTGAAAAGAATGGGTGGGTTATAGAAAAGGAATGGTTGTGGGAAACTATGATAAGCAACCCAAACCTCTATCACAAAAAAGCGACTCAACATAAAAAAACAGGCTTATTTTGTACATTGTGTAATCTAAAGAAACTTGTAGATATAAAAGCAGGTGGCATTAATTCAAATGAAAATGATTCTATCGATATTCACAATTGCATTACAGGCATGATTGAGTTTGTAACTAAAATAGAAGGCATATCCGGTTACTTAATTGGCGGCTTATTATGGGAATTACCTGAAAATGATGGTAATAAAATAGACGACAATATTACCAAACATATACAACGAATAATTGGTTTTCATAGAAATGAATCTGTGGTGTCTGAAAGTGACCTGAATATTTTAGCACATCATAGAACGCCGATAACAAAAGAACGTTTAGAACATAAGGCTCAGATTGTAAAGAAAGTATTTGAAAAAATTATATCGCTTAAAAGCGATTTGGAAGCTCAGATAAAAAACTTTGGAAGATATGAACAAATAGCTTTAGTTGAAACGGTTTCTTTTTTATCTGATAATTTAATAGATAGCTATATAAATAGTTTTATTAGAAATCCGGAAAATAAGTGCAAAGATGATAAAACACTAGAGTTATACATGTATTTTAAGTTAAGTGATAGGTACGTAATAGAAATAAAAAAAGGTGAGAATGAAGAGAATTATAATTACAATTTAGAAAATTGCATTAAGAAAGATGAAATATATTATAAAGGTGTTAACCTATCCTTATCGTTTATAGTGGACCCCATTGTCAAGACCACTTTTTAGTGGACTTAAGGTATAGCCCTCTAAGAGGGTATTTAGTCTGTTAGTATAAGGGTAAGGGATAGGGTAATGCATCCTTACGCCGCCATCGCAAAATCAGAGCTTTTATAAACCTCGGCAGGTGTTTTGCCTCTAAGCGTAGAATGCGGACGCTCATTGTTATAAAAATCAAAATAGCTCCTTAGCGCTTTAATCAACTCATCAACAGTTTCATAATCTTTTATATAAACCTCCTCATACTTGACACTGCGCCACAGCCGCTCAATCATGATATTATCCATAGCCCGTCCTCTGCCATCCATACTTATCCGAATCCCATTGCTCTGAAGCACATTGATAAACGCTGCCCCTGTATACTGGCTGCCTTGATCTGTGTTGAATATCTCAGACTGCCATAGAGCCTAATCGCCAAGGCTACTTACGCAAAAACCATCATCCATTGTCACTGACACCTCCCATGACAGCACATAGCGGCTATACCAGTCCATTACTGCTGTCAGATACACAAAGCCATGTCTCATTCGAATATACGTTATATCACTGCACCAGACTTGGTTGATGATAGTAATATCTAATAATCGCAGTAGATAAGGGTAAACTTTATGTTGCTTATTCCGTACTGTCGTTCTTTTTCTGGGTGCTATAGATACAAGACCTATAGTGGATCCCAAATATGAGACAATCAGTTAAGATAGAGCTGGTTGTAATGAATGGGAGGATAAAATGAAAAACAGACGGAAGTTTGGCAAAGAGTACAAAGCAAAAGTAGCAATAGAAGCGCTCAAAGGTCAGAGGACAGCCAATGAGATAGCGCAGGAATTTGATATTCATGTGAACCAGGTGAATGAATGGAAAAAGCATTTAGTAGAAGGGGCGTCAACGTTATTTAATGGAGTGCAAGAAAATTCTCAGGCGGCATATGAATCAGAGCGAGAGCGGTTATATAGTCAAATAGGGAAGTTGCAAGTAGAAGTGGACTGGCTAAAAAAAAAGAGCCTGTTACTTGCGCAACGGTAAGTGAGAAACGAGCGATGATAGAGCCAGCAAATAAGGAATTGAGTATTCGTCAGCAGTGTAACCTGCTAAGCCTTCCACGCTCCAGTTATTATCGTCAGGCAGTACCGGAGAGCGAGGAGAATTTGAAGGTGATGAGGGCAATAGATGAGCAGTACACAATGCATCCATGGTATGGAAGCCGCACAATGGTTTACATTCTTTTCCGAGCAGGATATAAAGTAAATCGCAAGCGAGTAAAGCGTTTGATGATGTTGATGGGTCTTGTATCTATAGCACCCAGAAAAAGAACGACAGTACGGAATAAGCAACATAAAGTTTACCCTTATCTACTGCGATTATTAGATATTACTATCATCAACCAAGTCTGGTGCAGTGATATAACGTATATTCGAATGAGACATGGCTTTGTGTATCTGACAGCAGTAATGGACTGGTATAGCCGCTATGTGCTGTCATGGGAGGTGTCAGTGACAATGGATGATGGTTTTTGCGTAAGTAGCCTTGAGCGAGCCCTTAGGCTCTATGGCAGTCCTGAGATATTCAACACAGATCAAGGCAGCCAGTATACAGGGGCAGCGTTTATCAATGTGCTTCAGAGCAATGGGATTCGGATAAGTATGGATGGCAGAGGACGGCTATGGATAATATCATGATTGAGCGGCTGTGGCGCAGTGTCAAGTATGAGGAGGTTTATATAAAAGATTATGAAACTGTTGATGAGTTGATTAAAGCGCTAAGGAGCTATTTTGATTTTATAACAATGAGCGTCCGCATTCTACGCTTAGAGGCAAAACACCTGCCGAGGTTTATAAAAGCTCTGATTTTATGGCGGCGTAAGGATGCATTACCCTATCCTTACCCTTATACTAACAGACTAAATAATTTCAGAGGGCTATACCTTAAGTCCACTAAAAGTGGTCTTGACAATGGGGTCCACTATAACCCATCAACATCATAAACGCTTTACTGCTTGCGATTTACTTTATATCCTGCTCGGAAAAGAATGTAAACCATTGTGCGGCTTCCATACCATGGATGCATTGTGTACTGCTCATCTATTGCCCTCATCACCTTCAAATTCTCCTCGCTCTCCGGTACTGCCTGACGATAATAACTGGAGCGTGGAAGGCTTAGCAGGTTACACTGCTGACGAATACTCAATTCCTTATTTGCTGGCTCTATCATCGCTCGTTTCTCACTTACCGTTGCGCAAGTAACAGGCTCTTTTTAGCCAGTCCACTTCTACTTGCAACTTCCCTATTTGACTATATAACCGCTCTCGCTCTGATTCATATGCCGCCTGAGAATTTTCTTGCACTCCATTAAATAACGTTGACGCCCCTTCTACTAAATGCTTTTTCCATTCATTCACCTGGTTCACATGAATATCAAATTCCTGCGCTATCTCATTGGCTGTCCTCTGACCTTTGAGCGCTTCTATTGCTACTTTTGCTTTGTACTCTTTGCCAAACTTCCGTCTGTTTTTCATTTTATCCTCCCATTCATTACAACCAGCTCTATCTTAACTGATTGTCTCATATTTGGGATCCACTATATTTGAAGCAGGTATCGTTCTTTATGATGAATATGTTAAGAATGTGGGGATACCTACAATATTATATACAGCCAGATTAATAACGAATAATTTAAGAGATAAGTATAAGAAAGATGAAAACGTAGTTCTAATTGAAAAAAGAGAGCTGCACACTAAACTGATACCTGCCGTAAAAAACTTTTTAAATACTGGAAAGTTGAGGGACAAATAGTAATGAAAAAAACTTTTATCATTTCTCTAATTATAAGTACTTTACTATTAATTTTATTTGCTAACGTTTCGGCTGAACCATTACTTAAACCAACGGCTAATTTGAATACAAATGACAATTTAACACAAAGTAATGTTATAAAAAATACTAATGAGAATCTGGATAATGATAAACCTAAAGAAAAAAGTAATGATACGTTTGAAGTTTTAATAAAAATATTAGCGATTATGATAGCAATGCTTACGTTAACAGTAGGAGTTTTTTCAGGTATTACTCTAAAAATAATGTATGAGCTTCGTAGCGAGATTAAAGCAGATGTTAAAGAAGCGAAGGAAAATAATAAAGAGTTTAAAGAAGAATCTAAGAACATTTTTGATGTGTATAAAAATGACCTTGACAGTAAGTTGGATGTTTTGGTTCAAAATAAGTTTGTGAACTTATATGACCGTGAGATAAAAGATAAGTTAGATGAAATGTTAAAAGATAATTCACAAGTGTTTATAAATAAGTTAAACGACCACAAAAAGGAGATAATAGACAGTAATGCCTTATTAGTGAGTGGTCTTTCTAACGTAACTGAGGATTTAATAACAGAGTTAACACAAAATCTAAACAAGCCGCAACAAGAAATTAGTGAAATCGTAAGAAATAGGCTGTTGCAGATGTCCTATATAATGATGCTATTTTCTGATGATAAGAAAAAGGTTACATCTGCGTTATATAACTTTGCAGCAAATCCTACCATCAGAGTCAGTGAGCAGATATTAACATATATAGAAAATAAATATAGGCAATACGCTGATATTTTGGATGCAATTGAGCGCATCAGGGGTAATGCTGATTTACCAACTAACATTTAATTTACTTTGAAAACGAGCCTGAAACCTATATCAATGAACCTAAAACCCGGGTTAGCATAATATCGGTTAGTGCATCGGACACTTTTTACGGAGTCGTACCAGCTGCCGCCGCGCATCACCCTGCTACGAACGGGGCCGTGATGAACCGGATTATTGCGCCCATGCTTTCTGTAAGCGTCCTTTGCGTAAACATCCAAAACCCACTCCCACACATTACCGCTCATATCATAAATCCCCAGACTGTTTGGATTTTTTGTGCCGACAGGCTGAGTTTTCCTGCCCGACGTCGCATCATACCACGCCGCGTTGTCAGGAAAATTACCGACTGAGTATCTTTCCTTTAACCCCCCGCCTCTACAGGCAAACTCCCACTCGGCCTCAGTAGGTAAACGATAGTTAGCGCCGCTCTTAGCACAGAGCTCTTTTATAAAATCCTGCACATCCTCCCAACTGACCTGCTCAACCGGCAGATTCTCCACATCCTGAAAACGCGATGGATTGCCTCCAGTTATGCTTTTCCACTGCTCCTGAGTTACAGGATACTTACCAATATAAAAATCGTCCACACAAACCTCATGCACCGGCAGCTCATCTGAAAATCCATCGCCAAAAGTGTCTCCCATCTGAAAACACCCGCCCTTTACAAAGACAAATTCCATGCCGGTAATTGTGTCGGTGTATAGCTCTCCGTCTTGAAACGTATTTTCCGATTTTGCTGCATTAGATTTCTTAAGTTTTTTCTCAAGCTCTGCTATCTTTCTGTGACTGCTGTTTAGAGTTTCCTTAAGCCTGTTCCAGTTGTCAGTTGCCAATTTAAGTTTCCTGTTGTACTTATCAAATACATCTGAGGAAACTGTCGCAGACGTCTGATTTAAAGTTACGTCAGACTCTATATCCCAGCTGCATTGCGGACACAACAGCTGCGACGTCATAACAATTTCAAACCTGCAGCACGGACATTTTTTTCTCATTTTCTATACCCTTTCAAAGTTAACCAATATATATGATAAAGATACCAAAAATCAAGCCAAAAACGATATGATTAAATAGCAGCCAGTCTCCTCCGGTAAAAGCTAAACATAACCAAAGCGGCAACAAGCACCGCCGATGATACAAAAAACGTCTTGCTTAGACCAAAAGACGCAGCCACTACTCCCGATACAAGTGGCCCTGCCGTGTGCCCAACGTCCATCACTGAGGCAAACACACCCATTGACGAGCTTAACTGCTCCCTGCTGCTAATATCCGCTATAAGCGCCGAGGTGGCTGAGGTCACAACCGATATGCAAAGCCCAAACAGTATGCTCACTATTAAGCCGCTTACAAAGCTATTTACAAAACTAATCGCCGCAGCGCATAACGCACAAAAGATAAGTCCTGCTATTATCTGATTAACCCTGCCATACTTATCGGAGAAACGACCCATGAGAGGTTTAGTCAGAGCCACTGATATTATCTGGGCTGACAGTACCACTCCTATCTTATACGGGCTAAGACCTCTGCTTAGAAAATATAACGGTAAAAACGTCTCAAAAGTTCCATATGAAAAAAGCACTGCCGCCTCAACCGCCGCTGTAAGAAGTATTGCTCTGCGCGAAAATAGCTCAGTCAGCATATTTATAAAATCGGTGCGTTTGGGCACTTTAGGAGTATCGGCATCCTTAGGGAGTTTTAAAATAAAAACCAGTGTAATCAACCCGCTAAGGCAGCACAGCGCATAGACTGCATTAAAACCCGCGTGCTGCTTTGCTGCAAATAAGCCAATTATAGTGCCTCCCACTATCGGCGCAAAAAACCTCCCAGCAAGTGTAGCGCTCGAAAACATTCCCAATAGCTCGCCCTTTCTGCCTGCGTGTAACTCTGAAATAACAGACATAGCTACAGGGATAAATATAGCCGTAGCAAGCCCATGATAAAATCTTACCGCAGACAGATAGACGACATTTGCTGCAAATAAGTACAAAAGCGGAGCCGTAAAAAAAATACAGGAGGCTACAAAAAGCATTTTTTTACTGCCATATCTGCCAGCAAGTATCCCTGCCGGAATGCTGCACAGTATGCCGGCTATCGGTGAAATTGAGGCTATAATCCCTATTCCCTCAGGCCCCACTCCCAAATACGCTGCATACAGAGGCAACACCGGACTTTTGGCCATTGTTGTACTAAATATTGCAAAAAGCCCTGCAATGCAAATAACCATATATGTTGACATTATTTTATTTAGCCTCGCAGCTACCATCATACAATAAAATTTTTAACAATTCAATATGAATTATTAAAATTGCATATGCAGTTAGCTCCGCAAACAAAAACTGGATTCCTGCCTTCGCAAGAATGACAAGAAAAAGAAATTGCCCCCCTTTGTCATTCCCGCCTACGAGCGGGAATCCAGTTCTTTAAATATATCATTTGCTGATAGAAAACCCTATTTCGGAGTTAACTCAATAAGCATTATTATTAAATTGCACTTGACAACTTTAATTTTTTCGTATATGATAATCACAATGATAATCAATATCGTTTATTAAATATTATAAAGGATTTAGAATGATTGAAGAAGCAAAATTGGAATTTGAACAATACCTTAACAGCCGGCAGCTTAAGATGACTACTCAGCGAGAGTTAATACTGGAGGTTTTTCTCACTAACGCAAAACATATCTCCGCAGAGGAGCTGTATCATATAGTCAGCGATAAAGACAACTCTATTGGTCAGGCGACAGTTTACAGAACTATGAGACTTCTAACGGACTCAGCAATAGCCCGCGAGAGCGAATTTGGCGATGGAATACACCGCTATGAACCGAGTTTTGGCATTAGTCACCATGACCATTTAGTTTGCTTACAATGTGCTAAAAAAATTGAGATTTATGATGAGAAAATAGAAAAACAACAGGAATTAATCGCAAAAAAACACGGATTTAAAATGACAAACCACCGAATGGATTTGTTTGGAGTTTGCGGCGATTGTCTCATGTCTAACAGTAAAGTTGTGACAAACACACATGGAGCATTACCTCTTGCTAAATTAGCAATAGGCAGCAGAGCTATTGTTGTAGAATTTAAATCTGACGAAAAACATATATCAACTGCAACAGGAGGCAAGTCATTAACATCGCACCAAAGCAGGATTCAGGAGCTTGGCATACGAACCGGCAAAGTGGTTGAAATGCTTAATAACAAAGGAGGAGGCCCTGTGCTCTTTAAGGTTGACGATTCACGCATTGCTTTGGCAAGAGGACTTGCTATGAAAATAATGGTCAAGAGGGATGGACAGATATGACAGAAGCAGCTAATCCAAAAATATATATAACAGTAGCAGTGGCCGGTAACCCAAATGCCGGTAAGTCCACCCTCATAAACGCTATATGTGGCAGCAGACTTCATGTGGGTAATTGGTCGGGAGTAACGGTGGAGAAAAAAGAAGCCGTGTTTCAGCATAAAGACATGGAAATTAAACTTGTTGATTTACCAGGCGTCTATAGCCTGAGTCCATTTTCTCAAGATGAGGTAATAGCCAGAGCCTTTCTCCTAAATGACAAACCGGACTGTATCATAAATGTTGTTGACGCCACTAATCTTGAGAGAAACCTTAGCCTTACGATTCAACTGATGGAGCTTGAAATTCCCATCATCATGGCTCTTAATATATACGATGAGGCTGAGAAAAAAGGGTATAAAATAGACTATGAGCGCATGGCTGAGATGCTGGGCATTATTGTTATTCCCACAGTGGCAAAGAAAAAACAAGGGGTAGCAGAGCTTCTGGATTCAGTGGTAAACATATCGTTAAGCGGCAATCGTGACAAACCTAAGCAGCTTGTTTATGATGAGGATGTTGAGTCAGCTATGATTGCAGTCAAAGAGGAAATTAGAAAACATTATCCAACAGCTCAGGACAAATACCCGCTGAGATGGCTTTCGTACAAGGTATTGGAGGCTGATTCTGTAATATGCCGGGAGTTTGAGGCTGTTACCAGCTACGAGATAATTAGCACTGCCACGGAACACCTCAGAGAAGCCCATGACAGCGATATCAGGTCGGTTATAGAAGATGCCAGGTATGCAGTATCCTCAGGACTTGCGCATGAGGTGCTGTCAAGACCGCTTTTGCCTAAAATTGAGCTTACAGAAAAAATTGATAAATTATTGCTAAATAAATACCTTGGTATTCCCATTTTTCTTGTCTTTATTTGGTTTATATTTAAATTAACTTTTGATATATCTAAGCCCTTTTCAGACTGGATAAGCTCCGCTTTCTCAGGCCCTGTAACAACCTGGCTTAAGGCGCTGTTGGTTATCATGAGTGCACCCGAGTGGATGGTTTCACTGCTTACGGAGGGAGTTATTGTAGGGGTTGGACTTGTGCTGACATTTCTCCCTATGATTTTTACGATGATGTTTTTTATCACATTTTTAGAGGGAAGCGGTTATATGGCAAGGGCTGCTTTTGTAATGGACGGTCTTATGCACAGGATAGGACTTCATGGAAAGTCATTTATACCGATGCTGCTAGGATTTGGCTGTAATGTGCCGGCAATTTATGCTACACGGACTCTTGAAACAGGCTCAGACAAAATCCTCACAGCACTGCTTATTCCTCTGATGTCCTGCAGCGCAAGACTCCCCGTGTATATCCTGTTTGTCAGCGTGTTTTTTGGCGCTCACTCGGGCACTGTGTTGTGGTCGTTGTATGTGCTTGGAATTTTACTTGCTGTTTTAGTAGGAATCATTTTTAAAAATTCGCTTTTTAAGGGAGAAACCTCTATGTTTATCATGGAGCTGCCGCCGTATCGGATTCCCTCGTTTAATAATCTGATGGTTCATAGCTGGGAAAAGGGAAAGCATTTCATAGCAAAGGCAGGGACATATATTTTTGCTATGACGATACTTATCTGGTTTCTCTTTAATTTGCCGTGGGGGGTTGAAAATAAGCGGGATTCGTATCTTGGACATGCTGGGCAAGCGCTTTCTCCGATTTTTAAGCCGCTTGGATTTGGCAACTGGGAGGCAGTGTCTTCTCTTATAACCGGAGTTGTCGCTAAAGAGATAGTGGTCAGCACAATGGGCGAGATATACGCAGGCACTAAAAAGGATGAACCTAAGAAGACATTATCTGTGGCTGATGATATCAGAGAGTTGATAATTTCGTTTATAAGGGCGTGCCGGGACTCTGTAAAGAATGTCTTTTCCTCCCTGATGATTTCAAGCATAGGCGGAGGTGAGAAAGAAAACCCACCGCCTCTGATTTCTGCCATACATGGGGCATTCAGCCCGCTTAGCGCCTATGCCTTTATGGTGTTTGTGTTAATCTATATGCCGTGTATGGTTACAGCAGCAGCGTTTAAGCATGAGTTTGGTTCATGGAAATGGTTTGGTGTAGCAGTTTCTTATGAATTGACTCTTGCCTGGGCGGCAGCCTTTGTAGTTTATCAGGTGGGAGCGCTCTTAAAAATAGGAGTGTCATAAAATGGCAATAACCGATTATCTATGGATAACGGCAATAGTGTCTGGAGCAGTTTATATTTTGTACAGATCAATGTTTAAAAAGGGTAGTGGCGGCGGCTGCCACGGTTGTGGTTCAGACAGTTGTTCTAAAGAAACGCATGTGAAGAGGTAAATAAAGGAACTATCAGAAAAAACTTAATCCGCTGATTTGTGTTTTCTCATCTGCGGAAATCTGCGCAATCTGCGGATAAAATCCTTTATCAGTATCTTAACAACTTATCTGAGTATCGTGGAAACCTGCCCAAAAAAGTCTTCAGCCACGTTTATCTCAACTTTTTTAACGCCTTCAAAATCCTTCAAGGCTTCTCTGATGGCTGCAATCCTTTTTTCTTTGTCCTTTTCCACGGCCTTAGTGTTTATTGTCAGCTCACCGTACTCAGCCCGCACTATTATACTGCTATCTATGTTGATTAGTTGTGCTCGCACTCTGCAGGATAATTCAAGATTTTTCATGCACTGCTCGGAGTACGTCATAGGCTGGAAACGCCTGTTTTCTGAGGTATCCTGAATTATTTTTGCTGCATCCTCAAGGGTTATTTGTCCGATATTTAAAACTATATCATACAGCACGGGGTTTGAATCATCTGTGTTAAACAGTGTTTTTATCCGTTTTTTATGCTCTTTATCTTCTTTTTGAATTTCCTTAAGAGCCTTTTTCTCATCAATACCCTCATCAGCAACCTTTCTTGATGCCCTATCGTTTACGTTTGCTACAATATAGGCCTTAAGGACATGAGACACACCGGATATGAGCATGTGACCCACAGCTCCGTGATAAATAATGTTTCCCCTTGTCAGAGTACTTATTAAAGTGGCTTGAAAATACGCCGTGTATTTGAGTATTTCCTCCTGTGACATGCCAAAAAGTGACGGCGCCCGCCTGAGCGCTGTTTTGAATTTCTCTACAGGTACTTTATAGTTCTTTGCCGACGTCTCCATTAGCTCATCATCAATTAGTTCGTAGCCCATCTGCTTTGACAAAATCTCAGAAACTCTCTTACCACCGCTATAGGGCGGACTGCTTATCATAATAATCGGCATTGCAACCTCGCTGTGTTATATACGTTTTAGTTTATTATAACAAATCAACCGGCGTTTAAATAACAAACATTAATTAGCGGACATTGTTTTTCTGAACTGTTTTCATGTGCTATATGATGCACAGCCTGTATGGCTTTGGATTCGGTCGTAAATATTCTGCGGCTGCCAATTTTGTCATACAAACCGGTACGCTTAAGCACCTCTATCACCTGATCTTTTAACCCTACAAATGACACATCGATATTTCTGTCGTTTAGTCTTGAAATTAGAGTGCCGATAGTCTCCTCGCCGGTAGCATCTATCTCATTTATACCCTCACAGCACAGTATCAGATGTCTAAGGTCAGGTTTTTCTGTAACCTGCATAAGCACCTGCTCTTCAAGATATGCAGCATTGGCAAAAAACAGCGAGCCTTCAAACGTAACAGCAGATATGTGCTGACAGCGATTGAGGCCGTACATATCGCTGTTTCTGAGTGTGCCGTCGTCGTGCCTGGATAGCACTGCCATCTGAGGCTTCATGTTTCTATAGAGGTAATGGCCCAAGGAGAAGGCAACACCTATCATTATCCCCTTATCAAGATGAGGGGCAAAGGCAAGCGTAAAGAAAAACGTTAAAATGGCAGACACCCCGTCATATTTTTGGGCGTGCCAGACGTGTATGATTCCCTTTATATTGATAAGGCCGAAAACGGCCATCATGATAATTGAAGCCAGCACCGACTGCGGTAAATGATACAGAAGCGGAGTAAAAAACATTAAAGTCACAACAACAAGAACACTGGTAAAAACGCTTGAAAGACCTGAAAGTGCACCAGCTTGCAAATTAACCGCAGAACGGGAAAACGATCCTGAGATGGCATAACTTTGACTGAATGAGCCTAACACATTGGCAATTCCCTGCCCCAGCAGTTCCTGATTAGGGTCAAGCCTGTGCCCTGTTTTGGTAGCCATTGCTTTAGCTATTGATATGGCCTCCATGAAACCCAAAATTGAGATAATCATAGCAGTCGGAAATATGGTCAGAAATATATTCATATTGAATTTAGGGAAAGCAAACGTAGGCAGTCCTTTGGGTATCTCTCCTAATACTGCTCCTCCGCCTTTTATAGTAATGGCGTCTTCTTTTATGGGTTTATTCTTTACACTTATATGCCACAGATTGCCCTTAGGGCTATTGTCTGCAAGAGTAAACATGGCGTCGCCGCGCTCTGATGTTGTTTTAGTGAGCTTAAGTTTTCTAAGCTGGCCTCTCATGAGCTTGCTTCTTTTCTTAGCCTCTTCTTTAAGTATGTTTAACCGTTCTCCGCTTTGAAACACTTCAAGCGCTTCAAGTGATTGCTCTCCTTTTTCATGTTTTACCCTGGTTAACTCATCAGACAATTCAGCTCTTTTTTTAGATAGTACCTCGACATCGTTTAACGTGGCATTATACTCTTTAATTTTCTCTGTAATACTGAGGTCTTTAATTGCGGTGATTTTAATTTTTTGATTATTTTCCAGTCCCAGAAACCACGAAAGAAGCGTGGTTACGATTACAGCAATCAGAACGCCGGGCAGGCGCGGGTTAATCTTTTTAAGGCCAGCCATTATGCCTATAGCTAAAACGGCAAATCCCAGCGAAAGCCAATGAGTGTAGTCAATGGCAGCTTTAACAACATTAATAATGGTCTCATAATGATGTTCGGCGTTATCAACAGAGACGCCAAGCAGGTTTCCCAGCTGCGATGTGGCTATGATAATGGCGGCAGCGTTTGTAAATCCAATAACTACCGGATGAGACAGGAAATTAACAATCAGCCCCAATCTAAAGACTGCCAAAGAAAACTGAAATATACCTACAGCAAGAGCAAGGAGTACGGAGTATGCGATAAAAGCCTCTCCGCCTCTTGTAGCAAGCGGCTCAAGTGCGGCAGCACTCATAAGAGAGACAACTGCAACCGGACCTGTTGCCAATTGGCGGCTTGAACCAAACAAGGCTGCCAACATAGGAGGCAAAAAAGAGGCATATAAACCATAGTACGGTGGAAGTCCAGCTAACTGGGCATAGGCCATAGACTGCGGGATTAGTACCAGCGCCACAGTTATACCGGCTATCAGGTCTGCCCTCAACGCCGCCGGGGAATAGTCTTTAAACCAGTCAAGAAATGGAAACACACGCTTTACAACTACACTCATCGTACCCTTAGATACCATACTCTCCTGCCTGCTCATCAGCTTAATATATATATATATATGTTACGACGTGTATGGTAACAAATTATCTTAGCAAAAGCAATATAAAAAATTTAGTCTCTCTCTGAAGATACACTCATGTTATCAAAAAACTCATCCCGCTCTAAAAAAGGCCACAAATCCTCAAGCGGTTTAGAGACCATAGTGCCATCGGGCATTGCCATAGAGGACAGCCTTGGTGCGGTTTGTAAATCAGGGGCAACCATAACCTCACACACAACAGGCCCATCTGTGTTGAGTACATTAGCAACCTCATCTTTTAGATTCCGTTGGTCAGATATTCTTATTGAAGAAAGCCCGTAAGCCTGAGCAATTTTGCATGTATCTGGAAGCGTTAAACCGCTTGAGGGGTCACAACAAACCAGCCGTCCCTCAAAAAACCTGTTATGTGTGTTTCTGATAGCAGCATATCCGTTATTGTTCAAGACAAACAGTTTTACTGGCAAATTCAGACGTTTCATGGTTTGAAGCTCTTGAATATTGTGTTGAAGACCGCCATCTCCCACAATACAAACGGTGCGTTTGCCGCTTGCGATAGATACCCCTATGCTTTGAGGAAGCCCAAACCCCATCGAACCCAGCCCCGGTGAGTTGATAACTCTCTGACCGCTCTTTACCCTAAAGCTCTGACAGGTTATCTCAGCGCAGCTTCCTGAAGATCCCGGCACAATCACATCAGTTTCTGTAAGAAGCTTAGAGAGCGTATCTATCAAGGCATATGTATTAACGTAGTCCTTCTGAGCAAAATATTGTGGCAGCACTACCGGATACGCCTCTTTCCACTTTTTGCACATACGCAGCCAACTGGAGCGCTCCGTGTGTTTTATCAGGTTTAATTTATGTATGAATTTGTTAAGAAACTCCTTTGCATCAGAAACTATGGGGACTGCAATTTCAGTATCAATTTTTTTGATTTCTGCCTCATCAATGTCAACTATTACCTTCTTAGCGCTGCGTGCAAAGTCGCGATAATTATGCCCAACCTGAGGAAGGTCAAGCCGTGCGCCGATAGTCAGCAAAAAATCAGAATTTTGGAGGACAAAGTTAGCTCCCCGTGAGGCAATAGAGCCGGGGCGTCCAAAATATAAATCACTGTCCTCAGATAAAATATCCATAAGCCGCCACGTGGTAAGAACAGGGATGTTAAGAGATTCTATCAGAGATAGGAATTCCTTTTTTGCTTTAGCTAACTTGATACCACGCCCTGCCAAAATCACAGGCCGCTTTGCGTTATTTAAAAGCTCTATGGTTTTTTCAACCAGAGAGCTTAGCGTTGTTTTTTCTAAAGTAACACTTTCTGAGTTTGGCTCAAAACCCCTGAGATTTTCCACATCAACACTTGCCCCCTGAACATCAAGCGGGATATCAATCCAGACGGGTCCCGGGCGTCCGGTTTTGGCAAGATAAAAAGCCTTCTCTATATGATAACGAATCTCATGTGGTTCCATAACGGTAACAGCATACTTTGTAATCGGGTTTACCATAGAGACAATATCTGCCTCCTGAATCCCCATCTGTCTTAGCCCTTTGCCGCACAAGAGGTCTTTACGTTTAACCTGACCTGATAACACTACAAGCGGAGTTGAATCTATCCATGAAGCAGTGACGCCTGTTATGGCATTGGTGCCACCCGGCCCCGTTGTAACAAGAGCAACAGCTATATCGTTTTTGTACTGAGCAAAACCGTCGGCAGCTATAATTGCCGCCTGTTCATGAAGAAACCCTGTGTGATTAATTTTTCTGCCAACAGAATCAACAAGGTGCATACAGCCGCCGCCGGGCAACATAAAAACATGATTAACGCCAAAGTCTTTAATAAGGTCAATCACATAGTCTGAAAGTTTTGTAATCATAGTAAAAGAGCTCCCAGTGCTTGATTTATGGTCGTTGTGAGTCCATTCCAAGGACGCGGGAATAGAATACCATTTACTCCGATGCAGTCTGCTATGTTTGTTTTACTGTCATCAACTAGAGCATCTGCCTTGTCAAGCCATTTTAAAAAGGCAGCCTTATCAGTGTCATACACCGGATGTCTCTCATCTGCTCTCATAGCCGGTATGAAGTGAAAAGTGCGTATCCACTTTCCATAATGCTTAATAACCCACGAGGCTGAGACGTGCGCTGAGGCAAAGGATGTTGCAGTAAGAGCAATATGCCTAAAACCCTCACCATGACGCTTAAACCACTCCATCACTTCTCCAACAGGCTCCATCGCCTGATACTTTTGTGATAAGCGGAACTCATCCAGAGACTGCAGGTATTCTCTTAACGTAACGCCAAGAATCCGATGCGGAGGGTTTTCGGTAAGCTCCTCATAACAAAGCAGGCAGTTGTGATTTTCAGGAAGCCACTTTTGGTTAAACCACTGATACATCAAGTCGTTTAACACGTCATCGTTGTCCCACACGATGGTTTTCAAATTTCAGCTGCCCCTAAAATATAGGCTTATAAAGCCAATCTGACCAGAAAGTCATAGCAGTTTTTCTGTTTTTAGCGATGTTGTCATCATCATAAAAGGAATCGTCTTTGTAATGTGTGGTTGAAATCTCCTCAAAAATTGCGCCAGTCTCGGACCTGAAACTGTGTTTTACCTCCCGCTCAACAACCACAATATCTCCACACTTATACGTCTTCTCGATGCCGCCAAGATTAACCGTCACAGTGCCATAGAGGACATGAAAGGTCTCTTCTTTCTTTTTATGAAAGTGTATAGGGTGTTTTTGTCCGGGAAGCAGGATAATTATCTTCTTACAGTACTCCCTGTTTATGCAGTTTATGATTGCAGCGCCCCACTCACTGAAGCGCTCTATCCCGTAGTGATGAGACAGCTCCATTTCCAGTTTGTCACTTAGGGCTATCTTACTTTCCGTAAGTAGTGGTTTTAGTTTATTAATAATTGCCAACACATCAGCTCTGAAGTTTTTTATGGAGACATCAGAAAACATAACCGGCTCACCGGCTTTGACGTCTTTTATGGCGATAAACTCGATGTACTTAGAAATATCGTTTGCTACTACTTGATTTTCAAGATTTGGGATAGCATAAAAGGTATTAGAAGTATCAATCGTGCTACCTGCTTTAATTTCAGTTTTAGCAAAAACCCCTCTTTGTAATCCTCTTAAATCCGCTCTTTCCTTATCAGTGCCTGCAAACCTTTCTCCACCAGAACCCCCGCACATGGCAAGCGCACTGCTTGCCGATTTAAGCCACGCATGGATTTGCTCAGGAGTTGAAGAATAAGCGTTTACATCATACTTTTCTGTTTTAAGGGCGACATGCCTTTCAAAAACCTTTGCCCCCTTAGCAATTGCAATTTTTATTGAGTCGGTGTTATCCGGGGATTCGTGAGTTGAAAACCCGACAGTCAACTCCGGGTATCTTTTCTTTAGCATATCTATTTGATTTAGTTGCAGGTTACTCTCAGCCGTAGGATACTCGCCCACACAGTGCATGAGGCACAGTGTTTTTTCTCTGTGTTCAAAAAATAGAACAACTTTGTCAATGTCTGCAAGAGAAACGCCTGCTGTGGAGGCAATAATCGGTTTATCGGTTTTTGCAATTTTTTCCAGAAGCGGCCAATCTATAAATGAACAGCTTGCAATTTTTATGATTGAAAATCCGTGCTCTTCTATTAAATCAACAGAGTTTTCATCAAAAGGGGTACATATGGTTATAAGTCCGAGTTTTTCAGCCTCAGTTTTTAAGAGTTTTTTTTCAGAGGCAGAGATGTTTGTCTCCAGAAATCTTTTAACATATTTTATATCAGATCTTTTTTTATAATCGTTATGAATAAATGTTTCAATGTCTCTGTATTGAAATTTAAAAGCAAAGTTAAATTCTTTAAAATCATCGCATATCTTACGAAATTCTCTTATGATTTTAACCCCATGTTCAACATCGCCCATGTGGTTATTTGCCATCTCAAATACAAACAAATTAGAAAACAAATTCTTCTCCCTCATCAGGCTGTCTTAAGGCGGGCAGTCAGCACATATTGATTTAAACAGCGTTGTGCTCAGGTATCTGTCTCCTCTGTCGGGCAATATCACCACAATCATGCCGTCTTTCATGCCCTTAGCTATAGTTACAGCGGCATGAACCGCTGCTCCGCTGCTCATTCCAACAAAAAGTCCCTCTTTTACCGCCAAATTCCTTGCCATAGTGAATGCGTCATCGTCCACAACGTTAATTTTCTCATCTAATTTAGATAAATCCAGTATGCCAGGCACTATGGATTCTGCCATGTTTTTAAGTCCCTGAATTTTATGCCCAAGAATCGGTTCAACGCCGACTATTTTTATTGAGGAATCATACTCCTTAAGTCTCTTACCCGTACCCATCAGCGTTCCGGTTGTTCCCATGCCGGCTACAAACATGCTGATCTGCCCTTTGGTCTGCTCATAGACCTCTACTCCTGTTGTCTCATAGTGTGCTCTGATGTTGGCAGGGTTATTAAACTGATCCGGCATGAAATAGACGTCTTTGTTGTCATCGTATATTTTATGAGCCATGCGAATTGCGCCGTCTGTGCCCTCACAGCCCGGACTTAGGATTAACTCAGCACCAAATGCCTCAAGCGTCATTCTTCTTTCCATACTGACACACTCAGGCATCACAAGCTTAACTCTGTAGCCTCTTGCCGCCCCCACCATGGCTAAACCAATTCCTGTGTTACCGCTGGTAGGTTCAAGAATGATTTTATCTTTTGTAAGAAGCCCCCTGTCCTCGGCATCTTTGACCATATACCACGCTATCCTGTCTTTAACGGAGCCGCCGGGGTTATTACCCTCTAATTTAGCAAGGATTTTAACCCCACCCCTTTTGACAGGGTTTATGTTTTCAAGAGTAACCAGCGGGGTATTGCCAATTGCTGATATGACACCTTCTGAATGCTTCTTTTCCATTTCCAGAGCTGATTATACCAATTAGCTCTCAGAAAAGTAAAATAACAGAAACCGCTAGTGAGCACCGTGAATCAGAGGCGGGAGACAGCGCACACAAACCATCTTTTTCTCTCCCTCATGGTAACACTCTAAATACACTCTCTCTTTACTCTGTGTGCCGCATACAAAACACTTGCATTCCATCTTATCCTCCTAATGAGTTTATTTCGTCAACAATTTTCTGGGGATCCATATTGTGCATCATAGAACCAAACGATATGGATTCCATATTAATACCTGGGCAAGTGAAACAGCCGTTACCGAAGTACTTTTCTATAACGTCTTTTGCCCCAGGCACATCATTTATGACATGCCCAATCACAGAGTCTTTTGTTATTTTCTCAGCCATAGCCTGCCTCCTATATAGAACTTAATTACAGATATTGATTAATTATTTAACAAAATCGGTTTTTATATATATGAGCTATGTCATAAAGCAAAATATTTTTTGGAATTGTTACTAATTAAAGAGAAATTTGGTGGCGGGGGGCGGATTTGAACCACCGACCTTCGGGTTATGAGCCCGACGAGCTACCGGACTGCTCCACCCCGCGGCAAATTTAATGACTACACTCTGAGTACTGTAACATAACAATATTTAAATGTCAAATACTTTATCCTGACTTTTGAGTATTTTAATGTTTTTTTTCTAACCATGCTATCTACAGTAATAAAAGCAAAATATCAGGGCGTATTGAAAAATTCATTCAGAGTGTGCTACTATAAACGAAGTGGATTTTATGTTTGAGCATTTATCTGTAGATAAGTTAAACTCTAAGCAGGGTGAGGCCATTGAACACATGGAATCTCCCATTATTGTGCTTGCTGGTGCCGGAAGCGGTAAGACCCAGCTTATAACCCACAAATACAGCCACCTCTATAAGAAAGACAAGTCAAAGTATGAAAACATGCTTGCCATTGCTTTTTCCATTAAAGCAGCTACTGAGATGAAAAGCAGGATATCGCATATTATATCTGAGAATTTGGAGGATGCGTGGATAGGAACTTTTTATTCTCAGTGCAGCAGAATTTTAAGACAGGAGGGGGCAAAAGTCTCCGTCAACAGCGATTTTATAATATATGATACCGATGACCAAAGCAGGCTGATACGTCATATACTGAGTGAGATGAAACTCTACGAGGCTCTCTATAAGGGTGTGCTGTCTAAGATAAGCTGTTTTAAGTCCTCCTTGATTATGCCTGATGATTTGCTGTCCTCTACGAGCAGCTTTGATTTTGATGAAAAGATTATCAAGGTATATGTCCGATATCAGGACGAAATGGCAAAATCCAGTGCACTTGATCAGGACGATTTGATTATTTATACGATAAAACTGTTTGAGGAAAATCCAGATATTCTTGATAAGTACACAAACCTGTTTAACTATATACTGGTTGACGAGTTTCAGGACTCAAGTTACTCGCAGTATTATTTACTTAAAATATTATCGGAAAAAAACAGAAATATTCTTGTAGCCGGGGATGATGACCAGAGCACTTATAAGTATAAGGGGCTTGAGAGCGAAAACGTACTAAACCGATTTGAAAAGGATTTCCCCGATGCGATGTCTATTAATCTTGAGCAGGCGTATCGCTTTACGAAAAACATTCTTGACGTATCGCATAGCATAATAGCAAAAAACAGAAACAGAAAGACAAAACCGCTTTGGACAGACAAAGCTCCCGGCGAAAAAGTGTGCCACTACTGGTTTATATCAGAAGAGGATGAGGCTAAATACATAGCTAAAAACATAAAAGACCTCTACCTTAAGGGCACATACGTTTATGGTGATATAGCGATACTCTACAGAGTGCCGCTTCAGTCAAGAGTAATAGAGGAGGCACTGAAAGAAGAAAGGATTCCTTTCAGAGTATTTGGCTGTACTAACTTTTATCAGAAAAAAGAAATTAAAGACATAATATCATATATGAGATTGATTGTGAACTCCTTCGATAACGTAAGTATAAGGAGAATAATAAATTTGCCGGCGCGTTCAATCTCAGCTAACACAATCTCTAAACTTGAACAGGAGGCAAAGAAAGAGGGCATAAGTCTCTATGTTGCCATGCAAAACGTCTGTAACAATAAGGGACTGACCGCTCAGGTAAAGGAAAAACTTAAGGGATTTGTCTCGCTCCTTGATACGATTTCAAGCTCAGATGTTAAAACGGTATCAGATGGAATAAAGCTAATAGGCACACTGACAGGTTACATAGAGATTTTAGATGAACACGAGCTAAGTGAAATCACCGAATTGATGTTTGCTAACGGTAGTATGCCGATTCGGGAATTTCTTGATATGGTGGCTATCTCAGCAGCAAGCACTTGTGATGCCACAACCACTAATGCCATAACTCTGACAACTCTGCATAATGTTAAGGGAATGGAGTTTCCTGTGGTGTTTATAACCGGACTTGAGGACGGGTTGATTCCTTATTTTAAGGCTACGGGGACAGAGGATGAGCTTGATGAGGAGAGGCGGCTTTTCTATCTGGGGATGACGCGGGCAAAGGATGTTTTATATATGACGGGGGCACGCAGGCGGAGGCTTTATGCTAAGTTTCAGGAACAGGAGCCCTCGCGTTTTCTAAAAGACATACCAAAGGATTGCTGCTTATGGCTTGAGAAAAATGCAATCCCAACAAACAACTCAACACGTTCTCAGGAGGGTAAGAAGGAACCTGTTGAATTTCCGTACAATTCCGGCTGCAGGGTTAAACATCCCAAGTGGGGAGTGGGGGTGGTGAGGGACTGTTATGGCGAGGATGATGATGTGAAAGTCACGGTAAATTTTCCCAATGTTGGGATAAAAAGATTAGCGCTTAAGTTTGCTAATTTGGAAAAAATATAAAAGGAGTACAGCGTGAGCGTAACAACTGAGGACGTAAAGCACATAGCGGCGCTCTCAAGGCTGAGAATAGACGAGGGCGATCTTGGGACATTTGGAAAGCAGTTAAGCGATATATTGCTCTATGTCGAAAAGTTAAACGAACTTAACACTGACGGAATAGAGCCCACTTCACACGTTATCCCAGTTATAAATGTATTTAGAGAGGACACCGAACGCAACTCACTTGCCATTGAAGACGCTCTTTCAAATGCACCAGAAAGGCACGGTAATTTCTACAAAGTGCCTAAGATTATAGAATAGTGTTCCATCTTGACCTTTCAGGATGGAAAGGAACCAAATGTTTTTCTGTCATAACAAATAAGGAGATATATTTAAATGGTAGAAACTATAAGGTGGGAGCGGGATTGTGTTGAAATACTTGACCAGCGGGTGCTGCCGCAAGTTGTAACTTATATTAAATGTGACCACTACAAGCTGGTAGTGGAGTGTATAAAAAATCTGTCAATACGAGGGGCTCCGGCTATTGGTATAGCGGCATCTATGGCTGTTGCTCTGGCTGCAAGCTCAATTGAAGCTGATACAGCTGCCGAGTTAACCTCTAAGCTCGCTCCTGTCTTTAAAGACCTGCTGGACAGCCGCCCAACTGCGGTAAATATCCGTTGGGCTGTTGAGAGGGCAACGAAGCTGCTGACTGATAACCAATCACTGCCGGTTAAAGATGTAAAAGAGCTTCTGATTAAAGACAGCATATCTGTATTAAAAGAAGACATAGAGATTAATAAGGCCATTGGCAGATGGGGAGCGGAATTTATAAAAACTGGCAGCAGGATTCTTACCCACTGTAATGCTGGCTCTCTTGCCACTGGAGGTTATGGCACGGCAACCGCCCCTATGCGCACGGCTAAAGAGCAGGGTAAGCAAATATCCGTGATAGCCGATGAGACTAGACCAGTCCTTCAGGGCGCACGCCTCACCGCATGGGAACTGATGCAAGACAACATTGACGTAACTCTGATAACCGACAACACGGCAGGTGCCATTATGAAAAGGGGCGAGATTGATTTGTGTATCGTTGGCACCGATAGAACCGTAAGAAACGGCGATGTCGCTAATAAAATTGGCACATACTCGGTGGCAGTGCTTGCTAAGGAAAACAATATTCCGTTTTATGTGGCAGCACCGTTAAGCAGTATAGATTTTACGCTTGCCACAGGGGATAGTATTCCGATAGAGGAAAGAGCTGCAGATGAGGTGACAAACGTGTTTGGGAAGTGTAAAATAGCACCCGAGGGTGTAAAAGTCAGAAATATTGCTTTTGATGTAACACCTGCAAGGTATATAACCGCTATAATAACGGAAAAAGGTGCATTTAGACCGGAGGATTTACATCATCTTGCGGATGCCGGTTTTGATTGCGAAAAGATAAGGATAAAGAAACCTTAGGAGATGGAAAATTGCGATAAATTATTGAACGCTCATAGTGACACTATCAACCGTTGGAGCAATCTTGTAGATTGCTCCGCAGTATTTGGAAATAAGAAAAATGCCAGGCTACAATCCTAAACGTTATGGAGCAGTCTGAAAGACTGCTCCAACGCAGGTGTAATTTTTTTTCAGTCAGCAAATGATACAGTAAAAAGGACTGGATTCCCGCTCGTAGGCGGGAATGACAAAGGGGGCCACTTTACAGGGGAATCCAGGTCATTCCTTTCTTTCTTGTCATTCCTGCGAAGGCAGGAATCCAGTTTTTTCTTTGCGGAGCTAAGAGCATAAGCAATTAATTCAATCTCTTTTTTATCAAGAGTCTCTTACCCTTTTTACGGCTACTTGGTATTAGCATGAACCCTTATCTATATTAACAGGCATCAGGTGATAAGCTCTTCAGCTCTAAGAGCTATTTCGGTTGCCTGAAGCAGCTGCCATAGCTCAATAGGCCAACTAATAAAAGACGACTTTGTCGATATCGCCTTAGCAAGGGCAGTTAGTTCCTCCTTGTGTCCTTTTTCGGCTGTTTTTGTTTTTAACAGTGCAGAGGGAGTTCCAAACATCTGAGTGGTTCTATAATCGTCAAGCACTATCGTCTTGCCGTCAAAGAACACCTCCATTCGTTCTTTGGGATAGTCTTTGCTGCCCATAGATGTATATGTAAGCGTGCAGAGGGAACCGTCTTCAAAAGTAATGACAGCTGTAAAATTATCGTTTCTCATATAGTATCCGGTAAGCGGTATGACAGAGGCCGCCTCTACGGTTTTTACGCGTGAGTTGGTAAGAAACGTGAAGATATCGTAAATGTGACAAGCCTCACCGAGGTTTCGCCCTCCACCCTCACGAGTTTGTATCCAATTGTCAGGCGCTATGAAGCCGCCATTTATGCGGTAGGTTATTATTAAGGGACTTGTCCGCTTCTCTGTCAGTTTTTTAACTTTCTGAATATGAGGAGAAAACCGCCTGTTAAAGCCAACCATAAGCAAAGGCTTATCCGATGTCTGTGAACCTGTCTGATAGAAATCAGTGATAAGCGAAAGCTCCTCTTTAGATATAGCAAGGGGTTTTTCCACAAAAACGTTCTTTCCGGCATAAAGCGCATCATACGCCATTTTTGCATGAAGATTGTGCGTTGTTGAAATTAAAACAGTGTCTATGGTCTCATCTTTTAAAAGTTCCCTGTAATCGGTCGTTGAGTAATCTGCTCCAAATTGTTTTGCCGAGTTTTTAGCAATATGACCGGTTCTGTTCATAATTGCCCTTAAGTGATAAAGGTTTTTTAACTCCCTCAGATTTGGCAAATGGACGGCTCGGGCAAAACTGCCGCACCCTGCCAGAGCTATATGTATCTTGTCTCCTTTTACCGGTTTTGCAGCATGAGCAAACACCACACGGCTTACCGACTCAGTATCTGTCTGAGAGTATGATAAAAGAATAATAAGCGGTTTACTTTCCGAATTTTTTAATCCCTCATACGCCTGCTTTACGCTCTCAATTGGAAATGTTGCGCTTATAAGCGTATCCAGCTTGATAAGACCATTAGCAGCAAGACGTAAAAACTCAGACATATTCCGATTTTCTGTCCATCTGACATACCCTATCGGATAATCAAGCCCTTTTTCCTCATACACGCCGTCATATCTGCCCGGGCCATACGAGGTTGAAATGAAAAAATCCAATTCCTTTTCATAAAAATCCCCTCTGTTGAGATTAAGCCCCACGTCTCCTACAAGCACAACGCGCCCCTTTTTCCGGCACATCTTAAACGCAGTTGAAATTATACTATCTGAGGCGGACGAGGCTGTAATGATAACTCCGTCAACGCCATGCCCATGTGCCAGGCGTTTTACTGCATCCACGCCGTTGTCTTCTTGCGGCTCTAAACAATACTCCATTCCAAGGGTCATGGCAAGAGCGGTGCGTTTTGGGTCAACATCAGTCCCGATAACCACACAGCCGTTTGCTCGTAAAATCTGGGCCGTTAACTGACCAAGTATGCCAAGCCCTATGACGCAAAACACCTCGCCGATTGTGGGCGCTGCCCTGCGAACTCCCTGAAGCGCTATAGCTCCAATTGTTGCCGTTGATGCTGCTGACATATTAACAGTGTCAGGAATTTTGACAACAAGATTTTGGGGAACTATCACAACCTCGCTGTGATACGCATACTTGTTTCCGCCGCAAGCGACTTTATCTCCAACACTAAATTCCACAACACCTTCTCCCGTCTCTATAATCGTACCGGAGAGAGAGTATCCAACAGGGTTTCCAGCGTTCAGCTTGTCGGTAATCAGTGAGTATGTGCTTTTAATGCCTCTTTGAGCTGCCATTCCAACGGCCTGTTTTATTTTCTCCGGTTCGCGTAATGCCCGCTCCCACAAAGGAGTTGCACCGTGTTTGATACCGGTTAGCTCCGTTCCTGATGAGATTGCTGAAAAGACAGTACGTACGACTACAAATCCGGGTGCCGCAACGGGTGCCGGCACATCCTCAACAAACACCTCACCGCCTCGTATCAATATCTGTTTCACGATATAAGACCAACCGATTTAACCGGCATTATAGAAATCCCTAATAACATCGGTAACATAGACGGCCTCTTCATCTGTCATATCCCCATGTATCGGCAAACTCAATATCTTGTCCTTTAAATCAAAAGAAACCGGAAAGTCCTCCGGCTTATGAGAAAGATAGTCGTAGGCATTAAGAAATGGAGGCGGAGTAGGATAATGAATGCCTGTTGAGATACCATGCTCTGAGAGATGTTTTATAAGCCGCTGCCTGTCTCTATGTACCTGTATAACGTACAGATGATAGACGTGAGTGACATCAGGCATAACCCACGGGGTTATTACCGTGTCGGAAAGTTTCTCATTGTAAATATCTGCAATCTGGCGTCTCCTGAGTGTCCATTTATTAAGATGCCTCAGTTTAACATTTAATATCGCAGCCTGTATGCCATCGAGACGGCTGTTTATGCCCTCAAACTCGTGGTTATATTTATCCACTCTGCCGTGGTTAGCGTACATTTTTATCTTAACTGCAAGGTCATCATTATCTGTAGTTACGGCGCCGGCATCCCCGTAAGCGCCGAGATTTTTACCCGGGAAAAAACTAAAACAGGCAGCATGTCCTAACGTGCCAACCGTTCTACCCTTATAGAGCGCCCCATGAGCTTGCGCGGCATCCTCTATAACGTATAGGTTGTGAGCCTCTGCAAAGCCCACAACTTTATCCATATCTGCAGGTTGACCGTACAAGTGAACCGGTATAATAGCTTTCGTTTTCTGAGTTATGGTATCTTTTAGCTTATCGGTATCTATGTTATAAGTCTTAGGGTTGCAATCAACAAAGACAATTTTAGCGCCAATAGCGGTAACAGCCTCAGAGGTTGCTATAAAACTGTTTGCTGGAGCTATGACCTCTTCTCCTGTGGAAACTCCAAGGCATTTCAGTGAGACAGAGAGCGCATCGGTACCGTTTCCAACTCCAACAGCATTTTTTGCACTGAGATATTTAGCGAAATTCTCCTCGAAATCCTTAATGCGCTTGCCGCCAATAAAGGCGCTATCCATTATTACACTTTCTATTGCCGAATCTATCTCTTCTTTAATAGAAAGATACTGAGTCCTCAAATCGACAAACGGTACTTTCATCAAATCTTTCAATCCCTTCCCTTAACTCAAGAATTAATAAATCTTCACACAGTGGATAATAATAAGTTTATTGTCAGTGTGTATAATTGTTCAATAAATCTTTGAGACAAAATCATAGACTTCATTTGGCTTCATAATAGCGCCGCCTGAGCGTCCATAAAAAAACACATCTGACCTGCCGTTTACAGAAAGCCTTACATCTTCAACCATCTGACCTGAGTTTAACTCTACCACAACAAATTTCCTCCCTGTATCAGTTAGACTTAGAATGTCATCATACGGAAATGGAAACAGTGTTATCGGTCTGAATAGCCCCACTTTCTTGCCCTCTTTTCTTAACGCTGTCATAGCTGAGTGCGCTATCCTTGCCGCTATCCCAAAAGCAACTACCACAATGTCAGCGTCCTCTACATTTACGGCTTCAAAGCGCACCTCTTTCTCTTTTATAGTTTTGTACTTTTCAGAAAGAATCTTGTTCACGTTTTCAAGTTCATCATCATTCATGTACAGGGTGCGTATCACATTAGGCATCCTGCCCTTACAGCCAGTCAGCGCCCACGACTTTTCCGGCAATTGCGGCATCACATAGCGGGTTGGGATAAGCGGTTCCATCATTTGCCCCAAAATCCCATCGGTAAGAATCATCACGGGGTTTCTGTAGAGATCGGCTTTATCAAATGCAAGCATGGTTAAGTCCCACATCTCCTGAACATTGTATGGGGCATAGACCAATAATTTATAATCGCCGTGTCCGCCGCCCTTTACGGCTTGAAAATAATCCGCCTGAGAGCCCGATATGTTACCTAGCCCAGGGCCCCCTCTCTGAACATTTATAATTACAGCTGGAAGCTCCGCTCCTGCTAAAAACGACAGCCCCTCCTGCTTAAGACTAATCCCTGGTGAACTTGAGGAAGTCATTGCCCGCACTCCGGCTGCCGCCGCTCCATAGACCATGTTTATCGCCGCTATCTCACTCTCCGCCTGAATAAACACGCCACCCGACTCAGGCATTGCAAACGACATGTACTCCGGTATCTCATTTTGCGGCGTTATGGGGTATCCGGCATAAAACCGGCACCCGGCCTCTATAGCGGCCTTAGCTACCGCCTCGTTACCTTTTATCAGAACCTTATCTGTCAACTGGCCTTTGCCTTATGTTTTCACATGCTTTCACAAGAGAATTATAACATAATTGACAAAACAAGTTAGTATTCTTTATGATTCTATCACACCATGTACTTTCAGGATATTTTTTTAAAACTTCAGGAGTTTTGGGCTAAGAAAGGATGCGTGCTCCTTCAGCCTTATGACCTTGAAGTTGGTGCGGGCACGTTTCATCCGGCAACTTTTTTCAGAGTGCTGGGTCCTAAGCCCTGGAGCACTGTTTATGTGCAGCCCTCCCGCCGCCCAACAGACGGCAGATACGGAGAAAATCCCAACAGGCTTCAACACTACTACCAGTACCAGGTAATTCTTAAGCCCTCGCCGCCAAACTCTCAGGACATTTACCTGCAAAGCCTGACAGCCCTTGGCATAGACCCGGCAAAGCACGACATCCGGTTTGTAGAGGACGACTGGGAATCCCCCACGCTTGGCGCATGGGGGCTTGGTTGGGAGGTGTGGCTTGACGGAATGGAGGTCACGCAGTTTACGTATTTTCAACAAGTCGGCGGATTTGATCTAAAACCTGTCAGTGTAGAGCTTACTTACGGTCTTGAACGCATCGCCATGTATCTACAGGGCGTCAATAACGTCTATGACCTTAAATGGAATGAAAATTTTAGTTATGGAGATATTCATCACGAGGATGAGGTGTTGTTTTCAAAATTTAATTTTGACTATGCCTCTGTTGATATGCACAGACGGCTGTTTGACGATTTTGAAAAGCAATCGCAGGAATTAGCCAAAGTGGGGCTTGTATATCCGGCTTATGAGTTCTGTCTAAAGTGTTCGCATGTGTTTAATATATTGGATGCGCGGGGAGCAATATCAGTCTCTGAGCGTACCTCATACATCGGGCGTGTTAGAGCGCTTGCTAAACACTGTGCACAGCTTTATGTGAATAATTTGAATCCGCAGCAGACAGAACAACAGGACGCACCATAACTTATGAACACAGTAAACTTACTGCTTGAGATAGGCGTGGAGGAGGTTCCGGCAGGGTTTTTGCCTGATGCTTTTAAACAATTAAGGACGCTTGCCGAAAAATTCCTGACTGAGTCCGCCGTAACATTTTCCGATATAAACACCTTTGCCACACCAAGACGTCTTGCGCTTATCATAACGGGAGTAAATCCCAGTCAGGAGGGACGCACTCGCGAACTACTAGGTCCTCCAGTAAAGGTTGCATATGACGATACCGGCGCTCCTGCTAAGGCTGCCATTGCCTTCGCTGCTTCAAACGGCATTCCGGTTGAAAAACTTGAAGTACGCACCAAAGGCAAGGGACAATACGTGTGTGCCGTGATTGAAGAACCGGGTGTTGCTGTTAGAGAAATCATTGGCGCAATGTTTGTTAAAATCATATCGGCGCTGACATTTCCTAAGATGATGCGATGGGGTGACCAGGACATCCGTTTTGTAAGACCTATTCAATGGCTTACTGCACTCTATGATAATGAACCGGTTGTGTTTGAATTTGCCGGAGTTAAAAGCTCCGATAAGACTTATGGCCACAGGTTTTTATCTCTTGGTGAAATTCCTTGCAACGATGTGTCCGGCTACATTGAGCTTTTGCGAATAAATTACGTAATAGTTGACCAAACTGAGCGCAAAGCAATGATAAAAGCCCAATTAACCGATATAGCTGCCCAAAACGGCGCTTTTTTATATGAAGATGAAGCTCTGCTAGACACTGTAACGTACCTTGTTGAATATCCGGTGGCAGTGACCGCTGAGTTTTCGGCTGAGAGGTTTTTAACGCTGCCTCCTGAGCTTTTAATCAGCGTCATGCGGGACCATCAGAAATATTTTGCTCTTACAGACAAAAACGGAAAGCTTATCAATAAGTTTGTCGTTATAAGTAACACCGTCGCTGATAATGCCGCAGTGGTAAGAGCCGGAGCTGAACGGGTCATCAAGGCACGCCTTGACGACGCAAAATTTTACTACGAGACCGATTTAAAACTGCCGCTTATTGATCTGCTAAGTAAACTTAGCGGCATAATGCATCACGAAGCCATCGGCACAATGCACCACAAAATAAACCGGATGTATCCTCTTGCTGCAGCTCTTGCAGATAAACTAGCTAATAATAAGCCGCCGGGGGTCGCTGACCCCTTTCCTGATAAGACTGTAATTGAAAGAGCAGTAAAACTCTCCAAAACCGATCTCTTAACCGGTATGGTTAGAGAATTTCCAGAGCTTCAGGGGATAACCGGAACCCGCCTTGCCGCCATAAATGGAGAGCATAGTGAGGTTAGCAAGGCGCTTTCAGAACAGTATCTGCCTGCGTTTTACGGGGATAATATTCCGCAGTCCGTAACCGGCATAATTTTAAGTCTCACCGATAAGATTGACAACATTGTATCGTTTTTCTCAGCCGGACTTATTCCCTCTGGCTCAGAAGACCCGTATGCGCTTAGAAGACAAGCGCTTGGGATTATCTCTATACTGCTGAAAACAGGATACAGGGTAAGTCTCAACGAGATTTTTACTGACGCCCTAAGACTTAACAACTTTGACGCATCTTTGGTTACTGCGATAGAGGGGTTTTTCCGGCAACGGATTGAAGTCCTGCTTACGACAACGATGGGCTATTCTTACGATACCGTTTCGGCTGCCATCAAGGATTTTTTTACAGTACCTGTAATCTATCTGATAAACAAACTGGATGCTTTGAAAGGGTTTAAAAACTCTGACGGATATGAGGAGTTTTTGCAAGCAATTAAACGGGTCTATAACATAATTCCAGAGGGATTTGCGGGTTTGACTGGGTCATTGAAGTTTGAACTTGAAGAGGAAAAATCGCTATACATCGCTCTTAATGAGATAAAGGATACAATAGAAGAACCGGTTTCAGACGGCAACTACAAAGCGGCTGTAGAGGAAATAAAAAAACTCAAAACTCCGATAAATCTATTTTTTGAAAAAGTGCTGGTCATGGACAAAGATGAGAACAAAAAGAACAACAGATTGTCACTTCTTTTGGAAATAAGGAATTTGTTTCTAAAAATAGCGGATTTTACAAAACTTCAGTAAATCATGTCTAAAATGGAACAGGACGGCAAGCCGTCCTGTTCCATTTTAATTTACCAAATCAAAACTCAATGTTTAGTGTTCCTTTTTCTTGTCCAATTTGCCCATCAGCTTAAGGGTGTATGAGACAAGATGCCATCTCTTTTCTTCATTAAGTGTATCCTCGTACGAGGGCATTCCTGTTCCATCAAGTCCGCTTGTAAACGTCATGTAGATAGCCTCAGGAGTTGAACCTCTTTTGAGTTCTCCGGTTAAGAAATTAAAGGGCAAAATAGGAAAACCCCAGTCATCCTTAATGTCGTTAGACTTAGTACCGTCTCCCTTACCTGTTTCCCCGTGACACTCCCAGCATTTCATATTTTTATAAATTGTCTTTCCTTGAATTACTGAGTCTGGCGAACCTACCCACGGAGGTTTAACCGTTTTAATAGCATCACACGATTGGTCCTCAGCAAATCTTGACGAAAATGTCTTTATATACGCTCTCAACGCCTTTCTTTCCTCAAGCGGCAAATCTTTTAGACTTGTCATAAAAGACCTTGGAACGCCATTGGTTATCGTAGCAAGGAGGTCGTCATCAGTCGGTAAACAACCGGACGATGTGGTGCGAAATCTGTAAAGACCAAGCGTAAAATCACGCGGGCGTATTTCAAGCACGCGGCCACTCAGTTCCTGTTTTCTAAGCACACCGACCGCCCCATTGCCGTCTCCTTTTTTACCATGACACGGCATACAGCGATGAGTATAAATCTTTTCACCCAGCTTGACATCCGCGCCGTCATCTGCTCCCACTGAGGCAGCGACCCCTATGTTAAGAAAAAACATACATAGCGCTGCAATTAATATATATTTCAGTCTCTTCATATAGTCCCTTCCTTGCATTTAACTATTGTAAGTTGTGTCAGGGCACAATACCCCTGTTTTAGCGTATACTCCAGGCTTGTCGTTTTATTTGGCAGCACTTGGGAACTCCTTTATGAAAGCAACCACGTCGGCAACATCCTGTTTGGTTAACACCTCTGAATCCTTAATAAATGGAGGCATAGACGTACCGGCTCTGCCGTCAGCGATAGTTACGGCAAGCAGTTCTGTATCTATTTTCTTCTGAACCACCGGAGACCTCAGGCTTATACCGAGTAGGTTCTCGCCGCCTTTGGCATCTTTACCGTGGCATACCGAACAGTTTACCTCATACACTTCCTTACCATGCTTTACGTCACCCGTAAACGCCGCTAAACCAAAAGGCTCATGCTGTTCAGCAGGTCTTTTAAGCGCCAAATAACCGATTATTTCTTTTATTTGCTCATCGCTAAGTCCTGCTGCGGAGCTCTTCCATGCTGTCATCTGAGTGCCTGCTCTGCCCTCTTTTACGATTACATCCATGTTGGCATCGTTCATCGTCCTTAAAAGCGAGGGATTCTTTATAGCAGGCACGGTGCGTTTGAACACCTCATCGTAGATGGTCTTGTCTCCGTCCTCGTGGCAAGCGCTGCAGTACATCTTGTATAAAGCCTCTCCGTCATACTTAGGCGGGTTGGCATAATTTATGCGCCTATATTTTTTGGGCATCTCCTCCGATTTTAGCGACAACGCATACGTTGTCAACAAATCGTCCTCACCGGCAGCCAGTTTAACTTTCATAGCAGATTCGGCCACTAAAGCACGAGGATCGACAAAGTGCTGTTTTAGCCAGTTAAACACCGTGCGCTCCCCTATGACGTGTTTCATCGGGAAATAGGCTATCGGCTGGTTTCCAACACCATCCAGCGCCTTACCAATGTCGCCGCCTACGCCATCAATCTTATGGCAGCCCTTGCAGCCCTTCTCTCTAAAGAGTTCTTCTCCTTTAGCCACCTTTTCGCCGCCATTTTTAGCAAGCATATTGAAATCGTGGCACTGCGCACATGAGCTTTGAACGTACTTAAGCGGCAGTATTGGATAGTCCCAGTGGGTTTCATGTCCTTTGCCGTGCGCTTCTTTTTCATTTGTCGCAAAGCTCTGGCCATCGTGACACACCGTGCAGCCAAACTTATCAACAGGGTGGTTAACAAGGTAATTGCCGCTGTGTTTTTTAAACGGCACCTTAGCGCCCTCCATCAGAGGATTATCCACTCCCGCATGACAGTTTATACAGCGGTCTTCTCTTTTTAAATCTTTTAGGTAAACTTGCTTAAACCCAAGCGTCATAGCCATTGCTCTTTTCCGTGTAGCATCGTCTTTAGCATTTTTGACCACTAAGTCCTTATACTCGGCTTGATAGTATTTCCACTCAGGCATGACCGCATGATATGCCGTTAATCCTAAGTAAGAAATGACAAGCAGCCCGGATATCAATAATAGGGACAAATAAAATCTACTGTGCATTTTTTACCTCATCTTTTTTATTATTCAAGTCCATTTATCAGTTCTTGTCGCCATCAGTGTATTGGCCACTGGCTCTTAGACCAGTAAAATCCCCAGTTTGGGCCTCTCATCTCGGTTGCAAAGTAAGTCAAAATCACATAGCTGACCAAAAACATGACAAACAGCGCCATAGCGCCCATTCTGGTTGAGCCTGTTCTTTTTATGACAAACAGAGACCACAATATCATAAATCCTACCCATATACTGCCGGGATTTATTAGGGTTATGACCAACTGCGGAATTTCTGGAAACCAATTCCTGAGCCAGCCAAAGTTCACCGCAAAGACCAGCATTCCTATAATGACTATAACACTGATTATAAATGACTCTACGGCTATCTTTTTTCCAGTGCTATCGGTAAACCACACACCCACCTTGTACTGTTCCCTGTCAAGATATGGGATGAGGGCAAGACCAAGCAGTGCAGCAGAGGGCAGCCCCACACCTCCCATAAAAGCCGAATAGGACAGCAGCTCCTGAAGGCCAAGGAAATACCACGGCGCTTTTGCAGGATTTTCAGGAATCAGCGCATTTGCCATCTCCTTAAGCGGCGCATCTATATAGTAAGAGTAGATTAATACGCCGGCCAATGTGACCATTAACACTGCCAACTCGGCTATCAGAAGATTAGGCCAGCTCATGACCGTGTTTTCAATGTCTTTGTCAACAGCTGGAGTTTTACCCTTAGCAAGCTCCATAAGTCCGTAGGTCTTGTGAGTGGGGAAAATTCCGCTTGTTTTATCCGGCTCAAGCACATAGCCGATGTCGCTGTTTCTTACTGAGAAGTCCTCAGGCTTTGTGAGGCCTCCGTCTTTGCGAATTCTCCAAAAGTGAATGCCTACAAAAACTGAGATTACAATTGGAAGGAGCATGACGTGAAACAGATAGATTCTGTTTAAGGACTCTTTGCCAGGGTTTAAACCGGCAAAAACAAAGTCTGTCGTAAATGTGCCGACATCAAAGAATTTGGTTAACCCGAGCGAGTCGGTAAGCTCTTTGGGCGACATCATTATATTTGAGACAATGACAGTAGCCCAGTATGAAAGTTGGTCCCACGGCAGCAGGTATCCGGTCAGGTTAAGAGCAAACGTTAAAATCAGAAGCACGATACCTATCAGCCAGTTGAACTCCCTGCCTGCCTTATAAGAGCTTGTGAAAAACACCCTTGCCATGTGTAAAAACAGAAAGACAATCATTCCCTCGCCGGCCCACTTGTGAACGTTTCTTGCTACCTTGCCGCCAAAGACAACGTTGTTAATGTTTTTTACCGTTTTGAAGGCATTTTCTAACGAGGGGTTATAATAGACCATAAGAAAAATGCCCGAGGCTACTACAATCAAAAACAGGAACAGCGCTATAAGCCCCATCCCCAGCGTGTATGAGGGGCGAAGGGTGTTGATATGGGTTTTAACGCCCTGAATGTGCATAAAGAAGTTATTATAGATAACCGACGCCCTTGCCTTGTCAGAGGATGGCTTGCCGCCTCTGAAAACGGAGCTTGTGAAGGAATCGGCTAATGTCTTTAAATTCCCTGTGAATTTGGAAATTCCCGATTGTCCAGTTTCGTTCATATTTAAATCCTCTCTTATTTATTAACTAAATCTATTTTTTGTGCCCGCAGGGACTTCACGCGATGAGTCAACAACAAGGCTGCCATCTACGTCCTGAGTGATCTCATACCACGGCAGGCCTCTGGGCGCAGGGCCTGATATCACCTTTCCGACCTGATTGTACTTTGAGCCGTGGCACGGGCATTGAAACCCGGTATCTGTCTCGTAAACCAGACACCCCAGGTGTGTGCAAACGCTGGATATAGCGTAAACACCGGCATCGTCTGAGACAATAAAGACCTTCTTATCGGCGATGTTTCTGAAAGTACCTACGGGGAAGTTTTCCGGTTTACCTATCTTGAAACTGCGTGCCTCCTCATAGCTGGCATCGGACTTGAAAAATCTGAAAACACCGGCTACAATCCCCAAAAGCGCTAAAGCGCCGGTGGCCAGAGCCGAGATAGTCAAAAAATCACGTCTCGATACTTTTTCGTCCTTTTCCTGTACGTCTTCACTCCTCATCTTTGTACACCTCCTTGAAAGCAAATCTTTCCATGGTTATAGCGTTAACAGGGCAGCGGTGAGCGCAAAAGCCGCACCGTATGCATCTGTCCTCATCTTTTATGATAGCGGAGCCGGTTGATCCCTCTGGGAGTTTACCGTAACGGTTTACATATAGAGCCGTCAAAGTCTCATTCCCTTTGATCTTATCCAGTCCGACCAATCTCAGGCAATACTCCGGGCACACATCGGCGCACCCGCCACAAAGAATACATCTGTCTCCGTTAAATATCGTGTTTACGGCACAGTTTAAACACCTGTCGCCTTGCTCATGGGCAGCGTCCTCCCTAAAACCGGTCTCAACAAGGTTCATTATATTTTTCACCCTCTCTTCAACCGGAGCCGCAGGAACGTGCGCACGTTCTATTTTTTCATATTCAGCTATATGATCCACCTTGTTGTCGGCAACCTCACCCTTGCGAAACTCAGCATGTACTTCGTATGTTTTTAATTGCAAATTCCTACCGCTTATATACTCGTGAATCTTTAGCGCTGCCTTTTTCCCGCTTGCTACAGCATCTATCACGAGTTTTGGGCCATAGGCAACGTCACCTGCCACAAAAAGTCCGTCCAACGATGTGGAAACGCGGTCTTTGTTGACGCTTATCATGCCGCGCTCTGTCATACTGATGTCCAACCCGCAATTTGACAGGAAAGATAAATCAAAAGCCTGACCGATTGCAAACATTACCGTATTGGCAGGCAGCGTTATTATGTCATCCTCGTCATATCTGGGATTAAACTTTCTCTCGCTGTCAAACAGTGAGATGCATCTTTTAAACATCATAGAGACGGCTTGGTTTTTTTCGTTGAGGTTTATCTTTAGAGGTCCGTAGCTGTTAATTCTCTCAACACCCTCCTCCTCCGCCTCCTCAATTTCTATCTTATCGGCCAGCATCTGTTCAAACGCCTCTATGCAGACCAAAGTGACCGAATTTACCCCTTTTTGTCTGACAGAGGTTCGGGCAACGTCGTAAGCGACATTACCGCCGCCTATTACTACAACATCGGGCCCAATGGTGACATCCTTACCGCAAAACACATCCCTCAGAAAATTCACGCCGCCGATAACCCCTTGTCCTTTTGCTCCTTCAAGGGGGAGCATTCTGGAGTTCTTAGCGCCAACCGTAATCACAACCGCCGAGGAATTGTCGTATAGCTCTTTGATACTGACGTCTTTTCCCACTGTGACACCGAGCTTTATCTCCACCCCGAGAGCCATTATGGCGTCAATTTCCGCCTGAAGGATTTCTCTTGAGAGCCTATAGGGAGGAATACCAACGGCACACATGCCGCCTGCGATATTTTCCATCTCATAGATGACAGGTTTGTAGCCCATGAGGGCAAGTTCGTGAGCACAGGCAAGACCTGCGGGTCCCGCTCCTATTATGGATATGGGTTTGGAATCATCCCCGGCAATCCCCATTATCCCTGAGCCTTTAGAGCGGAGCTGCTGTTTCAAATTATCTACAAATTCCCCTTTATCCGCATACATCTCCGTACCGTACTTTTCGGTTACAAATCTCTTAAGCGCTCTGATTGATACGGCAGCGTCAATGCCCTTTCGTCTGCAGGCAAGCTCACAGGGCGCTGCGCAGATTCTGCCGCATATAGAGGCAAGAGGATTAGGGGTCCTGGCTATCCAATACGCTTTTTCATAGTCTCCATCGGCAATTGCTCTTACATAACCTCTGGAGTCGGTGTTGACAGGGCACCCGGTCTGACACCTTACATTCTGCTTCCAGTACTTATAGTCCGGAATCACTACCTCAAAAATTCGTTTGATCATAGAATGCTCCTTTTTCTAATCCTCAATACTCAAAGGCTGCCTGAAAATATCACTAAAAAAACATTCCACAACAGCCAGCACCATCATTGCACATTAACCACCACTGTGTCAACTTTTTTTAAATCCTTAAAACAGTTCAACTACTATACGCAAAATCTTAAAAAAAGGTGGATTAGTATAACATATTATTTTTTAGAAGAACATACAAATTCCAGAGAATATTTCTTGAGAAAATAATTATTGCTTACAAAGTTACAACAAAGACAATATTAATATTTTTTGTAATGCCACACCCTTAGGCACCGGATAATGATGCATAAGGGTGTGAAGATGTTTGCATTAAAACATTACTTGAATGCCTGCAGTCATAAACCATGAGGTTTTCATCTGCAGACCGTTTAGATCCTGAAACAATGGCATACCGCCCTCTACACCTACACTGAATGGACCTTTTGTAAAACTAAGACCAAGTGTACCATCCAGGCGTTGTCCTCCATAATTAGACGTCACCGAATCAGGCATAGGAGCGCTTGTGTTTATCTTGGCAATTTCAGTGTCCTCTCCTCTAATTGCGCCGGTGTTGTTGTATGTCAGACGAAGCCATGTGGCAGCAGGTCCCAGAGCACGTTGGAGCCATGTCATTGCCTTAAAATTATCCCCATAACTCCAACCGTTATTGTTTTTGCCGGTATGCCAGGTGTACATAGCCTGTCCACCGTAGTTCCAGTTTCCATCGTCTGTTGTTGCAGATACAGTAATGGCGGGTTTTAGGTCAAGAGTTCCATCCCCTGGCTGCATGTCGTAAGGCGCACGATATGTAGTTTTCATCATTGTGACCTGCTGATTAATGTCGCCAGATGGCAGACTGACTCCAACACTTCCTGTAAGATATTTATTTATCTTGTATATACCTCTTAACTCTGAATCTCCAATGCCTTCAGTTTTCATCGGGTCCTCGGTTGTTATGCCTTTTTTTGACATCGGCCCCATATCCATTAGCATTCCCATTTTATAAGACAAGTAAGTTGTCATTGCCATCACAGTCCATCTGTCCGTAACTCCGTACATTAACATCAACATGTGCATGTCCATTGTCATATCGGTAGGGATCATCATGTACTTGTAAGGGGTATTTCTTTTGTATCCAACATCTGACTGACTGACATCAGATGTGCCGTCCCTAAGACCCCTCATGTCCATGTGCATATACTTATAATTGACCATCCACATGCCGGCTGGGTGCGTGTGATAGACATCGTCACCAAATGCCGGGTTATATACCAGTTGAGAGCCGGCTCCCATATTCATGTGCATCATATCGTGCCCGCCATGGGGGGCAGTAGCTGCCTCCTTCTGTGCTGTATCCAATGCTGATTCAAAAGATGTAATATTCCCGCCGTTTGCTTGCGTATATTTTACGGCATCCTCTTTTTTAGCAAAAGCCCATTTTGCGACAGAGCTCATGACACCCTCCTTAGCTCCCCCAACTACCCAAAACGCAGCTCTTGCATCAATCAGCTCCTTTGTAACATAATCAGCTGCCTTTAGAGATTCAATTTTAGCATCTGAATGTTCTTTCATATAATTTGCAGTACAATTAATAGAGCAAAAATCCACCTTTGTGCCGTTAGTATAAACAATCTGCATACGGCTGCGAGCATCCAGCTCCATTCCACAAAAGGTACATTTTCCTGTGTCGGCAGCTACAGCTGTCACAGAAGCAAGTAACAAATAAGCTGTAAGAATAATAGACATAATTTTCATAACAAAATCTCTCCTTTTAATATTAAGTTATACCATTTCTTTACAACAAGGGAGTTGCTTTAATAGCCAACTCCCCTATGTTTACATGGCGCAGCCGATATGGTCAAAATCCCCGACTTACTGCTTGTGACCCTTTATGCTCACAAATTTTGAGAACTTACCAAGTTCATATACGGCCTCTTTCACCCCTGGCTCCATAATGAGCGTCAGAGACACATCTACCACTGCATCTTCTACATCCTTTGGCAGTTTTATCTCAAACGTCTCCTCGTTAGTCTTAAAGGGCTGCAGTGCAGTGTCCCGCATAAGCGTCAGTTTCCTTAATGAAGCAAACACTACCTTGTTTTCGGCATCGCCCCGTTTTTTCTGCGGGTAATAATACTTCGTATCAGTGAAAAGCTCTTTGCCCTCTTTTGATTTAACTCTTACTTTCAACAAAAAGTGTTTTGTTGACGGGCAGCCGTCTGTAAATCTGTGTCCGATTTCCTCTGACCATACCTTTGTCTTTACAACGACCATCGGAGTGAAAATCAGCTCCGGCACTTTTATTTGCTGAGTGTAGGCCATTGCCGATACGTCAAACTTTATGTGCTTTTTCAGTCTGTCAAGCTCATACGCATGGTCTTGATAGTTTGGCGGAAAACGATGCCCTGTGTTTGAAGCTCTCATGTGGCAGTCCTGACAGCTTTTGTCTCCTCCGTTTGGTATATAGTTCTGCAGCCAGCTGTCAAGGTTTGATACGCACCACAGCGGCTCTGAGGCAGGGAGGACGAGGGAGGTTATAACATTTGGCCCCTGATGGCACTGTCCGCAAAAAGAGGAATCCTCCATCATCTCATGACGCTTTGATTTTGTAAATACCGAATCTGCGTGTACGCCGCCGAGATCCTTATTGCCATACACAGTGTCGGGTTCGGGATTGCCGTCTCTGAATTTCCTTATGATTGAAACCTGATTGTGGCATACGATGCAGTTTATCTGTAATTTATCCAGCACGTCATAGTTCTCTTTTAAAACCGCATCGGCAAGTTCCTGTGCAGCCTTTTCCGACATCTCTCTAAGCTGAGGCACGTGGCAGACAAAACACGGCATCATGTAATCTTTTATGCTCTTGGTTACTTCATTTGATTTCTTAAACTCGCCCTTTTCCGGGTTACGCTGCTTAAGATAATCCTGTAGTGTGCCAAGAACCTTATTGAACGGCCCTGTCATCGGCATCGAATGGGCTGCCTTTTCCCAGTCTGTGTAGATTTGTTCGTGGCACTGCTTACATCGTGTTGAATCATATGCTGTGATTACTTCTTTCAATGTCCCGTACTCTTTTGCTTTTGCTGACGCTGGAATCATCAGAGCGCAAATAAAGACAACTGTCGCTATCAATCTAAAAACTCGCATGGATTTCCTCCTCAATGAATTTTATAGCTTTTGATTTGAAGAAATACTACTGGCTTTTATGCAGACTGAGGAGGATGACTTATTTCGGTTAAAAGAACTGGTTTATGGGAGGTAAAACTTTGAAATCTTTTTGGCTCAGATATATTAAATAAGATTGTTTCTGTCATTTGTTCAATAACAACTGGTATATCTGTCACATGTACTCCAGCTATTGTGGTTTTACAGATGTCAAGGGTTAAAATCATTTGCTTACCGTTAAAAGGCGTACCTGCAGAGACAGCAACAGGAACAAACACAGCGCTTAATACAAATGCCACAACTAAAGCGACAGCCACCGCTTTCATAGTACAATGATAATATTATTGCAAAATAAAAGTCAAGCTACAGGAAAAGCTGGTGTGAAAAGTTGATTTGAAAATTTTTTTGTTGACAAAGACATAACCGGTATGATAAGAAATTGTAGGCCCTGTAATTGATGATGGGAAAAAAACTATTTCAGGAGGTATAGGATGAATCCAGAGGATCTTCGTTACCATAAGAAGCACACATGGGTGAGTCTTTCAGGTAAGAAAGCAACGATAGGGATAACGGATTATGCGCAGGACGCACTGGGGGATATAGTCTATCTGGATTTGCCGGAAATGGACACAGAGGTTGAGGCTAACACGGAGATGTCTGAGATAGAATCAACGAAGGCGACCTCGTCGGTTGTTGCGCCGGTTAGCGGCACAATAGTCAGCATAAATGAAGAGCTTGAGGATGCTCCTGAGGTGATAAACGAGGACCCTTACGGTAAGGGCTGGATAGCTGTAGTGGAGATGAGCGACGAGTCGGAGCTTGACGACCTTATGGATCTACCGGAGTATGAAAAGTTTGTAGAAGAGGAAGAGGGATGAAATTAGCAATATTGGGAGCAGGCCCGGGAGGCTATGTAGCCGCCCTTAAGGCTGCTCAAATGGGGGCCGATGTAACCGTCATTGAGGGAAAAGAAGTCGGGGGCACATGTTTAAACGAGGGCTGTATTCCCACAAAAACTCTGATTGCCTCAGCGGAGGCATATTCAAAAGCTAAACATCTCGGCGACTTCGGAATAGATGTAACCGGAGAGATAAAACCAAATCCATCAAAGATTCTTGCTAGAAAAAACGATGTCATTTCCACTCAGGTTAAGGGAATAAGGGGACTGTTTAAAAGTTGGGGGGTTAAGTTAAAAGAAGGTCGTGGAGAGTTTATATCTGAAAAGGAAATACGAATATCGTTAAAAGACGGCAGTGAGGAAACTCTTACTGCAGATAAATTCATAGTGGCCACAGGCTCAAGACCTGCTGAGATTCCGATTTTCCCGTTTGACGGTAAACGCATACTTAACAGCACCGATGCTCTGGAGATTAGCTCCATTCCAGCCTCTATGATAATTGTCGGTGCTGGGGTTATGGGCTGTGAGTTTGCCTGTATTTATCAGGAGTTTGGCACAGAGGTGACGATGGTTGAGTTGATGCCCCGAGCGCTTACCACTGAAGACCCTGAGATTTCACAAACCATCGAACGAGAGTTAAAGAAAAAGAAGATAAAGCTATTTACTGGCGTTAAAGTTGAAAAGGTATCGGTGGAGGCAAATGGCGTAAAGGTATCATTGTCAAATGGCAAGGAACTGTCGGCGGAAAAGCTCCTTGTTACTATCGGCAGAGCGTTTAACTCACAAGGCATGGGACTGGATAAGGTGAGTGTGGAAACCGGTAAGCGAGGAGAGATAAAGGTAAACAGATACATGGAGACGTCCAATCCGGACGTATACGCAATAGGGGACGTTACAGGCGGAATGTTATTAGCCCATACGGCCTCAAAAGAGGGCATTGCTGCGGCAAACAACATTATGGGGCACACAGAGGAAATGGACTATACTGTGGTTCCCGGTGGAATATTTACTCATCCTGAGATAGGTTCGGTTGGGCTTAGAGAGCATCAACTTGAGGAAAGGGGGGTAAAGTACAGAGTGGGCAGGTTTCAGTACCGGGCCCTTGGCAAAGCTCATGCAATGGGTGAAATTTCGGGGCTTTTTAAGGTCATCTCCGATGAGGATGCCAAACGGATACTGGGAGTGCACATAATAGGGCAAAACGCCTCCGACATAGTTCATGAGGCGGCAGTAGCCATGAAAAACGGATTGACGGTGCAGGATTTGGCAGAAACCATTCATGCCCATCCGACTCTTTCCGAGGGGCTAATGGAGGCAGCCGAGGACGTTTTGGGGCACGCCATTCATATGCCTAAAAAATAGGTACCATTGTTGGTTTAAGGTGAGAGTTGTTTGAAATGAGCCGTAAGTAAGCGGCGACAGTTTAATAAAAAAACTAATGGAGGGAGTATGTCAAAAATTGAAGTAGTACATGCCAGACAGATAATGGATTCAAGGGGAAATCCAACTGTGGAGGTGGATGTAATTCTGGAAAGCGGAGCAGCAGGGCGAGCGGCAGTGCCAAGCGGCGCTTCAACCGGAGAGAGAGAGGCTGTTGAGTTAAGAGACGGCGACAAGAGCAAGTATATGGGTAAAGGGGTTCTTAAGGCTGTTGACAATGTCAATAAGATATTAGCGTCTAAGGTAATAGGTGAGGAGGCGATAAATCAGGCACAGATTGACAGGATAATGATTGAGGCCGATGCTACCCACAATAAGTCCAAACTCGGAGCAAACGCAATCCTTGGAGTATCTTTGGCAGTAGCTAAGGCAGCCGCTGAGGAGTGTGACCTTCCACTTTACAAGTACATTGGCGGCGTAAACGCAAAAGAGCTTCCTGTTCCCATGCTAAACATAATAAATGGCGGCGCACATGCCGACAACAACGTGGATATTCAAGAATTTATGATAATGCCGATAGGGGCAGCCTCTTTTGCCGAGGCGTTGAGGGGCTCTGCAGAGGTATTTCATACTCTTAAGAAAATCCTACATGACAAAGGGCTTTCAACAGCAGTTGGCGATGAGGGCGGCTTTGCTCCTAACCTTAAATCAAACGAGGATGCTCTTGCCATAATTGTTGAGGCCATATCAAAGGCTGGTTACAAGCCGGGCACGGATTTTTATCTTGCATTGGATGTAGCCTCCTCAGAGTTATATAAAGAAGGTAAGTATAATTTTGCAGGCGAGGGCAAGACCTTTACAAAAGCAGAGATGGTTGACTACTATGCAAAACTCTGCGACAAATACCCGATAATTTCCATTGAGGACGGTTTCAGTGAAAACGACTGGGAAGGGTGGAAAATGATGACCGACAAGTTAGCCAAGAAAATCCAGCTTGTAGGAGACGATCTTTTTGTCACAAACCCGGCAATCCTCAAAGAGGGTATAGAAAAAGGAATCGCCAATTCGATACTTGTGAAGGTCAACCAGATTGGCTCTCTGACTGAAACGCTTGATGCTGTTGAGATGGCAAAAAAGGCTAGATACACAGCTGTGATTTCCCATCGCTCTGGAGAGACAGAAGACACAACGATAGCGGATATCTCAGTGGCGCTAAATGCCGGACAGATTAAGACAGGCTCTACATCCAGAAGCGATCGTATTGCTAAGTACAACAGGCTCTTAAGGATAGAAGAGGAGCTTGGAAGTATGGCAATTTATAAAGGCAAAAACACATACTACAACCTTACGTAATTTAGATATAACCACTCAGGGAGTACGCATTGTCTCCCTGAGTGTGTTACAATACTAAAGGTGACAGAGCATGAAACTAAGAGAAGGACGGCAATTTATTGAACAATCTTTTAAGGACGCAAATTATAAAAGAGCGTAAGAATCGAAGTCGTGTTTTTGTATTTTTGTTTACGATAGCCTTTGTGCTGATAATGTTTGATTTGGTCTTTGATGACATGGGAGTGCTGCGGTACATGAAACTCAAACAGGAGGAGAAGGTGCTTGAGACCAGCATATCGGACATGGAAAAAAGCATAGTCAAACTGAAAGAAGAAATTGGAGTGATAAGAAGCGATCCGTTTTACATAGAAAAACAGGCACGTGAGGACCTTGGGCTTGCTAAACCCGATGAATATACCTTTAAATTTGAAAACCCTGAGGCATCTAAAGAGAAAAATAAAAAACAGACAAAATAAACTATTTTGTGTTTGAAGTTGTCACGCCTTGGCTTTTCCTGATATTTGATTTTATAAATGACATAAAACTCATTGATTTTAATTACTATAGTGACATGCAAAAGTGCATTCATATTGAATTTATTAAAGACGAGATTGCCCTACCCTAAAGGTGATTCCCCTGATCCATTACGTGGGTTTGCAATGACAGCAAGGAGTTGTTTTGTCAGTATTTTTTTATTCGTCATTGCGAGGAGCGTTAGCGACCAGGGGCATCCCCTCAGGGGAGGGCAATCTCAGCTCTTAAAAATAATGAATAGAATTATGCACATTGCTATGAATTTACTTTCTTGTGTTTTTTGTTATAATCTTCAAGTTATAGAAATTAAATGACAATAATGCTGTTGTAGTTTTTAGGTGGTGCTTTATGAATAAGTTAGGAATGTTAAAGATTTTTGTCGCTTTTTGCTTGCTAACATGTTTTTTTATTAGCTATTCGTATGCTGATATTGGTGTAACCACAACTACAACGACAGCATCAACCACTACAACGGCATCCACTACTACAAAAGCCACAACTACTACAACCACAGCGTCAACTACTACCACAACGAAAGCCACAACAACAGCAAGCACAACAACACCTTCGACTACGACAACGACTGCAACCACGACAACGACTACGTACACTTGGACGGAGAGAACTGTTAATAACAGCAACGGCTGGTCTTCGATAACGTCTTCATCGGATGGGACAAAACTCGCTGCCGTGTGTGATGGACAGTTAAATAATGGCGGATCTATACCTCAATAGATTCTGGCGCTACATGGACAAAGCGAACTAGTGCTGGCAGCAGAGCTTGGTATTCAATAGCATCCTCATCAGATGGATCAAAACTTGCTGCTGTAGCCTATTGCGGTAAAACCACTGGTGTATGCAACGGAAGTGAAGCGACTGAGAATATCTATACCTCAACAGATTCTGGCGCTACATGGACAAAGCGAACTAGTGCTGGCAGCAGAGCTTGGTATTCAATAGCATCCTCATCAGATGGATCAAAACTTGCTGCTGGAAATTGGATGGGTTACATTTACACCGCTGTGTCATCAGGCACAGAATCAACAACTACAACCACAGCAGCATCCTCAACACTACTCATACACTTACAGTGCCGACAACGACACTAGTCTCCCTTGGCGGCTATGTAGGACCATTTTCATCGACTATCACAAATAATACAAGTTCTACCTATTACATGTATCTTTATGTCTATACCCCTGGCGGCTCATGGCTTGTCTTAAATAGCGGGCAAACGATATCAGCAGGACAGACATTATCTGCAAGCAATCTATATTCGTATGTTCCATACGCTGCTCAAACAGGCACCTATTACTATTTTGAAATAACTTATGATTCAAGTTGGAATCAGTACGAGTATAAATATTTCACTTATACTGTCAACTGAGACAAGACAAAGAGTGTTAACCTAAAAACCTGAGGTCAAGGAGGTTGGCCTCCTTGCGGTTGAGTTTGAGGGAGGGCAAAGCCACCCATCAAATTACTTACTATACACCAATCACAGAAATACCGGCGGCATTAGCCGCTTTCAACATTTCGTCTTTTTGGATTATCAGGGTGTGCTCCGCCTCTATGGCTAACACACGGGCTTTAACCTCGATCATCGCTTTTATTGTGCTAAGACCGCAAGCAGGATAGTCAAATCTTTTATCCTGATTTGGTTTGCTAACCTTTACCACGGCGGCTCCAGACAAAGCCAATGTGCCACCTCGCACGATTGCACTGTCTGTTCCCTCTATCGCCTCCACTGCCATGATTGCAAGGTTTTTCACTATCACCGTTTGTCCTATATCAAGTCTGCCTAATTCCTTTGCTATACTAAAACCAAAGTCAACATCTTTTTTTTCCGAGTCGGTCAGCCTTTTTTCTGTCAACAAACCCTTTGGCGCTAAAAGCTCCGATGTAAATTCCGTAACATCAAGCATTCTGATACCTTCTTTAGCAAACTCATTTACCAACGCAAGTAATATAGAATCATCACTGCGGTCTTTTAACTTAACAAGAAATGTAACCGCCTTCAGATCAGGCTTAATCTTACCCTCGTAAAGAATCGACTTAGGGACTTTGCCTCCCATGACAGCTTCTTTTGCTCCGGACTTTTTTAACGTATCTATTATTGCGCCAAGTTTTCCAACACTAACCGGTTTAAAGTGATCCACATAGTTGGCTAAGCTCTCATCGACAAGAGGCTGAAGTCCAATAGCAAACACCTCATATCCTTTAGCCCTTGCCCCCTCTGCTATTGCTCGCGGCAAGTCCCCTTTACCGGCAATTAAACCCAATAGTCTGCCTGCCATCTTAATTTACCTGCAAATTCCTCTTGTATTTTGTGAAATAAACTCTGTCAACTTCTTTATATCATCAATATGCCCAAGCTCACTGATAACCTTGTCAAGCGCTTCTTTAAGAGTAAGTTTGTCTCTGAAAAGCACTTTATACGCTCTCTTTAGGTTTTGAATCCTGTCATCAGTAAACCCGTGGCGTTTTAGCCCTATTACGTTTGGTCCATACAACCGGGCTCTTGGCCCAGAGGCCATCATAAACGGCGGTATATCCTGACCTATCCCGCTAAAGCCGCCCACCATCGCATACGCGCCAATACGCGTAAACTGATGCACTGCCACGATACCGCCAAACACCGCATGATCCCCCACGCTCACATGCCCGGCAAGCGTTGCCGCATTAGCCATCACTATTGAGTTGCCAAGTTTGCAGTCATGCGCTATATGCACGTAGGCCATTATGAAGTTATTGTTTCCTATCTCTGTGATCCCATCACCGCCAACTGAGGCTCTGTGAATTGTCGTATATTCACGAATTATATTTTTGTTACCTATGCGGATTTTAGTTGCTCTGCCATCGTATTTTAAGTCCTGGGGAGGCAGTCCTATGCTTGTAAAGGGATAGATTTGACAATCCTCACCTATTTCCACAGTTCCGTCTAAGACTATGTTTGACATCAGTTTTGTCCCTTTGCCAATTGTAACGTTATCCCCTATTATGCAGTAAGGACCAACTGATGTATCATCACTCAGTTTAGCGCTTTGCCCCACAATTGCGGTGGGATGAATATCGGGCTTCATGACTCCTTCTCTATAATCATAGCTGTAAACTCAGCCTCAGACACCACTGCGCCATCCACTGAGGCTTTTCCTGTAAACCGCCAGACATTACCTCTTTTGTGAGTCACTTTTACATCCAACACCAGCGTGTTTCCGGGCACTACTGGTTTTCTGAATTTTGCCTTCTCTATACTCATGAAATACACGGTGTCGCCCTTTACGCCGGATTTAAAAGCTAAAATGCCGGAAAGCTGTGCAAGTGCTTCTATTATCAACACTCCGGGCATTACAGGATTGCCAGGAAAATGCCCCTGGAAAAATGGTTCGTTTATCGTAACATTTTTTATCCCGCGGGCGCTCTCACCTGCTGTAAGCTCATCCACCCTGTCCACTAATAAAAACGGATACCTGTGTGGTAAAGTGTTAAGTATTCCTGATATATCTATCATTTTGCCACCCTCCTGCAATTAAGATATTTGACAGCCTGTGACATAAATTGAACTTAGCCCGTTTTTGATGACAGGGCATCTAATTTCCTCTCAAGCTCCAGTATTTTTTCATTCAATTCAGGCAATTTTGTAAAAATAATATGTGACCTCTTATATCGGCTATGGGAAAAACACGGTGAACCCATGTACATGCCTTTTGGCAGAATGCCTTTTACTCCAGACTGAGCAGCTATCATTGTGCCTGAGGAAATCTCTGCGTGATCAGCTATCCCTGCCTGACCGCCAACCATCACATAGTCGCCTATAACCGTGCTTCCGCCGATTCCAACCTGTGCCACGATTATAGAGTTCCTGCCGATTTTAACATTGTGCGCTATCTGCACAAGATTGTCTATCTTAGTGCCGTCGCCTATTACCGTCGCACCGGTTGTTGCTCTGTCTATTGTAGAGTTAGCCCCTATTTCCACATCGTTTCCTATTATAACCGTGCCGACATGAGGAATTTTTACGTGTGTGCCGCTGTCTTGCTCATAGCCAAAGCCGTCTGAGCCCACTACAACCCCGGGGTGTATTATCACCCGGCTGCCAATTGTGACCCTCTCCCGTATGGTTACGTTAGGGTAGATAAGACAGTCATCCCCTATTGTCGTACCCTCGCCGATAAAAACACCAGGATACACTACAGTCCTATTGCCTATAACAGCTTGAGCTCCTACATATGAGGCCGGATAAATCGTCACTTGCTCGCCTATATCGGCATCGTTTGAGACAAACGCTCCGTCCACCACCCCTTTTACCTCATGAGGACTAACATAAAAAGCCCCCAGAAGTTTTGCAAAACTCAGAGACGGATTTTTCACTATCACCTGAGCTTTATTCAGACCATGTATTTCCTCGCTGACCAACACTGCTGAGACTGGAGATTTTCTGAGTTGTTCTATATAACTTTTTTGATTAACATAAGTTATATAACCCTGTCCCGCCCCATCAATACCGGCAGCGCCCGCTATCTCAAGCTCCTCATCACCTATCACAAGCCCGCCCGTTATACGGGCTATATCATTAAGTCTCATATATGCTATATATAAGCAAACTGTTTGGTTCTATTTATTCTTTTCGTTTAGTTTCTTTACAATCTTGTCCGTAATATCGGCTTTACCATCGGAGTAAACGACCATCGAGTTGTCAAGTATTGCGGCATAACCCTCGTCTTTACCTATGGAGACTACAAGCTCTTTAACGGCTTTAAATATGTCTTTAGTTATTTCTTGCTCCTTCTTTCTTACCTCATCCTGTGACTCTGCCGCAAATCTCTTATACTCCCTTAACATGGAGGCAAGTTCCTCCTGTTTCTTCTTCTTTGCATCGTCTGACATCACGCTGGACTTTTTGTCATATTCCTCTTTAGCCTTCTCAATAGCTTTTTCCTTCTCGTCTATTTTTACCTGATGGCTCTTAACAAACGTATCCAGAGTCTCCTTCGCTTTTTTACCTTGCTCTGACTCCATAAACACCTTTTGAATGTCCACAAACCCTATTTTGGTGTGATCTGCTGCAAAAGCACTGCCTGCGGCAAACACAATAACTACAGTCACTGCCGCCATTAACGACAAAACTTTCTTCATTACCATCCTCCTGGATATTTTTTTAACTGTATTTGAAAATATTCCGTCTAAAAGAAACTTCCTACAGAAAACTCCACTCTGCCTGGAGCCTCATCCCCAGTCCTTCTTAGGTTATAGCCGTACTCCACACGTATCGGGCCAAACGGGGATATCCACCTTACTCCCAAACCTGTTGTGTATTTCACATCACGTATAGTGACAGTGCTATCCATTGCTGTGCCAATATCCACAAAGTAAACACCCTTAATTTTAAGTTCCGGTAAAATCGGAAAAATTATTTCATTGTTATTTAATATCTGGCTTGTACCGCCAAGGTATTGGTTTTGTGAATCCTTTGGTCCGGCGTCTCCAAAAGCTACACCCCTTAAGGTACTGATACCGCCGACAAAGAAACGCTCATAGACCGGAAGAGGCTTGCCAAATAATCCAGTTGCATACCCGTAACGTAATCTTGTCGAAAATGTAGTCTGACCTATAAAGGGAAAAAACCATAATGATTCAATGCCGGTTTTAAAAAACCTATTTGAACCAAGTAACCCTGCCCCGGTAATGTACACACTGTTTAGAGAACCAACCGTCGGATCAAGATAGTTATCCCTCGTGTCTCTGCTAATTGAAGGGGTCAGGCTGCCTGTGGTAGAGTAACCAGCCTGATCTGAAATCAGCTGGCTTGCCGAATCGCTTATATCATATACGTCAACCTTTTCTAACTTGTAGAAAACCCCTGACGTGTAGTATTCGGCAAACCTTTTACCTAAACCAAGAGTTAAGCCTGTAGCTTTCCTGCTAAACGTAGAATAAACCCTGTCTGTCCTATAGATACTTGACGTAAACACTAATGGTTTATCTAAAAACCACGGATTTTTATAAGTTACCTCATAAAGAGATGATATTCCGCCAAGCTGACTGCTGACCTTAAGTGAATTACCAGAGCCAAAGAGGTTTATCTGAGTGACCTCAACTATCCCTATCAGATGATCAACCGAGCTATAGCCGCCTCCCAAATTTACAAAACCAGTCATTTTATCTTTTACTTTTACATCCAAATTAACAGTGTCATTATCCGGTTCAGGTTTTGGTAAGAGTTCCACGGATTCAAAAAAGTTAAGATTATTAACGTTCTGTTGGCTTCTTTTAAGTTTTGCACTATTATATAGGTCGCCCTCGTCAAGGGTCACCTCACGTCTTATAACTTTATCACGAGTCTTTGTATTGCCTGAAATCTCAACTCGGCCTATATGATAAACCTTGCCCTCCTCAACAAGCAGTCCTACACTAACTGTGTGGTCGGTCTCATTAGGCATAATCTGGGGTGCCACGTTTGCTGTGGCAAACCCACGCTCTGCATAGTAATCCGATACAGCTGTCATATCTTTTGTCAGTTTAGCTCTGCTAAAAACATCTCCGGCTTTTAGCTTAACAAGCGGTGTCAACGTATCCAGTGGGTACGCCTTATTTCCTGAGAGCGTAATCGTGTTTATCTTATACGGCTGTCCCTCGGACAGCTCAAATTTAACCGTTATAGAGTTTGCCTTCTCATCCACCACGACTTGAGGTTCGCTTACTTTTATGTCAAGGTAACCATAGTCAAGATATACGTCCTTTATTTTCTGAACGTCAGCATTGAGCATTTCTTTTTTCAGATACCCTGTGCCTGTTATAAAAGACAATATATTCCACGTTCCGGTGTCAATGGCTTTTTTCAACTTCTTTGTGGTAATCCCTTTATTTCCGATAAATTCCAGTTTCCGGATTTTTATTCTCTTATTTTCTTTTATTTCAAATGTTAACGTCACTTCATCTTCTTTTTCGTACCTGATTATAGGATATATCTGAGCAAGATAATATCCCTCCTCGTTATAGTATCCCTTGAGTTTTTGCGTAATGTCTTCTATCAACGAGTAATCGGCAAGTGTGCCGACATTAAGAGGCGCTTTCTCTCTTAGCTTGTCGTCGCTAAGCTCATCATTTCCGACAAAAACTATCTTAACGATAGTGGGCTTTTCCTTAAGTCTGTATATGAGCTTAAGTCCGCCCTCATAAAACTCCATATCAACGTTGACATCGTCAAAAAATCCCATTCTGTAAATAGTTTGGATGTCCTCAGAGACCTTCTCCCTAACAAATGGCTGATTAATCTTCTGGGACAACTTGCCGCGCACTGCCCCGTCTTCTATTCTTCTGAGCCCAGCAATGTCTATAGAAACGACAAGAGGCTCCACACAATACCCCGCTACCGCTGTCAAAAGCAAAATCAGCGCCATCACAAATATAATTGTTTTATTCATAAATTCTTGCTCCCTCGTCATATTTTAAAACATTCCGTGACAAGCAATTATATAGTATATGTTGGATTTGTGTAAATAGGTAAAATAATTTTTTTTTAAGACAGCTGTTTCTGACTAAGGCACTTGTTTTTTTCTTGGGAATTTAGTATATTGTTTCTCTGTAGCCTAATTATAGACAGGATAACCGTAAAATTAAAATACTATAAATATATAAGGAGGTATTAAACTCAGCATGAACATACTGGACAAATACACAACAGAGCCAAAAATAGCTTATTTCACTATGGAGATAGGTCTCAAGGACGATATTCCTACCTACAGTGGAGGTTTAGGGATATTGGCGGGGGATACGATAAAATCCACCGCTGACTTAAAACTGCCTGTGGTAGCAGTAACCCTTATGCACAGAAAGGGGTATTTCACACAGGATTTTGACGCAAGCGGATATCAGATAAGCAATCCCGTGCAGTGGGACCCGGCAACGTATATGACCCTTACGACAGAGAAAGTTACAGTAAGAATTGAGGGACGGGATGTATATGTTCAGGCGTGGATTTATTTTGTGGAGAGTTTAAGGGGCGGTGCTGTTCCGGTACTCTATCTTGATACGGATATGCCTGAAAACATCCCTGAGGACAGAGAGTTGACCAATCATCTTTATGGCGGCGACACCTCTTATAGAATCAAACAGGAGATAATACTTGGAATCGGCGGCGTAAGGATGCTTAGAGAGCTGGGCTTTACCGTCAAAAAATACCACATGAACGAGGGACACGCATCTTTTCTCACATTGGAACTTTTACATGAGTTCAAAAAAGACATAGAAAGCGTGTGGGATGAATCCCTAATCTGGGATTTTGAAAAGGTTAAGGATATTTGTGTCTTTACAACCCATACTCCTGTTGAGGCTGGTCATGACAGATTTACCTATGAGTTATACAGCAAAGTTATGGGGGATTATTTCCCTGAAAGAGTCCTAAAAGCGCTTGCCGGTGATGACATTTTAAACATGACAATGCTTGCATTAAATCTCAGTAACTTTGTAAACGGTGTCGCCAAAAAGCACGGCGAAGTCTCACAAAGCATGTTCCCCGGCTACAGGATTAACGCTATAACAAACGGAATTCACTCCTACACGTGGACTTGCGAGCACTTTAAAAAGCTCTATGACAAGTACCTTCCCGGCTGGGCAAATGAGCCGGAAATTTTCGTGCGAGTTGAGACAATCCCTGATGATGAAATCTGGAATGCTCACATGGCTGCCAAAAAAGATTTGATAGACTACGTTAACAGAACCTGTAACGCCGGCATGGATACTGACACCCTGACGCTGGGGTTTGCCAGACGTTTTGCTACCTATAAGAGAGCAAACTTGCTTTTTAGCGACATTGAAAGGCTTATAAAGATAGCCCAGGGGAAGGTGCAGTTTATATTTGCTGGAAAAGCGCATCCGCGGGATGACGCCGGTAAGCTCTTGATTCAGAGCATCTTTAACTATGCGCGTGACCTCAAGGATAAAATAAAGATTTGCTTTGTGAAAAACTACAAGATGGACCTCGGACTTCTTTTAACCTCAGGAGTTGATGTGTGGCTTAATAATCCGCTGAGACCGCTTGAAGCCTCAGGGACAAGCGGCATGAAGGCTACGCATAATGGAGTGCCTAACTTTAGTGTTTTGGACGGCTGGTGGATAGAGGGTCACATTGAGGGTTATACAGGCTGGTCAATTGGGCCTGCCCCTACAGAGCTTGAGCCGGATGAGAAGATGAACGACATAGACGCCGCAGACCTTTACGATAAACTTGAGAATGTTCTGATTCCAACCTACTACGGCCCAAGAAAGAACTGGATTTTCGTTATGAAAGGCACAATTGGCAAAAACGCCTACTACTTCAACACCCACAGAATGATGAGAAGGTACGTAACTGAAGCTTATATAAGGTAATTCAACAGGTGGGAGGGACTTTCTGAGTTCCTCCTACTTAGTTTGAATCCAAAGACATCCACTGAATGCCGGCAGGTCTGTATTCAGAAACAGCTATTTCCTGCTCAAGTTTGGTAAAACCTTTCAAAACCGGATAATCTGACGGGTTTCTCTCAATAATGTGAAACTCTGTAATATTATGAGTGGCGCTGAATCTTTCTTTTATAGTAGCCGAAATAGCGGGATTAAGAAAATCATGCAGCTCTACTATTATATCCCAGTCTTTTAAATTAGGCAGTTTCTCCAAGTCCAGAAGGTCAAGTTCACAACCCTCACAATCACAAAAAATCAAACCTTTTTTGCTGAATTTAATCTCAGAAAGCCATTTGACGGTACAATGCCCGCCTATGAGTATTTGATTGTGCACTCCATTTTTTCCCGCCATAAGACTACAGATATTGGCTGCATTATGGTTTGTGTCAAAAGCATAAACTGTCACGCCGGGTATTCGTTTAGCAAAACCAACAGCATAGTATCCCTCTCCTGAGCCAATATTTATAATATCTGAATAGTTCTTTTCACAGGCATTTTCTATTGCCGTGTGAATTTCAGTTTCATAGCAGCCCAGCACCTTAGGAATTATAGCGCTTCCGACTAAGTCCATATTATCATACAGGATACCTTTAAAGGGGCCTCCCAACACTCTGTTGTCAGGACTTATAAGCGGAATCAATTTATATTCCACCTCTCTTCTCTCACTAAGTTTTATGAAACGCCCACTGCCCATACATAGGTCAATATCATCCATAACCTTTCCCCTGTTTATACATCTTGCACGTTTTACCCCAGCTCCTTTTTTATCAATGATTCAAGGTCGTCATCGTTTAAATCATCAATGTAATCCAGATTATCTGACTCTTTCTCTGACAAAGTGGCAGTATCAAGGTTCTCAGCAGATTCATCATCTGCAAAAAATTCATTTCTCAAATTGTCAGATATAGCTCTTATTGTGGGATAGCTAAAGAGAAACCCCACAGGGAGCGCAATGTTAAGCTCTTTTGAAATGAGATTACGAAACTCAACACTCATAAGAGAATCAAAACCCTGCTCCATAATAGGCTCTTCAATAAAAATATTAGCGTCTCTATCAGAACCGAGTATCCTGTTAACTGCGCCCTTTATATAGGAAACAAGAAGTTCAAGTCTGCTTTCAGAAGATGCCGCTCTAAGATTTTTAAGGATGTCCGATTCAGGCACATCTCCTGTATTTAAAGTTTCCGGCGAAGCAGAGCCGGATATTTCAGCATAAAAATATTCTAAAAACCCAGAGTTTGTTCCTTGAGGAAGCCGTGCTAAGTAAGTATTCCAGTTAAGGTCAATGACGCACGTGTTTGTGTGTTTATCATAAAGAAGTTTTTCTAAAATTGACAGACCGTCTTTTATTTCTATTTTGTTAAAGCCAATTGCCGCTATGTTTTCAGGTCTCTTTGCAGTCATCCCGGTGCTTGCCCAAATGCCCCAATTAATGGCAATAGTCCTGATGCCGCACCCTGAGAAATAATGTGCCGCTGAGTTAAGGAAAGTATTTGCGGCGGCGTAGTTAGACTGCCCGGCGCTTCCTAAAACAGATGCCGCTGAGGAAAATAGCACAAAGAAATCAATTTCTCTGTTTTCTATAATATTATAAAGATTCCATGTGCCGCTTACCTTTGGCTCCATAACTTTCCTAAATCTCTCCGCATTCTGATTTACTATCACACTGTCATCCAAAACACCTGCGGCATGAAACACTCCCCGCACTTGCGGCATTTCCTTATCTATAACGGTACATATCCGCTCAACGTCCTTTGTGACAGAAACATCGGCTGACACCACCATCACTCTGACCCCTTGTGCTTCAAGCTGTGAGATTTTTTCACGCGCCTCCGTAGTTGCCCCATGCCTGCCTGTCAGCACTATGTAAAGCGCCCCTTTTTCCACAAGCCACTGGGATAACTCAAGACCCAGTGCGCCCAGTCCGCCTGTTATGATATACGTTGCATCATTACGGATAATCCTTGAAGGAACAGCGTCTATCTTAAGCACTACCTTGCCGACATGTTTGGCTGCTGCCATGTATCTGAAGGCCGACACTGCATCGGTTATCGGAAACACTTTGTTAAAGAGCGGTTTTAGCTCCCCTGAGTTTAAATGCGTTGTGAGAGCTTTAAACATTTCTCTTATAATGAGAGGCGTTCGCTCTGATACCTCACCCATGTCAAAGCTGTGATATGAGACGTCAGGGCGGTGACGTTTTACCTCCTCCTCTGTCCATATACCAATTTTGCCAATTTCTATGAAACGCCCGCCATTAGAGAGCACTCTCAGACTTTTAGGGATGTACTCACCATTTAGACTGTTTAACACCATGTTTACGCCACACCCCTGCGTTATAGTCATTATCTCATCGGAAAAATCAAGACTGCGGGAATCCATTATGTGATTAACACCCTGTGCTCTTAAAAAATCCCATTTGCCGCGGCTTGCGGTAGCATAAATATCCGCTCCAATCATCTTAGCAATCTGTACTGCAGCACATCCCACTCCCCCTGCCGCCGCATGAATCAGGATGCGCTCCCCGGCCTTAAGTTTGCCGCACACTATGAGACCATACCATGCGGTCAAATACGTTAGCGGCACTGTGGCAGCATCGGTGAAGCTCAACTTTTCAGGCATCGGCGATGCAAAATTGCTATTAACTGTCGTGTAGGTTGAAAATGTCCCATTTACCGGAGCCGCTATAACTGAATCACCAGGTTTTATGTCTTTCACAGCGCTCCCTGTGCGGCTGACAACACCAGAGCACTCAAAACCAAATATCACGTCCTGTGGAGCCTTATTGCCGCTGTATTCCCTAAGCATTCCAAGAGCGTTCAGCACATCTCTGAAATTAAGCCCAGCCGCTTTTACCTCTATCTCAACCTCGTTTTCTGAGGGGTTTCTTCTTTGAGCAGGCTTTAACTTGAGTGCATCCATGCCTCCGTACTCAGTGAGTTTTAGCGCTGTGTTTTCAGACTCAGCAATAGCCTTACGTCTCTTAAGACGGCAAACAAACCTGATGTCATTTCTCAAAGCCACCTGTTGTTCTTTGTCACCATTAAATAACTCATTATAAAGAAAAAAAGTTTCGTTCTGAACCGGCATTGCAGGTAAATCAACAAGTTTTGCGGTAAGTTCAGGGTGTTCAAGAAACAGTACACGGCCAAAGCCCCACACCGGTGATTGGTATGGGATTATATCTTTCCCCTCATCATCACCAACTTGCCATACCCCGCGGGTTGCTATCATGAGTTTTACGTTTTCATGTTTCACAAGTGCCTGCACTGTATGAAGCAGCCCAATAACTCCGAGATGGTCAACGCCAAACTCAGAACCGGAAACTCCGGCGCTCCATAAATAAACAACACCGGTTAGTTTGCCTATGGAGGTAAACAATTTTTCAAAATCACCCGCAGACTGAGGGTTTATCTCATAGTTTTTACCATCGGAAAGTTCTCTGAATGTGTTTCCAGCTCTTACGAGGACACTCTCTAAGCCGTTTTCCTTAAAAATAGACGTAAGCTGCTCTCCAATGCCGTCTCTGTTGGTAAATATTGCCCATTGACCGGTTTTCTCCAGTAATTTTTCAGACTGTTGCGTATCTTTCCTTTCCCAGACAATATCGTAAAGAAAATCATCGTGCTTAGTTTTAGAGAGGAGTTTAGTACGGTCTGCCTTTTTGGCAGTAAGTCCTTCTATAAACATCACAGGCGCGCCATCCTCTGTAAAGACAGTAAAGTTGAGTTTTATTTCATTATCTGATTTAAATATTGTTTTGGCATGGCTCCACAGTTTTGTAACGCTCTGGGGTTTAGTTTGTAATGCGCCAAAGCCCACGGGAAGGAATGTTTCCTCTGCATCTATCAGTGCGGCGGCTGTCTGAAGCACAGCGTCTATTGCTATTGGATGTATATTGTATTTGGATGAGTCCATTGCCGCACTATCTGAAAGACTTATCAAGCTAAGCGCTTCGCCATCTGCGCTCCATAACTTTTGCATTGCCTGAAAGTCAGTCCCATATTCCAGCTCTTGTGAGGAAAATTGTCTATAAATACCCGATACATTGTGCTCTTTAGTACAACGTGCTTTTACAGACTCCAGTGATTCAGTTATATCAAAACTACTATTGGAAATTGCACCGTTTACGTGTAAAATCCACGGCTGGTTGTCATCGGTATTTTCTACTAAACGGCTGAATATTTTAAAAGCAAACTCTCCGTCATTAACAATAAGAGTTTGAACTTTTCGTCTGTCATTTTCCGAGATTATTAACGGCTGTAAAATACTAAAGTTTTTTAGGGCTATTGTCTCAGATTTAAGTAAATGTTTAGCAGCAGTAAGAGCCATCTCTATAAACACTGCGGCAGGTACAACTACGGAGCCGTAAATGCGGTGTTGTTTTATAAAGTCAGGGAATTCATAAGAAAACTCGTTTTCAAAAACTACGTCTCCAGTTGCTAAAGGAAGTTTCATGCCTAAGAGTGAAAGAGGTGTTTCCGTCATAAACGCTCTTGGTTTAACATCTATCCAGTATCGTTTACGTGCAAATGGATAGTTTGGCAGCTCTGCAACTTTTCTATAACCGTATGGAGCGTTAAATTCTTTCCAATTTATATCCATACCGCAGACATAGAGTGCGCCAACGGATTTTAACATCTGCCGCCACTCGTTTTGATTCGCTCTCAGACTGGGAAGCCACGCAGTTGCTTTATCATCAATATTTCTTTTTCCCATGCTAAGGAGCACAGATCCCGGACCAAGCTCCACAAACACCCGGTAACCATCCTTATACAGTGTCTCAATGCCTGAAAGAAACCTCACAGTTCCTCTAAGATGTTTTACCCAGTAGTCAGAAGACTCTTCGCCGCTATAGTAGCCTCCGGTTATGTTTGATACTATAGGGATTTTGCCTCTGTGATAGACAACTGTGTCGGCGGTTTTAGCGAAGCTCTCCAACACAGGCTCCATCAAGCGCGAGTGAAACCCGTGTGAAACTACAAGTTCCGTGCTCTTTATACCGCGCTCTGAAAGACGTTTGCATGTTTCCATTACGCTATTTCGCAGCCCTGAAATTACAACACTGTCATGCCCATTTACTGCCGCTATGGAAACATCCTCTGAGGTCAACTCCTCCAGCACGACAGTCTCACTTGCAAACACGGCAGCCATTGTGCCCTCTCCGGGAGCCTCCCACATCAGGCGTCCACGCTTAGCCACAAGCATTAACGCATCCTCAAGAGAAAACACTCCTGAGACACAAGCGGCAGTGTATTCACCTATACTGTGACCAAGCAGCGCTCCAGGCTCAATCCCCCACGATTGCCACAACTTGTATAAACTGTACTCAAGACAAAACAACACAGGCTGAGCGTATCGTGTTTCATTTAGAACATCTGCCGATATGCCGCCGTACATCAGTTCCAAAAGCGGCACATCAATATGTTTTAACAGTATCTTGTTGCATTCGGTAAGGGTATCTCTAAACACCGGACTGTTTTCGTAAAGGTTCTGCCCCATACCGGCAGTAAGTCCACCTTGTCCCGTAAAAAGAAAAGCAATTTTCGGATACCCCTGCGGTAATTGGAAGTCATCTTTTGCAGATAACCCACCCAAAATCTCCTCAGCAGTTTGTCCTATCACAAATCTGCGCCTGTTAAAATGATTTCGTCCAACGTTTGATGTATAACAGAAATCAGAAACTATAATATCGGGTTGTGATGTCAGCAACTCTTTATATCGGACTGTCAACTCTGAAAGAGCCTCATCGGTTTTAGCCGATAGTGTCAATATGTGAAGAGGGCGATTGAGTCCGGAATCAACAGTTTTATATTGTGGCGACTCCTCTAACACCACATGAGCATTTGTTCCGCTAAAGCCAAAAGAGCTGACTCCGGCAATCTTTTTACCGCTCCATGTGCGTTTGTCTGAGGCTACCTCGATAGGTATCGCCGCCCAGTCAATGTGCGGATTTGGGGTTTTAAAGTGCAGATGAGGGGGAATTGTTCCGTGCTGTATAGAAAGAACTACCTTTATAAGTCCTGCGACACCTGCGGCAGCCTCAAGGTGTCCGAAGTTTGTCTTTACTGTGCCTATTATAAGAGGGTCTGATTTGCTCTTAACTTTATTAAATACTGCTCCAAGAGAGTTGACCTCAATGGGGTCGCCAAGTGGTGTGCCAGTGCCGTGTGCCTCTATATAACTGACCTCCGCTGGCTCTACTCCCCCGTCAGAAAGGGCGCTGCGAATTACACGCCCCTGGGCCGGGCCGCTAGGGACAGTGAGTCCTCCGCTTGGCCCGTCCTGATTAACAGCGCTGCCTCTTATTATAGCAAGTATTTTGTCCCCATCGGAAAGCGCATCGGAAAGACGCTTGAGCACTACAACACCGCAGCCCTCACCGCGCACATATCCATCCGCACTGGCATCAAAAGTCTTGCACCTGCCATAGGGGGAGAGCATCCGCGCTCTTGAAAAAATTATATTCGGGGCAGGTATAAGAATCAGATTTACGCCTGCTGCAATTCCCATGTTGCATTCCCTGCGTCTTAGACTTTGTACGGCAAGGTGTGTGGCAACCAGAGATGACGAACAGGCAGTGTCTATTGACATGCTGGGCCCTGTCAACCCAAAAGTATAAGAGAGACGACCTGCTGCCACGCAAAGACCTGCGCCTACGCCGCTGTAAGCATTTATCAAACGGGCATCCTGAGCAGTAAATTGAAGAGCACCATACTCAAATCCGCTTATACCAACAAAAACCCCTGTGTTACTGCCATATAGGGTATCCGAGGAAATGGCAGCATTTTCAATAGCCTCCCATGTAACCTCTAATAGAATCCGATGCTGCGGGTCAATGTTAACGGTCTCCTTTGGGGAGATTCCAAAAAGGTGCGCATCAAATGTATCCACGGAATCCAAAAAACCGCCGTATCGGCAATACATCTTGCCGGGAGCATCGGGGTCTGAGGAGTAATAATCATCTATATCCCATCGGCTGGCTGGAACCTCAGTTATGGCGTCAGTTCCGTGTTCAAGCATTTTCCAGTAAGAATTAGGATTGATAACGCCGCCCGGCAGCCGACACCCTAAACCAATTATTGCTATTGGCTCATGCTGCCTGTACTCCATGCTCTCTAAACGCCCTCTCATGTCTTTGAGTTCCATGAGAGCCTTTTTCATTAGTGACTGGTTATCCATAAGTATGGCTTTGGAAGACACTACGCACAGCTATTAAGACAGAGATAAGTTAGAAACCTGAGGCTAATTCTTTAATGTACTTTTTTAGTTTTTCGGTATATTCTGGGCGCTTTAGAGAAAGGCTTATCGTAGCTTTAAGAAACCCAAATTTATCTCCGGCATCGTACCGCTGTCCCTTAAAAAGATAGCCGTATATGACACGCTTTTTAAGCAATAGACTGAGAGCATCTGTTAACTGATACTCACCTCCGCGACCGGGAGGAATAACATCAAGCTCTGCAAAGATATCAGGCGTTAGTATATAGCGCCCTATAACGGCAAGCCTTGACGGCGCCTCTTCCACCTTTGGTTTTTCTACAAGGCCGTTGATTTTATATAACTGCCCGGAAACAAGCTCTCCTGATATAACGCCATACATTGAGACATCTTCAAGCGGTACCTCCTGAAGGGCTATTACCGGCGACTTATATTGTTCATATATGGCTATCATATCGGCAAGAAGCGTATCGTCGGGATCTATAATATCATCACCCAAAAGCACGGCAAAAGGCTCGTCCTTAACAAAAGCCTTAGCACAGTTTATAGCATCGCCAAGCCCAAGCGGCTTGCTCTGTCTTATAAAAGCAAAGTTAAGATCGTTTTGAATATTTAGTTCCGGTATGTGTGCTTCTTTGCCTTTTATTCGGAGAGTTTCTTCAAGCTCGCAGTTGTAGTCAAAGTGGTCTTCTATGGCCCGCTTGTTCCTGCCGGTAATGACTATAAACTCATCTATATTACACCTGACACATTCCTCCACAGAATACTGTATCAGTGGTTTATCCACTATAGGAAGCATCTCCTTAGGCGAGGCTTTAGTCACAGGCAAAAACCTTGTGCCTAAACCCGCTGCCGGCAATATTGCCTTTTTCAACATTTAGTACTGTAACAAAAGTATAATTGTTTTGTAAATACTTTTTTTTGTCAGAAAATTATAAAAAATGCTACAATAACCTTGTGTGAGTCTATAAACACATGACATGACTCAAACATTATCTTTATCTAAGGTGGGAGGAACTGAGCAACAGATGCCAGTGGCTGAAAGAGCAGAAGACAATCAGTTTAAAAGAGCATCGCTGACCGATAAGGAATTCCGGAGGCTGGGTGATTTTGTTCACTCAGAGGTTGGAATCAAAATGCCTGATATAAAAAAAACCATGCTTGAGGCCCGTCTGCAGAAAAGACTAAAAGCGCTTGGGTTTGACACTTTTAACCAGTACATAGAGTATGTGTTTAGCCCTAAGGGGCGCGATGCTGAAATTATAAATTTTATAGACGTTGTCACAACAAATAAGACCGATTTTTTCAGAGAGCCCAACCACTTTGAATACCTGACCTCAACCGCCCTGCCGACTCTCATCAGAACCCATGGTGCAGGCGTAAGGCGAAAACTTATGGTCTGGAGCGCTGGGTGCTCTACCGGAGAAGAGCCCTACACGCTCACTATGGTTCTTGATAACTATGGGCTTAAGCAATACAACGGGGTGTTCAGTTTTACGTTGATAGCGACGGATATTTCCTCACGAGTGCTTGAAAAAGCCCAAAGCGGCGTGTATGAAGAGGAAAAAGTAGCTCCCATACCTATGGAGATGAAAAAGCGGTATCTGTTACGAAGCAAAGACAGGAGCAAAAAAATTGTGAAAATAGTGCCTGAGCTAAGGTCTATGATAAAGTTTCGCCGTCTTAATTTCATGGAAGGGGATTTTGGATTCAGAGAAGAGATGGATATAATTTTTTGCAGAAATGTGGTTATATATTTTGATAAACAGACGCAGGAAAAACTTCTGAACAAATTCAGCCGCTATCTGATTCCCGGAGGATATTTGTTTATGGGGCATTCGGAAACTATTGCCGGATTAAAAGTGCCGTTTGTGCAGGTAGCGCCTACCGTTTACAGGGTTGCTCATTGAAGATATCTGAAATACGCCTGCCAATCGTTTTCTTAAAGCCCGGAGAGCTACACATGGGAACAAACCACGTAGCAGTGCACACGGTGCTGGGCTCCTGTGTCTCCGTAACGATGTATAATCCGCATAAGGGACTTGCCGCTATGTGTCACGGGTTGCTTCCTAACTGCGGCTGTGAGTGTGGGAGTTGCCCGGAAAAAATGAAATACGTGGAGTGTTCCATAGTGCATATGATAAATTGGTTTTACAAAGCAGGAGTTGATAAGTCTCAGATAGAAACTAAAGTGTTTGGCGGCGGTGATGTGCTTGATAAAGGGCATTGCGTTAACGCTCTCCCTCCTGAAAGGCAAAGACTGAGTGTTGGTAGCCAAAACATAAAAGCTGCATTAAAAGTGCTTGATGAGGCCGGTTTTAAGATAAGCGCTAAAGATGTCGGGGGCAATTTAGGCAGAAAGATGTTTTTCTTTACAGATAACGGCGAGGTCTTACTACGGAAAATTAAAAAGACCTGTACTTCAAGCCAAAAGCAGATGGCTTATTAAGCATAATGGAGCGTATGTGGGCTTAGGCTTCGTATCAAAGAAAATAAAAGTGTTGATTGTCGATGATTCGGCAGTGGTAAGACAGACACTTTTGACAATACTGTCTTCAGATCCAATGATTGAGGTTATAGGCACGGCATCGGATCCGTATGCTGCGGTAAATAAGATACATGAGTCCCCGCCTGATGTAATCACACTTGACGTAGAAATGCCGCGGATGGATGGGATAACGTTCCTTAAAAAAATAATGACTCAGAATCCGATACCTGTCGTTATGTGTTCAACCCTTACAGACAGAGGCTCAGAGACAGCGCTTAAGGCTCTTGAGTATGGGGCAGTGGATATAATAAGTAAGCCGCGTGTGGGCACTAAGCAGTTTTTAGAGGATTCGCGCGTACAGATATGTGACACAATAAAGGCAGCGGCGTCATCGCGCTTAAGAAAGATATCTCCCATAGATCAAAAGGTAGCGCCAAAACTTACGGCTGACGCCGTAATTTCAAAAGCGCCCTCACAGGCTATGATTCAAACTACGGAAAAAGTGGTCATCGTGGGGGCCTCAACTGGAGGCACAGAGGCGTTAAAGGTATTTTTAGAGGATTTCCCTATGGATTGCCCCGGCATAGTTATAGTACAGCACATGCCTGAGCATTTTACGGCGGCTTTTGCAAGACGTTTGGACAGTATATGCACAATAAACGTCAAAGAGGCATCGGATAATGACTCCGTGATAAGAGGCAGGGCATTGATTGCTCCCGGCAACAAGCACACTATGATAAAGCGAAGCGGTGCGCGGTACTACGTTGAAGTTAAAGACGGCCCGCTTGTCAGCAGACACAGACCATCTGTGGATGTATTATTCCGGTCAGCCTCGCGTTATGCCGGTAAAAACGCAGTTGGAGTTATAATGACCGGTATGGGGGATGACGGAGCGCGCGGAATGATGGAGATGAAAGAGTCAGGGGCTTTCAATATTGCTCAGGATGAGGCCTCCTGCATAGTGTTTGGAATGCCGAATGAGGCTATTAAGCATGGCGGTGTTGATAAGGTTCTCCCTCTGGACAGGATTGCAAGAGAGGTTATAAGAATATGCGGTTAGAGCGCATCATCACACTTTGTTTTCATTAGCGCTGACACGATTTATTTCTTACTGTTCGTTGATTATCAAACCGTTATAGTTGCCTATCGTCACGATACTAAAGCCGCTATTATTAGCAATGCTAAGGTTCCGACAATTTTAAAAATTATAATTATTCCTTTTGCAGCAATATCAAAAAAAGAAGTTCCATCTTGACTTCTGTATATGTCAGGAATATACTAAATTAGATGGATATTTTTAATCTTCTTAATGAATGCAGAGGGTTTGAGTGGGATGCGCACAATGCTGAGAAGAATCGGCAAAAACACCGTGTTATACCTCCTGAATGTGAACAGGTATTTCTTAATCGCCCACTGGTGGTTGCAGATGATGAAAAACATTCCGAAAAGGAAAAACGGCTCTATGCCCTCGGACACACGGATACTGACAGAATGCTCTTTATTGTATTTACAATCCGTTTGGATAAAATCCGAGTTATCTCGGCAAGGGACATGAGTGATAAAGAAAGGAGGGTGTATCAATCACATGAATAAGAACATCCCAGATTTTGCAACAGAAGACGAGGAAAGGGCATTCTGGAACACCCATGATTCCAGCGATTTTGTTGATTGGAAAAAGGCAAAACAGATTGTACTATCTGAGCTAAAGCCCACGCTTAGAACCATATCGCTCAGGCTTCCGGAATCTATGATTGCTGAGTTGAAACTTCTTGCCCATAAAAAAGATGTGCCCTACCAGGCGCTCCTTAAGATGTTTCTGTCGGAAAAGATAGCCGAGGAACTCAAGGTTCACTAAATGAGAGAAATCTATACAAAAAATGAGTTTAAAGCATTCAGAGAAATTCTCAGAAGAAGGGCTTTGGGGACTAACTCTGACCTTGCGGGAGAGGGGAATCCCCTTCAGGGGACAGTCAGCGAGATTATAAAAAACATACGTGATAGAGGCGATAGTGCATTAAGACAATATACGCAGCAATTTGACAAGGTAGAGCTTAATGAGCTAAGGATACCGGAAAGCGTAATAGAGCAAAGCGCACAAACCGTTGAACCAAAAATTGTAAAAGCCCTGAAACTTTCCATGGAACGGATACGTCGTTTTCACAAAAGGCAGCTTGAAAAGAGCTGGAGATACTCGTATAAAGGAGCGGAACTGGGGCAGTTAATCAGACCTCTTGAGCGTGTGGGAGTTTACGTGCCGGGAGGCAAGGCATCGTATCCCTCAACGGTGCTGATGAACGTCATACCAGCTCAGACGGCAGGAGTGAAAGAGATTGCCCTATGTGTGCCAACCCCTCAAGGGGAGCTAAACCCCTACGTTATGAGAGCTATTTGGGAACTGGGAATAACTGAGGTTTATCCGGTAGGGGGAGCACAAGCGGTTGCGGCTATGGCTTATGGCACAGAAAGCATAAAAAAGGTCGATAAAATCACAGGCCCCGGAAACATGTACGTAGCTGAGGCTAAAAAGCAGGTTTTCGGTGTGGTTGATATAGATATGATAGCAGGCCCCTCAGAGATTCTCATAGTCTCCGATGACTCTGGAGACCCTGAGTTTATAGCGGCTGATTTACTCAGTCAGGCAGAGCACGATGAGATGGCATCATCTGTGCTGATAACAACTTCAAAAACAATGCTTGCCTCTGTTAAAAAAATGTTGAAAAGTAAACTTGAAATGCTGCAAAGAGAAAATATAGCGCAGATATCACTTAACAATTTTGGAGCAATGGTTTATGCTGAAAGCATTGAACAGGCTTTTGAGTACTCTAATGAGATAGCGCCGGAACACTTGGAGATAATGGTGGAAAATCCTGACGAGTGTGTCAGTTTGGTGAAAAATGCGGGAGCCGTATTTATTGGAAACTATTCAACAGAACCGCTTGGCGATTACTGTGCTGGACCAAATCATACGCTTCCCACAAACGGCACATCTCGGTTTTTCTCACCACTTGGCGTTTATGATTTTATAAAACGAACGAGTTATATAAATTTTTCAGAGGCAGGCTTTTTAAACATTGCAGATGCCGTCTTCGATTTGGCCTCATGCGAGGGACTTCACGGTCATGCCGACTCAGTGATGGTTAGATTAAAACGCCTTAAGGGAAAGCAGCAATAGATTATTTACTAAAAATCAAAACAAATTTTGAAAATATCTCCTCCTGAAAATGGTGCAGCATTTGTTCTTTCATAAGTTTCAGGGCTTCAAATGGGCTCATAGCCTGCTTATAAGAGCGCTCGGCGGTGATAGCGTCAAACACATCCGAGATACAGCCGATTCTGCCATAAGGGTGGATTTCGTCCTTTTTCAACCTGAGAGGATATCCGGTTCCGTCCTCTCTTTCATGATGCTGCATTACGATAATTTTACACTCCTCGCTTAATTGATCAGCCTCTTTAAGTATCTTGTACCCTTGATAAGGATGAGTTCGCATCTTAAACATCTCGTCATCGGTAAGACGGCCGGGTTTGTTGATTATCTCAGGGGGTACTTTGGTTTTACCGATGTCATGAAGAAAAAACCCTGCGCCAAGTTCGTGCATATCATGAGCGTCTGAGTTTTTAAAAATTTCCTTAGATACCATTATTGACAGTATTCCAACATTTACCGAGTGCGTATAGGTGTAGTAGTCGTGCGAGGTAATATTAAGCAGGTAACCTGAGGTCTCAGGTTCCCTAAGAATCAAATCAACCAAATCAGAGACAACATCTTTTGATGTCTTAATGTTTTCAGCCGTTGGGCTTTCAAGCAGTTTTCCCATCATCCGAAGGGATGCGTCGTAAACTCGTTTTGCTTTTTCCTCTTTAGGCATTTTTGTGTCTCTTATGGCTTCTTTAAGATCATCCGGCATTAGTTTATCTGGCTGCCACGTATCTGGCGGTGTCAGATTTTTATCGGAATGGCTGATGTTTTCCACATTTTCTATCTTTAAGATGCCCTTATCGGTATCTATGACAACATCTTTGATTTTGTTTTTGATTATCTGCTCAATCTGGCTTTCGTGTGTTATTACAAATTCATTTTTAATAAACGGATGTTTAAACCATGACTCAGAAATTTTGATATACATTCCGATTTTAAGCTCTTTTGCTTTGATTGTTTTAAGCATCTCTTATTCCTCCAACCACTTTACCTGTACAAAGGCTTCTATGTCTCTAACTCATATTGCTAACACTATTGTAACACGTTGAGTCGTCTTGATTCTGTATTATATTTCATTAAAACTAATTGCTACTATCTGCCTAAAAACCTCATCAGTGCATTAATAACAACCAGTGGATGCGGCGGACAGCCTGCAATATATAAATTGGGGTTGATTTTGTTTAGAAATGTCCTGTCTATAGCTTGTGAACCGGCAAATATCCCGCCGCTTAGGGCACACGTGCCTACAAGGATTAAAACTTTTGGCTCAGGGATTGTGCGATAGGTCTCTTCAAGTGCATGTGTCATATTCCTTGTAATCGGCCCCGTTACAACGAGAGCATCAGCGTGAAGCGGCGACGTTACAAATTCTATCCCAAACCGCCCTATGTCAAAGTTAACGCTTGAAAGCGCATTTAACTCAAGCTCACAGCCGTTACATCCGCCCGCCGATACTGAGCGTAGCTTAAACGATTTATTAAATAACTTTACAATATGTTTATCTGGTACTATAACAGGCTCTCTGTGCCCAGAGCTTATCACAAGGTCTTTTAAATCGGTTGAGGCTAAATCAGTCTGATTTGTAAAACGTATGATACCTTCTGGGCAAACCCTTGAACACTCAGGACATAGTATGCACTTTGATAAATCTATCGTTATAGGATTATACGTTATTGCCGACACAGGACACACATCCATACACCTGTAGCAGGCATTAGCGCACTTACCATCCGATATCTTTGGCAGCCCTCTGAAATTATCCGGCGGCAGCGCCATATCCTTAATGCTCCGAAAACCCTGATTTAATTTCGTCTTTATCGCACTAAACATTAATTATCTGCTCCGTCCATTTCTATAAATCATGCCCGCTGAATGATAAGTCAAAACTCCTGTTACACAATGGAAAATCAGAAATTCCATTTCCTCTCATGGCAAGTGTGAGAGCTATCCAGTTATGAAATGAGGGGTCTGTTACGCGGTAGTGCAGAAGCTCGCTGTTGCGCCCTGTCATTGCCGCATGTGTCAGTCCTCCGCGCCATCCCTCCACTATAGTAACCACAAAGGAATCTGCCTTCATAAGCCGTGTCTCCTCTTTTATGCTGCCTGTCATAATGCCCATGTTTAGCCATCTGCGCAGAAGTTCAATGGATTGTGCTGTCTCAAGCACCCTAATGCGTGCCCTTGCCGCCACATCCCCTCCCTTTAGCAGCACAGGCTCTATGCTGTCTTTTACATAGACCCCATATGGTTGATCAGCACGGGCGTCAATCGGAAGCCCTGAGGATTTCGCCGCTATTCCCACAAGGCCCGCCCGCCATGCAGCCTCTGTGCTCACTGCCCCCATGTACTCAAGCTGAGACTGCACGCCGGGGTCATTGAAAAAGTATTCGTTTATGATTTCAAAATCTCTGTCAATAGCATCAAATATGCTTAATATCTGCTCACGGCTACGCAGCTCCAAATCGCTTAACACGCCGCCGGGACGAATTAAACCCCGCCCAAAACGGCAGCCGGAAATCAAGAGCATCGTATCCATCACGGTGTTTCTTAGCCGCCCATAAGTTGAAGCTCCCGGCAAAAACCCAATATCAAGCGATATGCCGCTTAACCCCGATAAGTGCATTGCAATACGTTCAAATTCAAGCGCTATTGCGCGTATTATTTCTGCTCTGCCTGACACCCTCACTCCCGACATTGCCTCCATAGCAAGCGCATGTGCCCACACGTGCCCTATCACAGTGTCTCCTGTTATTGACTCTGCAAGCGCTGATTTATTCATTGGGTTTCCGGCTGCAAAGAGCGACTCTACCCCTCTGTGCTGATACCCTGCCTGTATCTCTAAATTAAACACATCCTCGCCGTGACACAAAAACCTGAAATGCCCGGACTCTGTAACTCCGCCATGAACCGGCCCAAGGGCTGTCTCATGAACCTCTCCGCCAGATGAACCATAAAACGGGTAATCGGCAATTGCGCTGCGTGTGCCATAGCCATACCTTACTGGTTTCAGCCACGGATGCCCCACAGGAACCACTCCGTACTCTTCATAGAGGTTTCGTTCAAACAACTGCATGGCAGGCACTGAGTTAGATATGGAATCGTACCTGCCGCCACGCTCTGTCTGCGCTGTAGCTATCGTCAGATGATTTTGTATGTCATCGGATAGGACAGATATGACAGAAATGTTACCGTTTGGAGCCTCATAACCAAAAAACTGAATTATCCTTAAGCCCTGCTGAATTTGAACAACAATTCCCTCCATCATGTCGCTTAGATGCAACACTGGGATTTGCCGCCGCGGGATTGCCACAGTGTTATTTATGGTCAGCCACTTGCTTGTCACAATGATTTAATTGCCTCCTAATATGTACGCAGCGCCGTGTAACAACCAGTTTAACTCAAAAGGAATACTTATTCCGAGTATTATTATAATCAAAAGGAATACCCATTGCGGTAAAAGCGATAGTATTGGTTCTCTAACTGCCTCTTCAGTTTCATCACAGGCTGAGGGTATATCTGACGATAGCACCATCTTAAATACAGATTTAATTATGCCATACGCCGCCGTTGCCGATAGCAAAGTAAAAATGGCAAGCACTACCCATCGGCTGTCTGTCACCATTTGTTTTATAATCATAAGTTCGCTTACGAAAATCCCTGAGGGTGGAATCCCTGTTATAAGCAAAGCTGCGGCAGCCAGTGTGACAGAGCTCTGAGGGATTTTCCTTATTCCCAGACAGATGCCGCTGGTTTTAATTGTGCCGTAAGTGTAAAGAAAATTCCCGCTGGTTAAAAACAGTGTGTGTTTTAGCAGGGAGTGACAAAGTGTGTGAAGCATGGCAGCATATATCGCAAAGCCGCCAAGACCCAACGCAGTTGCAAGCACCCCCATATGCGCTACAGTGGAATAGGCAAGCTTTCTTCTGAAATTATCAACACGAGGGATAAAGACGGCCCCTGTGAGCATTGAGACAAGCCCAAGAGTAAGCAGCAATCCTCGTATAAATGAAATCATCGGAGTTGATGAGAAAATTTGATAGTATCTTAAAATAGCCAGAAATGCAGCGGCTTGCAATGTGCCTGAAAACATAGCAGAGGCAGGTGAGGGAGCCTTAGAGTGGGCATCGGGGAGCCATGTGTGCATGGGAGACAGCCCCATCAGAGTGCCGTAGCCAACAAGAGCAAACGTAAAAGCCATTCCGCCCCAGAGAGGCGATATTATTGATGCATAATTTGAAAGGGTATCAATGCTAAGATTATGCCCTGTCACCTGCTCTGAGGCCTCAATCATAGAAAGCACTCCGATAAAGGAAAGCACAATGCCGACCGAACAGATAAAGAGATGTTTCCACGCCGCCTCAAGAGATTCCTTATCCCTGTGATGCCAGATAAGTGTAGCAGCAGCAAGCGGCACAGCCCCTACAAAGACCCACATAAGTGCCAGGTTTCGGCTTAATACAGCCCCTGTCACAACGGAAAGTAAAAACATCATGGCAGGCGCATACCAGTGGTCATAGAGCTGCGCCTCATCCATTTCCTTTAAGTAGAGGTTGCTATAAACTGCAGAGCCAAGAAATGAAATGTTTACAATGAACAGAAAGACAAAGCCCAACGTATCAGTGCCAAGTAGTTCGCCGTTTCTATAGACGCCGTTATATGGCAGTGTCGTTGATACTGCAAGATTAATCAATGAAACCACAATGAGAGCGCATCTATCCGCCTTTGACGACCTTAACACGGCTGAGAGCATGGCGGCTGCCATAGGCAAAGTGATAATTGCAATTTCTTTAACCACGTGATAGTTCACTTGTATTTTCTTCAACTGTCGCTAACATCTCTTAAACATTAACATTTCTAACGATTTAAGTTCCAGCTAAGGCCGCGCTGAGTATTCTATCAAAGCAAAGATATAATGGTGTGTATGCAATTTGTTTTAATAAGTAGATTTTGGGTTTTATATCCGGCGACATCCCTACCCAAACAAGTGTCCGTTAATTAAACTACCGGCTAAAATCCATAAATCCGGCTCGTTTAAAATCCTCGTCAAAAGAAAAAAATAATTGCATCTCCATTTTTTGCATTACCAAAAAGCTGGTGCAATCGGTAAAAGAATAAATTTTGTCACTGTGTCTTTTAAAATATTCCCACGCTTTTCTCTGCAATTCCTCGTTAAGCCACACAATTTCAATTATATTGCTGCTAAAAATAAACTCTCCCATTTTTACGGCTGTTTCGTGGTTGGTTCTGGTTACACACAAAGTAAGCGCCTCATCAAAAATAAAATTGGTTAAAAGCAGTTTTAACTTTTTTCTCTTGATAATTTCCATTTTAGAACGAGCCTCTAAGTGCATCTCATCCGCTTTATCAAAAAAAGCTACTAATGCGCTGGTATCAACAAAAACTGTAGTCATGTGATTTTAATTATTTATCTGGTTGACCATAAAGATATTTATCGTGGTTTTTTGCCAAATCACCTAATCCGCTGTCCATAATTCCAGCTAATTTAAAGAAAGTATCGTTTTCCCAAACATCGTCATCGTTTAAATCGACAGCTTCCTTTTCAGGGTTCATGATTTCATTGATGGTGACAAGAACTTCTCTACCTTCTGGAAAATCTATTTTTTCTAAAAGCTCAATTCCTCCATGTGAAACTCTGGCCCTTACTGTTGCGGTCATCTCTGCCACCTCCTTTATTGAGTTGCCGGTCGTATTGTTCATAAAAAGTAACTCTTTGAACGTATTTTACTCTAAACCATAATAAATTTCTACTTTTTTATTTGGGATTAGTTTTAACACTAATCCGACAGCCTCGTTAGTTTACTTACGTCTGAGTCTTCAAAGGCTGATTTCATGTTATTTACGAAAATTCCCATAAGAAACACCACTATCATGACGTCAAACAACACTCCGGCCTCTACAACTATAGGGACACCTGGGGCCAAAGACAACGACATCATAAAAGCTCCGTTTTCAAGCACCAGAAATCCCATCACATGACTTATAATCTTCTTTCGCGTTGTTATTATAAGCATTCCTATTATTACGGCAGAGAGTGAGACGCTGAAATTAAGCACATTGATATTGCTCCCGGCCTGTTTCAGTATTGATGATAAAACAAATGACAACGACATTATGATTGTAGAAAGCACCAACATCATAAAGCTGCCAAGAGATGGGTCGGTCTCCCGTTTTATTCCCATTGTTTTAATTATATGACGAATAAACAGAGGCAGTATAGCTGCCTTTACTACAATAGTTTCAAAAGCAATAAACAGAGCGTGAGTTAGTTTTAGAGTTTCCGTCTGTGCTATGGACGCCAAAAAAAGCATAATGCCCTGAACCGATAGTATTATGACAAAAGCTGAAATACGGCTTGTTGTCGCTATGTATAAAATCGTAACTCCAAAGAGTATAACTGCTATTTGGTTAATCATACTTTAAGCACCAACACAGCAAGCACAATCAGAGCAATTCCAGTTGCACCAAACAAAAACTGAGGCACGTAAGAAAGCCTAAGACGAGCAAACAGTGACTCTATCAGCCCAATAGTGAGGGCTATCCCTGACATCAGAAATATGTATAAAAACAGAGACGTAACCGGAGAGACCCATGCAGGAACAATAATACTCGTTATAAGGGTGCTTAACAGCGATATTTTAAGAATAGATGTAAGGTTCATAAAGGCTAAGTCAGGGCCGCTGACGTTAAAAGTTAAAGCGCCGTTAATCATTGAGGGCTCATTAAGAGTTGAGGGGTCACAAACTGGAAGACGGCCTGCCTCAGTCAGTATCAGCATCATAAGTACAATGTTACCACAAACGGCAGGTACAAGCAGCTCTGAGTGTGACCATGCCTGTGCTAAATTGAAAAAAGTGCCGGAAATGGCGGTCGTTACACTATTATCAGGCATGAGAATTACTGAATAAATCTCGGTAAAGGAGCTTTTACCTGTAAGTTGTGCAAGTGTGGCGATAATTATAAAAAATGCAGGTTCAATTAATGCAGAGAACGTAATTTCCCTGCTTGCTCCCATACCTCCGAAACTACCTCCGGTATCAAGCGATGTGATGACTGTAAAGAATTTTGCAGAGGCCAGCGCACAGGCAAAAAATATGAAATCTCCCTTAAAACTCATAACTGCAGCGCCGCCGCTAACTGGAACAACCAAGGCGGCAGCCAACACTGAGGCAAGTGCAAGTGATGGTCCAAATGTGGAGACAAACGAGGCGTTATCACTAACAACCTGTGATTTTTTAAAAAGTCGGATAGTTTCATAAATCGGCTGAAACAAGGGCGCCCCAGACCTGCCAGCCCACAGAGCTTTCACCTTTACAATTACTCCAGACATAAACACCGCCAGAGTAAGCATCAGTGAATATCTAAATAGTGCCTCTGTTACCAAAAAAGCCTCCAAACAGAAATGACAAGAAAAAGAACCAGTGTTATCAGCATATAGAACAGGTAGTGTCCAATGTGTCCGGTCTGAATCCATGCAAATAAGTCGTAAAAACGATTAAGGACTTTAAGTATATTTGTAACTATGTATTGATCAATAAAATCATGATGTTTTGTTTGATAATGAAATCTCTCATGGGGGAAAAAATAGTCTTTTCTTGAAAATTTAGAGGCTCCCGGTATCTGTATTATAGTGCACATGCCGGCATCAGTATCCTCAACAGGAGTCTTATCTATCTCCTCGATTTTCAGCGAGTAAACAGAGTCCTCCTTTGTCACAAGCGGCAGTATCAGATTAATAAGCGGGGCGGTGAGTGACGATGCAGTGTATTGCATCCGGCTGCTTACATTTTCATAACCGCAGTTCCATGTGGGGGCAGTGAGAGTTGTACGTTTTCTGAGTAAAAAGTGTTTAAATCCCAGTATAGCTATTACAAACATCAGAAAAATTAACGATACTTTTGAAATGGAAAATGTTGGCATTATGGCGTTATTTAGCTCAAAATCAGAAACTCCTGAAATCAGCAATACAGGTGTTTTTATGATGGCTGTTACAGACATTGGAAAAATTCCGGCAATAAGACAAACAACTGAAAGGATTGCCATCGGTATAATCATAGAAATAGGGCTTTCCTTAGCCTGAAACTGAGAGCGCTGGACTCCGGTAAATGTGATGCTAAAAGCCCTGACATACGCTATCAGTGACAATGCCCCAACAGAGGCAAGAGCAGCCGCAGCAATGACCCGTGAGGTTATAAGAGCGCCGGAGGATGTGGCGTCAGTAGTTATAAGGCTGAGATAGATAAAAAACTCGCTGATAAAACCGTTAAATGGTGGAAGTGCACAGATAGACAAAGAAGCGGCAAGAAAACAAAGTGCCGTAACAGGCATATTTTTTATGACGCCGCCTAACTCTGTTAATTTACTTGTGCCTGTGCTTAACTGAAGAGAGCCGCAGGCAAAAAAAGCGGTACTCATAAATACTGCACTGTTAAAAATATGAAATAGCACGCCGGTAAACCCAAGCATAGTAAGCAAGGGTTTTCCGTAAGATTTCCCAAGCAGCCCAACGGATATGCCAACTCCGATAATACCGATGTTTGCAACAGTTGAGTATGAAAGTATTTGTTTTAAGTCCTTTTGAGTTAGTGCGTTAGTAACAGCGTAGAGAGCAGTTATGACGGAGATGAAAAGAAATGTGTATGCGATAAATGGAGGCAAGGAATCCGTAAGCGCACTAATTCGCAGGATGCCATAAATTGGGATTTGTATAACGACAGCGGATATAACAGCAGAAATTGCAGGCGGCGCCTGAGAGAGGGCTGTTGTGTTAGCAGTATGAAATGGAACAAACCCAGCCTTAAAGATAAATCCAAGCAAAAATAGACAGAGAAGCGGAGTTTGAATTTTTGACGTTGATGCTAGTAAGTCCTTATAAGCGCTAAAGTCCATACTTCTAGTAGCGGCTATTAGAATGATAACTGGTATAATCAGAAAAACCGTACCAACGTGCATAGCGATAAGGTAGTAAACGGCAGATTTTTGTACCTTTTGACTGCGATATTCATGAAAGATTAAAAACATCGTAAGCAGACTTACAAGTTCAAGACTAATTAAAAAACCGATTGAGTTTTTCACAGTAAGCACAATCATAACTGAGGCAAAGAGAAAATTAAAGAATGCAAAGTGAAATTTACTGGGCATATAGCCGTTTAAGTATATTGATGTAATAAAAAAGATGATAGAGGCGGTAATTAGAAAAAAAGCGGATAATGAGTCAATATCAAAATTAACAATACCCATTGGCATCTGCAAATAGAGAGTGTAGGAGGGGACATTGTTATAAAAAATAGGCGGAATGGAGATACATACATTACAAACGAGCGCTGCGGCAACAGTCAAAGATGAGACAAACCCGGCAGCCTTGCTATACATTGCAGCAATCAACCCGCCGATTATCAAAACAGCAAGGGATACAATGTACATTATTTTTGTTTTCTCAGCCTGCCAGCAATCTGCTGCACTCTTGCAATCTCATATCGTATGATACAGCAGACGGCACAACATGTCAATGACAAAAAAGCGTATAGGCTATTGCCCTTTCTCTGACATCAAAACCGAGAGCTTCAGGTTTTCCTGTACTTCTTTCACAAGCGGGTTTAAAGAGAGAGCTTTTTGAAAATAAACTGCCGCTTCTTTTGGTTTACCGGTGTTTAGTAAAATAAGCCCCAGTCCGTTATATGCCTCATAACTGTCTGAGTTTAATCTTAAAGCCTCTTTAAATGCAGCATGTCCGTTTTCAAATTGAAAACTTTTAAGGTAAGCATACCCGAGGTTTATAAAAGCGCTGTAAGAGCCAGGGGTTATACTTAGGGCTTTCTTGTATGCCTCGGCAGCCTCCTGATAAAGCCCTGCAGAAGCATAAGCAAACCCAAGTTTTAAATACACATCAGTATAGAGGGGGTTTAGCTCTGAGGCATGTTTTATGTTAGCAACAGCCTGTAAGTAGTCGCCTTTGTTTAAATATGCCAAACCGAGATTCAAACAGACTTTCTCATTATTTTTAATAAGCGCGTTAGTGTGCGTAAAAAGTGTTACACTGTCTTGCCAATATGATACCTGTTTTTTGGTCTGCTGTATTAAAAATACTAAAAACAACGACACTATAACGGCTGCAAATGCTTTTGCACTTCTGTGTCTAATTGCAAGGGAGCCGCCAAATATCAATGCAATAAAGAGTCCCGTGTATGGGATGTATGAATACCTGTCCGACATGTTTTGACTGCCCACTGAAACCAACCCGATAACCGGCAAGAGTGTTACGACAAACCATATCCATCCAACAATAACAAGAGGATATCTCTTTAAAAGCAACACAGAAGCTATTGTAATGGTCATAAAAAATAACAAAGTAAGAGCAATAGTTAAAATCGGCAGGGGGTGGGGATTTGGATAAATAACTGCAAGACCAAGTGGGACAAACATTTTATAGAAATACTGAAAATAGTTAAGAACAGCATTTTCAACTCTTATCACAAGCGGAAGCTCAGTAAGGCTGACCATAGCTCCGCCGCTTTTTTGAGAAATAACAGCCATAGCAGACATTGCTATGCTTATGGTAAAAAGTGGTATCTTTTCATACAGAGCATTCTTTAAGACACTGCTCTTTAATCTGATGCCATGTATGGTAAGTCTCCTCAGCGGCCAAAAATCCATAAGCAGTAAAACAACTGGTAATGTGACAGCCGACGGTTTTGACATAAGCGCAAGCATAAATGAGGCAGTCACAGCTAAATACCATAAAACAAAACGGTTTTTATTGTAGAAAAAGTAGAAAACCAAAGTAAGCATCCAAAAAAACCCTGATAAAACACCCTTTCGTTCGGCTATCCACGAAACGCTTTCAACATTCATAGGATGCAGCGCAAAAAGTAATGAAACGGCAGCACTCTCAACCCATAATCCGGTACTGCGAAAAAGAAACAAAAACAGCAGTGAGGATGATATGACATGGAGAACTAAATTTTCAAGGTGAAAGCCGCCTGGACTCACACCCAGAAAATGAATATGCACAAAAAAGGAAAGCCTTGTCAGAGGTATCCAGTTTGCATCATCAAAAGATGTGAAAGCCCATTTGAGACTTTCTGCGTTAAGACCACTTTTGACAAAAATGTTGCTTGTTACAAAAAGGGGATCATCATAAACTACAAAGTCAAAATTCCACACTCCCCAATAACAATAAAGTGTCAGAATGGAAACAGTTAAAACTGAAATGACGCCTATTTTGATGGAGAAACTTTTGATTTCTGTTTTTTTAATCATAAACTTTACATCACACTTCTGAGACCATATAATAGTTGAAATAAAATTAAAAAATCCATTATTTTTTGAAGCTCAATTTATGTATAATAACAGGCTTAGGTTTTGTTGTGTTATAACCTTAGTGTGTAATAGTTGTGTGCAAATACGAGTTAGAGAAGGATTTTTGTAAAATAAGCGGTGCAAGACAAGTATTCGATAGGGGTTGACCTTGGCGGTACAAATCTGAGAGTGGCCATGGTCTCAAAAAAAGGGGAGATAGTTCAAAGAATAAAAATCTCCTCTACCGGTAACGTTTTGAAAAATTTGACAGATTCAATCAAAGCAATCAACACTGAGCAGGAGGTCTCTGGTATCGGACTTGCCGTGGCAGGCGTGATAGACCACGGGCTTATAACGTCCTCCCCAAATCTTCCCTCACTTGAAGGGGTCAAATTAGTGGAGGAGATAGAGCGTGAGACAGGGCTAAGGGCAGTGTTGGGTAACGATGCCAGTATGGCTGCCCTTGGCGAAAGTATATCAGGCGCTGGTCAGAACCTTGAGTCATTTGTTCTTTTAACCCTTGGAACAGGTATAGGCGGCGGAGTTATCTATAAACATTCTTTGCTTGATATAGCCTCAGAGGTCGGGCACATCACAGTAGAGTCTCATGGACGCCGATGTTTTTGCGGTGCTGTCGGTTGTCTTGAAGCGTATGCCTCATCTCGTGCCATGATGGCTTTTCTATCGGAGGGAATTTCAGAGGGCAAAGAGACCGCCATGAAAGACAATTTTGAGCAAATCAAACCCAAAGACATATACACGTACGCTAAGGCCGGTGACGCCTTTGCTATAGAGATACTAAAAAAGGCTGGTTATTATCTTGGCATAGGCATTGGGACTTTTATAAATCTGTTCAGCCCTGATGCAGTTATACTTTCCGGCGGGCTTACTGGAGCGTGGGATATATACGTGGCTGCTGCAATTGAAACTGCCTCATCAAGGTCCTTTCCAGAGCTTTACAGTAGGAGTAAAATAATTGCGTCTGCTTTAGGCGGGGACGCTGGTCTCATTGGCGCAGCAGCTCTTCCCCATATGTGTTACACTACATATTGCAGGGATGATTAGAAAAAAGCATATTTTGAATACTTTCCTGTATAATACAATAAGCTTTTACTTGCGGCATACTTAAAGAAGATAAGAACGATAAACGCATGGCACAGAAAAATATAAGAAACTTCTCCATAATAGCCCACATTGACCACGGTAAGTCAACACTTGCAGACAGGTTTTTGGAGCTGACAGGTGCCCTGGCTAAAAAGGACATTACAAAGCAGGTGCTGGACACTATGGATCTTGAAAAAGAACGGGGTATTACCATCAAAGCTCATGCAGTAAGGCTTGCTTATGAAAGCATAGATGGTGTTACGTATGTGCTTAACCTTATAGATACCCCCGGGCATGTGGATTTTTCATACGAGGTGTCAAGAAGTCTTGCCTCATGCGAGGGCGCAGTGCTTGTGGTGGACGCTACCCAAGGGGTTGAGGCACAAACCCTTGCCAACACCTACCTTGCACTTGAGCATAATCTTGAAATAATTCCTGTCATCAATAAGATAGACCTTCCTCAGGCAGAACCAGAGCGTATAATCCAGCAGATAGAAGACATTATCGGCCTTGACTGCTCTGAGGCTATAAAGGCATCGGCTAAAAGCGGCATAGGGGTTGATAAAATTCTTGAAGCTATTGTCCATAAAATCCCTCCCCCTCAGGGCGATGCCACAGCCCCTCTTCGGGCATTGATTTTTGACTCATGGTTTGACAACTACAAGGGCGTGGTAGTTATGGTCAGAGTGTTTGACGGCTCAATTAGACCAGGCATGGTAATCACTATGATGTCAACAGGCAAAACATTTGAAATAACCGATGTTGGGGTGTTTACGCCAAGACTTCAGTTGATGCCGGAGCTAAAGTGCGGCGAGGTTGGCTTTATCTCGGCTGCTATCAGAAACGTAGAAGACACTAAAATCGGCGACACTATAACCAATGCTCTTAACCCTGCAAAAAACCCTCTTGACGGCTACAAAGAAGTAAAACCTATGGTTTTTTGCGGCATTTACCCCACTGAAACCAACGACTATGAGGCTCTGCGCGATGCTCTGTTTAAGCTAAGGTTAAATGACGCATCGTTTTCCTTCGACCCTGAGACTTCTACGGCGCTTGGGTTTGGCTTTAGGTGCGGTTTCCTTGGACTTCTGCATATGGACATCATAAAGGAGCGCCTGGAAAGGGAATTTAACCTTTCTCTGATAAACACAGCCCCTACCGTTGTCTATAGAATTACCATAAAGGACTCGGTCGTGTTTGTGGATAATCCAACCCTGCTTCCTGCCAACTATGATAAACTGGAGGAGCCTTACATCCTTGCCACTATATTTGTCCCTGAGCGGTTTGTCGGTAACGTGCTGGATTTGTGCCGCGATAAACGAGGGGTGCAAAAAGAGTTTGTATTTTATGGCAAAGACCGCGTAAAGGTTGTCTATGAGCTTCCAATGAATGAAATCCTCTGGGACTTTTATGATAAACTAAAATCAATCTCCAAGGGGTACGCCTCGATGGATTACGAATTTATTGGTTTTAAGGAATCTGAGCTGGTAAAACTTGATATTTTAATAAACGGGACAGCGCTTGATGCGCTCTCAACGATAATCCACAAAGAAAAGTCGTACTACAAGGGGAGACAAATCGTGGAAAATTTGAGGGCGGTGATTCCCAGACAGATGTACGAGGTAGCAATACAGGCGGCGATAGGCGGAAAAATAATCGCCCGCGAGTCGGTTAAGGCTTTGAGAAAGGACGTCACTGCCAAGTGCTACGGCGGTGATATTACAAGAAAGAGAAAACTTCTTGAAAAACAAAAGGAGGGCAAAAAGAGGATGAAACAGTTCGGCAAGGTGGAAGTACCTCAGGAGGCGTTCCTTGCCGTTATGAGGGTAGGCAAGTGAAAAAAGAAAAAAGTATATATAGAGAATATATTGAGGCCCTTGTAACAGCCCTTGTCCTTGCCCTTATTATAAGGACATTTGTCGTGCAGGCATTTAAAATTCCCTCAGGCTCCATGATTCCCACACTCCAGATAGGCGACCATATTCTGGTGAATAAGTTTATATACGGGGTACAGATACCGTTTACCGACAAAAAGATATTTGTATTCAACCATCCACAGAGGGGCGATATTGTCGTGTTTAAGTTTCCACAGGATCCGTCACGAGATTTCATAAAACGCGTGATTGCAAAAGGTGGTGACACTGTGGAGATTGTAAACCGTGAGGTATATGTAAACAAGAAAAAACTCGATGAGCCTTACATTCAGCACACAGATAGCATAGACACTAAGGATATGTTACCGCGAGACGTTATGTCTCCAGTAACAGTACCGATAAACAAGATATTTGTGATGGGCGACAACCGCGACCATAGCTACGACAGCCGCTTCTGGGGATTTGTTGACCTGAGTGCGGTAAGAGGAGAAGCTTTGTTTGTTTACTGGTCATGGGATAAAGATAAAACTTCTGTCAGATTTCGCAGAATAGGGAGGACAATTAAATGAATATTTTTAAAAATAAATCTGGGTCTATAATGCCGATAATCAGTATAATCGTTGTAATCGTTGCTCTATATGCCGGGTTTACCTTTGTAATGCCTCAGTATAAGTACTACACGTTTAACTCAGATTGTAGAGAAGTTGCCCGTCTCGGGCTTGATGTGCCAAAAACCACAGCATTGGTTATGGAAAAGGTCGAGGAGATGAAAATCCCTCTTAAGAAAGAAGATCTAAAAGTAATTGTCAATGAAAAGAAAGTTGTAACGATAAAAACACAGTGGAAAGAGACTGTTAACTTTTGGGGTATCTATGAACATACTTTTAATTTCAAAGTGGATTTGACTCAGTAGGAACCTGTGTTTACCGGTTTAACTGCGTCAATGGGATATGTTGTATCCTTGAAAAGGAAAGGCACTATAGTTGAACTTTCAATCTCAGACAGTACAGTGCTGCCCGGAGCAAAAACAGGAGACAGTATTTCAATAAGCGGAGTGTGTCTGACTGTGGTTGCAAATAACTCTGGGACTGCCTCTTTTCATGTTTCAGAGGAGTCCCTTAAGACTACAACACTCGGCACACTGACCACAGGCGGCAGGGTTAACCTTGAGCCTGCTATGGCTGCAGCCGATAGATTCGGTGGACATTTTGTCACAGGACATGTTGATACCGTAGGCACTATATCGGCTAAAAAACAAACAGGACACGGCGGACTTGATTCTGTTAAAATAGACATTGCGATACCGGCTGGTTTCATTAAATATGTGGTCAAACGCGGCTCGGTAACTGTTGACGGCATTAGTCTTACTGTGGTTGATGTAGAGGAAACCGGTTTTTCGGTAGTAGTGATACCGCACACACTGAGTGTAACAACGCTGGGAACAAAAAAGCCCGGCGACAGTGTAAATATAGAGACCGATATTTTAGGAAAATACGTGGAGAGATTTATTACAGGATATTTAGAAAATAGAGTGCAAGGGGGAGCAAAAGATATGGCACTCCTAACTAAACTAAAAGAGAAAGGTTATATGTAAGATGATAGAACAGAAGCGCATAATGGAAAGTATTGAGGCTGCAATAGCGGACATAAAAGCCGGTAAGATGATAATTCTCATAGACGATGAGGACAGGGAAAACGAAGGTGATTTGTGCATGGCAGCAGATTTGGTAACCCCAGAGGCTGTAAATTTTATGGCTAAGTACGGACGAGGGCTAATATGCTTGAGTCTAACACCGGAGCGTGTAAATTACCTAAACCTTCACATGATGTCTGCCGAGAACACATCGTCATTTGGTACGGCATTTACAGTGTCAATAGAGGCCAGAAAGGGCGTAACTACGGGCATATCGGCTAAGGACAGGGCTAAGACAATTCTAACAGCCATAGATCCAAAGTCAAAGCCCGAGGATTTGGCACGGCCTGGGCATGTGTTTCCTCTTAGGGCGCGTCCCGGAGGGGTTTTGCAGAGGGCAGGGCAAACTGAAGGCTCTGTAGATTTGGCAAGGCTTGCTGGACTTACACCAGCAGGCGTAATCTGTGAAATTATGAACGATGACGGCTCAATGTCAAGGGTGCCGGAACTTAAAATATTTGCTGAGACGCACAATCTTAAAATAGTTACCATTGAGGATTTAATAAAGTACCGGCTGCGAAACGACCGGCTGATTCACAGGGTTGCTGAGGTAAAGCTGCCTACCGATTACGGTGACTTCAACGCTATCGCTTATGAAAGCATGGTTGATAAGAGCGTTCACATGGCTTTAGTTAAGGGAGATTTGCACTCAACTGAACCCATGTTAGTGCGGGTTCATTCGGAGTGTTTGACGGGGGATGTGTTTGGCTCAAAGCGGTGCGATTGCGGAGATCAACTTCATCGCTCGATGGAGCAGATAAACGCAAAGGGGCGCGGCGTGATACTCTACATGAGACAGGAGGGGCGCGGCATAGGGCTTGCCAATAAGATAAAAGCCTATGCGCTTCAGGACGGTGGAATGGACACGGTAGAGGCGAACATTGAGCTTGGGTTTAAGGCAGACCTCAGGGACTACGGAATAGGAGCACAGATTCTTGTGGATTTGGGGCTGACCGATATAGTTCTCATAACCAACAATCCGCGTAAAATTGTAGGGCTTGAAGGATATGGTTTAAAAGTTGTCGATAGATGCCCCATAGAGGTTACACCACACGAAAAGAACATCGTCTATCTTAAGACAAAGAAAAAGAAACTCGGACATATGCTTGATGAGGTATAATATAAATTAGCATTCTACGTTATAATAGTAAAGATGAGATTACCACGTCGCTGACGCTCCTCGTAATGACGGAAACCCTTTACCGTCATTGCGAACCCCCGCAGGGGGTGTAGCAATCTCATATTTTTGCTTATGACATTTCGTTTTATCTTTGAATGCAGCTTGGTGTTAGGCTGCAAATACAGCTTGTTTTAAGAGGAGACAAAACAGTGAAAGTGATAGAGGGTGATTTAAATGCCGCAGGATTAAAGGTCTGTATGATAGTAAGCAGATTTAATGATTTTATAACAAGCCATCTGCTTGATGGAGCGGTGGACGCATTTATAAGACACGGCGGTGAGGACGAAAACATCACTGTCATAAAAGTGCCAGGGTCTTTTGAAATCCCGATGGCAGCGTTAAAAGCGGCTAAAAGCGGCAAATTTGACGCCGTTGTAACTCTTGCCGCTATAATACGCGGAGCCACTCCGCACTTTGAGTACGTATCGGCAGAGGCGTCAAAGGGAATCGCTATGGCCTCAATGGAAAGCGGAGTGCCGGTCAGTTATGGGGTTATAACATCGGATTCCATAGAGCAGGCTATAGAGAGGGCTGGTTCAAAAAGCGGCAATAAGGGCTGGGATGCCGCCGTTACAGCTATTGAGATGGCTAATGTGATAAAGCGCCTATGACACGCAGACAAGCGCGGGAATATGTGCTTCAGTCACTTTTTCAGCATGAGTTTACCGGGGCGGCGCCAGATAGAGCCGAGTTGCTTAACTTTATGAAAGACAACCCGCCCGGCAAAGAGATTCTGGAATTCATTGACGATTTGATAAATGGCACGATAGAGCACATGGAAGAGCTTGATACAGTCATTCAAAGAGCGTGTAAACATTGGGAATTAAACCGTCTTGCCGCTATTGACAGAAATATTATGAGGTTTGCTACGTACGAAATCATATTCAGAGGCGACATCCCACACGCTGTGACAATAAACGAGGCGGTGGATATAGCAAAGCGGTTTTCCACTGAGGACTCATTTTCGTTTATTAACGGGGTACTGGATAAAATCGCTCATCAGAGTGGTGTTGATAAAGCGCCGGATAAGAGGGCTGTCAAAAAATCCTCAGGAATGGTTAATAAAAGGGCTGTCAAGGAACACAGCGCTTAATTCGGAAAGAGGGACTGAGAGAATATGCCATACGCAGTCATATCGGATATACACTCTAATCTGACGGCTCTTGAAGCTGTCCTTAAAGACATTGAGAGCAGAGCGATAGAGAGTGTGTATTTCACAGGAGATGCGGTTGGCTATGGCCCATCGCCAAATCAGTGTGTGGAGCTGCTTAAAAAATCCTGTAAAATTCTGATAGCCGGTAACCACGACTGGGCGGCTATTAATTATACGAGTGCTGATTATTTTAACGATATGGCACTCCATGCTATCACGTGGACCACTGACACTTTAACCTCTGAAAATATTACGGAAATTGAGAATTTTAAATTATTGAAATCATCTGCGGAGCGGAACGCCCTCTTTGTTCATGCCACACCGAAAGACCCTGAGAACTGGGACTACCTGATGTCCAAAAATGACGCTCTCATTAATTTTGAGCATTTTGAGCAGCAACTCTGCTTTATAGGTCATAGTCATATGCCGATAATGGTGAGTGTTGATACCGTAACCGGAAAGGTAATCACAGACAAAGAGCGGATGGAGCTAAAAATGGACAGCCGCTACATTATCAACGTGGGCAGCGTTGGGCAGCCCCGTGACAATGACCCTAGAGCCGCATACGCCATAGTGAATGACGACACCGTAGAGATAGTGCGTGTAGAATACGATATAAGAAAAACACAGGCCGAGATGGAATCGGTGGGACTTCCGTTTAAACTTATTGATAGGCTTGAATATGGATATTAGGATAAAATGCTTATTGGGGTAACTACTGTAAATTTTTTTCAGTCTGCAAATCATACAGTTAAAAGGACTGGATTCCCGCTCGTAGGCGGGAATGACAAAGGGGGCCATTTCTTTTTTTTGTCATTCCTTTTTTTCTTGTCATTCCTGCGAAGGCAGGAATCCATTTTTTTGTTTGCGGAGCTAACTGCATAGGCAAATAAGATAATTTATTTATAAAAGGAGCAAACGTGATACAACGATATACAAAGCAGGAGATGGGCAACCTGTGGGAGCTTGAGGCAAAGTACGAAAAGTGGCTGCAGGTGGAGATTGCCGTGTGTGAGGCGTGGGCAGAGGTAGGAGAGATACCGGTGGATGCTCTCAAAATCATAAAAGAAAAAGCCGGGTTTGACTCAAAACGGATAGATGAGATAGAGCTTCAGGTAAAGCACGATGTGATAGCGTTTTTGACGTCAGTTGCCGAGTTTGTGGGGCCAGGGTCACGCTACATTCATAAGGGTCTGACATCGTCTGACATTCTGGATACTGCTAATGCGCTTTTAATGATTGATGCAGCCAATATAATCATAAATGATATAAAGGCGCTGTCAAGTGTTCTAAAGGAGCAGGCATTGCGCCATAAGGAAACAGTTTGCATGGGCAGAAGTCACGGGATTCATGCCGAGCCGATGGTGTTTGGACTCAAATTTGCCCTTTGGTATGAGGAGATGAAAAGGAACCTGCAAAGGATGGAACAAGCTAAGGAAACTATCTCTGTTGGGAAACTATCAGGAGCAGTCGGGACATTTTCCTCAATTCCTCCGCATATAGAGGAAATGGTTTTAAGTAAACTTGGCCTTACGCCGGAACCAGTTGCCACACAGATAGTTCAAAGAGACAGGTACGCAGAGTATATGTCAACTCTTGCAATAGTGGCAGCCACGGTAGAAAAAATAGCTGTAGAGATCCGGCATCTTCAAAGAACAGAGGTTGGAGAGGCTGAGGAACCATTCAGTAAGGGACAAAAGGGCTCCTCTGCAATGCCTCACAAAAGAAATCCGATAGGGAGCGAAAACCTCTCTGGGCTTGCGCGCATTGTAAGAGCAAATGCGATAGCGGCTTTGGAGAATGTAGCACTTTGGCACGAAAGAGACATAAGCCACTCATCGGTTGAGCGCGTGATAATACCAGATAGCACAATTTTAGTTAACTACATGTTAAACAGATTAAAGGGTATAATATCAGGGCTTAACGTATATCCAGAGGTTATGAAGAAAAACTTAGAAAAGAGCTATGGACTGTTTAATTCCCAAAAGGTGCTTTTGGCTCTTACCGAATGTGGCCTAACACGTGAGAAATCCTACGACCTTGTACAGAGAAACGCTATGAGAAGCTGGTCAGAGAGGATTGATTTTAAAGAGCTGCTTAGTCATGACTCCGAGATAACCGCAGTGATTTCTATGGATAAACTCGATAAACTGTTTGAATTAAATGAATATTTTCAGCACATAGACCATATATATAAAAGGGTTTTTGGTTAGTAAAGAAAAGAGTACGTCACGTACAAGCAGATCCTATTTATCATTTTAAATGGAGTGGCACGCTTGTAGAGACAACTCCCTCCTTAAACAGTATTATGCCCTTTATAAATATGGCTGTCTGGTTATGAAGGAGGTGATGCCACCACTTTTGCGGAACGAACTCTGGAAGAACTACGGTGATGATACCTTTTTTATAACTGTCCCTAATGTCATCTATATAGGACATCAAAGGTTCAATGATAGAGCGGTAAGGGGACTCAAGTATAACAAGCGGAATACCCATGCCATACGATTCCCATGATTTTTTTACATTTGCAGTAACAACTGGATCAAGACACACATACACAGCTGTCACATCACCGGAGATTGCCTTTGCATATTTAATAGCATTTAATACCGCACTCTGAATGCCAGAGATAGGGACAACCACTGAATGATGGATGTACTCCTCAGTAGGTTCAGCGTTTTTGATTGACAGCTGTTTTGAAACAGACTGGTAATGAAGATTTATTTTCTTTGTCGCATACATGATAATTGGAATAGCGATGATTACCATCCATGCCCCGTGAATAAACTTTGTTGTGGAAATCACCAGTGATACTGTAGCAGTTGTTATTGTTCCGAGAGCGTTTATGATAATGTGTTTTACCCATCCCTTGCCTTTAAATTTAAGCCAGTGAACAACCATTCCCGCCTGGGATAATGTAAAAGACAGAAAGACTCCAACAGCATACAGAGGGATAAGAGAATGTGTATCGCCGTCAAAGGATGCCATAAGTATGGCGGAAAATATACTCAATATGATTACACCGTTAGAAAAGACTAATTTATCACCACGGTTTGCCAATTGCCGCGGCAGATAGCCATCCTGAGCCATTATAGAAGAAAGTCTGGGGAAATCTGCAAAAGACGTATTAGCCGCAAGTATTAGAATTAGAAATGTCGTACCCTGAATAAAGTAGTAAAAAAAACCCTGCGAGAATATGGTTTTTGCCAGTTGTGACAGTATGGTTTCATTGTCAGACGGCAGTATGCCAAAACGGTGTGTCAAAAAGGTAATGCCCGTAAATGAAAATCCAAGAATGATGGCCATCCATATTAATGTGATACCAGCATTTTTGGACTCTGGAGCTTTAAAGGCTCTGACACCGTTAGAGATAGCCTCTATACCGGTAAGGGCAGTGCAGCCTGAGGAGAAGGCCTTCATTATGAGAAATATCATCATAATATCCGAATATACATGAGCTTGCACAGGATGGGTGGCATGTTGCAAAGATGTGATACGCATTAAACCAACGCAGATAAGTATTACTATTCCTGCAATAAAAAAATATGTTGGCAGAGAGAATATCTTACCCGATTCCTTAACACCTCGTAAATTAACTACTGTGATGACTAAAAGTGAGATGATGCACAACATAACCCTGTATTTGTACAAAAATGGCGCTGCAGATGTTATAGCGGCAACCCCTGAACTGATACTTACGGACACCGTAAGGACGTAATCAATAAGCAGGGCAGATCCAGCCGCAAGTCCAGCATTTATCCCAAGATTATCCTTCGCTACAATATAAGCACCCCCGCCTGAAGGATACTCGTGAATAGTTTGAAAATAAGAGGCAGCTACTATCGCTATCAAGGTGGTTATGCCAATGGCTATTGGCATGGAATAATGTAGCAGTCCAGCTCCGCCAAGCACTAAAACAATAAGTATTTCCTCAGTTGCATACGCCACCGAGGACATGGCATCGGAGGAAAACACCGCAAGACCTGTAAACTTTGATACGCGTTCGTGTTTTTCTTTTACCGATTCTATCGGTCTGCCAATAAGAAAAGTTTTAATAGACATACATCTTACCTATCAGCTCAGCGTGGTGCAAAACATTGATTAAAGATCTAAACACTCTCATATCTTACGACAGCGATTATAAATTTATAGACTACCATTTGTCAACTTGTAGAAGCCTCATTATGACAACTTCTACTTAAAATAAGACGGGTGACCGCTTAGGCGTTTTCTCAGAGGTTTTGAGATTTTGTCATAGCGTATGCCTGCACTGTAGCCTATGAATCTAAAAATCGTCTGAAGTACAAAGTACATAAGCCAGAAGAATTTGTGAGTTGGGCGCTGATTATCATTAAGGAAATGTCTCACTCCGCTTACAAAGTACCGAAGCCCTTCACCATCGGGACGCACGTAGTTAAGCAGATTGTTTTCCTTCAAAGACACCCCAATATCAAAATGGCGCTTAAACTGCTTTATGAGTGAGAAATTGTGGGAGTGATAGACTATTGCAAGCGGCTCATAGACAACTTTATAGTCTGATAATATCAGCTTAGAAGACAGCATCATATCCTCGTTCATTATGACCGATTGAAAACCACCTGCCTCTGTAAAAGCGTCTCGCTTTATGGCAGAACAAACATTTGAAAAGAAAAATGTCTTAATACCAAGCAACCCAATAGAGTCTTTGCTTTTAACCATTCGGGTATCAGGGTAATTAAATGTCCTGCTAAAATATTCAACCGGATTAGCGTCCATTCTGGGAACTTGTCTTGCAAAAGCAGCAGCAGTAAGGGGGTCATCGAGAGGTTTTAAAAGTGCCGCAAAAAGCATGTCGTTAACTGGCATGGCGTCTTGTGTCATAAACATTAAAACTCTGCCTGAGGCCATAGATTCAGCTAAATTGCGGCTGCCTCCGTGGTTAAATTCACTCACTGGGATTACGATAGTTTTACAGCCCAAAGAGTTTGCAATTTCAACCGTATTATCAGAGGATGAGGAGTCTATCACTATGACCTCAGCGCTTACCGGCGTGCCGTCTTCATACTTTTGACTAAAACAAGAGGCGGCTAACTTTCCGATTACTCCTGAAGCATTGATGGTTGGAACTATTACGCTTACATCCATATGTTTCAAAGTCTACCACAAATTTGACAACGGTGACAATATGAATTTTTCTGTAAAATAATGTTAAAATCAGACCAACTAACAGCTGAGACGAAAGTATGGATAAAAATATACCGATAATAGAAAAGTTAAACACTAAGATACTCTCTAACAGTGATTTCCCAGCTATGGGACGCACTGTAGCTCTTGTTAATAAACAAACATCCTCAGAGAGTGACGTCTCGGTGACAGAACTTGCCAACACTATACTGAATGATTACGCTCTTTCCAATAAGCTCCTGAAAATGGTCAACACGGTTTTCTATATTAAGTACCAATTGGATGGTAAAATAAATACAATCTCACGCGCTGTTTATGTTTTAGGGTTTAATCAAGTAAGAAATGCTGCGCTGTCGCTGATGTTATTTGAACATATAAGTAACAAAGCCACAGCATATGATTTGCGAGAGGGAATGGTCATGTCCTTTATGACAGCGCTGATAGCCAGAGAGGTTGCCAAACAAACCGACGTGGAGGATGTTGAGGCGGCTTTTCTTTGCGCCTTTTTTCATGACCTTGGAAAACTGCTCACAATTTTCTATTTGCCTGAAGAGTTTTTGAAAATAAAAGAGATACTGGCAAAGGACCCGTCCTCTGAAGAGGCTGCAGTGCTCTCTGTGCTGGGAACCAAATTTGAAAAAATTGGAGCTCATATTGCAAAGAGCTGGCATTTTTCAGCCGACATAATATACTGTATGGAGACGTCGTCCCAGTCCCAGCACTCTGTCCTTACTCAACTGGATAAACTTCGTTGTTTAACCGGATTTTCTAGTAAAATATGCAGCATCACCTACAGAGCTAACCAAACACCGGAGGTTTGGGCACATTCAATTACCTCGCTTCTGAAAAGTTACAAAGGCTGCATTGACTTAAAAGAGGAGGATGTAATAACTATTCTTGAATCGTCCTTTAAGGAAACACTTGAGTATGCTAAAAACTTTAAATTTGGCATAAATGACAGCAAGTTTCTAAAGCGGCTTTCCTTTTACCTGACACACATGGGTAGCAGCATATCTTGCCCTGAAGAGGTTATAACTAAGGAAAAGCAATATGAAGACATAGGCGGTATTAGCCTGCTTGAAATACACCCCGGGGATGCCGATGACGTCGTTGACGACAACCCTGAGGCAATATTAATGAAAGGGGTTCAGGAAATAGCTAACACTTTACTTGAAAATTATAACTTAAATGATGTGCTTAGAATGATTCTTGAGGTACTGTTTAGAGGCTTTAAGTTTCACAGAGTAATAATTTGTATAAGAAACTCTAAGGACTCTGTTATGGAGGGTAGATTTGGCTTTGGGCCGGATTTAGGTAAAATAGGCAAGAGTTTTAAATTCGCACTAGATAAAGACTCTGATGATGTTTTTAATTTATCGCTTACACAGGGAGTGGATATACTGATTTCAGATATTAGCGATAACAGAATCGTTTCTAAAATTCCGGCATGGTTTACAAACTTAGTGGATGCACAAACATTTGTACTAATACCGATTATCGTACTTAAAACCCCGATTGGCCTTATTTATGCCGAAAAACAGAAAGCCAATGAGATTTCTATAAGTCAGCAACTGCTAAGATTTATAAAAACACTGAGAAACCAGGCTGTCTTAGCCATTAAACAAAGAATGTAGCGAAAAATATTCCCCTTCGCACAACGGCCAGCATTGAGCGAAAACTTCTTACCATATAACAATGACCGCAAGTAGCATTAAATTCAACAGCGGCTACTACAGAGCGTTTCACGACACATGATTATTTTACATACTAATTGTTCCACGTGGAACATCTAAAATTTTCAGTAAAGCATGTTTTCAAAATTGTTCCACGTTGAACAAGAATTGATTACAAGGATCATCGTCGTCCGACAGAAAAATGAACAAAACCATGTTCTGTCAGCTTTTTAGGTTCATAGACATTTCTTAAATCAAAGAAGTATGGACCGGTCATCATAGCTTTAACATTTTTTAGGTCAAGATTTCTGAACTGGTTCCACTCGGTGGTTAGCACGGTAGCGTCTGCCCCCTTGATAGTATCGTAAACGTCTACACCAAAGGTAATGTCAGGAAGTAGTTTTTTCGCATTTTCCATGCCTGCTGGATCGTAAGCACGTATTTTGGCGCCTCTTTTAAGTAGTTCTTTTATTAAATAAATTGCTGGAGCCTCCCTCAAGTCATCCGTGTTAGGTTTAAATGCAAGACCAAGAAATGCCAGTGTTTTATTTTTAACATACCCATCCATTGTATCAATAATTCTATGAAGCATTATGTCACGTTGTTTGTAATTAGCTTTAACTGTTGCAGAAACAACGTCAAGATTAACGCCACTATCCTCAGCAATACTGATAAGTGCACGGGTGTCTTTTGGAAAACATGAGCCGCCAAATCCGGGGCCAGGATGCAAAAACTTCTTACCAATCCTGCCATCCAGGCCCATCGCTCTCGCCACGTCATGAACATTAGCATTGACCTTATCGCAAAGATTTGCAATTTCGTTTATAAAAGATATTTTTGTTGCCAAAAAAGCATTTGCAGCATATTTTATCAACTCGGCTGTCTCTATGTTTGTTATGACAAAAGGTGTTTCAATTAAATAAAGAGGGCCATATAGTTCTTTCATGACAGCTACCGCTCTATCTGATTCGGCTCCTATCACTATTCTGTCCGGTCGCATAAAGTCCTCAATCGCAGCTCCTTCACGCAAAAACTCAGGGTTTGAAACCACGTCGTAGTCAATATTATTATTTATTACAGTTGCTATCAATTCCTTAACTCTTTTGCCGGTGCCTACAGGTACTGTACTTTTTGTGACAATAACCTTATAGTCATTTATGTATTCGGCTATGGATTTGGCGACAGTAAAGACGTGTGATAAGTCTGCTGTGCCGTCTTCATTAGGCGGTGTTCCCACAGCTATAAACACTGCCTGTGAGTTGACAACTGCTTTGGCTATATTAGTGCTGAAATGAAGCCGTCCTTGTTTAACATTTCTGCTTACCAGGTCTTTAAGTCCAGGCTCATAAAAAGGAATCTCTCCATTATCTAATGATTTTATCTTATCGGCGTCCTTATCCACACACGTTACTGTTACACCAAACTCTGAAAAACACGCCCCGGTCACTAACCCTACATAACCGACTCCGATCATTCCTATATGCAATTTTCCTGTACCCCCCTAATCAGTATATTTTTTGAAGTTCAAAACGTATCAGGTCGCTTGTCTTTAATTTGCTTAAAATCATAGCACTTAAATATAGAATATGTTCTGAGAGTTTGTCCACGTTCTGTTGCGTTAAAAATACTCTGTTCACATCTGTCAAAAGACTGCGCTACAACAGGATTAACAGCATTGCCAGTGTCTGTAACGAAAAGAGCGTTAATTCTCACATTGGGATTAAGCACTCTTAATCTTTCTGCTGCATCGTTAATTCCAGGCCACATATCATACTCACTCATTCTGCGTCCTAAAGCAACACAATAAACAACAGGATGTCCGCTAACATAAAAGGCGAGTTCAGCTGTCATCTGATATTTATCAGAAAAAATAAGCACCTCGTCACTTGAGCTTTTAAGCTCAGTACGAGCCTTATCAACAACCTCGCCCAGCACTTTCCAGCCGCGTAATCGTGAGGCCGTGTCTAAGTCAACGGGGAGTCGCAGCACTTGAGGGTAATGACTGACGGCTGTCACTATCAAAGCTACAATCAGGGCTGATTTAACAAATCTCCGAGTATGTTTAAATGTCATCATCCATGGCAGCCCCTCTGTTTTGTATAAATAATACCGGCTGAATGCAATAATGCCTGTAACATAAGCTGTCATTGGCCAGTTTGCTTGTACTTTACCTTGTAAGCTCTTCAAAAGAAAAAATATTAAAACAGGGGCTGAAAACCAAAAAAGAAATCCGTTCTCAGTATTCCGGCTATTCTTATAAAGTTTAATAACTGCTATACACATGAGCACCAAAATTACTGGTGTTACGACACCCAATTGAGAGCCAATAAACTCAAGAAGCCTCAGCGGTGATAATGTAAAGCCATCAGCGAGGTGAGCGTGTCCAGCCGTGTGCCTAAGTGTTACCCAGTTATGCTGGTAATTCCATATAATTACGGGACTAAAAAAAGCGAGACTGATGATTAATGAAATATAGGGTTTTATAGTTTTTAAAATTTTATTTCTGCCGGTAAAGATAAAGAACAGAAAAGTACAGATGTAAAAAAAAGCCATAAGATACTTTGCCGAAATTCCAAGCCCAACACAAACGCCAAGTAAAATCCATCCTCGCTGTTCTTTTACAGCCGCTTTGTATAAAAGATACATGGAAACTATCCAAAAAAACACAAATGGCGGATCTATTGTAAAAACCACTCCGTAAGTTGCAAACAGGGGTATTAGCTGAAAAATTAGGGCTGATGAGATGGCAACAAAATCATTCTTTTCAATTAGCTTTTTTCCACTGTCATTAACACCGTCTGTCCTGTAGATAAGTCTTACTAGTTTGAAAATAAAAACACTGCTTAGAGCAGTAAAGATTACTGCTGGCAGCCGGAGAGCTAAAACATTTACGCCAAACAGATGAGTAAACACATACATCACATACATGACAAACGGGCCCTTTGAGTAATAACTTAGCTCTGGGCGTCTGGAGCAGTCCCAGTACAGAGCCTCATCAGCACTTAAATCAAGCGGTCCGTCTAAAATATAATACACTCTGAATACGCTTATGACTAATAGCGAATAATACAGAATTGTCTCAAATGGTACTTTCTTGTATGACTTTTGCGCTGTCCTATATAACACAATAACGACAGAGGCTATGAAAAGCGCCGAGAAAAAGCCGCTGATTACATCCAGAGGGTAGTGAACTCCGACATAAACTCTTGAAAAAGAAATCAAAGCAGCCATAAATATTGGGTAGATTAACCAGCGTTTACTGATGCGCCCTGCAATAAAATAAACCAGTGATATGGCAAAGGAAAATGAATTTGAAGCGTGCCCAGATGGAAAAGAATACGATTGGGTACATCCAACAAGCAGGTTTACGTCCTGTAGGGCATTGCACGGTCTTATTCGCTCCACAAACAGCTTGAGTGTGTTGGACAGCCAGTCAGTTAGTGCAAAGGTCAAGAGTGGGATTATCAGTATTTCAAGAAATGCCTGTGTGTCAAAAGGCAGCCTCTCTTTTGAATCACGTCTGATTTTAATTACTAAAACGATGATTACATACACGATGAAAAATAAATACCCCTTTGAGGTAATAAAGGGCATAACGGAGTCAAGAAGACTGTTTTTAATGCCGGTGTTTAGCGCATAAAAAATCCTTCTGTCAAGTAATCCAATGTCTGATATACTAAGAACAAAACCCTCCTTGCAGCTAAGCGGCTATATCCATTTCATAGTATAAATATTGGTAAAGTAGTCTTTTCTGTTGATATATCCAGCACGTTTAAGCTCTATGATTATTTCCCGGAAATAAAGCGAGGCAATTATTATAAAAGGCCGTTGTGATATGTCTGTCAGGTTTATTACTTTGTCGTCAGGGCAATAAACGGTAAGTCCTTCTGACAGATATCCCCACTTATTTTTATCGTTGTCAACAAAACCAGTCGGCATTATGTTATAGCGTGATAAGATAGACGTCGTCATTTTCCCTGCTTCCCCTGCGCCCCAGATATAAACAGGCCTCTCTATATTTTTCAACTTTGCTGTCATTTCGTTAATATACATTTCCTGATATTTTTTATGAGCGCGTTCGCTTTCTGTCTGAGGAGTTTTACCCTCCACAGACAAGGCATCAGGCGCAAGCCAATATAACCCCGTATATTCCGGAACACTCATAAGTTCATAGCGGCTGCCTAGTCGCAGGAAAAACTCCTGATCACCGTTAGCAACAAAAGTTTCATCAAAAAACCCTGTACCATCGTGCACAGAGGCTCTCCACATTGGATGCGGTCCAACCATACTAAACTGTAGAAGTTGCTCATACGAATACTCCGGCCAACTAAACTCACTGTGCAAAGAGTGAGATTCAAAACTGTCAGTCGGGTTTTTTGTCCTATATGTATTTCCATAGACAAGAGCAACGTCAGGAAATTGTTCAAGATAGCCGGAAAGTAACTCGTAGGCGTCACATCTCAATCTATCATTTGTGCTCATTGGGGTAATGTACTTGCCTCGCGCAAGTTTCACCATAATATTCCATGCGCTATACACCCCTATGCGGCTTCCTGTTCTTATATAAGTTATATTAGAGTGAATCTTCTGAAACTCCTCCACAACCTTCCTTTCATTTTCCGGCGAGTTCGCATCCAAAACAATTATCTCAAGGTCGTTATAAATAGTCTGGCTGCAAAGGTCTGTTAAACACTGCCGAATAAATCTCTCTGACTTATAGGCCGACACTATAACTGTGACAAGATACTCATAAGGCGATTTATTAAATTTGATTAATTTTATATCTTGTGGTTTCTCATGACTATAGGTTATTTTGAATTGATTCAAATGAAAATGATCCTCAGGGAGTTTCCATAGAGGCACTTTTTTATCAAAACCCCAGACGGATGGCGACTCAAATATTATCTCTGGCTTATTGTTATGAGCTGTTACCTCATCCAATTGCAATCCCGTTGCAACTCCCCAAGAAGGGAGCAGCTTTTGAGCTTTTGGGGTGATTTCTGCCAGCACCTTTTTTATTGTAGAGTTAATCGTCTCAGGAGTTATCCCTGATATGCAGTGAATAGTACCGTATCTGCAATTCAAGTCGCTGCCGTAATTTATACCATATCTGCTGTCCCAGTTGCAGCCATAGCAGTTAAGCGGCAAAGTGACGGCATGAGTTGTGTGATGATATGGCAAAAAACGACCTGGATGCCCTCCGCCAAGCACCACAACGTTTGGAACGTTAAAAGTACATGCCATATGGGCTGCCATTGAATCAACACCAACTAAGAGGGCTGAGTTTTTTATCACAGCAGCCGTTTGTCTGAGTGTAGTCTTATTGATGAGATTAAACACCCGGCCTTTACAGCGCTCCTCTATTTTCTCAGCCATCGGCAGAGCGTCAGAACCGCCTAAAACACAAATATCATAGTCCTCAAGTCCGTCTAATGCTTCATGAAGTCTTTCATAAACTTTATACTTAAACTGCGCCCCAGGAGCAACCACTATCGTTTTTTCCGTCAGTAAATTATATAAATTAAACATCTCCTCACAAAAACTTTCGTCATGCTCAGTCAGCCACAACTGAGGGGTAAGCGGAGGCGTATTTATTGATAGTGCCGTAAGAAATTGTTCGTTACGTCTGAGTTCATTAAGCTTTTTTTCATAAATTTCTATAATTTTAGAGTGTGCAAGATTATTTTTCTCTCTGATACTTACCGAGAGGTGATTTCCGTTATCGCCAAAAAATGCGACCTTCTCTTTAGCAGCACTCTCTATTGTAAAAAAGTCTGAAAGCGGCTCCCTTGAGTACTGTGAATTAAGCGCCACCTCAAGGTTTAGGTCTCGTAAGGACTTAATCACTATGTTTCTGTAAAGTTCGTCATAACCCGCCTTATGTTTATTTATGTCAATAATGTTATCAACATATGGGCAAGTCTCATAGAGTTCTCTTACATGGCTTTGGCATAAAACAGTTATCCTATAGCCCTCATATTTCTTCCTGATTTCTGACAGCATTCCAATAGAGAGCAGTGCATCCCCGATTGAATCTATTCGCACCCACAAAAGACCAGGCGGTATTTGCTTAAATCTGTTTTTATTAAGAACTCTTATTTTCGCAAATGAGTATGAATTAAGGTTACTTATAAAAGCGGTATTTAAAAAGCTCCTCTGTTTTAGGTTTTTAACCACTTCTTTTTGCGCTAATTTTATCTTATCGTAATGAGTTTGTCCTTTTAAAAGTGCGTTAATAAATTTAACCTTTGAAATACTTTCTGGTCTGCCGGCGTGTAAACCGTTAAACTCATTAACTAGTTCAATCAGTTTATCGCCTCGCAAAACAGAAATAGGCACAGTGTCGGCAAGAATGCTAAATATCGTAAAATGGTATCTCCATGAAATTGTAAAACGGCACAGAGACAGCATAGAAATCATCTGTATAGGGGTGTAGTAGGTATTGGGAACAAAAGTGGCGGGGTTTTTCATCAAAGCAATTACAGAAAGAGCAGCTTCCTTATCAAAATACTTTCCTTCTCTGGTCTCATTACAAAAAAAAGCTGTCTGATACCCATGCTTTTCAATTAACTCATCAAGACTTTCAGCCAGTTGTTCTTTAATAAACAGCTCATCTATCCACTTTTCATTGACAACATTGACACCGATAATGGGTTTTGACATATCAATGCCTAAAGAGGAAAGATAATCATTTGCCCACACAGGGTCAAACTCATTCATAGGAGTATGCCAGGCAAGGTCGGCAGCAGTTATGATTTTATCAGAATTTATACCAAGCCCTATTAAAACTCGTCTGCTTCTTTCACTTCTGACTGTCCATGAAGTTATGCCAGAAAACCCCTTATAAAAGAGTCCCTTTGCCGTGTCGCTATAAATCATATCAACGCCGGTTCCGATAGCATATACAGTTATCCCGTGTGTAAAGCAGAAATCGTATTTATCACCCAGCACTCTTAACGGCCAATCGGAACAAAGCATCTCTGTTACAATTGTTGCACCGATTACAAACACACAATCGGCACTAAGACATAGCGCCTGACACGTCTCAGTGTCCGTATAGTCAACAAACTCAAAACGCTCTTGAAATACTTTAAGAGCGGGTTCATTTTTATCCCACACCTCTACAGTTGTTCCATCAGGCAAATTGTAAAGCGATAAGAAGCCAAGCATCATAGCCTCATCGCCTATATTACCGGCTCCAAGACCTGAAAAGGAAACGTGAATTCTTATAGATTTTCCACCTGTGCGTACTTTATCATTGTCATCAGCGTCGAAGTTGTCAAAATTAACTAATGTGTCAAGTGTGATAATCTCTGGGGGCGGCAAAAGAGCATCTCGTGTTTTTTCATAAAGTTCTCTTTCTCTTTTTAGAATCAGCTCAGCCTCTTCATTATATAAGTCTATCCCCTGGCCGCACGTCTTTTGACCAGTGCGCGCCCTAAATCCACTAATAATGGCATCAACGCTGTAAAGACTCGTATGCCGGAAAAACCTTGCCCATAGTTCAAGGTCTCCAGCGTACTTAAGAGAGCTGTCAATGCAGCCGCCTGCATTTTCCCATAGCTCAGACCTCCAGAAAGTTGACTCTTGTTGAATATGAGGAGGGCCGATTTTTCCCTCCAAATAAAATCCTCTGCACCACTTAGGGATGGGGTCAAGTACGCTGGCTAACTTACCGTTTTCTGTCCACACGGTAGGTCTGCCCATTATCCATTGCACATCTTTATTAACTGTGAACACCTTAGCAACAGTCCATAGTGCTCCGGGGTGAAGTTTATCGTCAGAGTTAATCCATCCCATTATCTCACCGTCGGCAAGTTTAAAGCCCTCGTTGATTGCCTCGTACTGTCCACCGTCGGGAGCACTTTGACAGTGGCTTAAGTATTTTTCATACCGGTGTATTATTTCAAGAGAGCCGTCAGTGCTGCCACCATCCATTACTATGTATTGCAAATTGGGATAGCCCGAAGAAATCACAGAAACAATACACTCCTCAAGAAAAGCCGCCTGATTAAACGATGGGGTCACTATTGTTATCCTGGGCAGGCGATGTTTAAAAGCATTACTTGGCTTTAACATGTTGGGATTTTCATAAGCGTTGTCAGATAAGTTTACAATTTCAACATCAGAAACAAATCTATCTATAGCGGCAAACTCTGGAACATCAGGATTTAATGAGCTGTTTTGAAGGTAAACTTTTGGTTTTTGTGAGACGCCATTAATGGATTCTCTTACAGCATAGATAACACTTTTTGGCTCAATATCGTTAATGCAGTAATAGGCGCTGTCCTGGCTGCATCTCCAGTTGCAGCCGTAGCAGTTAAGCGGCAAAGAGACGGTTGAAGTCAGGTTGGAATATGGAAAAAATCTGCCAAAATGGCCTCCACCTATTATTACCACATTTGGCGTGCCTACGGCACAGGCGATGTGTGCTGATGCCGATTCTGAACATATAGCAAGTCTTGCTTTGCGAATAAGGGCGGCAGTTTGTCGTATAGTCGTTTTTGAGATTAGGTTAAAACATGTGCCTGAGAAGTTTTCAGAAAGTCTCTTTCCAATTGCAAGCATATCAGCGCCGCCAGCTATTATAAGTGGGAAATCTTTAAGTCCCTCCATTACTTCAAGGAACCACGGATAAACCCTATACGTACTCTGAGCTGAGGGTAAAATCACAATGGGTTCCTGGTGTTTTAATCCAAAACTCTCAAATACCTCCTCTGTGACCATTTTTTCGTCATCGGTGGCTGTGTATAGATAGGGTTTAAGAGAGTTGACAGTTATCCCTAATGATGAGAGAAAATCCACATAACGTTTAAGTTCAATCTTATGAGATTCCTCCAAAGTGATAAGGTTAGTGTAGAGGGCGTTATTTGCATCCCTTTCAGCTTTCGTTATATTGCAAGTGTTACCGTTAAACCCTGCGGTGTATGTAGCGCCGCTTTGAATTGTGAAAGTGTCTGAGATACTTTCTCTGGAGTATTGACTGTTGAAGGCAAAAAGCGGTTTAAGCTCACGTATGGCAGAAATAATACAGTCAACATATGGCTTATAATTGATACGATTTTTATCAAAGGTAATAATATGATTTACATAAGGGCAGGTTTCATACAGCTCACGTATGTGATTTTGACAAAGCACAGCTATTTTTACTTGCGGGTACGCTTTCTTTATCTCATCAAGCATGGGATGCGACAACAGAGCATCACCGATTGAGTCAGTTCTGACCCACAGGATGTATTCGTCGTGCGCATTTTCTAATGCCTGAACTAAATTCAAAATTCTCTCCCTATGGCGTGAAAAGAACTATACACAAACCAAAGTCCTCCTCTGACGCCTTAATAAATTCAAACCTGGGGTCTGTTTTCATGTAAAGATAACTGCTGTAATGTTTAACGTGAAAACAATTGTTTAACGCTATTACACAAGGCGCAAGGATACGTTTAACCAGGTACTCAAACTCCACAAACCCAATATGCGCCGCACTGTCAAGGAGCACAAAGTCAGGCATATAAGAAAATTCAGAAAGACACTTTCCCAGCAAATCATCCACAAGTTCTGGGAAATCGGTTTCCTTAAAATATCGCTCCGACCTTTGAGTCTCATCATAATCAACAAATATACCTGAGTAGTGCAGGTTTTTAACAAATTTATCTTCTATTTGCTCTTTTGAAAGGAGCGCAGCTTTTGGCACTGAGAGTCCATTTAAGAGTTTAACTCTGTCTATAAGGCTGCATTCAGTAAGATGTAACAAGGCTGAATTGTAATATTCAGGATTTACCTCAATAGAGTAAAACACGGCTTCATCCAGTCCACAGTCTTTAATAGCCGATGCAATAATCGCAGTTGAACCTCGTCCCAGATACGTGCCAGTTTCAATTATTTTCTTAGGACGATACCTACTAATCACATCCGTTATGGCAGCTGCAAAGTCTGGATTTGTTATTGACGTTGCAGCATCACCGGTGGTGTTATCTGTCAATTGGACATTTGCAGGGTTAGAGGGTTTTGAAAACCACACCTTTATTGGAATCCTTGTAAGACCGTGAAAGGGGAGCATCTCAACGGGGTCATGAGTTACTGTGATAGGCCCAAGGGAATCCACTCTGTCGTGGCTAAAAGCCACGTCAATAGAGTTGTGAGTCAGCTCTGAAATCCCAGCCCCAAAGGTGTATTCACCCGGTTTTATAGTAAACTGTAATTCAATGCAAACAACACAGGTAGTGCCGCGGTCCATATCTGGCAGACGCATCCCGAGCTGTCTTGGTCCTCCGCCAAAGATGAAATTTCCCATCCTGTCAAACAATGTAACTGCCACATTTATATCAGTGACCGGTTCTTTGATTTTAATTAGAAAGTTAAACATAAGCGAGCTCATCATATCAACGACAAGTGTATCAATTCCGTCACCGTTTGTAACTCTAAGGGCAATTATCTCAGCACCCCCTCCGACGCCATGCCGCGGAGCACACTCAGGGATAACGCTGTGAGCAATAATTTCCTCCTCAGTCATAAGCCCCGGTGATGATTGAGAGACAGGTTTGACAGAGTGTTTTTTAGCAGAGCGTTTTTGGTCATGAGTTCCGGTATAACGGCTAACTGCCTCAACAGCTTGCCCGATGTATTCAACCTCTCCGTTTTTCAGAAGCACCGCCCTGTCACAGAGCTTTCTTATAGCCTCAAGGTCATGCGATACAAAAAGACAAGTTGTGCCTGCCGCTATTATTTCCCTTATCGTGTTAAAGCATTTCTGCTGAAAAAAGATGTCGCCTACTCCAAGTGCCTCATCCACAACCAGTATATCCGGTTTAACATTAACGGCACATGCAAACGCCACGCGTATAAACATTCCGCTTGAGTATATCTTCATGGGCTGGTCTATAAATTCGCCAATATCTGCGTATCGTTCGATGCCCTCCATCCGCTCATCCATTTCAGCTTTGTTATACCCCATAAGAGCACCGTTCATATAGACATTGGCGCGCCCTGAAAACTCCGGGTTAAATCCGGCGCCAAGTTCTAGGAGAGCAGAGATTCGCCCATTAGCCAACACCTGACCCTCGGTTGGTCTTATTATGCTGCAAATTATCTGAAGGAGTGTGCTTTTACCTGAGCCGTTTCTGCCTAAAATCCCTAACGCTTCGCCCTTTCCTACCTCAAAACATACGTTTTTTAAAGACCAAAACTCATGATGATATTTTTTCCCAAAAGGATGAAACATCTCTTTGAGTCTGTCTCGCGGCGAGGCAAATATCCTGTATTTTTTGCTTATATTTATAACTGAGATTGCTTTATCCATGATTAGTCGTTCCTACAGCAATTCGGCAAAATCAAGTTTCAGGCGTTTAAACACAAGAGCGCCAAGTATAGTTACAAAAACACTTGTCACCGCAACGACAAGCAATCCTTTCCATTGTGGATGATCCAGACCGAGCAGCGCCAGACGATAACCATCAACTACATAGTACATAGGGTTTAATTTGAAAAAAAACTGGAGCTTTGCAGGGGCCATAGACGGCTCATACACAATAGGGGTATAAAAAAACCAAAGATTGATTAGCACGGTGATAACCTGTCCGATGTCTCTGATGTAAACATTGATGCTTGATATAAGCCAACTGATTCCCAACGAGGCAAGACTCAGAAAAAAGAGATAAACCGGAAAATAAAAAATCAGCATGGTAATACTTTTTTGATAAATCAGGACGGCTATTATAACAATGACACCCATTATGAGGTGGTTAACAAGATTGGAAAGCAGTATGCTAAAGGGCAGCAGTTCGGAGGGAAAGAGGCTTTTAGTTATCAGGTTTTTGTTATCGTTAAGGACGCCGATAGAGCGGATTAGGTTTTCAGAAAAAAACAACCAAGGGGACAAGCCGCACAGAAGCCACAAGACAAAGTTTTGCGAACCGGCAGCCGGCCCTAACCTAACCTTCATGACATAAGAAAACACAAAAGTGTATGTAATGACTGTTACGATAGGTTGAATGACAGCCCAGAAAAAACCTATGAAGGAGCCCGTGTAGCGGCTTTTAATATCTCTCACAACAAGACACCACAGCATATACCTGTTGTTTATTACATCCGCTACGAAACGCTTTGCAGGCTGTATCAAAATTTCACGTTTAGCTGACATATCGGGGATTCTTTAAGCCGTCAAAATCCCTTATATATTTTGCAAGAAGATTCCATTGAAACAGTAGTATATCAAAATGGAGATAAAAAAGAAAAACTCTCTAAGGAATAATTTGCAAACAGTTACGCATAAATGTTACCATCTCCCATCGGCAGGTATATATTATCGGTGTTTATGCTTGTAAAGGCGTTACGGGTACATATAACATAACTATGGAGGTTAGAATATGTTTAAAAATCTAAAAATTGGTACAAGGCTGTATTTGCTTGTGGGGTTTATGTCACTAATACTCATAGCTCTCAGTGTGTTGGGGATAAATTCTTCAAAAAGTATAAATGCTAATTTTGACAGCCTGTACGCTGACAGAATGGTGCCGCTTCAACAGTTAACGACAATTAATGACAAGATGCGTGAGAATGTGCAGCAGTTGTTACTTGCCTCGTTTCATGACCCAAACATAGAGGTAAGCAAGACTCATAACGCTGACCACCCCATAACAAAGCACACCGATAAGATAGATGCCAATATCGAGGATATTGGTAAGCTATGGAAAGAGTATATGGCTACAACCTTAACTTCTGAGGAAAGCGAACTGGCTAAGAAGTTTCTGGAAACCAGAACTAAATTTGTAAACGATGGGTTAAAGCCAGGTGCGGCGTACCTAAAGGATGGAAAATTTAATGACGCTAACCTTTTTGTCGTAAAAACAGTTTTGCCTCTCTATGCTCAGGCAAAGGCAAGTTTTGATGATTTGGTAAAACTGCAAGAACGTGTGGCAAAAGAACTAGAGGCTGAAAATGAGAAAATTTATTCACGTGCCCGCACAGTGTCAATAGCCGCCGTCATACTGGGTCTGCTATTGTCACTTTTAGTTGCATGGTGGATAATTCGCAGTGTTGTAAAACCAATAAGCAAGGCCGTGCATGTCGCTGACAGCTTAGCTGACGGAGACCTTACATTAACCATAGATGTTACCGGTAAGGATGAAACAGGTCTATTGCTGTCTGCAATGGATACGATGGTGGAAAAGCTAAAGGGAGTTATCGGAGAGGTAAACTCAGCAGCAGGGAATGTATCCTCCGGCAGTATGGAGTTAAGCGGGACATCCAACTCTGTTTCTCAGGGAGCCACTGAACAGGCGGCAACAGTTGAGGAGGTTTCCTCGTCAATGGAGCAGATGGCCTCCAATATTAAACAAAATGCCGACAATGCTCATCAGACAGAGCGGATGTCAGGTAAGGCGTCTCAGGATGCCCTTGAAAGTGGACGTGCCGTAGATGAGGCTGTTATTGCAATGAGAGAGATTGCAAGTAAAATCTCAATAATTGAGGAAATCGCACGGCAGACCAATCTGCTAGCTCTTAATGCTGCAATTGAAGCGGCACGAGCCGGTGAGCATGGAAAGGGTTTTGCTGTGGTAGCCTCTGAAGTGAGAAAACTTGCGGAAAGAAGTCAAAAAGCAGCCGGTGAGATAAGCACCCTGTCAACGACTACGGTTCAGGTATCAGAAAAAGCCGGCGCTATGCTTAAGCAGTTGGTGCCAGACATCCAAAGAACCGCAGAGCTGGTTCAGGAGATAAGCGCCGCCAGTAATGAACAAAACATAGGAGCTGAACAAATAAACAAGGCAATATCACAGCTGGATCAGGTAATACAGCAAAATGCCGCTGCTGCAGAGGAAATGGCTTCTACATCTGAGGAATTAACCTCGCAAGCGGATCAGTTACAAAGCGCAATAGCATTCTTTAAAACTGGACATACTGCCTCCACCAAAAAAACGGTAAAGAAATATACACCGCCGCCCCAGATTGCTTTTGAAAAGAAACCCATGACAAAAACACCAGCGAGATCAATACAATTAACTCATCATGTCGCACCCAAACACACCATAAACGCTTCTTTTGACTTTTCTAACGCAAGAAGTAAACACCTTGCTTGGAAAAGCAGACTCCGTGACTTCCTTGACGGTAAAGAGAGCCTAACCGAATCACAGGCTGTCTCACACAAGGACTGCGACCTTGGCAAGTGGCTGTACTCTAAGGGACTTTCCTCTTTTGGTAATATCCCTGAGATGATGACACTTGAAAAAATACACGAAGAACTTCATTCTATTGTCAAAGACATCGTACGGCTAAAGCACTCCGGTAACACATCCGCTGCTGAGGAACAATATAACCACATTGGCCCAATGAGTCAGGAGATAATTGGGTTATTAACGGCCATTGAGAAGAAAGTTTCATGATATGAGTCAGTAGGGGCGAATAATTATTCGCCCCTACATTGCTCGTCACACAAAAAACCCAAAAACAGACATATAATTATATGAAAGACGTAAAAATAGGTAACCTTACGCCTGGTAAGAGGCCGCTCATTGTTGTGCCTCTTACGGATGCCGATGTTAAGAGCATATCTGACGTAAGGCCCGCCTCTATGATAGAGCTTAGAATAGATATGTTTTCTGAACTCTCTAAAGACCACATTATAACCATACTTACAGAAACTAAAACTAAATTTAATGTTCCAATCATTGCCACCTGCCGTGCGTTTGAGGAGGGCGGAGCTGTTAAAATCAAGGACAGCAGTCGTATTGAGATATACTCTGCGGCTGCCCAATATGCCGACGCTATTGACGTGGAGTTAAACACCGGTATTTTTCATGATGTTTTAGATATAGCTAACCATAGAAAAATTCCGCTTATAGCCTCTTTTCATGATTTTACAAAAACACCTCCGTTGCACGTGCTTGAGTCCCTGCTTGAAAAGTCAAAAAACGCAGGTGCCGATATAATGAAAATTGCCCTTATGGCTAACACAACCGACGATATCAGACTGCTTACGAACTTTACTATTGAGTACTGCGACTCCGGGATAGTGTGCATTGCTATGGGAGCAATTGGAATGGCCTCACGTGTGTTTTTCCCGCTGATAGGCAGTCTTTTTACGTTTGCCTCATTAGAAACAACAACCGCACCAGGACAAATAAGCCTTCATGAAATGGCAAAGTTTTACGATTTTTGATAACCTATATTTAGAAACAGAGGAAACAGAAAAGATTTTTTTCCGCAGATGACGCAGATAAACGCAGATGAAAAAATAAAAATCTGCGGATTACTCCTTACTTATGTTCCTTAAACTAGTATAAGACTGAAAATTTCAGAAACTTATGCTACAATAAAGTTGCCTTTAAAATGGTTTATATACCATGGAGCGGTAAGTGACACATGATACACAACATATAACTGGGTACTCGGCAGGTTTACTGAGAATAGTCTTATTATGGGCTTTAATACTCTCAGCCCTCTATATTAGCAGCTTGTTTGGCTATCTGGTGTTTCATACATTTGCGGAGCTTTTTAGCATCGTCATAGCGTTTACTATTTTTACTCTTTCCTACAATACCCGCCGGTATATGAAAAACAATTATCTGTTTTTTATTGGGATAACATACCTTTTCCTTGCTATTGTTGACACTTTGCATACGCTTACGTATAAGGGCATGAATGTAATACATACTCAGGGCGTGGGTTCGGCAACGGAACTATGGGTAGCTGCACGATACGTTGAGAGCATTTCTTTTTTAGCTGCTCCGTTTTTTTTATTTAAAGAAAAAATTAATAAAATTTTGATATTTACAATTTATAGCGCTGTAACTCTATTAATTTTTGTTTCAATTTTTATATGGCATACCTTTCCAGCTTGTTATGTGGATGGGTTTGGGCTTACACCGTTTAAGAAAACCAGTGAATATATCATTTGCCTTATATTAGTGGCTTCAATGTGGCTGTTGTTGAAAAACAAGAGATTTTTTGATAAAGACATCCTGAGACTGTTAACGGCCTCAATTGCATTTACAATACTAACAGAGCTTTGCTTTACCCTTTATGTCGGGTTATACGATTTTATGAATATGCTGGGACATTTCTCAAAAGTCATATCCTATTATTTTATCTATAAGGCTATAATCGTAACGGGAATAAACAGGCCTTTTGACCTTATGTTCAGGGACTTAAGTGTCAGTAAGGAGGAGGCTCTTAAGGCAAATAAAGCAAAGAGTGACTTTATGGCAAACATGAGTCATGAAATCAGAACCCCCATGAACACCATAATAGGGATGACAGAGCTTGCTATGGAAATGTCAGCTCTGGAAAAACAAAAGGAGTATCTTTCAATAGTAAAGGGCGCTGCCAACTCGCTGCTTTCTATAATTAACGAAATACTTGACATTATGAAAATAGAATCCGGCAGACTGGAGCTTGAACGTATAGATTTCTCTGTTAAAAGTGTTTTAGAGGCTGCGTGTGATATGTTTATAGTGATTGCCAAAAAGAAGGGGCTTTCTCTTAATTACAGCATTTCCTCAGACGTACCGGATGAATTAAATGGCGACCCGACACGGCTCAGACAAATACTTATCAACTTGACAGGTAATGCCATAAAATACACGACAGAGGGCGGGGTTGACGTTACTCTGAGTATTTCAGATGACCAGAGTGATGACGAGTATATGAATCTTCTCTTTTCAGTAAAAGACACAGGAATTGGGATTGCAGCCGACAGAAAAGACGCTATATTTGAGAGATTTACTCAAGCCGACAGTTCTACAACCAGAAACTATGGCGGCTCAGGTCTTGGGCTTACCATAAGCAGAGAGCTTGTACACCTGATGAACGGACGAATCTGGATGGAGAGTGAACTGGGAGTTGGGAGCGCTTTTTTCTTTACCGTCAAACTGAAAAAATCCAAGACGGCACTGCATACCGCTGACAGCAAACAACACACCTTACCTCTGTCAAAACGCAGATTTAAAACATTGATAGCGGATGATATAGAGGAAAACATTATTTTATTGCAAATACGCCTTCAACAATATGGACACACAGTTATTGTGGCTCGTAACGGACTTGAAGCAGTGGAGTGCTTTAAGCGTGAGACGCCAGACCTAATTCTTATGGATATTCAGATGCCTGTAATGGACGGCTTAGAGGCAACACGTCAAATCCGGCAGCTACAATCATCTGAGGACAGGCGCATTACGATTATCGCCCTGACTGCCGGTGTTATGGCTGAGGAAAAGGCTGCATACATTGCAAAAGGCATGGATGCGGTGGTTGATAAACCCATTGACATAGAGAAACTGCTGTCAACAATAGAAGCTTCCGTGCCGGAGGGTGTTGGAGAGGTTTATACCGTGCCTGTAAGGGACACAGAAACAGACATGCAATTACCGGCACTTGACGGCATAGATATGAATAAGGGCATAAGTGTCTGGAAAGACATTAAAACATATAAGAAAGCGCTAATCGGATTTTCCGACAAATACAGTAATGCAGCAGAAAAAATTATATTGTTAATTGAAAATGATGAGATTGATGCTGCCTATGCCATTGTTCACTCCTTAACTGGATTAACAGGAATACTGTCGCTTACGGATGTATATCCATTAGTCAGGGAACTGTCACAGCTGCTAAAGGAGCGTAATCTAAGTAAGGCTATGGGACACACCATCCGGCTCAAAGAACTGCTTGTAAAAGTTACAGAGTCTATCAACAGTATAGGTGAGGTGGATGTGGTGGAGGATGTAGAGAAATCGGTTGAATTGGATATTCCGGTAGTAAAAGAGATTATTCTCAGATTACTAAAATCCTTTGAGGCATACAACCCTGATGTGGTAGAACCTGCGCTGCTGCAACTTCAGGGAGCAGTAAGCAGACGACAGATAAAGTGGGTTAAAAGATACGTGGAGGAGCTTGACTTTGTTAAGGCAAAAGAGGAGACGATAAAGCTGGCTAAAGAATTAAGAATAAGCCTTGATACCATGTAGTATCCAAAGGAGTATTTTCCAATAGAGTGTTCAAAAAACTGTGTCATGAAAACTGAAGTCTTATCTATACGACAAAATGTCTTGACACTGCACGCTCTTTGTGCTCACAATAATGGTACAATAACGCTGAGGTATCATGATAATGTTGGAATATTCTTTGATAATTGAGGCTGAGCAGGAGCCGGAGATGTCTGTTGCTTAAAAAATAATGGGGAAAAAATTAGGGCAGCATTTTCTCTATGATGATGGGATTCTCTCAGACATCGTTTCCGCATCAGGCATAACCCATGAGGACGTGGTTGTTGAAATTGGACCGGGCACAGGCTCCCTGACTAAAAAATTACTCGGTACAGCTGGTAGAGTCATAGCGATTGAGCTTGACCGTCGCCTCTATGACCGTCTTTGCGAGCAGTTCCCTTCTCGGTCTGATTTTAACTTAGTTCACGCTGATGCTATGAAGTTTGACTTCTCAAGCATTACGCGTTTTAAAGCCACAGGAAATATTCCTTACTACATAACAACACCGCTGATTTTCAGACTTATTGAGGAAAGACCCCGGCTGCGTTCAATAGCATTTACTATGCAAAAGGAGGTAGCTGAGCGGATTGCGTCCCCTCCGGGAAACAAATCCTATGGCGCTCTCTCTGTAGTGATTCAGTACATTGCCTCACCCAGTGTCAAATTTATCATATCAAAGAATGCCTTCAGACCGCCCCCTGCGGTTGACTCAGCCTTTATAGTGATAGATATGCTAAAGACACCTGCCGCTGTGGTTGCTAATGAAAAAATATTTTATAAAACAGTAAAAACCGCTTTTTCTCAAAGACGAAAAACCATTTTAAACAGCCTTAAAACACTGTTTCCATCAGTAAGAGACGTCCTTTCTGAATTAAAAATAAATGAAATGGCAAGAGCCGAAACTCTCTCCGTACATGAGTTTGCAGCTATAGCTAACAGTTTTTACAACAATTTGAAACTATCTGACAGTTGAAACACTGCTCAATAAGCATAAAAAAATAAATAATCTTAAGTGCATAAAACAGCTTGATTTTTTCAATCAGATATGCTATTGTTTTAGTAGGACAATGTTGGTATTTGATAGAATACGGCGGGACGGCATAAGGGCTGGAACTGTTACACTTGCGTTTAGATACTGGGATACATTTAAGTTTCTGAAGGGTAAGATATACCGAGCACAAAATGTCGGTTATCTTAGAGTGCTGGATGTTAACTTTAAGGAAATCGCCGATATTACAGAGGAAGAGGTGCGGTGCGCTGGTTACGAGACGTTTGAAGACTTTCGTTTCCACTTTATGAAGGCCCTTGATATGGACATTGAGTGCAGCTATGAGACGGAAAGGGCTGTGCGCATTGAATTTGAGTACCTTGGTGAGAATATTGAAGACTACCAAAGGGCGATGGGTAATATCAAAGAATCGGATATATTCAATATAAAAGAACAACTGCTGATGCTGGAGCAGAAAAGTTATAAACCATGGATTGCAAAGACGCTGCAACTGCTCAAACAGCAAGGACATGTGCGTTTTAAAGACCTTGAAAAACCGGTTGACATTCCGTCTGATATGATAAAAATGTTTATGATTAAGTTAAAGCAGCTACAATTAATATCCAGCAGCGAGGCTCAGGGCTATTCCATCACACCGCTTGGAACTAAGGTGCTTAAGCACCTAAATAGCAGATACAACGATATACACGAGTTAACTGAAGTCGTAAAAAGTGATGACAGCTTTTAATTAGTTTTGCAATGTCTTTACCTTACACTCTCCTAATGCGTAGTTTCTCAACATGCCGTGAATAAGATAACTGTTCTAAAAGCTATAGATTCTGTGTTAGGCAGAGGGCTTGCCGTTGTGCTGCCAGCATTACACAAAAAGCCTCTGAAATCTGCCTACTCTCCTCTCTCAGCGCTCATTATAAGACCCGGAGGCATTGGGGATGCCGTCTTATTGATTCCTGCAATTGAGGAGCTAAAAAAGGAATATCCCTATCTTAAGATAGATATTCTTTGCGAAAAACGAAACGCCGGTATTTTCACTATCTATACCGGTATGAACAAAGTCTATCTCTACGACAAACCTGCTGATATCATCAGTTGTTTTAAAAACACTTATGATATAATTATAGATACCGAACAGTGGCACAGATTGCCGGCACTCTTGACTTATTTTATGAATGCCGGTTTGAAAGTTGGATTTAACACTAATGAAAGAGGAAAATTTTTTACACACAAAGCCTCCTACAGTCATGATAGTTACGAGGCTGAGAGTTTTCTCTCGCTTATTAGCAAAATTACAGGTAAAAGTTATACATTTCCAGCCGATGTGCCGTTTCTTGACTCTCCTGTGTACCCTGAGAGCCACTTGTATGAGAAATATGTGTGCATATTTCCAGGCGCTACCGTTAAACAACGGCGCTGGGGCGGTCATAATTATGCCGAGACTGCAAAAGCAGTTATCAATATGGGCTTTAATGTAGTAATTCTTGGAGGGAAATCCGACACAGAGGATGCCGATATAATTATGCAGCACTGCCCTAAGGCAATTAACTACTGCGCTAAAACAACGCTTACAGAGACCGCCATGTTGTTAAAAGGCTCCGTGGGGTTAATCACTGCAGACTCTGGACTTTTGCACCTTGCCGTTGCCCTCGGTGTTCCTACAGTATCGCTGTTTGGCTCAGGAATTGAGAAGAAATGGGGACCAAAGGGTAAAATTCACGCTATTTTAAACAGACATCTCCCCTGCAGCCCATGCACAAGGTTTGGCTACACCCCAGCGTGTAAATTAAACCAAAAGTGCATCATAGAAATAACCGTCAATGAAGTGTTAGACCAGTTGGTTTTCAAAAAAGTGATATGAAAAGAAATAGGGGGGGAGGAGAAAAATCCTCCCCCCCTATGTGTCTATTGTTTTAATTTAGCGTCTATCTTGTTTTTGTGTTCACTGTCGTTGTCTTTAGCCCACTTGTAGCTTTTCTCAAAATCTATCCAGAAGGAGGCTTTAGAGCCGGCATGACAGCCTGTGCACTCTCCTACCCGTCGTATCTTTTTGATTTCTTGTTCATTAAATGGTCTTTGACCCGGCTGACTAAATGAAAGTAATTGATTACCCTTGTCATCTACGTACTTATCGGGGTCAACCATGAGAGCCTTTCCAGACTTAAACGTCTCAGGTGTTAAGCCGCCCTGACCAAGTGCCCACTTGTCGTTATGACACTCATCACAGCCTCGCATTGCGCTTCGCTGTGTAGTGTGTGCATTAGCAACCGAGACACGGTTAAAAGCCGTAAAGCCATCGGGCGTTTTACCGTTGCTTTCTTGATTAACACTATATTCTTTGACAGTTTTTCCATCTTTGTCAATTTCAGTTATATGCACGGCACAGCCAAGTTGATTTGGAGCAACTTTTCCCGATGAATGAATAGAAAGCGGTGGCTTTTTCCACTTTGCTGCAAAATCATCTGCTACAATACTCCAGGCTCCAGGGCTTTCCTTTCCGGTTATCGTATCTTTTCCTGTCTTTGTCCTGTCAACTTTAAAGTGACAGGCATAGCAGTTGACATTCTTAGTGCTGTGGCACGCTGCACACTCCATTCCTTTAATGTGCTCTGTGATAAGCATCGCTGTAGGAAGTTTCTCCTTTGCCTTAAGTGAATCAAGAGCAGGCACGATGTGCTCTTTTCCGGTAACACGTGAGGTCAGGATGAGCTTATCGCCGTCTTGCTTAATGTTGGAAAGCTTCATACCCTCAGAGTCAGTCATCGTGGGCTTGGAGTTAGGCTCACCATGACAGCTGCTGCATTTTATCTTTACGGCCTGAGATTTTCTAACATAAATATTGCCGTCGCCATGAATCTCCTTTGTGCTGTGGCAATCAATACAGTGCATCCCTCGCTGGTAATGGATGTCTGCCTCATGTCCTGCCAGTTCTCCCGTGTAGCTTACGCCTATTCTGTTACCACCCTTATGACACCGTGCGCACTGATCGGCAGGGATTTTTGTTGTGATTTTATGAACAGCTGAGCGCCACTCTTTTCCCTTCATTGCGGGATCGCCCCCAGCATACTTCCCATCAGCACTGGTAAGCATGTGGCAAGCTGCACAACCTGAACCTCGGTAGCCTTTGGCTGCCTTTGCGCCATCTGTCCTGAGGTGACACTTTATGCAGAACTTTCTCAACATCTCAACAGCAATATGCGATGATGAATCAGGAATCGGCTGGAGACTCTCTACAGCCCCCTTTTCCTTTTCAACAACACCGCCGGCAAGTATAGGATGATCGCTCATTGCAAAATGTGAGTCTTTATCCTTAGTGTAACCACGGGCGTATAATGTGTCAGCTATTTCTCCTTGTGAGTTTGCCATCAGAGACTTTTCTACCTTGCTTACTTGATCAGGGTGGCACTGTCCGCATGTTTTGTTCACTACAGAAAGATCAGAGGGGTTTGGGTACATTGCCTTATGAGCGCTCTCTTTGTCCTTTGCTGAGGCGTTACCACTATGGCAGACAGTGCACTCATATCCTGGTTTCATTTTATGTTCTTTAATAAAATGCTGTGTCATTTTGGGATTGATATCCTCAATGCCATTGTGACAACTCAAACACCCTTTTGATGGGGCACCTGCAGCGAATACCTTTCCGTATGATAACCCCAGGCTAAGGCATATCACTGCAATTACGAATACTACCTTTGTTTTTTCCATCTGTTACCCCCAATTTAATTAGAATCTTATTTGGGGTAGTATATCTGAAGTGGTGGTATTTTGTAAAAAATCTTAGTTAGGTTGCTACCGTGAACGGAAATATTATATACCTCAGCGGGGTTTGGGGTCCCTTCCTCAAGGTTGTGGGTTGCTACCAGGCACGGATATGTTATACTTCCCATCTTTAGGACATCCAGCCAAAATAGTTGTGGGTTGCTACCAGGCACGGATATGTTATACTAACAGGAGGTTCTGATGTACAAGACAATAGTTGTGGGTTGCTACCAGGTACTGATATGTTATACTTCCAACAATTGAAAAAGCCCATGAAATGCGGTTGTGGGTTGCTACCAGGTACTGATATGTTATACTTATCAACCGCCGAATAGCAGCATCTATTAGTTGTGGGTTGCTACCAGGTACTGATATGTTATACTTGAAAACGCATACTGGTCAACTCCATGAAGGTTGTGGGTTGCTACCAGGTACTGATATGTTATACTTTAAGCCGTAACTCCTCATAATTTGTAACGTTGTGGGTTGCTACCAGGTACTGATATGTTATACTTAAAATGGATAAAATACGTCCGAGGGCAGGTTGTGGGTTGCTACCAGGTACTGATATGTTATACTAGGGACAATAGGTGAAGATAAGTATATCGGGTGTTGTGGGTTGCTACCAGGTACTGATATGTTATACTACGAATGCTAAACACATACTTGCGTTCGTAGTTGTGGGTTGCTACCAGGTACTGATATGTTATACTTGACCCGTTTAGCGCCTACCGAGTCGGGCGGTTGTGGGTTGCTACCAGGTACTGATATGTTATACTAGAGGACGAAGGGACGGAACGTAGTACCGAGTTGTGGGTTGCTACCAGGTACTGATATGTTATACTATTAATGTCGGCACATACGTGTCGTCGCTGTTGTGGGTTGCTACCAGGTACTGATATGTTATACTAAAATGAAATAGAGTATCTTAGTTCTAAAAGTTGTGGGTTGCTACCAGGTACTGATATGTTATACTGCTTGGGTTTCGGAGACTGCATAAGTTTTGGTTGTGGGTTGCTACCAGGTACTGATATGTTATACTAAACACATCTTGTCGCTGCTACTGCGATAGGTTGTGGGTTGCTACCAGGTACTGATATGTTATACTAAAGCTCTACTTCCATAAAAGAGACTAAGAGTTGTGGGTTGCTACCAGGTACTGATATGTTATACTATTCCTTGATAGTAATTCTGAATATCTTTGTTGTGGGTTGCTACCAGGTACTGATATGTTATACTTTATCGTTTTGTTATGTGCATTTATCCTTTGTTGTGGGTTGCTACCAGGTACTGATATGTTATACTTTCAACCTGTAGTGCATGTATGACAGACGTGTTGTGGGTTGCTACCAGGTACTGATATGTTATACTATCACATATTACACACCAAATATTCGACGAGTTGTGGGTTGCTACCAGGTACTGATATGTTATACTAAAGTCCTTTCTGTTTGAAAATCAGATAGGTTGTGGGTTGCTACCAGGTACTGATATGTTATACTATCTGCCGCCTGCAATAAAAAAGGTTTCGTGTTGTGGGTTGCTACCAGGTACTGATATGTTATACTATTAATGTCGGCACATACGTGTCGTCGCTAGTTGTGGGTTGCTACCAGGTACTGATATGTTATACTCCCGCTCTCTTTTTCCCCTCCTTCCGGTCGGTTGTGGGTTGCTACCAGGTACTGATATGTTATACTGGACACGTTGGTTTATTGCTTATTAGGTCGGTTGTGGGTTGCTACCAGGTACTGATATGTTATACTGGTTGTGGGTTGCTACCAGGTACTGATATGTTATACTACCAACTACACAAGTAGTTGAAATGAAAGGGTAAATGAGTAAAAAGTGGTGAGAAAAAGTGACTGTGGAGGTATTAGTAAGTAGGGGAAATAGAGTTTTACAGAACGTAGAAAATCTTATAATCTTTTCATCTTTTTTGCGGGCGGAGCTCGAAGTGAAACTTTTTAAGCGGCGGTACGCCGGTTGAAAAATTCTCTACCTACAAGGACAACGAAAAACATCTGACTAAACCACCCAATCTTTAACCCTAAAACCGAGGGGTTAAGGGGAAATCATTTCCCCTTATGGGAGAGGGTCTAAGGGAAAGGGCAAAGCCCTTTCCCTTACTTACTATAAAACACACATACCATCAAAATAATTCAAGTTGATGCGGAGCGTTTGGGGGAGGTTTTTCTTTTCTCCCTACAAAGAATTGAATGTCTCCAAACTGCTTGTCGGTAATACTGATGACATTAACAAAACCCTTTTCCGGCAGCGCACCTTTGATACGCCGAGTGTGAGCCTCTGCATTTTCTCTGCTTGCGCAGTGACGATAGTACACTGAGTACTGCATCATGTTAAAGCCGTCGTCAAGAAGAAATTTTCTGAATTTTGTGTAAGCCTTTCGCTCTTTCTTCGTTTCAGTCGGTAAATCAAAAAGTACTATTAACCACATAATCCTATATTTATTTAACTCGCACATGTTTAACCGAAGTCACAGACCCGGGTACTCAATGTCTTTCTGTTCTTTAGCGAAGCACCTTTGCAGTGATGCAGTGGTTCTGTTAAGCGCTGTCATAAGTGGAAAAGTGCTGCCGTCTAAAACCACATCTGCCGCAAGTAAACCCAGCAGCTCTTTTTTTATCTCTTTGGTCAGGCTCATTTTATCCAATGGCAGCTCGTCCATGTCTTGTATTTCAAGTTCTCCTATATCGGCGCCAGTGTACAACTCATACACTTTCCTGTCGATAAACACACGGTATGGTTCCATGACGTCATCCGCTAAGCAGAATGCGTTATACTTATTGCGGTGATGGATACCCAATGTGGGAAGCAGCCCGGAGCTGACCAGAGAGCGGGCTGTTGCTGCCCTGAGAATTATGTAGCCGTAGTTTAAGAGATTGTTTGGGTAAAGACCAAACCGGTCTCGCTTAAACTTTTTACCTAACAGATTTTTCCAGTAATAACGTGCAGCATGAGCTTCAAGGTTAGCGGAATCGCCGGATTTTACATTTCTTGCCATCTCAGTAAGAGGCGCTGTTGGCACGCCTTTGCTCTCCAATAACTTTGCCTGATTAGTTATCTTCTTACAGACTATTTGCTGCCAAAGTTGTTTTTTAAGTGGAACAGTTGCCTCAATTTGCGATTTGAAACGCTCGGTCTGCACGGAATTAGTTTCAAGCGGAAGAAAAAGTCCGGCGGGGTAGTGGCTTTTCCCGATGAGGACTATTGCCGAATTGTTTTCAAGCAAAGACATAAAACACGAATGAGTGTAACTGACATTAGGGTGTTCCACAATCAAAAGACCAATGTCTTCGATGGGAATTCTACCGACTGTCTCATCATTTTGAGTAATGACAAGCTGTTTGTGGTCAATATTGAGCCTTGACGGATTATCTATGCTGACAGTTCGTTTAATCATTGGCTTTTGTTATCCTCCCGAGTCTGTCAACTACGACTTTTATACCTTTCAGGGTATTGGGATATGGGCAAGGCGTCTTTTCGTCAAGAGTGGCCTCAAAGTGGCGTCTTATTGTTATTTGCGTGCTTGAAGAGATTTTCTGAACCCTGTAAAGTTTTTTGGAGAGTTCTTTATAATTTTGTGGATCAAGAGAGAATTCGTTTTCATCAACGTCAAGAAGAAACATTTCGTTGATAGAGAGCGAATAGAGAAATTCCTTGTTTTCACCGAGGTCTTTTCTTATAACCTTCTCCCCATGTCTGAAGCGTTTAACGGCATCAAAAAAAGTGCAAACCTCGCCGCCTTGCTTGACGTTGCCTTTATTGTCTTTATAGCGGTAAATGACGATGTGGTGGTTAGCTCCTGGTGCAACAAAGGTTTTATTGTTAGTACGGCCGGGCAGCTCTATCATATTGCCGGATGGTATGTAGATTATCACCTTTTTAATGGGGATTTTTCTACCGTCTTTCGTGGGCAGGAAAGCCTCAATGGCAACTTTGGTATCTTCGGCTGATTTATCCCTTTGTGTCGTATATGCGTTAGCCTTTTTTTCTGCTTCTCGTCTTTCTGCCTCTTCTATAGCGTTTTTAACAATTTCTCTTATTTTTGGGTCAGCTATTTCGTCAATTTTACTTAATTTAATGTCCTCAATATTTTTCCTGACACGGAATATTGGCATTTTCTTATCGTTTTTTCTGCCTGTATAGCCGTAGAAGGTTTCCTCGTGGAGCTGTCCTCTCAGGCGCTTATTGACTCTGATTGAGACTGTAAGTTTGTTGATAGCCTCAGAAACATCGTTACGGAAATATTCCCATGGAGCCGGGAATCTATCTAAAGTTGGCTTCCTGTCATATTTACTGTATCGCGAGAGTTTTTGAATAGTTTTAACCTCGGTCAGAGCAATAACGATAGCGTCAATTGCATGTTGGCGGTGGTCGTTACGGTTTTTCTCAGAAGACTGACTTAAGACGCTGTTAAGACCCCAGAGGTGACGTAACTTAGCTGTTGCCTGTCCTTTTGAAGGTTGAACCTTATACTTGCTTAAGAGCGACACAGCCTCTCTGCTCATGTAGGCGGTATCATTTAGCTGCCTTGAAGCGAAGTCATCGTCAATTTCTTTTAACATGAATTTTCGCTGCTTGGCTTTTGGCAGAACTTTTATCCTTTGTAAAATTTCGTCGTACTGCGGCGAGCCGTTATAGCATTCAAAGGGCGTTCTATTGCTTTTTCGCCGGTTTTCATCCACGTGGCAAAGGGTCAGATTCATAAAGGAGTCGTCCATGGAGCGAGAGTATGGGATTATATGCTCAATTTCAAAGGCAGATGAAAAGAGGTCAGTTATTGAAATTCTAAACCCAGTGTAAGGACAGTGCTCCTTGCATTCCTGCCAGAGTTTGTACTTTACGATAGCCTCATTGTTGGGAGTTTTGCCTAAAGCAGTAAGAGCGTCTGCAGCTTTTTCATTAATTCTTTTGTTTTCATAATTTTTCTTTCTGATGTCCTCCCTTTGTTTTTTTGAGGCTTTCAGTTCCCTTGTCATTTCAATGTTAATAAGCTCAGGAGCGCCGTAAGTCTTTTCTAATCGGTTTACGAGTGCCAGTAATTCGTACAGAGTTTTTGAGACGATAGGGTTTCGTATGTTTTTAATAATCTCGATTTCGCTTCTTTCTCCACGAGAACTTTCATAACCCGCTTTAACTTTTGCATCGTGAAGATTTAACCCATCAAGTAAAAATGGCAATATTTTATTGATAGCCTTTAGCGAGAAATTAGCGTAACCTGCTTCAAGCGCAATTTTAACAACGGCTTTAACCGCCTTCTCATCCAGTCCCCACTTTTCGCTTGCATAGGTTCTAAGCCAGCTGTTATCGTGTGCAAAGTTTATGACCTGTAGGATTTTTTCCTTCTCTACGTCTGAGTATGTATCCCACGTCTTTTTAAAGATTTTCCTAAAGCTGTGGCTGGTCTTGTCTCCGATAAGGAAATCATCGTCGTTTTGTTCAATTTTAAAATCAGCCTCCTCTAATTTTAATTGCTTTCTGATGTCTTTAAATGAGCATTTTTCTTTAGATTTGAGCAGTGCGATGAGTTTATCTCTGCGGTCTTTGGTCTCAGGGCTAAACTCCTCATCAGGAGTCCTATAGAATTTTATTTCATCATGGTTTTCGTTTTTATAGTTAAGGCGGTTAACCTGTTCCAGAATGCGAAACAGTTGAAACTCAAAAGCGCTCTTTGGGCAGCGTTTTTTATTAGGTTCAAGTGTACAGTTACCGATTAAACTTGCAACGGATTTCAACGGACGTTGGAAGAATATGTCATGGTCTCTGAGGTCATCTCTCATTTCTTGTGTAAGCTCAGGGTAGTATGAGCTTTGCTTTTCCCAGAGGAGTTCAAACTCTTGCTCGTACAATTTCCGCTCTGTGTGCCGGCATCTGACCTTTTCGCCCTTTACCTGTAATGAATATAGATACTCGCCGAGGGTTCGGCAGTTATTAGCTTTTATCTCCTCAGGGAGTCTCCGAAGTTCTTCTTTAAACGCAGTGTCTTTTTTAACATCCTCGCCTTGAGACTTTCTGCTGCTCTTAAAACCTCTTCTTTTACTTAGATGGAGTAACACCCTGCCAAACTCTAATTTAGAAAGTTGAGAGTCAAGCCCATGTGTTCTGAGTTCATACGGGTTCATAGCGTAAAACATGAGAGCGCTGTCATCGGAAAACATTTGGTACTCTTTTAATTTCACAGTAAGGTTGTCTCTTCTTTGGCATTTCCTTTCATACTGCCGTCTAAGCTGTCTCTTTAGACGTCGTGTAGCATTTTTTGATATTTCACTGCCAGAAGTAGTTCTGTCCACGCCCTCCTGAAAAATACGAACGCCTGCATCAATAATTTTCTTAGAATTGTTGTCAATGCAAGCCCAGCCAATAGAATTTGTACCCAAATCAAGCCCAAGTTTGTAAGTCATCTCATTCCCCCTAATATTTTTTACTTGACATATTTATAGAAATATGTTAAAGTATAGATAGTATAACATATCAGTGCCTGGAGTTTCCCATAATAAAGGGTTAATCTCCCAGGACACCCCAGCTTATGTTGGGGACCCGAGCTCCTGTTCGCAGGGGCTCTTTTTATTATTGGCTTTTACCGGCTGATAAAAACAACAACCCATGATTTCTCACGTAGGGCGTGCAGTAATCTAAACCTTATACCAAGTAGCTCCCAAAAAGATAATATAATGGTGGGGAAAAAGGACTGGATTCCCGCTCGTAGGCGGGAATGACAAAGGAGTGCGATTTTACAGGGAACCTTTAGGGGAGGTCATTCCTTTTCCTTTCTCGTCTTTCCTGCGAAGGCAGGAATCCAGTTTTTTATTTATATCTTTGAGCGCAACTCAGTATTAAAGGTAAAACTCATTGACAGTTGAATTATAGGAAAAACTTACTACTTTACGGTTTATTATTTTCAAATATTTTGTAATTTGCGATTCTTTTCTTTTGAAAAAAGTACTGCAACGATGTTCCCATAACACCGATTCCATAGGTGACGCTTCGGGAGAAATTTATAGAGGATGCCTCTTCAAAATACTTGGTCGGACAGCTAATCTCTCCGATTTTAAACCCAAAGTGCAGCGCCTGCACTATCATCTGATTATCAAAGATGAAATCGTCCGAATTATTTTCAAACGGTATGGTTTCAAGCACAGCTCTACTGAACGCTCTAAACCCTGTGTGGTACTCTGAAAGTTTAATGCCAAGAAAGATATTTTCAAAGAATGTCAAAAACCTGTTGGAGACATATTTGTATGAGGGCATTCCGCCCTTTAGCGCATCGCCGCCCAAAATTCTTGAGCCAAGCGCAACATCGTAATGACCGGAGATAACCATTGCGGCAAGCGCCGTCACAAGTTTTGGCGAATACTGATAGTCCGGGTGCAGCATCACGATTACATCAGCCCCGCCAACAAGTGCATTTTTATAGCACGTCTTTTGATTGCCGCCATAACCGAGATTTTTTTCGTGAACGATTACCTTAAGACCAAGTTTTCTTGCCACCTCAGGAGTGCTGTCTTTTGAGGCATCATCAACAACTATTATCTCATCCACATACTCGTGAGGTATCTCATCATAAGTCTGCTGTAGAGTTTTCTCAGCATTATACGCCGGCATAACAACAGCTATTTTTTTTCCTAAAAGCATACGGTTATCCTTTTATAACATAACAATATCCGCATTTACAAGACTCCTTATAACATCCTAAACTTTTCTCTTGACAAAACACATTATTTACATTACCATACATCATAAGTACGTGTGCCGTTAGGGTTTTCCTTTGACGGGCTACTGGCTGGAATAGGCTTGGGACACTATGAAGCGGCAATTGGTCAGAAACTGCATAGTGCGGCCTTATAAAGTATGGAGAGAGATGATTTGAAACGCTTGGGATGTTTTATTGTTGTACCGCTATCGTTGATGTTGCTTTTTGCTTTTGCCAAACCTTTGAGTGCTGAGGACGTAGTGGTGATTGAGGGAGCCGCAGTGAAACCTTTTGAGGAGGCACTAAAGGGATTTGAGCATAATTGCGGATGCAATGTAAAAGGAGTGCTGGCTCTGGATATGAAAGATGCTGATCCTATGGCTTTTATAGAAAAGCTCAAGCCTGATAAGGTCGTGGCAATTGGTGAGGAGGCACTTAAGAGCGTTAAAAATATAACAAATAAGCAGGTTATTTATATGATGGTCTTAAATCCAACGCTATATACAGCCGGAAAAAGTAATTTTACAGGAATTAGCATGATTATTCCTCCGGCCAAACAGTTAAGGGCGATAAGGAGCGTGTTTCCTAACGTTGACCGACTTGGGGTACTGTATAATCCTGAAAACTCTGAAAATATAGTCCGCACTGCCCGTAGCGTTGCCGCAAGTATGGGTTTTGAAATCATAACACATGAAGTACACTCCCCAAAAGATATACCTGGCGCTCTCAACGCTATAAAACACAAGATAGAAGCCCTATGGCTTATACCGGATGTGACCGTAGCACCGCCTGAGATGATAGAGCTCTATGAGCTTTTTTCTGTTCACTACAATAAGCCGCTGTTTACTTTTGCAGATAAACACTTAGAGCGCGGCGCCTCGTTGTCTGTCTCGATATCACCGGTTGATATTGGAAAACAGGCGGGTGAAATTTTAAAAAACAGCTATGCCAATAAAAGTAATCTTCACGATGTGACTGTCGCAAAGGTATCTCTAAATCCAGTGGTGGCTACCAAGATGGTTTTGGTTATAAATGAGCCGTTTAGAAAAGAAAACACTGTTTTTATGGATATCTCACAGCTTAAACGTTAATCGGTTACTTCTGCTCAATTTTTTACTAAAATGAATTTTCTTTTAAAAGAGGGCAGGGCTAAGAAATTCAGGGAGAGTTTCGCTGCTAAAGTCTATGCCGTTGTCACTGTTTTTATTATATTAGTATCGGTGGTTTTTGTCACCATAATAGTACGCGGACAGTACAAACAGCTAATGGAAAATAGTATAACAAAGGGGACTCTGCTTGCCAAATTGCTGGCTTATAACAGCCGGCTTGGAGTGTTTTCAGAAAGTGAAACTATCTTGACAGATGCCGTTGATGCTATAAAAAGGCAAAACGATGTGGTCTATGTATCAATTTATAATAGTGATGCTAAACTTCTTACAAAGTACGTAAATGGTCAACTCTATAAAGACACTTCAGATGATCATAATGAAATTGATAAAATAATAGAACAACTTAAAAAAGAAAAAAGTCTCTTTTTCACCGAAGGCAAAAACGTATTATGCTTTTGGGCGCCTGTGCTATCCGATTATGCTGGGGATGACTATTTGCAGGTAGTTGCCGGTAAATCAAAATTGCTTGGTTTTGTTGAAATCTGTCTGACTACGACAACTCTTAAAGCACAAATAATCGGTCTTTTTTTAAGAAGCATACTTATGAGTGTTTTTTTTCTCTTAATAGCCTTGTCAATTACATTTGTTATCCTTAGAAAAATTATACGACCGGTGATAGATCTAACAAGCTGCATGAGGGAGTTTGGTGAAACCGGCACCTTAACCGGAGAGCTCCCTATCACTGCCCAAGATGAAATTGGTCATTTATCAATGGCTTTTACTAAAATGATAGATGATCTTCATGCCAAAGAGAATGAAAAGCATGTAATGGAGGAACATCTGATAAACTCTCAAAAAATGGAGGCTATCGGCACTCTGGCTGGAGGTATCGCACATAATTTTAACAACGTGCTGACCGTGTTTGCATCAAAACTTGCCGTGGCTAAAAACCTCCTGCCTAAGACGCATGACGCATATGCAAGACTTATACAGGCAGAAGACACAATAGGCAAGGCAAAATATTTGTCTAACCAGCTTTTTACTTTTGCCCGCGGCGGCTCTCCAATAAAAGAGGCAGCCTCAATAGGCTCTCTTATTGAAGAGACGGTGCCGCTTATCATGGCAGGCTCTCGGTTAAACTATGAACTGGAGATAGCAGAGGATTTGTGTTTAGCGATGATTGACAAGGACCAGATGCGGCAAGTAATCAATAATCTGCTCTCCAATTCTAAAGATGCAGTAAAAGACAGAGGATCCATTACGGTTAGAGCACGGAACGCTAAACTGACAGACCATATTGCAGTGCCTTCAAACGGGATGTATATTAAGATTGATTTTATGGATACAGGCATTGGGATAATAGAGGACAATTTAAGCAAAATATTTACTCCATTTTTTACTACAAAACGCAATGGGCGCGGTCTTGGACTAACCATTGCACATTCCATAGTGAAAAAGCATGGCGGAGAGGTTATAATTACATCAGAGCATGGGAAGTGGACGCTCTGTGAGGTCTATGTACCTGCCACCTGTGAGTTGGGTGCAACAGTGGCTATAGAATCAGCAAAAACCAGTGATTTCTCAATAAGTGAACCGGTTGAAGTATCCGCAGCAGAACAAAAAAGGATACTTCTGCTTGAAGATAATGATGAGATACGGACATGGGTGGGGCTTGTATTGCGTGACAGCGGCTACAGAGTGTCAATGGCAAGGGATGGTCTTGAGGCACTGTATCTGTATAATGAGGGCAAGCTACAGGGGCAGCCGTTTGATGTGGTGGTAGTGGATTTAGTGATAGAGGATGGTATGGGAGGCAAGGAGGCGATGGAGGAACTTCTGAAGGCTGATCCTGATGTTAAGGCGATAGTGGCAAGCGGTTATTCTGATGACCCTGTGATGGCTGAGTATAAAAGGTATGGCTTTAAAGCGTGTGTGTCAAAACCCTACGGTATGGATCAATTATTGGATGCGATTGAGTTTGCGTCGGATACGGGCAGATGATGCAGCTATGAGCACAGAGCAGATACTCATAATAGATGATGACATAACGCTTGTGGAAAGCATCGGAGATGTTATGATATCAGTCGGCTACAGGGTGTTAAGTGCGCCAAACGGCCATGACGGGATAGAATTATTTAAGCGTGGCGGAGTATCTGCGGTTCTGTTGGATTTAGTGATGGATGGCATCGGAGGGATTGAAACACTACAGGAATTAAAAAAGATAAATGCGGACGTACCTGTAATAATAGTAACTGGCTACGCTGACATTCAATCTGCCGTAGAGGCGACAAAACTGGGTGCGTACGATTTCGTAGTGAAGCCGCCTGATTTTGACAAGTTGATAATAACTCTGGCTCACGGGATACAGCAGTTGCAGTTAACGCAGGAGACGAGGGCGTTAAAAGGCGCAGTGGATACGTCTTTAGAGAGTCAGTTAGGCAAAAGCCGCTCTATGAGCAAACTTATAGCGGATATTCAGCAGGTAGCGGCAAGCAGCTTTTCAATAATTCTGCAGGGTGAGACAGGCACCGGTAAATCATACATAGCGCGGATAATTCACAACCTGAGCGCAAGGGCAGGCAAACCGTTTGTGAAAGTTGACATTGGGAGCTTAGCAGAGGGCGTGGTGGAGAGTGAACTGTTTGGTCATGAGAGGGGTGCATTTACGGGAGCGGACAAAAAAACAAGGGGATTTTTTGAGGCTGCCAATGGCGGCACAATCTTTATAGATGAGATACAGAACATGTCGCCAAACATTCAAGCAAAGCTCTTGTCTGTGGTAGAGGACAAGGTGATTTATCCAGTTGGGGGCAGAGCTCCGGTTGACATAGATGTTAGGATTATAGCTGCTACCAACAGGGATATCAATCATTTAGTGGAAACGAAAAACCTGCGAAGCGATTTGTATTTCCGCCTTGGGGAATTTATAATAACAGTGCCACCGCTAAGGAACAGGCGCGAGGACATAGGTTTTTTTGTCGGCAAGTTTATAGCTGAGGCATCGGATGAGTTGGATAAGCCAATCAGGGATATTAGCGATGAGGCGATGGCTCTTTTAGAGAACAATCCGTGGGTAGGCAACATCAGGGAGTTAAAAAATATGATACGGCGGGCAGTGCTTTTTAGTGATGACGGCACGATACGTTATGAGCACATAAAGATACTGCTGGATGGCAAAGCAGAGGTGACTGTAGATAACAGGACGTTTATGTCGTTAAAGGAAACACTGAAAATTGAAGAGACGAAAGCTATAAAAAGAGCACTGGAGCTATCCGACGGTAACAGAACCAAAACCGCAGCCATACTTAAGATTTCCTACCGCGGCCTCCTCGCTAAAATGAAAGAATATGATATTGACTGATACCAAACCGCATTCAATCGCCTAACTTCGTTAGCATGCGTCAAAAGTAGAGTACGCCTGCGTCGCTTTCTCCTTGCCGCCTGCGTTATGCTTCTGACTGCAACTTGGTATTCACGTTCATATGTTTTGCGGACGAAGGTCGCAATTGAAACTTTTTAAGCGGCGGAACGCCGGTTGAAAAATTCTTTTAATTGCATATGCAGTTAGCTCCGCAAACAAAAAAATGGATTCCTGCCTTCGCAGGAATGACAAGAAAAAAAGGAATGACCCCCCTTTGTCATTCCCGCCTACGAGCTGGAATCCAGTCCTTTTAACTGTATCATTTGCTGAATGAAAAAATTTACAGGAGTTAACTCAATAAGCATTTTCTTTTATTAAAAGCACATCAATAATCGCATTTCTAAAAGCGAGATTGCCACGCTGCGCTCGCAATGACGACTTGTGGTTATCGCTGACAAAAAACCTGGGGTCAAGGGGAATCATTCCCCTTGCGGATAGGGTCTTAGGGAAAGGCAGCGCCTTTCCCTAACTTAGCCTAAAATCTCTAAACGCAGCAACTATCTCAAGGACGGCAAGGGCGCCGGAGGTTAAATCATTGACGTATATGTGCTCATCTGTGGTGTGAGGCTGCTGCATTCCGGTTGATAGCACCAGTGATTTAATCCCACGTTCATTAAACACGTTAGCATCCGAGCCGCCGCCATATACAAGGTGTTCAGGAAATGTTCCGCTTTTGTGTAACGCTACGTCAATAAGCCTTACAAATGGATCATCATCCGCTATTTTAAACCCAACATAGTGCCGCTTATCTTCTATGTGGATTCTTACCTGATTTTTCTTTGCTAACTTTGTCGCTGTCTCAAACATTCTTTTCTTAAGACTCTCTATTGTCTCAAGGTTGTGACTTCTCATCTCTCCCTCTATCACCACCTCGCGCGGAACCACGTTTGTGGCAGAGCCGCCGCCAATTGTGCCAATGTTAGCCGTTGTGACTGTGTCAATTCTGCCATCAGGTAAAGCAGATATTATCTTTGCCGCAGCCATTATTGCATTTATCCCTTTTTCAGGCTCAATGCCTGCGTGAGCAGAGCGGCCGCTTATCCGCATCGTGTAAGCATCATGAGTGGGCGCTGACACAACCACCTTGCCAACACTACCGCTGCTGTCCAGTACCAGCGCATGTTTGCTCTGTAACAAACTATAATCAAATTTCTTAGAGCCATAGAGTCCCCTTTCCTCTGCAGACGTAAACACCACCTCTATGTCTCCTACTGAAAGCCCCTTGTCTTGTATCACCTGTAAAGCCTCAAGTATCTCTGCTATTCCACTTTTGTCATCGGCCCCCAACACAGTTTTCCCATCTGTCTTAATCAATCCGTTTTCTCTAATTACACGCAGCCCCTCCGTTGACTCTACCGTATCCATGTGGCTGCTTAACAAAATAGGCAATGCCCCAGCAACGCTCCCTTTTTTGTATCCCACAAGGTTAAAAGATTCCCCGTAAGATTGGATATTCACGCTAAACCCTAATGCTATTAATTTTCCGGCTAAAACCTCTCCGATTGCCTGCTCAGAAAACGACAGCGAATTTATGTTGATTAGCTCAAGGAAACTATTAATAAGACGGTCTGTGTTTACACACTCACGGAGTGTCTTCAATTGCTTTGCCTCGGTCCAAACAGGGCGCTCCCTACTCTTACCATCGTAGCCCCCTCCTCTATCGCCACACGGTAATCATCAGACATCCCCATAGATAAATGCACAGCACTTGTATGACCACGCCCTATTGCCTCATCCCTAATTGTGCGTAACCTTTGAAAATACGGACGAGTGCTCTCCGAGTTATCAAAATTTGGAGGGATTGCCATAAAACCCACAAGCTGCACGTTTTCCATGTCAGCAATACGGGCTGTAAACTCAGCAATCAGGTCAAGATCTATACCGGTTTTTGTATCCTCATCTGAGAGTTTCGGCTGAATCAGCACTTTCTGAATTTTCCCCAGCTTCTGTGCTTCGTTATCTATAATCTCAGCCAATTCCACAGAGTCAACTGAATGAATATAGTCAAAAACTCCGACCGCTTTTTTAGCCTTGTTTTTCTGCAGATGCCCAAGCAAATGCCACCTCACACACTGAAACGATTCATGCCCTACAAGTGTCTGGATTTTCTCAAGCCCCTCTTTAACATAACTCTCTCCAAAGTCACGCACCCCTGCTTCAATTGCCATAGAGATTAACTCAAGAGGATAATACTTAGAGACCGCTATCAACGTTACGTCATCAGGGTTTCTATCAGATTTTAAGGAGGAGTTACAGATTGCCTTATTGATGTTTGAAATCCTGCGGGCAAGCTCCTGTGCGTCAATCATACGGGAAGAACGAAATAAAAACTGTTTCCCCTTGGCAAAGGGTCATAACCAAAGACACCGCCGTGAATTTCCACTGCGTTTTTAATAAACGTAAGTCCATGACCGGTTCCCGGACGTGACCCTATGTTTGACCCTCTAAAGCCCTCATCAAATATCTTGTCCCTCTCCTCTGTCTTAATGTTTTCTCCGGTTGTAAACACGCTGTACTTTACCCCGTCCTTATCTGCCCCAAAATACCCCGGCATTATCTCTCTGCAGTAGCGCATCAGTTTGTACTTTTTACCACTGTCATCTGTGGCATAGTCCGTATATTTTAAGGCATTAGAAAACAGATTAGCAAAAACCTGTGCTATAAGACCGAGATCAACCACCGTTATAATCTCATCTGCCTCTTTTGCGCAACAGTCCTCCACCATTATACCCATCTCTTTGAAGCGGTCTATAAAACGGTCAATCTGGTGCAGGATTATATCCTTGTGCATGTTGCAGGGTTTTGTTCTGAGGGTTAAATGACCCTTATCAAAGTGGCTCTTTCTAAATAGGGTTTCAAGAAACAGCGATGTGTTTTGGTAGTGTTTATCTATGTTTTGAAACTCTTCAATTAGCCCCTGGTTTACCTCCGAGAGTTCCGCCAAAAGGTGCTCTATACAAACCTCGTCACACTCCACATCATGCGTATATTTATTGAGAAATTTTTCAATCTCCAGGTTTTTTGTGATTTTACCTTTCATCCGGCGCAAAAACAATTTAAATATCATATTGGGAACAATGATGTTGTGTTCAATATCGGCTACCAGATTGCGGATAAACTTCAGATGCTCTATGTTTTTATTAAGCAATAAGCGGTTGTGAATGTTAAAACCAATTCTATTAGCGTACTTCTCTAAAAAAAACTCATCTGCCTCGGTAAGGTTGGTGTTAGGGTAAACTACAAGAGTTCCAAGAATGTTATTTTTATGAGTATTTGGCAGCTGCTCGCTTAAAATTCCTTTTCCCTTTATTGTCACTATAAGGTTATTGCCTGAGCGGTAGGTACTGTCGGCAGGGCTAATATCATCCGGTGGCGGTTTATAAAGGCCCTTTTCAGGATTTTCTGTCTTTGCCACTAAGGAAAGCTCAAGAGTGCGTGAATCGTAGAGGTAGAGCATGGCATCCAGATTAAGAAACACCTTTGGTACGGCTACACACAAAAAATAGAGCTCCTCTATTTCATTAAACTCCTGAGCGAGGTCGTAAAACGTCTTTAGAGCATCGGCCTGCTCTTGAGTAAAATCATATTGTCTGTAAGCATTGCGCTTACTCTCAGCATACTCTATTATTTGGCTCATTGAAGCCATGTGTTTCTACCTCTTTACGCCTCTGAATTTAAACGACTACGGACGTACTAAAGTCTAACAAAAGCTATTTTGCTGTGTCAACAATAAAAACAGGCGTATCCGGCTTCTGTCAAGACATTATTTAAAACGGAGACATGGCTCTTAGTTTTTTAACCACAGGTATGACAACATCTAAGGCTTTATCTATCTCAGAGACAGTATTGTAACGGCTCAGTGATATTCTAAGAGAGCCGTGTATGGCAGTGGGCGGAACACTCATGGCACTAAGTATTCGGCTTGGCTCAGAGGAGCCTGAAGAGCAGGCCGAGCCAGTTGAAACACAAATATTTTGCATGTCAAGCATCATTAGGATTGCCTCGCCGTCAACGTATTCAAAACTTATGTTGGTAGTATTAGGGAGACGGTTTTCAGTGTCACCATTAACTATGCTGCCGGGGAGATTATTTAGAAGCGTATTTTCAATCTTGTTGCGTAATTGTGTAAGATACGCCACCTCTTTAGAAATCAGATTTTCCACCAACTGGCACGCTGTGCCAAGACCCACTATGGAGGCTGAGTTTTCCGTGCCGGCACGTCTGCCGTTTTCCTGATGTCCTCCTATTAAAAGCGGATGATACGGCAGCCCATTCCGCACATACAGAGCACCTATCCCCTTTGGCGCATGAAGTTTGTGCCCTGAAAGAGAAAGCATATCCAAATTTAGCTCCTTAACATTTATGGGCACTTTTCCAACTGCTTGTACAGCATCGGTGTGAAAAATTATTCCGGTTCCTTTGAGAAGCTGCCCGATTTCCTTAATTGGAAAGACTACTCCAGTTTCATTGTTGGCATACATAATGGAGACAAGCGCTGTATCCGGCAAGATTGCACTCTCTAAATCTTTCAAATTTAATCTGCCCAATGAGTCAACCGGTAAGTATGACACTTTGTAGCCGCGGGTTTCCATTACGGCACAGTAATTATACACGGCCGGGTGTTCTACGACTGTAGTAATTATGTGTTTTTTCAGAGGGTTAGCGCTTAATGCAGATGCAATTGCAGTGTTATCAGCTTCTGTTCCGCAGCTCGTAAAAATTATCTCATCAGGTTTAGCTCCAATTAAAGAAGCAACCTGTGAGCGCGAGAGATCTATGGCGTCTAAAACGTTCCTCCCAAAAGAGTATGCGCTTGAGGGATTTCCGTAATTTAAGTCTAACCACGGCGACATCGCCTCTTTAACCTCAGGGGCCACCATCGTGGTTGCATTATTGTCCAGATATATAAGTTCCAAACGCAGGGCTCTATTTAGAGAAAATATCCCTTATATTTTTCTTTAGATTACGTACTGTTTCACTGACATTTCCCTGTGATTGCTTAACCGCAGGCGGAACCTTCTCCTCAAGAGCATCAGTCAGATCCATGTACATATTAAATGTTTTCCTAAGAAACACAAGCATCCAATCAAACATAGTCATCATAAGAAGAAACATGGCAGCCATCAGTAAAAATAACACTATCAGATACCATGGGCTGATTTGAAGCAGCTCTGCAAACGTCTCAGAGCCGATGTTTCCCCATGTAAGAAATGTCTTTGACCACTCATCGTGGAAAAACTCGGCGTATATGGCAGCCCCTGCCATCATGCCGGCAATGGCCGGTATGGAATCAAGTGCGCCCTCACCCAAAGCTCCAGCAGCAGTTCCAGGACAATAACCCAGAATGGCTATAGCAGCGCCAAACATCAAACCGCCTACAATTTGTGGCACTATAACTGTTTTAGGAACATGGAGTTCTATAATTCCCATATCAGTTAAAATATACACCAGCACCATGGAAACCATTAGAATAGGGGTACCAAGACGAAACACCGTAAAATCCTGAAGCCTGAAAAGTCCCGACACTGTGTCATATTTACAGAGCCTCCCCTTTTGCAGCACAACTCCAAACAGAAGACCGAGAATTAATCCTCCGTAAAGACTTGAAGCACCCTTTACGGCAGCAATTGTATCCGGGTCAAATATATTCGACAACCTTTTTAGAAATTCACTTAAAGATACAAGTTCCAGCATGTTACTCCTTCTTCACTGCAACAATTCCGCCCCTATAAAAGAGAAACGACGTAAGCACGCCTCCCACCCACAGAGAAATCATAAATATAAATCCGGAGGGCACCAATTGAATGGCGCCAGAAATTAAAAGGCCGCTCACACACCCGCCGGCAATCCTTGCCGCAAATCCCATCACTATTCCAGCCAAAAAGACCCACACCCAGCGTTTAAACACCGATGGTCCCTTAGACTGTCTCCACATATCCGGCACACCCATCCATTTAAATTCCCCGGAGTATCTTGCCGAAAGGAAACTCCCTATCGTCACGCCAAGAATCATAGCCATAGTCCAGTCAATTTTTGGCTCGTATATGCTCCAGTACTCTACGTTGTCAATATGGGCAGGATAAATCAAATACTCAGTTATGGCAGCCATGACGGTAAACCCGCGGGTTATCCCAATTGGCCTTTCAGACAAATAAAAGGAAAACACCTCTACAAGAGCAAACGCAATACCTGCGGGAATTGGCCACCAACGCTTAGGTTTCCCCACAAGAGCAAAAACAACAGAGGCAACAAGAGGCCAACCGCTTTTGAGAAAGACGGTATAAGCAAAACCCATAATTATTACAAGCCACCAACTGGGCTTGTAAACAAAAATCGCCGTCACAGCCAACAGCATCGGCCAGCCATTACGAAACGCTAAAGACAACACTACAGAAAGAAACAAAATAACCAGCGCCGGAATTAACTTCCTGACATCCTTGCTGCTATCTAAAACCATATTTCACAATCCCATTAAAGTATTATTTTCTGACTCAATAAAGCCAATTGTAAATGTTGAGGGGTGGAACACCGCCACCCCCTCACAGTACAATACAAACGTAGAGTTTGACAAACTACCACCTTGCTATAGGAAGATTGTCCTTGTCCTTAAACGACCCCAGGGAAATCATCACGATGTCAACAAAGTACCACAAACCAAATCCACCCATAGTAAAGAGCATTATCAGTCCGGTACCGAGCTTGTTACAGTAAAACCTGTGACCGCCTGCCCAGCCTAGGAAAAAGCACAGTAATAATGCTATTAAGCGGCTCTTTGGAGATTCATTCGTTAAAGTCTTGTCATTAGACACAATATCACCTCCTTGATTCAATCCAAACATTTTAGATACGTCTTAACCGTAGAAATTCTATTCTCCAGCCACTATGGTGCACTGCCTTGTGTAGGTACCAAAGATGTTCAGATTTGCCTTGTTTATAGTATATACAGTTTTAATTCCAGCCGCTTTCATCGCAGTCTCAATGCTGGCATCTCCTATGGCCACAGCGCCAAAAAAGGAATGAATACAAGCCTGTCCTGCCTTTGCACCGCTTAGAGCGGGCCCTATGGCAACTGGTACCTTATTGTCCGTATAGACCCATCCAAACGGCCCGTCAGCCACAAAACCACAACTTGCTGTAAACAGCATGAGCACCATCAACCCTAAAACTACCAATGTCCTTTTCGCCAATGTATCTACCTCCATAATTAAATTTTATAGCATCTAAACAATAAACCAAACTGATGATATAACAAAAAAAACATTTTTGTCAATACAAATACAGGGTTACTTTCTGAATATTAAAAATGCTTATTGAGTTAACTCCTGTAAATTTTTTTCAGTCAGCAAATGATACAGTTAAAAGGACTGGATTCCCGCTCGTAGGCGGGAATGACAAAGGGGGCCATTTCTTTTTTTTGTCATTCCTGCGAAAGCAGGAATCCATTTTTTTGTTTGCGGAGCTAACTGCATAGGCAATGAATTAAATTTTAAAAATGCTTGAACTGGAATGCAGTTTAGTGGAAGGAGTGTTTAACGAATTCTTTAATAGCCTCTACCACCTTCACAGGCAGACGGTTAAATAATATTCCCAACTCATAAACATCCGAACTTTTGACAAAATGTTTGATTTCGCAATTTAGTATGAATTCGTCATCATAGCCTGGTAGTCTCAATTTGAGTTCAAGTGTAGTGCATGTGGAAAATATCTTTATATCGTTGACACTTGATGCCCGCACTTTGCTTTTGCATCCGGTTGTGCTTATATCTACAACTGTGGAGTCTATTACATTGTAATCGGCTCTTAGCTTTGCCGGTAAAAGACACTCCACACGCCTTGTTGAGCGCAGATTGTGTTTTTCTACGCTTTCAGGATATTTCAAAAAGAATACCTTTCTTGAAATTTGAACAGTCTCTAAAATTTCAGAGCTAAACCCATACAAAGCGCCTTCATGAAAGTACCGGACTACTAATTGTGTTCCCTTTGTAAGCTTAGTTTCAAAAGTATCTCCCTTAGCAACAACAAGGGGCTTAATCAGCAGAAAATGTCCCTTATCCATACCCAAAGAATATGCCTTGTACCGCACATTTTCCCCAGGAATCTGAATTTCAATCTGCGCTCCCAGCTCTACAGGTAAATTTACCTCTGATCTGGCGCTGTTCTTATCTTCGATGACAGTCTCTCCAGCTGCTGAGTAATTAGCCATACGTGGCTACATTGTAACATAAATGCAGCAAAAAAATCAGTTTAAATGAAGATTTTTTTGCATATTAAAAAATTATTTCTTAAACAAACACATTTAGTTTATAATATAGCACAAGAAAAGCAGCGGGAGATTGTGGGGGTCTTCAATGAGACAACGAATAAGTGTAAATGACTTGAGACTAGGGATGTTTCTTGACGGGATGGACGCCTCGTGGGAGAAGACTCCGTTTTTAACAGATCGTTTTCTTATAAAGTCTGAAGAACAGATAAATAAGTTAAAACATGCAAGTATTTTACATGTCTTTATAGATACGGAAAGAAGCAAGGTTTTAGAGGGAAAAACAGATGTCTCAAAAGAAATAGATAAGATAAAATTCTTAAAAAAAGAAGAGATTTTGGATTCTCCAGGCCCCGTGGAAATGGACGAGGCCGTTTTATTTAAAAAAGGCACCGGCCAACTTAATGCTGATGGTCTGCCATACACAAAAGAAGATCTTAATAAGTTTTATAACGAATTTAACAATTACACCCACATCGATAAGACAACTTTGGTTGTAGGCACTTATATTAACTTTCCATTGTACGTAAAGAGGGATTTGCAAATCTTGCAGTTGGTTATTTTCAAAAATAAAGAGATAGCCGTTACTGATGAGATGATAGCCATTGAGGGCGATTTCATGATACACAGTAACGACAAACTCAAATACAAGGGATACCTTACTGAGCTTATGAATATAAAGACTTCTAACGGCTCATCAGAGATAATCAGAAACAGGGTGGTAAAGGAAAACTCAAAGCTTTTGATGGAGGAGCTGCTTGCCGACCCTCGCTCTGGCGAGAAAATCAAAGAGTGTCAGCAAAACATAGACGCTATTATCAGCACCATGCAGGGCAATAATTCGCTGACAAACGGTCTTTTTACGATAAACAAGTCCGACTATTATACTTACACACACTGTGTAAACGTAAGCGTGCTGGCAGTTGGACTTGCCATAAGTCTTGGCATGAATAAACAGAGCGAAATATTTGCTCTTGCAATGGGAGCGATGCTTCATGACATAGGCAAGTGTAAGATTCCACCCTCCATATTAAACAAGCCGACCAAGCTTACAGAAGATGAATTCAGGATAATGAAGTCACATGTTCTTATCGGTAAAAAACTTTTAAGCGTACACCCAAACATCTCAAAAGAAACACTTCACTCATTAACCGAACATCACGAAAAGATGACAGGCAAGGGTTATCCGTATGGGCTTTCGGCAGAGGAGTTACATTTTGCCGGAAAAGTGGTAGCGATGGCAGATGTTTATGATGCTCTGACCACAGCCCGCCCGTACAAAAAAGCGTTTGGCTCCTTTGAGGCACTTTCTATTATTCGCAGCCAAATTGATGATTACGATAAAGAGATTTTTCTAAGTTTTGTAAAAATGCTTGGTAATTAGTAAAGTCCTATTTGACATCCGGTATACCAAGCTGTCGGCATATTTTTGTTGCTAACAGATCGGCAATTTCATTGTGTCTTGGTACAGTTGCCGATTTATCTAAAACGCACAGATTTATATACCTGCTATGTTTAGCACCCTCCCTCAATAGTGTACATCCATAACGCTCTAAGTGTCGTATCAACTCTTTCCTCTTCATACCTCTATTTCTTCTAAAATTACCTCTCGTTTCGGTAATGTTTCTATAGAATATGGTTTTTGCATTTCCATTATCGCATCAATAAGGTTTTCCCTTGCCTCTTCTATTGTTTGCCCCTGAGTCATTGCCCCTGGCACATCGTCAGTCCATGCAACCCACCAGTCACCGTCTTTGACAAATAGTGCTTTTATTTTCATGTCCCGCCTCCTTAGAAATGTCTTTATTTTAACCCACAACCTACATTTTGTCAAAAAAACCTGCCGCTTGAAATAATTCCTCTTAAAGATGCACAATTACTAATGTTTAAAAAATCTTAACACAGGGGGTATATGTCTTGGGTGAAAACACGGATGAGAAGTTTGTATTTATAATAACCCGTTCCCACGACAGTGTGGATGTGGTTGCAGGGGCACTGCAAGTTGCTGTTAATATGAGAGCATTTGGCACAGTGGTGGACTTTTTTTTGATGGATAAAGCTGTGTTGCTTGCTAAAGCCGGATTTGCCGAGACACTGATTTGGCAGCAGAAGGATCAGTTTTCACCAATATCTGACCTGATAAAAACTCTGACAGAGGATTTTGACGCAAAGTTTTATATTTGCGCCTCCTGTGTTAAGCACTATGAGCTGGATAAGACGGAGCTTATTAAAAACGGTGAGATTCGCCCGGGAAGTTTTCTGGGTGAGATGCTTCTAAGCAGACAAGGACTTACATTTTAAAGAAGGAATAATGGACTACAGGTTAACAGAGAAAGTACGAGCCGCAGGCTGAGTGTCAAAGCTGGGTCCGGCGGACCTGGAGGATTTGATAGGCTCACTGGGGGGCAATCCAGAGGGCGGGCTGCGTGTTAAGGTGGTGGTAGGCCCCGGCGATGACGCCGGAGTGTATCTTATCGGAGACACGGCTTTTGTTGAAACGGTGGACTTTATAACGCCTCCGGTAAATGATCCTTACACGTTTGGAGCTGTGAGCGCTTGTAATTCCTTAAGCGATGTTTACTCAATGGGTGGCACTCCAATAACGGCGCTTGCCGTGGCTGCGTTCCCTCTGTGCGATTACAAAACAGATGTGCTAAAGGAGGTTCTGCGCGGGGCACAAAGTGTGCTTAATACGGCAGGGGTGGCACTCCTTGGCGGCCATAGTCTTGAGGACACGGAGTTAAAATTCGGACTTTCCGTAACTGGAACTGTCAATAAAGATAAAATTCTTCTAAAATCAGGCGCAAAAGAGGGCGATGTCATTGTATTAACAAAACCCCTCGGCATTGGAATTATAACAACAGCACTGAAACGAAGGGTGCTTAACGACACTCAAATTGAGGAGGCAGTAAAGTGGATGCTAACTCTCAATGCTGCAGCCTCAACGGCTGCCCTTAACGCTAACGCCACCTCATGCACAGATGTTACCGGTTTTGGCTTTATCGGCCATGCCTGCAACATGCTAAAGGGGGCTTCTGTTGATTTTGTCATAGATTCCGCTAACATGCCTGTTATGGACATTGCAGTAGCACTGGCAAAGGAGGGAGTTTTCCCCGGTGGAGCAGTTAAAAATCTCAACTTTTTTTCAAACAGGGTGCAATTTAGTGCAACCGTTCCTGAACATTTAAAATATATTTTGTCTGACCCTCAGACCTCAGGCGGACTTCTCTTAACCATTGGGAAAGACAATATCAGCACTTTTGAACACTCAGGCATCTTCTATAAGACTATTGGATACGTTACTAAGGGTTCTGGCATTTTAAAGATTAATTAAAATGGTTAACGAGTTAACTCCGAAGGAAGGTTTTATATCATCCATGTCTATGTTGAAAAGGACTGGATTCCCGCTCGTAGGCGGGAATGACAAAGAAGGGGTTTTTCTTTTTTGTCATTCTTTATTTCTTTTTTGTCATTCCTGAGAAAGCAGGAATCCAGTTTTTTATTTGCGTAGCTAACTGCATAAATAATTAAATTAATACAAGGTAAAAGATGAAAAAATACTTACAAGGATTGTTGTTAATTGTTTTTTTTCTGGTTTTAGCTCAAGGGATAAATTCAGAAGAGCCAGCACCGGTTGGCAGCAAAAATTGCTTGTGGAAAGTAACGTCAAAAACCAACACGGTGTATTTACTGGGTTCCATCCATTTCTTAAAGAAAGAGAACTATCCGCTTGGCAAGCCCTATGAAAACGCTTATAACAACTCTAAAATCCTTATCGTAGAGGCCGACACAAGTGGCGGCGGGCAAGAGGAGAGGATTGCGGCTTTAACAAAGCGGCTGGGGTTTTACAATAAAGGTAAAACTCTTAACGATGTTTTATCAACAGAAACTTACAAACTTGCCAAAGCGCAGATGGAATCATCCGGGCTTGATATATCTAAATATAGCAATGCAAAACCCTGGTTTTTGGCGCTGATGATTTATAGCGTCAAACTTCAGAGCTATGGTTTCTCTCCGGAATTTGGCGTGGATAACTACTTTATGAAGCGCTCCAGGGCTGAGGGTAAAAAAATAATACAGCTTGAAACCGCTGAGTATCAGTTGAACCTTTTTAACACGTTACCGGAAAAAACACAGGAGATGCTGCTCCTTCAGACAATTAAGGAAATAGAAATGACAGAGAAAGAAGCATCAACTGTCGTTAACTCATGGCTCACTGGAGATGACAAAACACTTAAAGACGTCCTCTTAAGTAGTTTTAAGGATTACCCTGAGCTTTACCAAAAAATCCTTACAGACAGAAATAATAGCTGGCTCCCAAAGATAGAGAACTTTCTGAGAAGACGTGACAACTACCTTGTCGTAGTGGGCACAGGACACTTAATCGGAGACAATGGCCTGGTTAACCAGCTAAAAGAACGAGGGTATGAGGTGATAAGACAGTAAATGGCGTCAGTCCTGAATCTTTTCAAGCCACTCAAAAATAAATCCCGCCACTTTTTCCCATCCCTGCTCTTGCAATATCCAGTGGGCGTGCTCAGCAAATTCCTTATATGTGTTGTTTTTATAATTATTTGCTACTGAACGCGCTATATCTGGCGTAATGATTCTGTCCTTACTCCCTGCTATCACAAGCACAGGACACGTAACTTTTTTAAAGTCAACAGAAGCAGCACAATGACGGTCTAATATTGAAAATCCAATTTCAGAAAGAGCACGCCCCGACTCATGAACAAACTTGCTATAGACATCCTGCTGTTTCTCAGACGACAAAAGATGTAAAGATGTTGCCACAACCTGTTCAAAAGTAGGCATTACCGGTGCTTTCCAAAAAGTACCATAGTTTAAAACAGCAAATACCCCTTGAAGAAAAGCCGACTTCTTTGGATATAAACCCGCAGGTGGCCCAGGCTCAAGCAGCACAAGTGCCCGCACCGGCACACTCTGAGCAACTACCTGAGCAAGTAGTCCTCCCATTGAGTGTCCTACAAGCACCGGCGTCTCATCAAGCGCTGACAAATCTTTACGTATATCTGAGACATAGTCAAGCAGGCTAATTGTCCCAATATCGTTTGCAGCCATATTTGCCTGGTCAGCTTTGTGAAAACGCAAATCAGGTGTCAGACAGTGAAACCCCTTGATTTTGAAGAATTCACTGAACTCCTCCCACACCCATGAGCCACAATTAGCGCCGTGTATAAAATATAAATATTTTTTTTTCATGAACCCTCGCTTTTTCTTATTTACTTATTGTATAATGATAACTGGAATATGGAAGAGACAGCAATAGGTAATTTTGAACACTTTGGTTTGAGGCCTGAAATACTCAAAGGAGTGCATGAGGCAGGCTTCAAAGTACCCAGCCCAATTCAGGAACAGGCTATCCCGATTATTCTCTCAGGGAGAGATATAATAGCGCGGGCACAGACTGGTACTGGTAAGACTGCGGCTTTTGGGCTTCCCGCTATGCACGCTGTTAAGCACACTGGTTCGGTTGAGGTTTTAGTGATGCTCCCCACTCGTGAACTTGCCTCTCAGGTCAGTGACGAGTTGTATCGGTTAGGGCAGTACTTTAATATTCGTACGGCAGCAGTTTACGGCGGTCAGTCTATAGGCAGGCAGGTGGATCTTATAAATCGCGGCGCACAGGTTGTGGCAGCCACACCGGGCAGGCTTTTAGACCATCTAAGATCAAAGCGTCTCAAAAAATTTGCGCCGTCAATTGTGGTTTTAGATGAGGCCGATGAGATGCTTGACATGGGCTTTATTGAAGACATTGAGTCTATTTTTGAATTTTTACCAAAAAAGCGCCAAACAATGCTTTTCTCAGCCACAATGCCCAGAGAAATTCAGGTGCTTGCCAGAAATATTTTAACAGAGCCTGTCACGGTAGATGTTACGCCAAAAAATTTGGCCACTGCTGCTGATGTTATACACAGATACTACGTAATAGGCGAAAAGGAACGTGAGGAGGCACTTGTAAGACTCATTGACACTGAGGCTCCCTCCAAAAGTCTGATATTTTGCCGCACTAAGAAAGAAACCGAAATGCTTTCAAACACGCTTGTCTCAAGAGGGTATCAGGCAAGAGCACTTCACGGTGATATGGAACAGAACCAGAGAAACGAGGTTTTAGCGGCTTTTAGAAAAGGACAAATCTATATCCTGATAGCTACGGATGTAGCGGCAAGAGGCCTTGATATAACAGATGTTTCGCATGTCTTTAATTATCATATACCGTTTGAGCCGGGAAGTTACGTGCACAGGATAGGACGCACCGGGCGTGCCGGCAAAAAGGGGATTGCCATTACCCTTGTCACACCGCTTGAGTTTAAGGAATTAAAGAGGATAATGGATTTTTCCGGAGCTCCTATCATGTGTGAGGAGATTCCAACTATTTCTCAGGCTAAAAAACAGTTTTACTCTGACTTTGCTGGCAAACTAATGCATGAGGAGATTCATGAGGACGCTGTTGAGGTGTTTCAATCCCTCACTGAGGACATGGATGCAACTCAGATAGCCTGTAAGGCTATTTCTATGCTCTTAGAGAAAAAACTGGTCGCAGGCCCAAACAGAATTGGACTCTCAACACGAGAGGTTGCAGATTTACTCCAGCGGTTCAGAAAACAAAAAGCCGCATACTCACAAAAGACTTACAAGAAATCCCCGCAAAAACGAAGCAGACGCGACGGTCTTTAGTCAGCAGTAAGTTCTTAAGCTGCACAATATCTTATCATTATAAATTGAATGCTTATTGAGTTAATTCCGGTAGAAGTTTTTCATGATTCTAAAGAGATAGGTTTCTATTTTTTTTAAGTGGAAAAAGAACTGGATTCCCGCTCGGAGGCGGGAATGACAGAGGGGGGTGACTTTCTTTTTCTGTCATTCCTGCGAAGGCAGGAATCCAGTTTTTTATTAGTGGAGTTACCTACAACGCAATATACTTTTTATTGACATTTATATATCTCTTGTTATACACTTCAATCATTCGTTTTAGCAGGTACTAGGCATTTTATAGGCGGGAGGACGTATGTCGGTAAAACCAAAGTTGAGTATGTATTGGGCTTCCGCATGTGGCGGCTGTGAAATATCGTTAGTCAATATTAATGAAAAAATTCTTGATGTAGCCGCTAATTTTGATTTTTACTTCTGCCCCTGTCTTTTGGACACTAAAAAGAAAGACATTGAGGTGCTTAAAGATGACGAAATTGCTATAACTTTTTTTAACGGAGCCATTCGCACCGAAGAAAACGAGGAAATGGCTCACCTTATGAGAAAAAAATCCAAACTGCTCATAGCTTTTGGCTCGTGCTCTTATGAGGGCTGTATTCCGGGCCTTAGTAACTTGCACACAAAGGCCGCTCATTTTGATTCCATTTATTTAAACAACCCATCTGTGGATAACCCGCTTGGAATTGTCCCTAAGCCTGAAACCACAGTGCCTGAGGGTGTGCTGACAATTCCTGCGTTTTACGAAAGGGTGAAAACCTTGTCTCAGGTCGTAAGCGTTGACTATTCAATTCCCGGCTGTCCGCCAGAGCCTAAACAGATATGGAATGTTATAGAGGCTCTAATTGAGGGTAAAGCGCTGCCGCCTAAGGGCAGCATTCTTGGCGCCGGAAATTCCACGGTGTGCATTGAGTGTGAGAGAAAGAAAGAAGATAAGAAGATAAGCCGGTTTTACCGCACTTATGAAATAATTCCTGATACGGAAACGTGTTTGCTTGAGCAGGGACTTATTTGTATGGGAATAGCGACAAGCGACGGCTGCGGAGCGCTGTGCCCAAAGGTCAATATGCCATGCACCGGCTGCTATGGGCCTCCAGCAGGTGTACTTGATCAGGGAGCAAAGATGGTCGCCGCTTTGGGTTCCATTATAGATATTGGTGAAAAGAAAGGTCTTAGCGAGGATGAGCTGGTTAGGCGTGCCGACCATATTATTGACTCAATACCTGATTATTCCGGAACTTTTTACAAATACAGCCTCGCTGGCTCCATTTTAGGAGGCAGTAGAAAGGCATGAAACGCATTTCCATTGACCCCATCACCAGACTAGAAGGACACGGCAAAATTGAGATATTTCTTAACGACGACGGAGACGTTGTAAATACATACTTTCAAGTCCCTGAGCTAAGAGGGTTTGAGCAGTTTTGTGTGGGGAGACTTGCAGAGGAGATGCCGGTCATCACAAATCGTATATGCGGAGTGTGTCCTGAGGCTCATCATATTGCCTCCGTTAAGGCCCTTGATAAGCTATTTGGCGTCACGCCTCCCGATGCCGCTAAAAAAATCAGAGAGCTTCTTTACATGGCTTTTTTTGTTACAGACCATACCACCCACTTTTACGCTCTTGGAGGCCCGGACTTTATTGTTGGCCCAGATGCTCCTCCCTCTGAAAGAAACATACTTGGGGTAATTAATAAAGTTGGTCTTGACGCTGCAAAAAAGGTCATTAACTGCCGAGCGCGAAATCATCATGTGCTTGAGATGGTTGGAGGGCGTGGGATACATCTCCCTGCTGGAGTTCCCGGCGGCTGGAGTAAATCTATAAACGAAAAGGAAAGAGCAGAAATAGCAGCAATTGCGAGGGAAAACATTGATTTTGCTCTTTTTAGCCTTAAAGCATTTGACGATATTGTGCTTAAAAACCCGGCATACCTTGATATCATCACCTCTGATATCTATGTCCATAATACATATTATATGGGATTGGTGGATGACAAAAACAGGGTTAACTTTTATGACGGAATGGTTAGAGTAGTTGACCCTGAGGGTAAGGAGTTTGTGAAGTATCATCCGAGTGATTATGTAAGTCACATAGCGGAGCGTGTCGAGGAGTGGTCGTACTTAAAATATCCGTACCTTAAAGCTGTCGGCTGGAAAGGTTTTGTTGACGGCATAGATAGCGGCATATATGCGGCGTCTCCGCTTTCCAGACTAAACGTGTCAGACTCTATGCCAACTGCCAAAGCACAGGAGCATTTTGAAAGGATGTATGAAACTCTCGGCTCTAAAAAGGTAAATGGCAGGTATCAACCGATTCATCATAGGCTTGTAACTCACTGGGCACGGCTCATAGAGCTTCTCTACGCCTCAGAACGTATGCTTGAGCTTGCAACTGACCCGGAAATCACATCCCCAAATGTTAGGGTAATTCCTGAGCGTATTGTCGGTAAGGGAATAGGCTGTGTTGAGGCCCCACGCGGCACCCTTACCCACCACTATGAAAGCGATGACAGGGGAGTGCTGACTATGGTCAATATGATTGTGGGCACCACTAACAACTATGCCCCAATGACGTTGTCCATAAAGCGTGCCGCAGAGAAACTGATAACCAAAGGAAAAATCATAGAGCAAGGACTTCTTAATAAAATAGAGATGGCTTTTAGACTCTATGACCCGTGTCTATCGTGTGCAACTCATTCGCTGCCCGGTCAGATGCCCCTCATTGTCAACATAAGAAACGCTGATGGCGAGGTTATTAGGACTTTTAGCCGATGAAAACCATAATAATAGGGCTTGGAAATCCCATTTTGTGTGACGACAGCGTTGGACCGAAAGCTGCAAGACTAATCAGAGAGCGGTTGGATAGCGACAGGTGGGCGCATGTTTCAGTGTTAGAGGTCTATGCCGGAGGCATCCGTCTGCTGGATGAGATTAGTGGTTACGACAGGGCTATTATCATAGATTCAATCGTAACTGGAGAGGCTCCCGGGACAGTTTACAAGTTAACGCCGGAGAGTCTGTCTCAGACCAGAAATTGCGGCTCAAGCCACGATATGACTTTTCCTATGGCTCTAAATATGGGGCAAATGCTCGGAATGGCTTTGCCCTCTCAGATACATATATGGGCAATTGAGGCAAAAAACGTTAACTCCTTTGGCGAGGAGCTTTCCACTGAGGTAGAAGGAGCGCTGCCCGGTGTCGTTAATGATGTTTTAACTTCACTTAAGGAATTAAGCGCATGAAAATAGGAGTATATTTTTGTAACTGCGGCTCAAACATTTCTGACAAGGTGGACTCTGTGCAGGTTTACCAGGCGCTTGAGGGTCTTACTGATGTAGCTTACTTTAAAATAAATGATCTAATGTGCTCAGAAGACGGCAAACAGTTTCTTAATGACGACATAGCTGCGGAAAAGCCCGATAGAATTGTCATAGCAGCGTGCTCCCCTCGTGAGCATGAAAACACTTTCATGCGGGTGCTTACCGGTGCCGGAATGAACCCTTACCTTATGCAGATGGTTAATATACGGGAGCAGGTCGCATGGGTAACTGATGGCGTAGATAAAGCCTCTGCAAAGGCTGCTCAATTTATAAAGGGCGCCATAAAGCGGGTTGGTTTTCATAAGCCTCTTGAAAAGAAATCCATAGAGATGTCTCCGGATGTGTTAATAATAGGAGCGGGGCCGGCCGGTTTAAAGGCGGCTATTACCATAGCAGAAACTGGACGCAAGGTAACTCTTGTTGAAAAAAGTCCTGTAATAGGTGGACAACCTGTTCTTTACGAGGAGGTGTTTCCCAATCTTGAGTGCGCTCCGTGTATGCTTGAGCCTCTGCTTAATGAAATCCTCCACGGCGAACATGCCGAGAATATAGAAATCCTTACACTTTCCGAGGTTGTGGAATTAACCGGATTTTACGGCAACTTCATTGCTAAAATAAAAAAGACTCCACGTTATGCCGACCTCAACCAGTGCATCGGCTGCGGTGAGTGCATAGGTGTGTGTCCAGTAGATATAAAAAACGAGTTCAATAATGGACTTGACGTAAGACATGCCATATCGCTCTCCTTTGCAGGAGCGCTCCCTAATGTTCCCTTCATTGATATGACGGCGTGTTTGAGGGCAAAGGGTGAGGACTGTAAACTTTGTGAGCGGTCGTGTCCGCTTGGAGAGGGAATTATACTGTATGACGATGCGGAGGAAACAGTAGAAAGACGTATGGGGGCGGTTATAGTAGCTGTGGGAGCATCGCTTTATGATGCAGGATTAATTCCAAAACTTGGAGCGGGCACAGTGCCGGATGTCTATACATCGTTTGAATTTGAACGGCTGCTCTCCTCTACCGGCCCCACAGGCGGACAATTGGTGACCAGCTCAGGCAAAACGCCTGAGTCAATTGCGCTGATACACTGTGTTGGAAGCCTTGACAGCAATCACAAGGAGTACTGCTCCGGGGTGTGCTGCCAGAGCGCATTTAAGTATAATCTAATGGTTGAGCATAAACTGAATGATGCACACATCTACCACCTTTACAAAGAACTTGTGTATCCCGGCAAGGAGGAGTTTTTTCTTTATAAACGAGCTAAGGAAAATATAAATTCTGCGTTTACAAGATACCTAAACATTGGCTCACTTGAGATAACCGCCGCAGAGGATGGCAGAATTTTAATAAAGAACACCTTGTCTGAAAAGGGCGCAATAAAAGCTGACATGGTAGTGCTTTGTCCTGCTTTGGCGCCATCTAAAGACACCGATAAATTAAATGAGGTGTTAGGAACAACGGCAGATACATATGGTTTCTTTGAAGAGCTTCACGGGCGCCTTGATTGCGCAAAGAGTAAGGTGCGCGGAATATACATAGCAGGGGCCTGCCAGTCGCCAATGAACATTGCTCAGGCGATGACTCAGGGGATGGCCGCAGCAGGGTATGTGCTATCTGGATTAGCTGAAGGAAAGCAGCTTGAGATAGAGCCTATAACCGCCTCTGTGGATGCTCAGAGGTGTTCCGGCTGCAGAGTGTGTATGCTTTTGTGTCCATACAAGGCAATATCGCTTGATGCAGAAACTCGGAAATCCTCAGTTAATGAGGTGCTCTGTCAGGGCTGCGGAACCTGTGCTGCGGCGTGCCCCTCCGGCGCTTTGAGCAGTAACCATTTTACAAATGAGGCTATATTTGCAGAGATTGAAGGGGTGTTGGCATGAGTAATGGCAGCAGCTTTGAACCCAAGATAGTCGGGTTTCTGTGTAATTGGTGTTCATATGCAGGAGCAGATAAAGCAGGAGGGTCACAAAAGAGCTACCCCCCTAATGTAAACGTCATAAGGGTAATGTGCAGCGGGCGGGTTGACCCGCAGTTTATACTTAAAGCATACAGCGCAGGAGCGGACGGTGTTTTGATACTGGCCTGCCACCCAGGAGACTGCCACTACAAAGAGGGCAACTACAAGGCTATGCAGCGGCACCGGTTACTTTTACGTGTACTGAATCAGCTTGGGATAGAGAGCGAGCGGTGTAAGTTTGACTACGTTTCAGCCGGTGAGGGCGATAAATTTATAAGTATCATTACAGAAATGGTTGATGCGGTAAGAGCGCTGGGCCCATTAAATAAAGTGATTATTTTAGACAATATCGGTTATAATACAATGGAGGAAAGGAGTTAAAGTATGGCGTTGATAGTGTTAGATCTAAAGGGAATGAAGTGCCCGCAGCCAACACTTCAAATGACGGTTAAGGTGCGTACGGAGCTTAAAGCCGGCGACGTGTTAGAGGTGGTTGCCGATTGCCCAACCTTTGCAAATGATTTAAAGGGCTGGGGTGAGAGAATGAAAAAAACCGTCCTTTGGGTCAAAGATGAGGGTAACGGAGCTAAACGTTGTCAGGTTAAGATTTAGGGGTCAGCGACCCCCTGAGGTTTTGGGTTTGCGTTTTTTAAAAGTGCTGTAGTATGAAAAAGGGGGCAGGCAGGAGCTTTATAACAAACACGTTATTAATAGTTTTTTCGTTATTTTTTGCTCTGACAGTTTTTGAGGTTTTATTAAGGATTGCAGAGAATGTTCTACCGGATTTAAAAAACAAACTGGTCATAGGTTGGAAAGGTAACTGTTTAAAAGGTGAGCAAAACCAGCTTGGCTTCAGAGGGCGCAGCATTTCATACACTAAAGATGATTTAGTAGTGTTGCTTGTAGGTGATTCCTATGTTCAAGCCGGCCACTATCCTTTTGCATGTATGCCTGAAACTGTACTGGAGTATTATTTAAATGGCGGGCTGCAAACTGATTTTCAGACCCCGGAGGATGCCAACGCACAATCGGCTCTGTGTACCAAACTGTACGCTGCTGACAGGAATAAACATCATGTGAAGGTTTTTTCAGTTGGAGCTGACGGCTATGGACAAGACCAGGAGTACATCGGTATTATTGAATACTTTGAGACCTACAAAGCTAATATGACACTACTTTGGTTTACCCCCACTAACGACATTTGGAATAACCTCTTTCCAACACATTTTCCCGGCAACAAAGACGGCACACCAAAACCCACATTTATCTTAAAAGGAAATACGTTGATCTATCCCGATGAGGCACTAAGAACAGGCAGACCGTTTCTGAGATTGATAGAACTTTATAACAGAATTTTTTTAAAGTACAAAGACAAAACATGGGAAACACATTATCTGCCTAAGCCCTATGAGCCGTTAACAAACTATCACGACTCTGATTCGATCATAAAGTATGATTTCCCTGAAACAGAAAACCTTACAACTGAAAAGAGCCACATTGCAATCACTCTGACTCCGCGCAGCGAAAGAATGAACTACGGCATTAGGCTTACCAATAGGCTCATAAAGGAGATTGAGTCACTTACGGTTAAAAATGGCAGTAAATTTGTTACATTTTGGGATGAAACAGATTGGGGTACAAGAAAAAACGCCTTTTGGTATTATATCTCTAATGATGCTTCTGAGCTTGTGTTTAAGTCTAACGGCAAATACTATAAAAGCTCAAAACACCAGTATGATCAAAATATCTCAGACGTTTTTAGCGATATAAAACACTACAGGATAGACATTAAGGAAAAGAACTGGTTTAAAAGCCATGATAACCCTCATCTCAGCTTAAAAGCGCTTGATGAATGTATGCACAAACTTGCCGATAAAATTTTAAGAGATATTCCGGCAAAATACCATCTCAGCTCTAAAAAAACTATTGACAAAGAATAATATAAAAGAATACTATTGACACAATGTGCCAACTGAGGACATATTAGGACACTATGAACCTAACGGTAAAAGATATGGCAGCACTTTTAAATGTTTCGGAGAAAACTATTTACCGAATGATAAACAATGATACAATTCCGTGTTTCAGAGTAAGCAGTCAGTGGCGGTTTGATAAAAATGAGATAACCTCCTGGCTTGAAGATAACAGGTCATTTTCAAAAAAAGTTAAAATGGATACCCAATCTATTGAAGATGAGGAGATAATTTCTATAGCGGAATTTATACAAAGAGGCGGAATCTATTACGATATACCAACCGGATCAAAACAATCAGTAATTTTAAATTGTCTTGAACGTATCCAGGCGAGGATTTACGACATGGACACGGGAAAGCTCTTGCGTCTTATAATGGAACGAGAGAGTTTATGTTCAACTGCCGTTGGACATGGCATCGCTTTGCCACATCCAAAAACATTCGAAACATTTAGTGTGGATTCCTATATAGCTATTTGCCATCTTCAAAAACCAATACCTTTTGAAGCTTTGGATCATGAAGATGTAAATACTCTTTTTTTTATTTTCCCGAAAAGTGAACGACGCTTCTTAAGGATACAGTCAGTCTTACTTAGGCTTCTTAAGGATGAGGATGTGTTATCTATAATTAAGCAGGTTTCACCTTATGATAAAACCATTAGCATTTTGTTTAACAAAGAAGCCGAGATATTCATCAGCCCGCTTAAATGAGAAACTCGCCATGGATTTTACCATGATATCTCCTATAAAATTATCAATACTCTCTATCGCTGCGTTTATAATTCCGGTCATTTTTGCTATTGTAATCGGAGGCAGCAGACGGCTAACAATATATATTTCCTTCTCTGTTTCAGCGTTAGCCTCCCTTTCCTGTGCTATTGCAGGGCTTTGGGCGCTAAGCAATGGAATTACACAACAGTTGACGCTTCCAATTGGGCTTCCAGCGCTTCCCTTTCATCTCAGGCTTGATCAGCTCTCCGGGTTTTTCATGGTTATTATTGGATTACTCTCATTTTACGTATCAATTTATTCAATGGGCTACGTAGGTGGACTCAGCAGAGAGTTGCCGACACGAAGGCTTATCGTGTTTTACAATCTATTTGTTGCAGCAATGTTTGTGGTGGTTTTAGCGGACGATGCGCTGTGTTTTCTTGTAGCATGGGAGGTGATGGCTGGAGCATCTTACTTTCTGGTTATGTTTGAAGACGGGCGCAGCGAAAGCAGACGTGCTGCATACCTGTACATGGTAATGGCTCATGTGGGAGCAGTTTTAATCCTGCTTTCTTTTGGTGTTATGGCAGGAGTCAGCACAGGGTTTGAAAACTTTACAGGCTACACATTTGATGCTATGAGAGCAATGGATTTTCCCGTTAAATGGGCAACGGCAGCGTTTTTACTTTATTTTATTGGTTTTTCTGCTAAAGCGGGTGTTATACCTCTTCATGTATGGCTTCCTGAGGCACATCCAGTTGCGCCATCAAATGTTTCAGCGCTTATGAGCGGAGTAATGCTGAAAATTGCCATATACGGCATAGTTCGCTTTACTTTTGACATCATACGTGTCTATCCATGGTGGTGGGGCGCTCTGGTGCTTGTCCTTGGGTTGATCTCAGCAGTTATGGGCGTGCTCTTTGCACTTATGCAGCATGATATAAAAAAGCTCCTTGCTTACAGCTCGGTGGAAAATGTTGGGATAATTCTTATAGGAATTGGGCTGTCAATGATATTTACCTCGTTTCACTTGCCTGTTATGGCATCCCTTGCGCTTGTGGCTGGATTGTACCACACGATGAATCATGCCATGTTTAAGGGCCTGCTATTTATGGGTGCCGGTGCCATTGTTCATGCCGTACATGATAGAAAGATGGATAACATGGGAGGACTGATACGCCGTCTGCCGTGGACGTCTGTATTGTTCCTTGTTGGCTCTATATCAATTTCGGGGCTACCTCCTTTTAACGGATTTGTTTCCGAATGGCTGACCTTTCAGGCCCTTTTGCTCTCGCCCTCTTTGCCAAATCAGCTTATGAAGCTCTTGATTCCGCTTGGAGCAGCGCTTTTGGCCTTAACTGCCGCTCTTGCATCCGCCACTTTTGTAAAAACCTTTGGGGTCATTTTCCTTGGGAACAACAGGGGTGCTAATCAGCATGAGGTGACAGAGTCTGGATGGGCGATGCGCATTGCTATGATGCTTGCAGCTTTCACCTGTCTGTGTTTTGGAATCCTGCCAACCATTGTTATAGACTGGATGGATGTTATTACGGAAAGACTGTTTGGGACAAAGTTAAATACCACCTCAGGCGTGTATGGCTGGATGTGGCTTACGCCAGTTGACCCAGAGCGTGCCTCCTACTCGGGGCCCCTTGTTCTTATCGGCATTATAGTAGTTTGCTCAATAACGTATTTGCTGCTTCATGTGCGGGCAGGAAACATTCGCAGAGCACCGGTGTGGGATTGCGGATTTCAAAAACTCAACCACAAAATGCAATACAATGCCATATCTTTCTCTATGCCTATTCGCAGAATTTTTGGTTTTCTATTTAAGATTAAAGAACAGATACGTGTCTCCCCGCAGCAAAGACACCCTGCCTTTCCTGTTAAATCAAATTACTACCTGCGTATAAGAGACCGTTTCTGGGGCTGGATCTACAGACCGATTGTTGACATAGTGTTTTTGCTGTCCAGAAAGGCTAGCTTACTGCAGCATGGGCGGATTCACCTGTACCTTATATACTCATTTGTAACAATAATCGTTCTATTGGCTATGTTATGAGATCATTACATTTCATTTTCATTGAAGTGCTGCAGGTAATGATAGTGCTGGCGCTTGCCCCTATATTTTCAGGGTGGGTGGATATGCTTAAGTGTTGGTCTCAGGGTAGAACGTCGGCAGGAGTATTGCAGCCATACAGAAACATTGCCAAGTTATTCATTAAAGATGTGGTGCTGGCTGAAAACGCCTCGTGGATATTTCGCTTTACACCGTACTTTGTGTTTGGCACGGCGGTTGTTGTAGGGTGTGTGATTCCAATAATTTCTATGAATCTGTTTTTAGCGCCAAGCGCCGATATTATCGTAATAGTTGCTCTATTTGCAACGGCGAGGTTTTTTATGGCGCTGGCTGGAATGGACATAGGCACAGCGTTTGGCGGAATGGGCGCAAGCCGTGAGATGATGATAGCCTCTCTGACAGAGCCTGCCATTCTTATGGCAATTTTCACCGTGTCACTTGAAAGCAAGTCAACCTCGCTGTATCACATCGTTCAGACATTCTACTTAGGTGGAATGGTGTTAAGACCCTCTATCGTGTTTGCCGCAATTGCCTTTATTCTTGTTGTCATAGCTGAGGCGGGCAGAGTGCCGGTAGATAACCCTGCCACTCACCTTGAGCTTACTATGGTGCATGAGGCGATGATACTGGAGTATTCAGGCCGACATCTTGCGCTTATTCAGTGGGGATCTATGATCAGATTTTTTCTATTTTCAGCACTTGGGATAGCGTGTTTTTTACCCTGGGGAATTGCTGCCGCAGACACTGTGGGAGAAATTAGCGTATCGCTATTTTTTATTGTGATTAAGTTTGCCGTAATTGGTGTCGTGGTAGTATTAATTGAAACCGGTTTAGCCAAAATGAGACTATTTAGGCTTACTGAATTTCTCGGAGCCGCGTTTTTAATGGCAACCCTTGGTATGATATGTTTTTTTATTCTGGAGTGATATGAGCTTACAGCTTTTGGCACAGATAAATAGTTTTTTAGCTGCCCTTGTGCTGCTAAGTGCTTTTGCTATGCTTGCTCAGAGGAAAATAAAGTCCCTGGTAACATTATTTGCATGGCAAGGGTTTTTTCTTTCAGTTAACACCGCAGTTGTTGGGTTTGTAGCAGCAAAGCATCATCTATATATATCGTCAGTGCTAACGCTCTCTATAAAGGTAATCCTGCTGCCATACATATTATATGTTCTTGCAGTGCGCTTAAAAATAAGAAAAGAAGTGGAAACAATCGTCAACATACCAACTACAATGCTGATAGGCATTGCTCTTGTCATATTTTCCTATCATCTTACGGCCCCGGTGAGAGAGCTTTCCACCCTTGTAACCCGTTCAACACTTGCTGTAGCCCTGGCTACCGTTATGATAGGGCTTTTGATGATGATTACACGAAAACACGCCGTCACTCAAATAATAGGGTTTCTTGCAATGGAAAATGGACTTTTCTTTGCCGCAACCAGTGCCACATACGGTATGCCTCTTGTCGTTGAGCTTGGTGTTGCACTGGATGTGTTAATAGCAGCTTTCATATTTGGAATATTTTTCTTTCAGATAAACACAACATTTGACAGCCTAAGTGTAGAGCAGATGGAAAGCCTCAGAGAGGACAACTGATGACACTTCTTATTTTACTTATAACCCCTCTTGTTGCAGCCTTTGCTTTGGCGCTGATTGGAGACAGAAAGTCTGCTCCTTATGTAAACATACTTGGGTCGGTATTAACCTTAGCTGCTGGCATTGTGCTTGCCGTTAAGGTATGCAGCACTGGTGCAATTATAACAGGCGGCAAGTTCTTTTATGTTGATGCTTTCAGCGTGTATCTATCAGTGCTTACTGCTTTTGTATCAGCTACCACTGCCATATTTAGCCGCAGGTACATGCAAAGAGAGCGTGAGCACGGACGGGTTGGACACGCAGGGATGCGTTTTTATCACGCAATGTTTCAGATGTTTATCTTTGCAATGCTCTTGTGTCTTCTTACCAACAACATTGGCGTATTATGGATAGCAATGGAGCTTGCCACACTTTCAACAGTGCTTTTGGTCTCTCTATACCGCACACCAAGCGCTATTGAAGCTGCATGGAAGTATTTTATTCTCTGCGGAGTTGGAATTGCTCAGGCCCTGTTTGGAACCGTGCTTCTTTACTTTGCTGCCGAAAAGGTACTTGGAGAGGGCGGCGATGCCCTCCTTTGGACAAACCTGACAGAGATAAGCGGCAGACTTGAACCAACTGTGCTTTCACTTGCGTTTGTTTTTCTGGTTGTGGGTTACGGCACAAAGGTGGGTCTTGTCCCGCTTCACAACTGGCTTCCTGATGCTCATAGCGAGGGCCCGACGCCGATATCGGCTGTGCTTTCCGGGCTTTTGTTAAATATCGCTCTCTATGCCCTCGTAAGATGCAAGGTGCTGGTAGATGGCTCTACTCACAGCCACTATGCCGGACACATCATGATGGGTTTTGGCATTGTCTCTATTTTAGTCGCCTCATTTTCTATACTAAGACAAAAAGACATAAAACGAATGTTTTCATACTCATCGGTTGAGCATATGGGAATTGCTACTTTTGCTTTTGGTTTAGGCGGCTCCATTGCTACCTATGGCGCACTGCTTCACATGCTGATGCACAGCCTTACAAAATCCTCCATATTTTTTACGACAGGACACGCTTGCCAAATGCACAAGACTCAGGAAATTGCAAAAATACGGGGGCTTTTTAAGAGCGACTCCTTTGTCGGCTGGACTCTCATGTTGGGCGCTATGGCAATAGCCGGTATGCCGCCATTTGGTATTTTTACCAGTGAATTTTTGATAATAACGGCTGCCATAAAAGACGTTCCGCTTCTGACTCCTTTTATCCTGATAGGACTGGTTGTTGCCTTTGCAGGGTTATTACGGAAAGTGCAGTATATGGCGACAGGGGATGTTCCCTCGTATTATACGCAGCTTAAAACAGCTCGCACGCCCGTGCTGCTTCACATGGCGCTTGTACTTGCTTTGGGGTTTTATATACCTGATTTTTTAAATAAATGGTTTCTAAGTGCTGTGGAGTTACTTAAATGAAAATATTGTTTACAAAGTTAATTTCGGTAGAAGGTTTTCTGTCAGTTAAGGATAAATGTAACAGAACTGGATTCCCGCTCGGAGGCGGGAATGACAGAGGCGGAGCCTTTTTTCTTTTCTTGTCATTCCTGCGAAAGCAGGAATCCAGTTTTTTATTAGAGGGGTTAACTACAAAGACAATATGAAAATATTAGCAGAAGCGCTGAGGGCCACATTTGGAGCGGAGGCTATATTACAAGATAACGCCGCTCAGGCTACATTTACAGTACCTGCCGAGAGATTTGCAGATGCCGCTAAAGTGCTAAAAGACTCCTATGCACTTCTGTGTGCCGAGTGGGCCACCGATGAGACAGAGTGGGGGCGTGGATTTGGCGTCTATGCCTGTTACCGCTGGGGCGGTGAGTATCTGATAGTAAGATCACGGCTTTCTAAGGAAAATCCAACATTTCCAACCCTCACTAAACACTTTGTTCCGGCATACAGGTTTGAGCGGCAGATACGGAGCCTGATGGGAGTTATTCCAGATGGTCATCCTGATGACAGACCGTGGATAAAATTTGAGGACTGGCCCCATGACGTCTTTCCACTTAGAAAATCCTTTAATGCCGCAACTCCTCTGATTCGCACCGATGGGCAGTACAGGTGGCTTACCGCAGAGGGCGAGGGCGTCTATGAGATTCCGGTTGGCCCGGTTCATGCAGGTATAATTGAACCCGGTCACTTTAGATTTCAAGCGGTTGGCGAGACAATAATTAACCTTGAAGAGCGGCTTGGTTACGTCCATAAGGGAATAGAGAAACGGTTTGAAACGATGACATGGGAAACTGCTGTAAAATTAGCCGGCCGAGTATCTGGGGATACTACAGTGGCTCATGCTACGGCATACTCTATGGCACTGGAGTCAATGACACAGACGAGGATACCGGAGAGGGCGCAATGGCTGCGGGCGCTTTTTCTTGAAAGAGAGCGAATCGCTAACCATTTGGGCGACATCGGAGCCATCTGCAATGACGCCGCATTTGCCTTTATGTTGTATCAGTGCTCACGGCTAAAGGAAACTCTGGTTCGCACAAATCATAAACTGTTTGGGCATAGGTTTATGATGGACAGGGTTATACCCGGCGGCGTTGCGGTTGACATAGATGTAAACGCTAAAAAGGAGATATTATCGGAACTGAATTTTTTTGAGGAAGACTTTGAACGGCTTGTAACCATATATGAGGAAAGCTCCTCGCTTGAGGACAGGGTACGCAGTACAGGCATTCTGAGTTCGGAGTTGGCAAGGGAGCTTTGTACGGTAGGAATTGTGGCAAGAGCAAGCGGACTAAATGTTGATTGCAGAGTGCATAATCCATATCCACCCTATGATACGCTTGAGGTAGAATCACCTGTGCTTACAGCTGGGGACGTCCATGCAAGAGTATGGGTAAGAGTGGCGGAAATTAGGGAATCTATGCGGCTTTTACGGCGAATTCTTAGAACGCTGCCGGAGGGTAAAATTGTTACAGACGTCAGAGAGCCATTACCTCAAACGACAGGGTTTGCTGCGGTTGAGGGCTGGCGCGGCGAAATTATATATTGGCTCCAAAGCGGTCACATCGGAGAGGTGATTAACAGATGTATGGTCAGAGACCCATCCTCTGTCAATTGGCTGGCTCTTGAACAGGCTATTAAGGGTAACATTGTACCGGATTTCCCACTGTGTAATAAGAGTTTTAATCAGTCCTATTCGGGGCACGATTTATGATTAGAATACTGCGGCAGATATTTCGCACCGGGATTGTTACAGACCCGGCTCCCAGATGTGATGACCCCAAAATAACCACAGGAGAAATAACATTACCTGACTCAGTACTAAAACGCTTTAAAAGGAGTCTCACGGTAAGAGAGGTTGACGCAGGTTCTTGTAACGGCTGTGAGCTTGAAATCCACGCCATAAACAATCCAATTTATAACTGCGAACAATTTGGAATACACTTTACAGCGTCGCCGCGATTTGCCGATATACTGCTTGTCACAGGCCCTGTGACTAAAAACATGGAAATAGCACTTCGCCGGACGTATGATGCCGTGCCAACGCCTAAACTTGTAATAGCGGTTGGAGACTGCGGATGTAACGGCGGGATATTTGGAGAGAGTTATGCCTCACTGGGAGGCGTTGATAAGGTAATTCCCGTAGATATTTATATTCCCGGCTGTCCTCCAACTCCAACTGATATTCTAAACGGATTTTATAAGATATTTTTGTAAAGATAGTTGTCCTAAACCCATCTCCAAACGGAAAACTTTTCCCTTTTTCCGAAAAAATGTACCGCCAAATTAGCCAGCTGATTCATATTAAAAAGTAAAAAATCCTTTATTTTTAACAGGTTGTATCTTTGGCATAATATTTGCAATTCACACTTACAGAGCGACGAAAAATGTATAAAGGAATGTACATAGCTGCCTCAGGGGCAGTGTCAAAAATGAAGGAGTTGGAGTTAGTTTCCAACAACATAGCAAACTCTAACACTTATGGTTACAAACTTGACAGGATGGGTTTTAAAGACTTTCTGCTTACCGAGCTAAACGACATGGAACAACCCAATGATGCAAGAGATATGACCTATCACTCAGGAGTTTACACCGACCGCTCGATGGGAGGACTGATTCACACCGGTAACCAACTTGATGTAGCGATAAACGGCCCCGGTTATTTCGTTTTAGATGGCGGCAGATACACAAGAAACGGTAATTTTAAAGTCAACTCAGAGGGATTTCTTGTTAATGACGACGGACGCCTTGTACAAGGCACAAGCGGCCCTATTGGAATCCCTAATGGTGATATCAACATAAGCAGCGACGGTAATGTCTCAGTAAACGGCGTACCAATAGACAAACTTCAGGTTGTAGAATTTGCAACCCCCTCATCAGTCTATAAACAAGGAGACAGCACGTTTGCCTCTGAAGAGGCGCCTATTGAGTCAAATTCAACCGTTGAGCAAGGTCATCTTGAAACGTCAAATGTAAACATAGTAAGAGAAATGGTCAATATGATAGAGCTCTACAGAGAGTACGAAGCACATCAGAAAGTAATGCAGGCCTTTGATGAGGCTACCAGTAAGGTAACTAACAATATGGCAAATTTATAACATTATAAAGTTTTTATTAAGGAGGTTACAGGGGATGCAAAGATCACTTTTTATAGCTGCAACGGGAATGACTGCACAGCAAACCAATATTAACACTGTATCAAACAACCTGGCTAATGTAAGCACGTATGGTTTTAAGAAAGGCCGGGCTGAGTTTAGGGATTTGATGTATCAGGCAATCGTAAACCCCGGCGCTCAAACCGCAGAGGGTATGGTATCTCCCACAGGTGAACAGATAGGGCTTGGTGTGGCGCCTGCAGCAGTTGGGAAAATATTTATGCAAGGGGATATTATAAATACCGGCAATCAGCTGGATCTCTCAATTGATGGCACAGGTTTTTTTCAGATTCTTATGCCGGATGGCACAATTTCATACACCCGTTCGGGAGCTTTTAAACTGGATAAGGACGGTAAAATTGTTAACGACGCCGGTTACCCTCTTGAGCCTGAAATAACAGTGCCCACTGACACTACCGCTATAAGTATAAGCTCTGACGGCATTGTGACAGTGCTTCAAAACACACAGACAACATACAGCCAAATTGGACAGATAGAGCTTGCACGGTTTGTAAACCCGTCAGGACTTAAAGCAATAGGCTCAAACCTGTTTCAAGAGACCGACGCCTCAGGAACAGTGGATTTGGGCACAGCCTCACAGAATGGTTTCGGTTCAGTTTCTCAGGGGTTTTTGGAAAGCAGCAACGTCAGTGTTGTTGATGAGATGGTAAACATGATAGTTGCCCAAAGAGCTTATGAATTTAATTCAAAGGCAATACAGACCTCTGACGAAATGCTTCAGACGGCTAATAATTTAAAGAGGTAACTTGAAATGGTAACAACTCTCATCCTAACAATGCTTATGACAGTGTGGAGCCCCGAGGAGGCTGTAAAGACATATGTGACAGAGGTGTATCCATGGCCTGATGTAGAGGTCAGTGGTGTTAATCCTGACATAAAGTTTCCCGATATGCCCCCTGTTGAGATAGTTTTATATAATGGCGCAATACCAGGCAGAGCTATGTTTGCTATGAAGTTTTCCTCCGGTGACCTCTACTACTATGAGGCAGATGTTGCGGCACGTACATGGGTGATTGCCAGTGCAAGACCGCTGAAAAAGGGCTCCGTCCTTGCCTCAGACGATATTTCAAAAACCCTTTATGACGTAAGAAGAATTCCTACAGGCACTATCACTGATGAGTCTCTTGTCACAGGGAAAATGGTTAATCACACAATACCTGCTAATCGGGTACTTACCACTTCTCTCATTGAAACAGCGCCGGTTGTGCATAAAGGCCGTGAGGTTATTATGGTGGTCAAAGCCGACAAGTTTACAATCACCATGAGCGGGATAGCGAAAGAGGACGGCGTCACAGGGCAGTATATCAAAGTACTAAACCCAAAATTTAAAAAAATAATCTTCGGCAAAGTCATTGACAGCCGTACTGTAAGTGTGGACAACTAAAAACATGAAAAAACTACTAATGATAATGGCAATATTTTCACTTTTGGCCAGCTACGGCTGTGAAACACCCTCAAGCAAACTTCCTGCTCAATCGTCAAAGTACTACTATGGCGGAGATTCGGAAAAACGCCCTCAGGACGGCTCTCTATACGCAGAGACGGCAAGCCTCTATGAGGACAGAAAGGCAAGACGGCTTAATGACCTTGTAACAATAAATATCTTAGAAAAAGTGACGGCAGACAATAAGGATGAAACCACAGGAACTAAGACCTCCTCTGTAGCTGAAGGGATAACGGGTCTTTTTAATATCACAGCCCCCGCCCTTGGCCTCTCAGCCGGTACCGGCACCGGTAATCAACTTGCTACCTCTGCAAAAGACAGTTACACAGGCAAAGGCGAAACTAAACAGGATGCTAAACTCGTTGCCACTATTTCGGCAAAAGTTATAGAGGTTCTTCCTAACGGCAATCTCGTCCTTGATTCAAGAAAAGAGGTTACCGTAAATTACGAAAGACAAATACTGGTGCTTCAGGGTATAATAAGACCTGACGATGTGGATTCAACAAACAGCGTGTCAAGCGCTAAGGTGGCTGACGCAAGGTTGTATCTGGTAGGGGATGGGTACCTTCAGGAGCTGCAATCTCCGGGTTGGCTGACCAGACTTTGGAATAAGGTTTCGCCTTTTTAAAGAAGGATAAGATGACAGGTTTAAACACATTAGCACAAAGATGCGGAATAATGGCGATGGCAGCACTTTTAATAGCGGCTGTCAGCCTTCTTACCGCCTCAACGGTCTGTGCTGAGCGTATCAAAGACATTACAACAGTTAAAGGGATTCGGGATAATCAGCTTGTCGGCTATGGTCTTGTTGTGGGTTTAAACGGCACTGGCGACAAAAAAGGCCCCATGCTTCAGAGTATGGTAAATATGCTATACCGTCTGGGGATTACTATAAGCACTAAAGATATAACAGCAAAGAATGTGGCAGCCGTTATGGTTACGGCATCACTTCCTGCCTTTCCCAAAGTCGGCACGAAAGTGGATGCTAACGTGTCAACTATCGGGGACGCTAAAAACCTTCAGGGCGGCACCCTTGTTATGACCCCGCTTCAGGGCCCCGACAATAAAGTCTATGCGCTTGCTCAGGGCAGCGTATCAATCGGCGGTTTTACGGCAGCCCAGGGCGGCGCATCAGTTACTAAGAATTTCCCCACCGTAGGCCTTATCACAGGCGGCGCTACCATTGAGAAGGAATTCGGCTTTGACCTGGCCCACGCAGAAGATATTACATTTAACTTAAAATACTCCGATTTTACGACAGCTTCAAACATAAGGAATACTATAAATGGTTTTCTTGGCGGCAATTATGCTGCCACCCCGGATCCATCCTCGGTGCAGGTTAAGATTCCGCCCTCATACAAAGGCCGGGTTGTAGAACTTGTAAATAAACTTGAATCCCTTGACACTAACACCGACAAAAGGGCTAAGGTCATTGTAAATGAGCGCACTGGAACTATCATAATAGGTGAGAATGTTAAGCTCCACCCTGTGGCAATAGCCCACGGAGATCTTACCATAGAGGTGAAAATGCCAACGCCTCAGGAACCTGGTGCGGCTGTGCAGCCTGCGGCAGCTGTAGAGATTAAAGACAAAAACGTGGCGCTTACGAAAATCACAGGCTCAACCCTAAGTGAGATTGTCGCCGCTTTGAATAAACTCGGCGCTACCCCGCGTGACCTTATAGCCATACTCCAGTCACTGAAAGCATCCGGCTCACTCACTGCAGATCTGGAGATAATATAGGATGCCTATCAGCGGAATGGATTCTTTCAGAGGATTACAGGAACTGAAAGGGAAAAATGATAGCAAATCAACTAAAACCGTAGCCCGTGAAATGGAGGCACTTTTTATTGAGCAAATGCTTAAGGCCATGAGACAGACAACAAAACCAATGTTTGGAAAAGGCTTAGGCGGCGATATATTTATGGGGATGTTTGATACTGAGCTTTCCCGTCAGTTTGCCAAAAGAGGCCTCGGTTTGCAAGACATGATTGTAAAGCAGCTTGATATGAGAAACAAAATTCAGGGAAAAAACACTGAAACAGACGAGGATGGTCTAAAGAAAAACACTGAAAATGCCGATAAGGTGGTAACGGGATTAGTGGAGACTATAAATTAAGTGCAGGAGGCATGTGATGAAGATATACGGCAATAAACCACCAGATGCGGCTGAGGCAGCGGGTAGCAGCAAAAAGGCAGTCCGAACGCCGAAGGACACAAGTACAGGTACAGGCAGAGCTGCAAGTGATATGGTCAATATATCTGACCGTGGACGCGCAATTGAGGATATTAAGGGTACCATAGCAGGGCTGCCCGACAGCCGTGAAGATAAGGTTGCAGCGGTAAGCGGCGCCATAAATGACGGCACATATGAGGTATCCCCTGAAAACATAGCGTCAAAAATGCTTCAAGAGGCGATGTGAAAAAATATGTGTCAGACATAAAAAAGGTTCTCCTTGGTCAGTTACAAGGTTATCAGAATCTTTTTAGTCTTCTTACCAGAGAGAGAGAAAGTCTTGTTGATTTTGACGAGCAGGCGGTTGAGCAGCTTTCTAAGGAAAAAGATACGCTGATACTTAAGTTACGCCTTCTGGAGGATGAGAGAATACGATTAGTGAAACGGCTTACAAGCGAAATATGTCTTCGCCCTCCTGAGCTGCAAATTACAGGCGCCTCTGATGATAAAACAATGCCGGCAGATTTTAATTTGGCGAAATTGGCTGAATTAACCGGTGATAACGAATTTATGGAGATACGTGCAAGTTTAAAGTCATTACTTCAAAGTCTTGAAGAACTAAATAGTTTCAACAGGGTACTGATAGACCGTTCCCTTAGCTATGTACAAAACAACTTGAATCTTCTTAACTCGTTAGGGTCAGCTCAATCGAAAAAAGACAAAATAGGCATGTTTTTAACCAGGGAGGCATGAGGTGTCTGTTTTGACAGATAAATATGCCCTTACAATACAGGTGAACGTATGCCGGTGAGAATGTCTCAATTTCTGACAAAAGACAGGGTTACATATGGTTTTCAGAGCAATTTTTCTAAACTATACAGCACACAGGAGCAGGTAGCCTCGGGGCTTAGAATAAACCGCCCCTCTGACGACACCATAGGCGAGTCAAAAGTTCTGGACTATAAGCTCAGCATAAACAATAACAACCAATTTCAAAGAAATATGAATGACGCCAAAGGGTTTTTGGACGTGTCAGATACTGCTATGAGCACGCTGACCGATAACCTGCAGCGCTTACAAGAGCTTATAGTGGACGGGTCAAACGGTTCAAGGGGGCCTACTGACAGAATCAATATAGGGCGGGAGGTTACAACTATACGGGAAGCTATTTTCCGGCTTTCTAACAGTAAGTACGAATCACGAAATGTTTTTTCCGGTCAGAAAGTTAACCTTTCAGCCTTTAGCACCTCAGGGAGTTCCTATCTTTACAACGGTGACGAAAAACCTGTTAATGTAGATATAAACTACAGTGCAAGGATTACAGAAAATGTAACTGGCTCAGAGGCATTTATGATTTCTATGGCCACAACCCAGACCATTAGACTTGACAATGATACCTATGCCCACTATGTCCCGTCAAAAAAGACTATAGGACAATCGGTTATGGTCGGCTCTGTCCCAACGATTCAAAACTATCAGGTGCCTCAGATAACGATAACTATAAGCCATTCATCTGATCCCACAGCATCCGGCATAAGTTCCTCGTCCTTTACAAATTACATGGAAATGCTTCAGAGTGTTGAAACTGCCTTTAACTCTAACGATGTAGATATGATGCAGGCTTATTTAAAGCCGATTCAACAAGCTCTTGACAACACAACCACAGTAAGGGCGACGATAGGTGCACGAATAAACTACATAGACAGAACCTACAACGCTAACGATGATAACACTATGCAGCTGCAGGAGGTCACGTCGCGCTATCAGGATGCCGACATGGCAGCGGCGGTCTCAGATATGTCAAAAGCAGAGCTTGCCATGCAGGCTTTGAGACAAAGCTCGTTCCAAATAATGTCGCAATCGCTTTTGGATTATCTTAAATAATCTTGATATATAGAGAAAGTTTTTAGTATTGTGTTAAGCTAAACCCAGCTTGTGACAAAGTGGTCAGGCGGGATTAGTCAGGGGCCGTTGGAGTAGTAAAGAGTAACCCTTAAGGGTCAACGAGGGAACGTTGACAGAGCCGTAATGGAGGGCAAGATGCTCGTGTTGACAAGGAAGTCAGAGGAAGCCATAAAGTTGGGCGATTCTATAACCATCACGGTGGTAGAGATAAAGGGAAACAAAGTCAGACTTGGGATAGAAGCGCCAACAGGGGTACGAATCTACAGACAGGAACTCTATGAAAAGATAAAATCGGAAAACATTCTTTCTGTAAGCCTGGGTGTGACAGAATTTGATGAAATACGGAATGTCCTTGGATAAGATAGAACAACATAACGAAGAAACCAATACTCTTCGGATACCTACGACGAGATTTGGCACAATTGAGTTGGATAGCTCAAGGGTGATTAGCTTTCCGGACGGGATACTTGGCTTTCCGCAGCTGAAACGCTACGTACTGATGGACTATAAGGATACACAGATTAAGTGGCTTCAGGCGGTGGATGATCCCGATATTGCCTTTATAGTTACCGACCCTGCGGTCATGATGCCTGGCTTTTCTATAGTGTTAGACCCGATGACAAAGAATTTTCTTGAGTTAGAAAACCCCGAGGATTTGCTTGTGCTTGTAATAATAAGGGTTGAAAACGGCAAGGTAATAGCAAATTTTCTGGGGCCTTTGATTTTTAATGCAACGCTTATGAGAGGGGTACAGGTTGTTGTGGATAAAGACATATCCGGGACAGCCACAAAGAGCAGGTTTTCATAAATGATAAACAATATCGTGTTGTCAAACACAGATAACATGGTGACGTTTACCCCGTCAGAGGGCAAAGCTGTGTCGCTTTCCCTTGGGGATTTGTTAAGCGCAGACGTTCTTGACATAATAGCCTCCGGCATGGTCTCCCTTCGTATAACTCCTCCCGTTGGAAAGGCTATGGATTCTCAGAATGCTACACTGCTTGCATATACCAATTTACCCTTGATATTGGGCGACAAGATAGCTCTTGAAGTCGTTGGCACAGGGAAAGAGGTTAAACTCAGACTTGTGGGAGTTGAGCCAAAGTCAGACAATGTAAATACCACAAGCGAGGACCCGGCAAGCGCTAAAATTAACGACACTGTCAAACAACTGTTAGATGCTCGTATTGACACATCTGATTTTAAAGTCCTGAAAGATACGTTGTCAAATATGCCGGAGCGTATTAAAAATTCTTTCCCGGAAATTGGCCGCCTCCTGCAAACGATGCCGGATGTGAAGGACATATCCATGCCTGCTCTTAAAACAAACATTGAAAACTCCGGAGTTTTTTTTGAAACTAAGATGAAAGATGCGGCTTTAAAGGAAACTACTGGAGTTAAGGAACTGCTCGGAGAGGCTTTACGAAAAGCCGTTGAGGGAATAGAAAACCTTGATCTTAACGATAATATTAAGAGCACCTTGGATACTTTCATATCTAAGGCTGAGAGTTTATTGAATCAGAGCTCACTGTTATCAGGCAAACAAATACCTAACACACAATCTACCGGCACACAAATACCCAATACACAAATACCCAATACACAATCTACAAACGCACAAATACCCGACGCACAAGTAACCAATACACAAACAGCCGGCGCAAAAATACTCGCTCCGCAACAGCCTGCTCCACAGGGTGATATAAAGGCGGCTGTGCCCAGTCTTATTAAGTATGCGCTGTCCGATTTGAAAACAGTGGTTGACGATGCAGAAAAGCAGACTCAGAGCTTAAATGAAAAAGAACTCGTAGTTGTAGTGAAACAACGATTGGATGAGGCGGTAACCCTTAGCGATAGGTTGGCAGCCGGTAAGGAAAAACCTGACATAGCTCATGATCAGAAGGCATTGCTGTTAAAAGTAAAAGACGTTGTGGAGCAGGAGCGGATAGGGGTGGTGCTGCGTCAAAGCGGGGCTTCAAAAGATGAGATAACCAATACAATAGACAAATTCATAAAAAATATCGAACACTATCAGATAAACTCACGAGCCAATGATACGATATACACTTTTTTGCCTTTTTCGTGGCCTGAGATGAGAGATGGGCAGCTGCTTTTTAAAAAGAACAAATATCACGCCAAAAAATCTTTCTCCTGCGATATAAACCTTGATTTAGGCAATATGGGTAAACTTACAGTATCCACAACGGTTTCAGAGGGGAGTTTTTTTCTTTCCTTTCATGCTGAGAAAAAAGAGACCACTGAGTTAATTTCAAACAACAGGGCGGAATTAGAAAAGCGTTTCAATGAGGCTGGGCTATCTTTGAAAGTGGTTAACATAGGGCAAAAGAAAAAGTTAAGCATCACCGAGAATTTAAAAGAACAGGGATTAAATCTCAGAGTTTAAATTGGAGGAGAAACGCAAAAAAGCAGCAGCACTAAAATATAAACCATCAGACAGCGGCGCACCGCGTGTGGTGGCAAAGGGCAGCGGACTTATAGCACAGAAAATTCTGGATGTTGCCAAAGCTCACGGCATTCCAATTAAAGAAGACAAGCAGCTTGTTGAGATTCTTTCCGCTCTGGATTTATATAAGGAAATCCCACAGGAACTTTACAAAGCTGTTGCCGAGGTTCTTGCATTTATCTACTCTCTAAGCAAAAAAAGCACTCCCAAACCGCCTGATTCCCCTTCGTAATTTTACTCTTAGGATTATTTAATTCATCTGTGTTCATCCGTAGTTAAAATTCTTTTTAATGCTTATTGATTTAACTCCTGTGAATTTTTTTCAGTCAGCAAATGATACAGTTAAAAGGACTGGATTCCCGCTCGTAGGCGGGAATGACAAAGGGGGGCAATTTCTTTTTATGTCATTCCTTTTCTTTTTATGTCATTCCTTTTCTTTTTATGTCATTCCTGCGGAGGCAGGAATCCATTTTTTTGTTTGCGGAGCTAACTGCATAGGCAATTCTTTTTATTATAGTAAAGTGCATAATTTTGTTCACGTTTTTTAAAAGCAGAGATTGCCACGTCGCTGTCGCTCCTCGCAATGACGAATAAAAAAAACTACTTGCCGTCATTGCGAACCCCCACAGGAGGTGTGGCAATCTCGTCTCTAATAAGTTCAATATGAACATACTTTTGAATTTCGCTATAGTTTTTATCAAACTCTAAAAGTTGAGATTAAGGGTAAGTTCAACCTCGCCCTGAGTGATGCCCAAAATTTCGGCTATTTCGTCAATTTTAAGTCCCCTGCGCGCAAGTGCTACAACTTCATAGCGGCGGTTTGATTCCGATGGCTGACTGCTGATACAATCGTTGACGTGCATGAGACGCTCAAGGTTAGCTATTTTTGTTTCCACCGAGGCCTCTATCGCCTCCAAAATCTCCACCTGCTTGCTTAACCTCTTAAAGGCACTGTCAATAAACTTTTCAAATCTCGCCATCTCAGCCCTGATGTCATCTGCCGATGCTTTCTCAGTTTTTGTCGTTGCACTAACAGTTTGCTTATCCATCAAAACTCCCCCCTTTTTTTAGTTATCGTTTAGGGTTCATATCATATAATTGCATCATAATAAATAGATTCATGCAATTATAGTGCCAAAACACAGAGAAAATCGGTTTTTTGACAAATATAGGAAATATTTTCTATTGTATGGGAATTAATCCTTTATTATCAATGAGTTATCTGTTTATGCAAAATATTGACAGAGATACTCAATGTGGATTTTATCTGACGATAAGTAGAATGTTGTCAATTAAATGACGGGGTTGCTCTTTGTGTGATTTAGGTATGATATTTCCAACGCAGAGTCAATAGTTTCAAATATTCTATAAAAATGTAAGTAAAATAGTGTATAATCCCGTCATACATTGATGCAGCATAAAACATTTTAAACGAGGTGCGAGACTATGAAAAGACAAGCAAACGAGTTGTTAAAAATGTCAGTTTTGAGTGTGCTTATAATAATATTTTGTTTTTGCGTGAATGCGAGTGCCGACAATAATGTGAATGTTACCGGAAACGGAAACACTGTTACTAACCAGGTTAACGTCCAGAATGCTAACATTGACGATGGTAGCGTGGTAAATCGAAGTATAACAAATATAGTTGCAGCTCCGTCACCAACAGTGGCTCCAACGCCAGCGGCTACACCAACTCCTATACAGTCCGATGGTATTAACATAGGGTACAAAGGCGGCAGCATGAAAATCGCCGGCACTCTTTTAGGTATATTTTTCTTATTACTTTTGTTCATATCGTTTACTTTATATTTTGTTTTTGGGAGTAAGAAAAAGTGAGTTTAATAGCCTTTTAGCTTGAATATATAGTAAAATGTCGTTGTAATGAGCGCTATAAGGCGTGTAGTGTTTGCTTCAAAAAGGGCTGCCTGATGGGCAAGGTGATACTGGGGATTTCAGCTTTTTACCACGACTCTGCAGCAGCCTTGTTAAATGACGGAGAGATTATAGCAGCAGCCCATGAGGAGCGTTTTACAAGAAAAAAGCACGACCCGTCTTTCCCTAAACATGCAGTTGAGTTCTGTCTGAAATATGGTGGCTTTGATATATCGGAAATAGACATTGTTATTTTTTATGACAAGCCTCTACTTAAATTTGAGCGCCTTCTTGAAACCTATTATAATTTTGCACCAAAAGGGGTGCGCTCTTTCATTTCTGCAATTCCGGTGTGGCTTAAGGAAAAACTGTTTTTGCGGAAACTTTTGAACGATGAACTTTCCAAATTAGGTAAAATTAGTAAAGAAAAACCACTTCTTTTGTTTTCAGAACATCATTTGTCTCACAGTGCCTCGGCGTTTTATCCAAGCCCGTTTCCAGAGGCGGCAGTGCTCACCGTTGACGGAGTTGGAGAGTGGGCTACGGCCTCCATATCACACGGCACTGACAACAACATTACAATGCTTAGGGAAATGAAATTTCCACACTCTCTTGGGCTTCTTTATTCGGCATTCACTTATTTTCTGGGATTTAAGGTAAACTCCGGCGAATACAAACTGATGGGGCTTGCTCCGTATGGCAACAGCCCTCAGGCCGCCAGATTTAAAGACATTATCCTTAAAACGCTGATTGACGTTAAAGAAGACGGCTCAGTGTTTTTAAATCAGGATTATTTTGATTATGCCACTGGGCTATCTATGGTTAAAGACAGCCAGTGGGCGGAACTATTTGGTTTTAACCGGAGGGGCGCTGAGGAGGAATTGGTTCAGTGTCACGGAGACCTCGCTCTTGCCATTCAGGAGGTAACTGAGGATATTGTAATAAAGATGGCAAAGACGGCACAGAAGCTTACGGGTTCAAAAAATCTCTGTATGGCTGGAGGGGTTGCGCTTAACTGTGTTGCCAACTCTAAACTTCTGTTTGAAAAAGTGTTTGATAATATTTGGATACAACCTGCCGCAGGGGATGCAGGAGGCGCTCTTGGAGCCGCCTACGCCGCTCACTTTATGTATGACGGGCAAAGCCGCACGGTTAACTCCTCTGTCATGGATATGATGCAGGGAGCCTACCTTGGCCCTGAGTTTAGTGAGTTAGACATTAAACTCACAGCACGGAAATACAAAGCGCCGCACACCTTTTACGAGGATTTTGATGCGCTTTGCAACAGTACCGCCTCTGCCCTTGCCGATGGCAAAGTGGTCGGATGGTTTCAGGGGCGCATGGAGTGGGGGCCGCGTGCTTTAGGCAACCGCAGTATCATAGCAGACCCCAGAGACCGTGAGATGCAAAAGAGGCTTAATCTTAAAATTAAATTTCGGGAGGGGTTCAGACCCTTTGCTCCGTCAGTTTTATATGAGGATGCGTCTCAGTACTTTGATATAGAAACTCCCTCTCCATATATGCTGTTTGTGGCAAATGTCGTTAAGGAAAGACAAATCCCGCTGCCGGAGGGTTATGAAAACCTGTCGGTCAGAGATAAGCTTTATTTCATACGCTCTGATATTCCCGGCGTAACTCATCTGGATTACTCGGCAAGGCTTCAGACCGTACACAAAGAGACCAACCCGCAGTATTATGAGCTGATTAAAAAATTTAAGGAAAAAACCGGCTACTCGCTTGTTGTTAATACAAGTTTTAACATAAGAGGGGAGCCAATTGTGTGCACACCGGAGGACGCTTACCGGTGTTTTATGAGAACCGATATGGATTGCCTCGTAATAGGTAATTTTCTTTTTGATAAGACTGCTCAGCCGCCTCTATCTGAAAAAGGAAACTGGAAAGATGAGTTTGTACTGGATTAGAATGTTATAATGTTCACAGAGAGGAGAAAATAATGGGAATTCTGAAAGAGCTTTGGGATTTTTTAAAGGAAAGAAAGAAGTTTTGGCTTATGCCTATAATAATCGTGCTGCTTTTGATAAGTTTGCTAATCGTGTTTGCCGGCGGCTCAGCAGTGGCGCCATTTATTTATACACTATTTTAGAGAAAAAATATGAAAAATAAAAACGAAATATTAAAAACGATAGACGTTTTGGCACTGGCGTCGCTTGTGGCTTTTATGGTATTTAAAAAGCCGCTGTTTCTTATGCTTGCACTGTTTTTTATTGTTATAAATGTGCTGGAACTAAAACTTGGTGAAAAAATAGCCAAGCTGTGGCTTAAATTTGCCCACCTTATCGGCACATTTAACAGCAAGATTCTCCTATCTATTATTTTCTTTGTGTTTTTGTACCCACTCAGCATTCTCTACAAAGCTTTCAACAAAGGCGCATCCAGTATGTTTAAAAACAAAGAGTCACACTTTGATTCAGTCAATAAACTGTTTGATAAGGACTCTTTTAAGAAGCAGTGGTAATAGGGCGGCATCCTGCCTTAGAAAAACTCCCCTTAGCATATTTACGACCATTTCGTTTATAATCAATAATTAATCGCATGAACACAAGAATAAAAAAGAGTGGGCAGTCGCAGAATTGAACTGCGGACACGAGGCTTTTCAGGCCTCTGCTCTACCGACTGAGCTAACTGCCCACACTATGACTATATTACACAATTTCACTTGCAGGTTGTCAAGCATGATAAAAAAACTTAATTCTAAAACTTTCAATTACCTCATGCCGTCACTCTCAGGTGTTCTGTTGTTTCTTGCATTCCCAAAGCCTGAGCTGTCCTCGCTTGCATGGGCGGCTCTTTTGCCGCTGTTTTACTCTGTTACAGCCTCTAAAGACAAGCTTCAGGCCATATTTTCAGGACTTATAACGGGACTATTCTTTTTCTTTGGCACTCAGTACTGGATTTATCACTCACTTAACCATTTTGGAGGGATTCCGTTTATTTTAAGTTTGATTTTAGTATTTTTGCTTTGTCTGTATCAAAGTCTCTACATAGCGGTGTTTGCTATTATGTTCTGGCTTATCAAACAGAGATGGTCTTTAAAGCGTGCCTGTTACGGAGCACCTTTTATATGGGTCTGCCTTGAATACTTAAAAGGAATCATTATAACCGGCTTTCCATGGTCATTTCTTGGCTACTCCCAGTACAAATTCATTCATTTAATCCAAATATCCGACATTACCTCAGTTTATGGCGTTTCTTTTTTAATTGTGTTTTTTAACTCGGCTCTTTTTCTGACTTTTTTTGAAACTAATTCTAATTTGGTTAAAAAACTCAAACCGATTTTTATTGTCTCTCTGCTGTTAGTATTAACAGTCCTCTATGGAGTTAAAAGGCAGCCCTCGTTAATTTACACCGAAAAAGTCACAGTAGCCTTAGTGCAGGGAAATATTCCGCAGGAAATGAAGTTAAACAACGACAGCAGAGACAAAATTATCGGCATATATGAAACTCTGACTTTGGAAAAAACTCCGGTCGGTACCGACCTTGTCGTGTGGCCTGAGTCATCGCTGCCGTTTTATTTTATGAGCGAACCAACGCACACCGAGCACTTTATTAATTTTCAGAAGCGTTCAGGAAAAAATCTCCTCTTTGGCACAGATATCATTCGCGGCAAACAGGGAAATTCCTTAATTCTTACAAATAGCGCAGTTTTATTAGACAAGGATGGAAAAATTGTTTATGTTTATGATAAAATCCACATGGTACCGTTTGGGGAGTATGTACCGTTAAGGAAGTTGCTTTTTTTTGTGGATAAGCTTGTAGGCTCGGTGGGAGAGTTTTCTCCCGGCACCGATTATATGCTGGCAAGGGTCGGGTTCACAGATGGCAGGGTTGCCGGGGTTGCCAGTTTTGGAACGCATATTTGTTATGAAATTATATTTCCAGATTTGGTGAGAAAATTTTACAGAAATGGCGGTGATTTTATCGTAACCATAAGTAACGATGCGTGGTTTGGTAACACAAGCGGCCCTTACCAACACCTTGCGATGGCAGTGTTTAGGGCTGTGGAAAACGGTAAATATCTCATCAGGGCTACAAACACCGGAATATCGGCTATTGTAGGCCCAAACGGGCGGATATTACAAAAGACTTCTCTTTTTGAAAGAGCAGTCTTAACCGGAGATATTTATAAATCAGCCGGAAATATGACTTTTTATACTGTGTTTGGAGACATATTTGCTTATGTTTGCCTGATTTACAGTATCATTTTAGCAGCACTTTTAGTTATTAAACGGAGGTAAATTATAGAGATGACCGGAGTGGTTGAAATAAAAGAAAAAATAAAGCCGTTGGAGCTGCAATTAAATCATCTTAGAGGTTATCTTTGAAGTGGAAACATTGCAAAAGGAAATATCGGACATAGAGGCAGAGCTTGGTATTAAAGACAACTGGTCTGATCACGAAAAAGTGTCAGAGCTCAAAAAAAAGCAGTCAAGGGCTCAGGATATAGTGAGGACTTTTCTTGACGTTGAAAATGATGTAAATTATCTTTCAGAGTCTGTGTCTATACTTGATGAGGAGGATGGGCAGCTTTTTTTAAGCGAGTTTGAAGAGAAGTTAAACAGCACTGTGGAAAAGATTGGCTCTCTTGAGTTAAAGCACCTCCTAAGCGGCAAATTTGACGAATGTGATGCAATAGTGGAAATACATCCCGGGGCAGGCGGCACGGAGAGTCAGGACTGGGCTCAGATGCTGATGAGAATGTACTTACGATGGGCCGAAAGAAACTCATTTAAGGCTGAAATTGTTGATTTACTCAATGGTGATGAGGCAGGAATTAAGAGCGTTATGATAACAATAAGCGGCGCCTATGCCTATGGCTACCTTCGCTCTGAAATAGGAGTGCACAGACTTGTTAGAATTTCTCCGTTTGATACAAACAAACGCAGACACACTTCTTTTGCAGCCTTGCTGGCATACCCTGAAATAGAAAAAGACATTGAAATAGATATTAAAGACGATGATTTAAGAATTGATACCTATAGAGCCTCAGGCGCTGGAGGTCAGCACGTTAATAAGGTCTCATCGGCAGTAAGAATTACTCACCTTCCGTCATCAATAGTGGTCTCTTGTCAAAATGAACGCTCTCAACACAAAAACAAAGAGAGAGCAATGCGCATTCTTAAATCCCGGCTCTACGAGCTTCAGGTCTTAGAACAGGAGAAAAAACTTGACGGCATTATAGGTGACAAAAAAAACATCCAATGGGGAAATCAGATTCGCTCCTACGTGCTTCATCCGTACAGGTTGATTAAAGATCACAGAACGGGATATGAGATGGGTAACGTTAACGCTGTTCTTGATGGAGAGCTTAGCTCATTTATAAAGGAGTATTTAATACGGAGAAAAAATGCTTAACCCTTCTATTACTATTTATGTAAAAGAAACAGTAGTAACAGTAGGGGGCGTTAAAATGTTTAAAACCTACAAAAAGTATATGTTTGACACATACTTATCGTGTTTGCTTTGTTGTTGGATATTTAGCGCAAATTACACACTTATCAACAATTTAAAATTATACTTAGATATGAACAATTTATTACCGAATTTTGAAAGGAGTTATTTAGGAATTATTAACAATTGTTGATAATTTGTTGAAAACTT